>NZ_KB911464.1:0-624483 GCF_000383495.1 Mycobacterium sp. 360MFTsu5.1 | reverse complement strand
CTGCAGGACGGGCCGCACAAGGATCTGCGGCGGGCGCGGGCGGCGGCGATCAACATCGTGCCGACCTCGACCGGGGCGGCCAAGGCCATCGGGCTGGTGCTGCCCGAGCTCAAGGGCAAGTTGGACGGGTATGCGTTGCGGGTGCCGGTGCCGACCGGGTCGGTGACCGATCTGACCGCGGACCTGGGTAAGTCGGCGACGGCCGCGGAGATCAATGCGGCGATGCAGGCCGCGGCCGAGGGTCCGTTGAAGGGGATTTTGAAGTACTACGACGCGCCCATCGTGTCGTCCGATATCGTCACCGACCCGCACAGTTCACTGTTCGATGCGGGACTGACCAAGGTGATCGACAACCAAGCCAAGGTCGTGTCCTGGTATGACAACGAGTGGGGCTACTCCAACCGGATCGCCGATCTGGCCGCACTGGTCGGCAAGTCGCTGTAGACGCACGTAAGAGAAAGACAGGTATGAGCATCAAGACCCTCGATGAGCTGTTGACCGAAGGCGTAGAGGGGCGGGGCGTCCTGGTCCGCTCCGACCTGAACGTCCCGCTCGACGAGAACGGCAACATCACCGATCCGGGCCGGATCATCGCCTCGGTCCCGACGCTGGCCGCGCTGGCCGACGCCGGTGCCAAGGTCGTCATCACCGCGCACCTGGGCCGGCCCAAGGGCGGACCGGACCCCAAGTTCTCGCTCGCGCCGGTTGCCGCCGCGCTCGGAGAGAAGCTGGGCCGCCACGTCCAGCTGGCCGGTGATGTCGTCGGCACCGACGCGCTCGCCCGCGCCGAGGGTCTGACCGACGGCGACGTGCTGCTGCTGGAGAACATCCGCTTCGACCCGCGCGAGACCAGCAAGGACGACGCCGAGCGCGCGGCCCTGGCCCGTGAGCTGGCGGCGCTGGTCGAGGGTCCCGACGGCTCGCCGGGTGCATTCGTCTCCGACGGCTTCGGTGTGGTGCACCGCAAGCAGGCCTCGGTGTACGACGTCGCGAACATCCTGCCGCACTACGCCGGCACGCTGGTGGCCACCGAGGTCAAGGTGCTCGAGCAGCTGACCAGCTCGACCGAGCGACCGTATGCCGTCGTGCTCGGTGGCTCGAAGGTGTCCGACAAGCTCGCGGTCATCGAGAACCTCGCCACCAAGGCCGACAGCATCGTCATCGGCGGCGGCATGTGCTTCACCTTCCTTGCGGCCCAAGGGCTTTCGGTCGGTACCTCGCTGTTGCAGGAGGAGATGATCGACACCTGTAAGCGGCTGCTGGACACCTACGCCGACGTCATCCACCTCCCCGTCGACATCGTGGTGGCCGACAAGTTCGCCGCCGACGCCGTGCCGGAGACCGTCGCCTCCGACCGCATCCCGGACGGCAAGATGGGCCTGGACATCGGCCCCGAGTCGGTCAAGCGCTTCACCGCGCTGCTGTCCAACGCCAAGACCGTGTTCTGGAACGGCCCGATGGGTGTCTTCGAGTTCCCCGCCTTCGCCGACGGCACCCGGGGCGTCGCCGAGGCCATCATCACCGCAACGTCCAAGGGCGCGTTCAGCGTCGTGGGTGGCGGCGACTCGGCTGCCGCGGTGCGCCAGCTCGAACTCGCCGAGGACGGCTTCTCCCACATCTCGACCGGCGGCGGCGCGTCACTGGAGTACCTCGAGGGCAAGACCCTCCCGGGCATCGAAGTTCTGGGGTCGTAGACCATGGCGCGTAAGCCGCTCATCGCCGGCAACTGGAAGATGAACCTCAATCACTTCGAGGCCATCGCCCTGGTACAGAAGATCGCATTCGCCTTGCCGGACAAGTACTTCGCCAAGGTCGACGTCACCGTCCTGCCGCCGTTCACCGACCTGCGCAGCGTGCAGACCCTGGTCGACGGCGACAAGCTGCTGCTCACCTACGGCGCCCAGGACGTGTCCCAGCACGACTCCGGCGCCTACACCGGTGAGATCAGTGGCGCGTTCCTGGCCAAGCTGGGCTGCACGTTCGTCGTCGTCGGGCACTCCGAGCGCCGGACCTACCACCACGAGGACGACGCCCTGGTCGCCGCGAAGGCCAAGGCCGCGCTCAAGCACGGCCTGACCCCGATCGTGTGCATCGGCGAGGGGTTGGACGTCCGCGAGGCCGGTAACCACGTCGAGCACTGCACCAGCCAGCTCACGGGCTCGCTGGCGGGGCTGTCGGCGGACGAGATCAGCCAGGTGGTCATCGCCTATGAGCCCGTCTGGGCCATCGGCACCGGGCGCGTGGCCAGCGCCGGCGACGCGCAGGAGGTGTGCGCCGCCATCCGCTCGACCCTGGGCGAGCTGGCGTCGCCCGAGATCGCCGCGACCGTGCGCGTGCTCTACGGCGGCTCGGTCAACGCCAAGAACGTCGGCGAGTTGGTCGCCAAGCCCGACATCGACGGCGCGCTGGTCGGCGGCGCATCCCTCGACGGCGAGCAGTTCGCGACGCTGTCGGCGATCGCCGCGGGCGGTCCGCTGCCCTGACGGGCTAGTTCGCCGGCTCCAACACCATGGTGGGCAGGTTGCCCCTGTTGATGCCTCCCGGTAGCTGCCGGGTCGGCGTGGTGGTCAACGGGGCGTCTGCCGCCTTGGCCGGCGGCGCGTGGCAACCTGTCTCGGGGTCCATTCCGGGAATGCCCCCGGACTCGACACAGCACAAGTCCGGATTCCGGATGGTCTTCTTCATGCAGTTGTCGTATGCCTCGATATCCCAGGTGTCGTCGCTGGGCGCGGCGAGCGATATTGCCGGTGTCGTCAGCGCAAATGCGGCAGTCAGCAAAGCCGCGGAAGCACGTTTCACTACGGACATGTTGGCCTCCAAATGGGCCGAGTAGTGGATGTTGATGTGTCCATGGTGCGCCGTCACGGTCGCCGGTGGCGCGGAATCAGCAACGCAGTTGTGGCCATGGGGACGACGCGACGGCGGACCGCGGCCGGGCTACGGCACGTCACCCGGTAAGCTGTGGCTCATGATTTTGGCCCTGCAGATCACGTTGATCATCACCAGCGTGTTGGTTGTGTTGCTGGTGTTGCTCCACCGGGCCAAGGGTGGCGGTCTGTCGACCCTGTTCGGCGGCGGTGTGCAGTCCAGCCTGTCCGGGTCCACCGTGGTCGAGAAGAACCTCGACCGACTGACCTACTTCATCACCGGCATCTGGCTGGTGTCGATCATCGGCATCGCGCTGCAGATCAAGTACGGCGCCTAGCTTCAGACTTCCAGAACCGGCCACGCCTCTCAGGCGTGGCCGGTTCTGTTTGTTCAGCTACTGACAGCAACCGTCCAGCGGGTGCTGTGCCGGCGCTTATCCCGATGACAGGGCGCGCATAGCGCCGGCCCCTAATCTCGCCTCGTGGTGCATCTTCTTCGTATCGGCGCAGGCGCGGCGGTGCTGCTCTGCGTGGCCGGTGGTGTGGCGTCTGCCGATCCGCTGCCGGTCGCCGATGTCCGCCAGGCCGTCAACACCGAAGATGGCTGGCGCCTTGGGGTTTCGCTCACCCAGATGACCGTCAACTCGGTGCCCAACATGGCGGCGACGGCCTTCACGCGCGAAGGCTTCGTCACCGGCCGGGCCGAGGCCGCCATCGACGGGAGCGGCTCGTCGGCTGTCAACAACGGGACGTTGATCGTGGGCCTGCAGCTGGGCTGCCAGGTCGACCTCAGCGAGGGCGCCAGCGTCGGCGGCGACGCCGACATCGGAATCAACCCCGGATTCAGCGGAAACGTGCTGAATGCCATCGGTCCCTACGCCGATCTGGAGGGCAACGTCTCGGTGAACCTGCTGCCGGGCACGATCACCAACGTCGTGCTCGGCAAGAAATCGCTGAAGGGCCGCACCGGCGGCATCACCGTCCACGACGCCCACGTCAAGGTCGACGGCTGCGGCGGAGCAGTGGCCGTCCGGTTCTTCTCGACGGTGACGATCGACACCGACAAGAACGACGACAGCGTGAACGCCTACGGCGACATCCTGCAGCTATGAGCGCCGTACGAACGCCGGTGAGACGCCGGGCCGCGGTGGTCGGCGTCGTGGTCGTCTGGTTCATGGTTTCTCCGCCGGCCGCTCGTGCCGACTGCACCGGCGCGGGCGACTTCGGCGCCGGATCGGGTTGTGCCCCACCGGGTGGCGGCAGCTCGTCGGCGAAGGCCTGGCCGCCGACATCGGTGGACTGGCCGCCGAACCTGGATGCGGACAGTTCCGGCGAGGGCGGCGACGGCGGCGATTCGCACCCAATTGTGTTGCCCGACGGGCAGAAACCGTCGACCACGACGTCGCGAACGAGCGGCCCGGCCACACCCACGACGTCGTCGACGCCGATCGTCCCCGTTGGTTCCCCGTGACCGAGTCGGTCTCCGTGCTCTGCGCCAACGGCGGATGGCGTCGATACTGAAGTGATGGCCGAGGTTCCGAACGCTCCCGACACCACGCTGCTGCCGATCGGATCGGTTCAGCGCACCGAACTGGGCCGTGAGGCCACCGAACCCATGCGCGAAGACATCCGGCTGCTCGGCGCCATTCTCGGTGACACGGTGCGCGAGCAGAACGGTGACGCCGTCTTCGACCTCGTGGAACGGGCACGGGTCGGATCGTTCCGCGTGCGTCGTTCCGAGATCGACCGGGCGGAGCTCGCAGCGTTGTTCTCCGGCATCGACATTCATCAGGCCATCCCGGTGATCAGGGCATTCACGCATTTCGCGCTGCTGGCCAACGTCGCCGAGGACATTCACCGCGAACGGCGGCGCGCGGTGCACGTGGCAGCGGGGGAGCCGCCGCAGGACAGCAGCCTGGCCGCGACGTACCGCAAGCTGGACGAAGCCGGGGGATTGGACGGTGCCACGGTCGCCGACGCGCTGCGCGGTGCGCTGGTCTCGCCGGTGATCACCGCCCATCCCACCGAAACCCGGCGGCGCACCATTTTCGACACCCAGAACCGGATCACCGACCTGATGCGGCTGCGGTTGCACGGGCACAGCCTGACGCGCGACGACCGCGACATCGAGACCGAGCTGCGCCGGCACATTCTCACGCTGTGGCAGACGGCGCTGATCCGCTTGTCGCGGTTGAAGATTCAAGACGAGATCGCCACCGGGCTGCGTTACTACCCGGCTGCGTTCTTCGACGTCATCCCACGCGTCAACGCGGAGGTGCGTGGCGCGCTGCAGGCCCGCTGGCCGGGTGAGCCGCTGCTGGAGACGCCGATCCTGCGGCCCGGTTCATGGATCGGCGGTGACCGCGACGGCAATCCCAACGTCACCGCCGACGTGGTACGCCTGGCCACCGGCAGTGCGGCCTACACCGCATTCGACCGCTACTTCGCCGAACTCCTTGCGCTGGAACACGAATTGTCGATGTCGGCGCGGCTGGTCCGCGTCAGCGATGCGCTGCAGGAGTTGGCCGACCAGCATCCCGAACCGGCCCACGCCGACGAACCGTACCGCCAGGCGCTGCACGTGCTGCGCGGGCGCCTGACGGCCACCGCCGCCGAGATTCTCGACCGGCAGCCCGAGCACGAGCTGGACCTCGGCCTGCCGCCGTACGCCACGCCCGCCGAACTGCTCGCCGACCTGGACGTCATCGACGCCTCGTTGCGCGCCGGCGGCACCAGCGTGCTGGCCGACGACCGGCTGGCCCGGTTGCGAGAGTCGGTGCGCGTCTTCGGGTTCCATCTGTGTGGCCTGGACTTGCGCCAGAACTCCGAAGTGCACGAGCAGGTGGTGGCTGAGCTGTTGGCCTGGGCCGGTGTGCACCCCGACTACGCCTCGCTGCCGGAGGACGAGCGGGTCGCCGTCCTGGTCGAGGAGCTGTCCACGCGGCGGCCGCTGGTGGGGCGCGACGCCCAGCTGTCGGAACTGGCGCGCAAGGAACTGGACATCGTCGCGGCGGCTGCCCGGGCCGTCGAGGTGTTCGGGTCCGAGGCCGTCCCCAACTACATCATCTCGATGTGTCAGTCGGTATCCGATCTCCTCGAGGCGGGAGTGCTGCTCAAAGAGGCCGGCCTGCTCGATGCCGCGGGGCCCGAGCCGTACAGCCCGGTCGGCATCGTGCCCTTGTTCGAGACCATTGACGACCTGCAACGCGGGTCGGCCATTCTGGAAGCGGCCCTTGCCATTCCGCTGTACCGGTCGATCGTCACCGCGCGAGGCGACCACCAGGAGGTCATGCTCGGCTACTCCGACTCCAACAAGGACGGCGGGTACCTGGCGGCCAACTGGGCGCTGTACCGCGCCGAGCTCGATCTCGTGGAATCGGCGCGCAAGACCGGAATCCGGCTGCGGCTGTTCCATGGCCGCGGCGGCACCGTCGGCCGCGGTGGTGGCCCGAGCTACGACGCGATCCTCGCCCAGCCGCCCGGTGCGGTCCGGGGCTCGCTGCGGATCACCGAGCAGGGTGAGGTGATCGCCGCCAAGTACGCCGAACCGCATGCCGCACATCGGAATCTGGAGACCCTGCTGGCCGCGACCCTCGAATCGACCCTGCTCGACGTCGAAGGGCTCGGCGACGCCGCGCCACCCGCTTACGACGTGCTCGACGATCTCGCCGCCCGCGCGCAACGGGCCTACAGCGAATTGGTGCACGAGACACCGGGATTCGTCGAGTACTTCAAGGCGTCGACGCCCGTCAGCGAGATCGGTGCGCTCAACATCGGCAGCCGCCCGACGTCCCGCAAGCCGACCACGTCGATCGCCGATCTGCGGGCCATTCCGTGGGTGCTGGCCTGGAGCCAGTCGCGCGTCATGCTGCCCGGCTGGTACGGCACCGGGACCGCGTTCGAGGAGTTCATCGACAACACCGACGGTGGCCTCGAGGTGCTGCAGGACCTGTACGCGAAGTGGCCGTTCTTCCGGACCGTGCTGTCGAACATGGCGCAGGTGCTCGCCAAGTCGGATCTGGGCCTGGCGGCGCGGTATTCGGAGCTCGTGGACGACGAAGCGCTGCGCCACCGGGTGTTCGACAAGATCGCCGCCGAACACGAGCGCACCATCCGGATGCACGCCCTGATCACCGGACAGGACGACCTGCTCGCCGACAACCCGGCCCTGGCACGGTCGGTGTTCAACCGGTTCCCGTACCTGGAGCCGCTGAACCACCTCCAGGTCGAGCTGCTGCGCCGCTACCGCTCGGGCGACGAAGACGAACTCGTGCAGCGCGGCATTCTCCTGACCATGAGTGGGTTGGCCACCGCACTGCGCAACAGCGGGTAGCGGCGATTTTGGCCCGCCGTTAGACGAACGGCGTCGAGCCGTGGTGGGCGGCGCGCGCCGGCCGGCTTGCCCGGCCTTTGACAAGCAGGAGAACGCTCTTTTTCATCAACATCGCCCCGAGGGCGATGAGTAAGACGATGGCTGCGATCGCGACGACGACGATCAAAGCCTGGGTGCTGATGATCATGCTGGCTTCTTGGAGTGGTTGAGTAGGATACCTAGGTGCAGGTCGATCGGACTTGAGCCATGGTTGTCACGAACTGGGCTGGGGCACAACACAGTTCGTGACCTTCGGATTGACACCCAGGTAGTTCAGTGGTCCTGCGATCACGGTGACCGCGATGGTCCCCACGCTGGCGCAGTTCTGTTCGGCGTGGGTGAAGTAGCCGCGTTGGCCGGTGGCGAAGGCGCCGATGACCAGCCATACGACTACCAATAGCCCTGCGTATCGCATGATGTTTCTCCTCTGACATTCGGCCGGGTGGCTGCGGGGAGTTGCATCACCTGGCAGTGGTAAGTGGTTGCGCCGTGCCCACGCCGCGGTGAATCACCATCGGCGAGACGTGTTGCCGGCCAGTGCTAGTAGTAGTGGCGGCGGCCGAATGCGGGGCGTCCCATCCGTCCCATGGCCATCAGTACCAAGCCGATGACGAGAAGGACGACTCCGATGGGCACCAGGGGCAGGTTGGTGTTGAGCAGCATGCCAGCGATGATGAGGACGATTCCGGCGACGATCATGGCGTCTACCTCGTTTCGATGCCGATGTGGTTGGGGGATAGCTGGTTAGGGTTTGAAAGCGTTTTTGATGTTGGAGCCGGCCTGTTTGGCGTTGCCTTTGAACTGATCGACCCGGCCTTCGGTGCGCAACCGGGTGTTGCCGGTGCTCTGGCCGATGAACTTCTTCAAGGCGCCTTTGGCGGCCTCGGCCTTGTTGGCCATGGTCCTGGTGATGCTCATTGGCTGTCGCCTTCCTTCTTTTGGTTACGCCGCGACTGCGGCTGACGCTTGTGATCGCAGGCGGGTGTTACCGCGGCCTGTAGGCATGCGCGGTGCCCGCAGGTCGCAGACCGCGCGTCCAGCGCTGGAGCAAGGGAAACCTGCTGTGCCCCAAGGTCGTTCGCTGGCGCTTCACCGGTGATCCGGTGGTGGTGTCGGCTGGCTGATGCTCGAGCCGTTGATCGCGCTCCTGGTTGAGCAACGCCGTTTCACGTTGCGAATCCTTGAGTTGGTGTCGGGCATCTCGCCCGCGCCCAGCGGTACGCTGTGCGCCTGCCAGCAACACGGCAAGACCCAGCATCGCCACTGCGCCGACCGCGATCCCGGCCAGGAACACCGCGCCGGTCGACCCTGTGACGTGATAGCCCAGGAGCGAGAAGTTCTCGGTCAGCGGGTGGGCGGCTCCCGAGTTGGTGAGCACGCCGGCGAATCCTGCGATCATCGCCATGAGCAGTACGACTAGTCCAATGATGACGATCATGGTGGCACCTCTAATACTGCTAGAAGTCCAGTACACGCCCCATTTTCCCTGCTGTCAACAGTGTAGAGCTACAGCATCGACCTACATTGTCGCGAAGGGCTGACCGGCCTCTTCGGTGATGCGGTAGCGGGCGCGAGGGTGGAAGTGCAGACCGCGGCGGCGAGCGTCGGCAACAGCGACCAGTTCATCTCCGAGAACTGCGGCGCAACGAGCGGTTCGTGGCGCGCCGCACCCCATTTGCCGGCGGGCGCAGTTCGTCAGCCGACCGGGCGCTCGGCGATGGTGGGACGCTGTGAAACGCCCAATCAATTTGCGGGACTGTCACTTTCGCTGTCACCTTCGCCTTCGGCGGGGTAGAGCTGCGGGTGCCAGTATTGGTTGGTTCTTGGTTGGTCGACGTCGAGTAGTTGTGGTGGGGTCCAGTGGGCTCTGCCGTTTTTCATGGTGGTGGTCCAGCCGCCGGTGTCGGCGAGGCGGTTGTCGCAGCCGCACGCCAAGGCGAGATTGGTGATGTCGGTGGGTCCGTCGTCACGCCAGTCGGTATTCACGTGGTGAGCTTGGGAGCGCGAGGCGGGGGCGGTGCAGTTGGGGCGGGTGCAGCCGCGGTCGCGGCCGAACAGTGCCAGCCGCTGTCCCAGTGATGCGGTGCGGCGGCTGCGGCCCAGGTACAGGGGGACGTTGGTGTGCTTGTCGAACACGAGCAGATACGGTTGGGCGCTGCGGGCGGCCATCCGGATCAGGTCAGGGATGGGCAGTTTGGAGCCGGTGTGGGTGAGGGCCAGCCCGGTACCGTGTTCGAGTTCTTGCAGGGTGGTGGTGACCACGATGGTGACGGGTATGCCGTTGTGATGGCCGAGGTCGGTGCCGAGGGTGATCCGGCCCATTGCGGTGAGGGCGTCGTGGTTGCGTTGTTCGGCGCTGCGGGTGTCGTTGTCGATCTGGGCCTGAGTGGGTGTGCCCGACTGACATGGTGTGGGGTCGGCGGGGTTGCACATGCCGGGGGCGCCGAGTTTGGCCTGGACTGCTTCGAGGGTGGCGCGCGCTTCGGGGTCGAGCCAGCCCTGCACCTTGGACATTCCGTCGGGTTGCTGCTTGCCGATTCGGAAGCTGCGTTTGCGGGCGCGTTCGGCGTCATCGGGTAGTGGCCCGTCCTGGTCGAGCAGGTACAACTGCAGATCGGCGGCCGCTTTGAGTTCTTCGGGGGTTTGACCTGCGGCGGCGTTGGTGATCAGCGTTTCTTCGCATTGGCTGCGGGTGGTGGTGTCCACCCAGGCGGGCAGGTTCTTGACGAACGTGTTCATGATCGCGATGTGTTCGGCGCCGATCGCGCCCGCGGCTTGGGCTGCGGCGATGTGTTCGTACGCCGGTGCCAGCGTCTCGCCGGTGACAGCGGTGCGTGGGCCCAGATCGGCCATGTCGCGGACGCGTCGCCGGGCCTCATCTGCGGAGATGTGAAGGCGGATGGTCAGGGCGTCGGCCCAACTCTTCGCTCCGATCTCGCGCGGCGTGGTTTGCCCTTGAAGGCCCGCCAGAAGTGCGTGGTCGGCGACCGGCATGCGGCGCGCGAGCACTTCCCGGCGCGACAGCAGTTCGAGTTGATCAGTGACCGATAGGCCGCTGTAGTCGAACTCGTTGATCTCGGTGACCGCATTCTCCAGCGCCGCATGAGCGGCGAAGATGGTGGCGCGGTCCGTGGCCATATTCGAACACTAGTTCGAAGCACCGACAAGAACCTGCGGGAAATGTGGCGCTAGTTACCTACTGTGACCAGGGAAAACAAAGTGACCAGAGTTTTTTGGGCGGTGCGCGGATGGCAGTGGAAATCGTGGCCTAACGGCGCCTTGGGATGCCGTTGGGTAGGCAGCAGGTGCGCTACGGAGCCCAACCGCGAACTGACTTCAGCACGCCACGCACGGCACTCTCGGTGAGCGCGATGGGCGACAGCACTGTCTCGGCGACGCCGACGATTGCCTCGACACGCGTCACGATCGCCTCCATCCGATCGACGACCCCAAAAATGCGGGGCGCGAGTTCGTCGATCTGGGTGATGGTCTCGTTGAACCGCGACATCGTCGCGTCGAGGTTGTCGGTCAGCCCGCTGAGGGTGGCCAGCGTGCCTTCCATGTCGACGAGCAGTGCATCGACCTGGGAGACGGTGACATCGGCGTTCAGCGCCGCCTGCGTGAGCGTCCGGATCCGGCCGCCGACCGGACGGGTCCGCCCATCGCCTTTGTCGACCATGGCTACAGCTTCGCCGCCGCGGCCGCGTCGAGCAACCACACCGTCGCCTCGGTGCCGATGGCGCCGGCTGCTGGAATGTCTTCTGGCGCAGCGCCACCGACGGCGGCCGCGACCGCGTCGGCCTTCTCGGCACCGGCCACGACCAGCCACACCTCACGGGCGCGGCGGACTGCGGGCAGCGTCAGGGTGATCCGCCGCGGCGGTGGCTTGGGGGAGTCGGTGACAGCGACGACGTACCGTGCCGTCTCGCGCACCGCGTCGGTGTGCGGGAACAGCGAATTGATGTGGCCCTCGCCGCCCATGCCCAACAGGTGCACGTCGAATTCCGGTGTCGGCGAACCATTCCCGGCCACCTCGGCCAGCTCGCGCGCGTAGGCGGCGGCCGCGGCGTCGATGTCGTCGCCGAACTCGCCATCGCTGGCGGCCATCGCATGCACGTTCTCCGCCGGAATGGCAACAGAATTCAGCAACGCCTCGCGCGCCTGCTTGCTGTTCCGGTCCGCGTCGTCGGCCGACACGAAACGGTCGTCACCCCAGAACAGGTGCACCTTGGCCCAGTCGATCGGATGCCCGCCGACATGCTTGAGCAACTTGATGCCGGTTCCGCCGCCGGTCAGCACGATGTACGCCACGCCGCGGGCCTCGATGGCGCCGTTGATGGCCGTCACGAGGCGATCGCCGACCGCGGTCACCAGAGCGTCTGCGTCGGAATACTTTTCGATGATCTGTTCAGACATAAACGACCTTGTCCAGGCCCACCAGGGCGCGATGGTAGATCTCGTCGGCGTCGAGCCGGCGCATCTCTTCGGCGAGGCAGTCGCGAGCTTCCCGGCGTGCCAGCGGAATGTGGGCCTCCGGTCGGCCGGTGCGGGTGAGCGACGCGGTGACACCGGTCTGCGGGCGGCTCAGCGTGATGGTCTCGCTCGGCCGGGTCAGCACGACTTTGAGATCGCCGACTGCACGTGTCACAGGACCGTCGATGCAGGCCGCCAGCCAGCCGGCCAAGATGTCCAGGGCCGGTTCGTCTTTCAGCCCCGACACCAGTGCTTCGGTGATCGGTTCATACGGTGCCTGGTCCAGCGCGGCGGCGAGCAGCGCCCGCCAGTAGGTCACCCGGCTCCAGGCCAGATCGGTGTCCCCGGACGTGTAGCCGGCCAGTCGGCTCTTGATGCACGCCAGCGGGTCTTCGCCGTTGGTGGCGTCGGTGATCCGGCGGATGGCCAGCTTGCCCAACGGGTCGGCCGCCGGCACCGCCGGTGCCACATCGGGCCACCAGGTGACCACCGGGGTATCCGGAAGGAGGAATGGCGTCACCACGCTGCTGGCGTGGCCGGCCAGCGGCCCCGAAAGGCGAAGCACCACAACCTCATTGGCGCCGGCATCGCGGCCCACCCGGAGTTGGGCATCCAGGCGAGCCTCGGTGGCAAGGCGGTCACCTGGGATCACCACGATCACGCGGCACGGGTGTTCGCGGCTGGCGGTGTTGGCCGCGTCGATAGCCTCTTCCAGCATGGCTTCGGTGTCAGGTGCCACCACCAGGGTCAGCACCCGCCCGAGGGTGATGGCGCCGCCCTCTTCGCGCAGGGCGACGATCTTCTTGTTGATCGCACCGGTATCGGTGTCGGGCAGTTCGAGAATCACGGCCGCCTCCATTCGCGGCCGGTGCGCCGCAACATCTCGAACGCCGAATCCGGCCCCCATGTGCCTGCTTCGTAGGCCTCGGGCCGGCCGCCGGCGCGGTCCTGCGCCGCCCAATGTTCGAGCGCGGGATCCAATATCTTCCAGGACAATTCGACTTCGGCGTTGACCGGGAACAGCGACGGTTCGCCGAGCAGGACATCGAGGATCAGTCGTTCGTAGGCTTCGGGGGAGTCCTCGGCGAACGCCGAACCGTACGAGAAGTCCATGCTGACGTCGCGGACCTCCATGAGATGCCCGGGCACCTTCGAACCGAACCGCAGGGTGATGCCTTCGTCGGGCTGCACCCGGATCACCAATGCGTTCTGCCCGAGCTCGTCGGTCATCGTCGCATCGAACGGCAGGTGCGGGGCCCGCTTGAACACCAGCGCGATCTCGGTGACCCTGCGCCCCAACCGTTTTCCGGTGCGCAGGTAGAACGGCACCCCGGCCCACCGTCGGGTGTCCACCTCGACGGTGATCGCGGCGTATGTCTCGGTGGTGGACGTCTTCGAGAAGCCTTCCTCATCGAGCAGCCCGACCACCTTCTGCCCGCCCTGCCAGCCGGCGGCGTACTGACCGCGTGCCGTGGTCTCGTCCAGCGGCTCGGCCAGGTGCGTCGCCGACAGCACCTTGATCTTCTCGGCCTGCAGTTCATGCGGCGAGAAGTTGACCGGCTCCTCCAGCGCCGTCAGCGCGAGCAGCTGCAGGAGGTGGTTCTGAATGACGTCGCGGGCAGCGCCCACCCCGTCGTAGTAACCGCCGCGGCCACCGAGCCCGATGTCTTCGGCCATGGTGATCTGCACACTGTCGACGTAATGGGCGTTCCACACCGGCTCGAACAACTCGTTGGCGAACCGCAGGGCCAGGATGTTCTGGACGGTCTCCTTGCCCAGGTAGTGGTCGATGCGGAACACCGACGACTCCGGGAACACACTGTTGACGACCCCGTTGAGCGCTTCGGCGCTGGCCAGGTCGTGACCGAACGGTTTCTCGATGACCACCCGGCTCCAGGACCCGTCCGACTTGTTGGCCAGGCCGGACGTCGACAGCTGCTCGCACACCTGCGGGAACGCGTTCGGCGGAATCGACAGGTAGAACGCGTGATTGCCGCCGGTGCCGCGTTCCTCGTCGAGCTTGCGCAACGTGTCACGCAGCCGTTGGAACGCCGCGTCGTCGTCGAACGTGCCCTGCACGAACCGGAATCCCTCGGCCAGTCGGTCCCAGACCTCCTGCCGGAACGGTGTCCGAGCATGTTGTTTGACGGCGTCGTAGACGACCTTGCCGAAATCCTCGTCGGCCCAGTCTCGCCGGGCGAACCCGACCAAGGCGAACGACGGCGGCAGCAGCCCACGGTTCGCGAGGTCGTAGATCGCCGGCATGAGCTTCTTCCGGGCGAGATCGCCTGTGACACCGAAGATCACGACCGCGCACGGGCCGGCGATGCGGGGCATGCGCTTGTCACGCTTGTCCCGCAGCGGGTTCACCCAGTCCGTCGGCCGCCCGCTGCTGTCGCTCATTTCAGCGCGTCGAGCTGACCCTGAGTGGCCTCGAGCAGCTCGGCCCAGGACTTCTCGAACTTCTCCACGCCCTCGACCTCGAGGAGGTTGAACACGTCGTCCAGGTCGATGCCGACGGCCGAGAGCTCGTCGAACACGGCCTGCGCCGCGGCCGCCGTGCCGGAGATGGTGTCTCCGGTGATCTGACCGTGGTCGGCGACCGCCTCCAGCGTCTTCTCCGGCATGGTGTTGACCGTGTTGGCGGCCACCAGCTCGGTGACGTACAGCGTGTCCGGGTAGTCCGGGTTCTTCACGCCGGTCGACGCCCACAGCGGACGCTGCACGCGAGCGCCCTCGGCCTTGAGGTTCGCGAACTGCGGTCCGCCGAAGACCTGCTCGTAGGCCGCGTAGGCCAGCCGGGCGTTGGCGACGCCGGCCTTGCCGCGCAGACCCAGCGCCGAGCCGCCGATCTTCTCCAGCCGCGCGTCGATCTCGGTGTCCACGCGGGACACGAAGAACGAAGCGACGGAATGGATCTTGGACAGGTCGTGGCCGGCTTCGCGGGCCTTCTCGAGCCCGGTCAGGTAGGCGTCCATCACGGCGCGGTGCCGCTCGACCGAGAAGATGAGGGTGACGTTGACCGAGATGCCCTCGGCAATGACCGCGGTGATCGCCGGCAGGCCCGCCAGCGTCGCCGGAATCTTGATCAGCAGGTTGGGCCGGTCGACGATCTTCCACAGCTCGATCGCCTGCAGGATCGTCTTGTCGGTGTCGTGCGCCAGCCGCGGGTCCACCTCGATGGACACCCGGCCGTCGACCCCGCCGGAGGCCTCGTACACCTTGGCCAGCACGTCGCACGCGTTGCGGACGTCATCGGTGGTGACGGTGCGGATGGTGGCGTCCACATCGGCGCCACGCGCTGCCAGCTCGTGCACCTGCTCGTCGTAGGCCGTGCCCTTCGACAGCGCGGCCTGGAAGATCGACGGGTTGGTGGTGACGCCCACGACGCTGCGGGTGTTGATCAACTCGGTGAGGTTCCCCGACTGCAGCCGCTCACGCGACAGGTCGTCGAGCCACACGGAGACACCGGCGGCGCTCAGCGCCGCGAGGTTCGGGTTCTGAGTCATGAGGGTGCTCTTTTCTGAATTGGTTGTCAGTTGTCCAACGAGCGTTCTGCGGCGGCGACGACGGCCTCAGCGGTGAAGCCGAACTCCCGGAACAGGGTCTTGTCGTCGGCCGATGCGCCGTAGTGCTCGATCGAGACGATCTCGCCGGTGTCACCGACCAGCTTGTGCCAAGGCTGCGCGATGCCGGCCTCGACCGCAACACGTGCCGAGACGTCCGGCGGCAGCACCGCGTCGCGGTACTCCTTGGGCTGCGCCTCGAACCATTCCAGACACGGCATCGATACCACATAGGCGACGATGTCCTTGTCCGCCAACAGCTTCTGTGCCTCGACGGCCAGCTGTACCTCGGAGCCGGTCGCGATGATGATGACGTCGGCGTCGTCGGCCGGGTTGCCGCCGCCGAGCACGTAGCCGCCCTTGGCAGCGCCTTCCGAAGAAGTGCCCTCGAGGACGGGTACCCCTTGACGGGTCAGGATGAAACCGGTCGGGTTGTTGCCGTGGGTGCGCTGCAGGATGGTGCGCCAGGTGTACGCGGTCTCGTTCGGGTCGGCGGGACGAACCACCGACAGGTTCGGGATCGCGCGCAGCGCGGCCAGGTGCTCGATCGGCTGGTGCGTCGGACCGTCCTCACCCAGACCGATGGAGTCGTGGGTCCAGATGTAGATCGGGTCGATGTTCATCAGCGCGGCCAACCGCACCGCCGGACGCATGTAGTCGGCGAACTGCAGGAACGTGCCCGCGAACGGACGCGTCGGGCCGTGCAGCACGATGCCGTTGAGGATCGAGCCCATCGCGTGCTCGCGGATGCCGAAGTGCAGCACGCGGCCGTACCAGTCGGCGGTGTAGTCCTCGGTCGAGATCGACGGCGGGCCGAACGACTTCACCCCGTTGATGGTGGTGTTGTTGCTGCCCGCGAGATCGGCTGAGCCACCCCACAATTCGGGCAGCTTGCCGGCCACGTCGTTGAGCACCTTGCCGAACGCGGCACGCGTCGCGACGGCCTTGCTGCCCGGCTCCCAGTACGTCAGGTCGGCGTCCCAGCCCTCGGGCAGTTCGCCGGCCTCCAGGCGGTCCAGCAGCTTCTTGCGCTCGGGCTCCTTGGCGGCCCAGGCGTCGAACGCGACCTGCCACTCGTCGTGCGCCTTCTTGCCGCGGGCGACCAGCTCACGGGTGTGGTCGATGACCTCGGGCTTCACCTCGAAGCTCTTGTCCGGATCGAAGCCCAGCACCTTCTTAGTGGCGGCGACCTCGTCGGCGCCCAGCGCCGAACCGTGCACCCCGCCGGTGTTCATCTTGGTGGGGGCCGGGTAGCCGATGATGGTGCGCACCGAGATGAACGACGGCCGGTCGGTCACGGCGCGTGCGGCGGCCAGCGCCTCCTCGATCGCGACGACGTTCTCGCCGCCCTCGACCTCCTGGACGTGCCAGCCGTAGGCGCGGTAGCGGGCGCAGGTGTCCTCGGACAGCGCGATGTTGGTGTCGTGCTCGATGGAGATCTTGTTGTTGTCCCACAGCACGATCAGATTGCCGAGCTGCTGGGTGCCGGCGAGCGACGACGCCTCGCTCGTCACGCCCTCTTCGATGTCGCCGTCCGAGGCGATCACGTAGATGAAGTGGTCGAACGGGCTCTCACCGGGAGCGGCATCGGGGTCGAACAGGCCGCGCTCGTAGCGGGCCGCCATCGCCATACCGACCGACGAGGCCAGGCCCTGGCCCAGGGGACCGGTGGTGATCTCCACGCCCTTGGTGTGGCCGTACTCGGGGTGGCCGGGGGTCAGCGAGCCCCAGGTGCGCAGCGCCTCGATGTCGGCCAGCTCGAGGCCGAAGCCGCCCAGGTACAGCTGCAGGTACAGCGTCAGGCTGGAATGCCCACACGACAGGACGAAGCGGTCACGGCCGATCCAGTGGGTGTCGGACGGGTCGTGGCGCATCTGGCGCTGGAACAGGGTGTAGGCCAACGGGGCCAGGCTCATGGCGGTTCCGGGGTGGCCGTTTCCGACCTTCTGAACCGCATCCGCGGCCAGCACGCGCACGGTGTCGACGGCGGCCGAGTCCAGCTCGGTCCAGTCGTCCGGGTGGTGCGGGCGGGTGAGTTCGGAAATCTCTTCGACTGTGGTCACGGGCGCACTCCTACTGAGGGACGTCTCGGGCTCGGCAAATCGCAAGCGAGCTGCATGACTACCCTAATGCGCGCCGCTGGTGTGGTGCAGACCGCTTCACCTTTGGCCTGTCCGTGATTGGGTTTCCGTTCACCTGAATGCACCCTGCGGTGTGGAGCACTCAGGTGCGCGGTCTACCATCGTCTGTAGTAGAGGCTGCGCGGCCGTGACTTCCGAGGAGATATCTGCGTGAGCATTCGCGAGCGCCGTTCCGTCCACGGGGCACACGGTTTCGGTCCCGGAGCTGCGGCGTCTGACGAGCACGACGCTGCTTCGGGGACCAAGTCGCCGCACCGCGTTCGGGACACGTTGCTGGCCTACGTCGCCCTCACCAAGCCGCGTGTCATCGAGTTGCTGCTGGTGACGACCATCCCGGCCATGCTGCTGGCGCACCGCTTCGACGTGGTGGCCAGCCAAGGTCCCATCAAGCCGCTGTTGATCCTCAACACCCTGGTCGGCGGGCTACTCGCGGCGGCCGGCGCCAACACGCTGAACTGTGTCGCCGACGCCGACATCGACAAGGTGATGAAGCGCACCGCCCGCCGGCCGTTGGCCCGCGCGACGGTGCCCACCCGGAACGCGCTGATCTTCGGCCTGGTGCTCACCGTCACGTCGTTCCTGTGGCTGTGGCGCAGTTCGAATCTGCTGTCGGGCCTCCTGGCGCTGGCGACCATCGCCTTCTACGTCTTCGTCTACACGCTGCTGCTGAAGCGCCGCACGTCGCAGAACGTTGTGTGGGGCGGCGCCGCCGGCTGCATGCCCGTGATGATCGGCTGGTCGGCGGTGACCGGAACCATCCAGTGGCCCGCGCTGGTGATGTTCCTGATCATCTTCTTCTGGACACCGCCGCACACCTGGGCGCTGGCCATGCGCTACAAGGAGGACTACGAGGCGGCCGGCGTGCCGATGCTGCCCGTCGTCGCCACCGAGCGCCAGGTCACCAAGCAGATCCTGATCTACACCTGGGCGACGGTGCTGACGACGCTCGCGCTGGCGTTCGCCACCGGCTGGCTGTACGCGGCGGTGGCGCTGGTCGCCGGCGTCTGGTTCCTGGTGATGGCACACCAGCTGTACTCGGGCGTGAAGCGCGGCGAGCCGGTGAAGCCGCTGCGGCTGTTCCTGCAGTCGAACAACTACCTCGCCGTCGTGTTCTGCGCGCTGGCGGTCGACTCGGCGCTCGCGCTGCCGATGGTCTTCGGCCACTGACGGACCCGCTAGTTTTGGGGCATGCCCCAACTGGTGAGCCCCGACAACTTCGCCCGCGCCGAATCGGATCTGTACTTCTCCGGCATCGTCAACGACGGCGGCGTCGGTGGCTTTCTGCATCACCGTGAACTGAGTTCGATCGATCACCAGGTGGTCATCCGGCAGAACCGCGACACCCTCTACTCGGCCGCGGTGTTCGACCTCGACGCCGGACCGGTCACCGTCACCCTGCCCGATAGCGCGGGCCGGTTCATGTCGCTCCAGGTCATCAACGAGGACCACTACACGACCGAGGTCGCTTATGCCCCGGCGACGGTGCACCTGACGTGCGCGGCCGTCGGTACCCGTTACGTGGCGGTGGCCGTCCGCACGTTGGTCGATCCCAACGATGCGGCTGATCTGGCCGCCGTACACGCGCTGCAGGACGCCATCACCGTCGCGCAGGAGGCGCCGGGGAGCTTTGCGGTACCCGACTGGGACCCGGTCAGCCAGAAGACCGTCCGCGACGCGCTCGTCACGCTGGCCACCACACTGCCGGACACCAAGGGCATGTTCGGCACCGCGGCCGACACCGACCCGGTGCGGCATCTGATCGGCTCGGCCAACGCCTGGGGCGGCAATCCCGAGCGCGACGCGTTCTACCTGACCGTGGTGCCCGCGCAGAACGACGGCACCACGGTGCACCGGTTGACCGTCAAAGACGTTCCGGTGGACGGCTTCTGGTCGGTGACGGTCTACAACAAGGACGGCTACTTCACCGCCAACGAGCAGAATGCCTACTCGGTGAACAACATCACTGCCGTCAAGGCCGCCGACGGTTCGACGACCATCCAGTTCGGTGGCGCGGTTGCTGAAAATCTGCTGCCGATCACCCCGGGCTGGAACTACACCGTGCGGCTGTACCGTCCGCGGCCCGAGATTCTCGACGGCGCCTGGACGTTCCCGGCGGCCGCGCCGGTTTAGGGCACCAGCACCACGGAGCCGACCGTCAGGCGGGCCTGCAGGTCGGCGTGGGCCCGGGCGGCGTCGGCCAGGGGATACCGCTGGCTGATCGTCACGTTGAGGGTGCCATCGGAGATGGCCTGCAGCAGTTCGCCTGCCCGCCAGGAGAACTCGTCGGTGTTGCGGGTGTAATGCGCGAGCGTCGGCCGGGTCAGGAACAGGGATCCGCCACTGTTCAGGCGCTGTGGATCGATCGGCGGCACCGGGCCGCTGGAGGCGCCGAACAGGGCCAAGGTGCCCCGTACCGCGAGGCTGGCCAGGCTCGCCTCGAACGTGGAGGCGCCGACTCCGTCGTACACCGCGGCGACGCCGTTGCCGTCGGTGAGTTCACGGATTTTGGCGCCGAACTCGGCGGGATCGTCGGGATAGTCCAACACCTCGATGGCGCCGGCCTGCCGCGAGAGCGCAGCCTTGTCGCTGTTGGAGACCGTGGTGATGACGCGCACCGCCATGCTGGTGGCCCACTGGGTCAGGATCAGCCCGACGCCGCCGGCGCCGGCGTGCAGCAGCACCGTGTCGCCCTGCTGCACCGGGTAGGTCGACTTGATCAGGTAGTGCGCCGTCATGCCTTTGAGCAGTGCCGCGGCGGCCACCTCGGGGTCCACGCCCTCCGGGACGTAGGCCACGTAATCGGCTGGGGCGACGCAGTATTCGGAGTAGGTGGCGTCGGCCGCGGCGGTGACCACCCGGTCGCCGACGGCGAGCGCCGCCACGTCGTCGCCGACCGCGGTGATGGTGCCGCAGACCTCGGTGCCGGGGATGTATGGCACTTCGCGCTGATACAGGCCGGAGCGGAAGTACGTGTCGATGAAGTTGACGCCGATGGCCTCGGCCTTGATCAGGACCTCGCCCGGACCCGGCGTGGGCTCGGGGCGTTCGACGAAGGACAGGACTTCCGGACCGCCGAGTTCGGCGACTTCGATGGCATGCATGCCACCTATCATTCCAACGTGAAACTCGCGCGGCCCGATATCCGTCATCCCCGTATCGTTTTCGCAGGTTGCCAGGCCCTCGTCGAAGGCGACGGCGACGACGACGGGTTGGTCAAGGCGTTACGGGACCGCGGTTTGCACGCGCATTGGCTGGCGTGGGACGACCCAGCCACGCTGCAGGCCGATCTCGTGATCCTGCGGGCCACGTGGGACTACACCGAGCGGCACGATGAGTTCGTGGCCTGGACCAGGAAGGTGCCCAATCTGCTGAACGCACCCGAGGTGGTCGCGTGGAACAGCGACAAGCGCTACCTGGCGGATTTGGCGGCGGCCGGCGTGCCGACGGTGCCCAGCGGCTTCTTCGCGCCGGGGGAGCCGGTGACGGTGCCCAGTGGTCAGGTCGTGGTCAAACCCGCGGTGGGGGCGGGTTCGGTTGGCGCGCAACGATTCACCGATGCCGCCGCGGCCGCGGCGCACGCTGCCGCACTCCAGGCCGACGGCCGCACGGCGCTGATCCAGCCGTATGACGAACGCATCGAGGCGGGGGAGACCGCGCTGGTGTTCCTGGCCGGCAAGCAATCGCACGCGTTCCTCAAGGGGCCGATGCTGCCGCCGCCCGGTGGCAGCGTGGAGATGCACGAATCCGGCACGTACGCCGAGGAACAGCTGCAACCGGCCGACCCGGATTTCGAATTGTGGGACGTCGGCTACGCGACGCTGGCCGCCGCGGCCGCGCATCTCGGTATCGAGCCGGAGGAGTTCTTGTACGCCCGGGTGGACGTCATCGGCGATCACCGGGACCCGCGGTTGCTCGAGCTGGAACTGGTCGAACCGGGCCTGGGCTGGCGGCAGCTTGCCGAGCCCGAACGTGCCGCGGCCCAACGACAATTCGCCGTCGGCGTCGAGTCAGCTCTCGAGCGGCTCGGCCTCGGCCCGCTGTCGGGCCGGGGATAACCAGGCTGCCTGGGGCATGGTTAGCGGGCGAAGTGCTGAGCCGAGATCCCTGACATCAATCTGCGGCGACGTGTCGCTACTTTGGCCCAAGTCAGGGATCAAGTTCGGCGTCGCGGCGTCCCTGGTTGCAAGCTGTGACGGGATGTCGCAGACCCGACTGAAGCCAGGGACTCGCTACGCGGACGTCCGCACTCGCATCGACGCCCATAGCGCTGCGGTGGCCGCGGTGCAGGCGCCTGCGCCCGCCACGTGGATGGCGACCAGAACCGCGGGCACGCCGGTGTAGAACTGGACCGCGCCGACGGCGCCCTGCGCGAGCACCAGCCCGGCCAGCACCGCCAGCCGCAGCAGCACCGGCTTGGGGGCGTGCACCGCGAGCAGCGCGAAGCCGAGCCCGATCACGAAGCTGAGGTAGGCCACCAGCAGCGACGAGTGCAGGTGCGCCAGATCGGTGATCTCGACCTGCAGGCGCTTGACGGGCTGCAGGGCGCTCTTGTCGCCGGCGTGCGGTCCGGCGCCGGTCACCAAGGTCCCGGTGACCAGCACCGCGGACAGGGTCACGGCGGTCAGTGCGGTGAACCAGCGCAGTGGCTGCGGCACGACGAGTTCCTCGGTGCCCGAGTCGGGTTCGCCGATCTTGACGTAGAGCAGGACCGCCAGCCAGACCATCACCATCGACACCAGCAGGTGGACGGCGACGGTCCACCACAGCAGTCCGGTGCGGACGGTGATGCCGCCGATGACCGCCTGCACGACGGTCGACGCCGGCATCAGCCAGGCGTAGACCTGGACCTCGCGGCGGCGGCCGGCGCGGATGACGGCGAGCACCGCCAGGGCGGCCGTCAGCACGACGCCGAACGTGAACATGCGGTTGGTGAATTCGACGGCCTGATGCACGACGGGCACTTCGGCGTGTGGCACCGGCACGAAGCTGCCGGGGAAGCACTGCGGCCACGTCGGGCAGCCCAGTCCAGATGCGGTGACGCGGACGATGGCCCCGGTGACGGCGATGCCGCCCTGGGTCAGGATGACCAGGAACGCGATGAGCCGCTGGACCCGAAGCGAGGGGATGGGCAGCTTGTCGAGCACGGTCTGATCGTAGGCCAGGGCTAACTACGCGGCGTAGTAGGGGCTGTCAGCTGAACCGGAACCAGCGCATCGCGGCGAGCCCGGCGAGCACGCCCCACGCGGCCAGCACGGCGATGCCGAACCAGTCCACCGACAGCATCATCGCCTGTGTGAGGGCCTCGGTGAGTGCACCCGACGGCGTCAGCCGGGCCACCCAGCGCAGCGCCTCGGGCACGACGCGGTGCTCTATGGTCAGGGCGCCGAGGGCGGCCAGGACGAACCACAGCAGGTTCGCCAGGGCCAGCACGATCTCTGCCTTCAGCGTCCCGCCGAGCAGCAGGCCCAGCGCCGCGAACGACGCGGTGCCGAGCGCGATGACGAGGGCGCCGAGCAGTAGGCTCAGCGGGCTCGGCCGCCAACCCAGCGCAATGCCGATGCCGCCCAACAGGATTGACTGCAGGAATACCGTCGTGATCACCGCCAGCGACTTGCCGGCGATGATGCCCCATACCGGCAGCGCGGTGGCGCCGAGGCGCTTGAGCGCGCCGTAGCGCCGATCGAACGCGACGGCGATGGCCTGTCCGGTGAAGGCCGTCGAGATGACCGCCAGCGCCATGATCGGCGGGGTGAACGTCCCCGGCCGGTGATCACCGAGCGAGCCCAGTGGCAGCAGTGTGAGCCCGACCAGCAGCGTGATCGGGATGAACATCGTCAGCAGCAGTTGCTCGCCGTTGCGCAGCAGCAGTTTGAGCTCGAGGCCGTACTGCGCCGCCAGCATCGCGGGGATGCCCGCCGGCCGCGGGTCCGGGGTGAACGTTCCCGGGGCGAACCGATTGGTCTCGGTACTCACGACCGCAGCTCCCGTCCGGTCAGGTCGAGGAACACGTCCTCGAGGCTGCGCTGTTCGACGCGCATGTCGGTGGCCAGCACGTTCAGGCGGGCGGCCCACGCGGTCACGGTGGCCAGCACCTGCGGGTCGATGTGGCCTTCCACCAGGTACTCGCCGGCGCCGGCTTCGGTGGCGCGGTAGCCCTCCGGCAGCGCCGAGATCAGCAGGGTCAGGTCCAGTTTGGGCGGGGCCGAGAAGCGCAACTGGTTCTCGGCGCCACCTCGCGTCAGGTCGGCGGGCGTGCCCGCGGCCACTGCCGCGCCGTGGTCGATGATCACGATGCGGTCGGCCAGTTCCTCGGCCTCGGTGAGCTGATGCGTGGTCAGCACGACGGTGACACCGTCGCGGCGCAGGCCTTCGATCAACTCCCACACCACGATTCGGGCGTGGGCGTCCATGCCCGCGGTGGGCTCATCGAGGAACACCAGCTCGGGGCGTCCGACGATGGCGCAGGCCAGTGCGAGGCGCTGCTGCTGCCCGCCGGACAGCCGGCGGTAGGTGGTGCGCGCGGCTTCGGTCAGACCGAGGGTGTCCATCAGCCACTGCGGGTCGAGCGGATTCGCCGAATACGCCGCGACGAGGTTCAGCATCTCGCCGGCCTTGGCAGCGGGGTAGCCGCCGCCGCCCTGCAGCATCACGCCGATGCGGGCGCGCAGCTTGGCGTTGTCGGCCGTCGGGTCCAGGCCCAGGATCGAGATGCTGCCCGAGTCGGGCTTGTTGAAGCCTTCGCACATCTCGACGGTGGTGGTCTTGCCGGCCCCGTTGGGTCCGAGCAGGGCCAGCACCTCGGCGCGCCGCACCTCCAGATCCAGGTTGTTCACGGCCTGGATATCGCCGTAGCGCTTGCTGACGCCGCGCAGCAATACGGGCGTCTCACCGGAACTCACGGGGATTCAGCGTAAGCGTCGGGCCTGGCAGCGCCGCTACCAGGGGCGTCACCGTTGTCTGATTCCGGCAATCCGCGCCAGGGCAGGCGGTTGCGGGTCAGGCCGATGAGCAGCAGGACGATGACGGTGCTGGCCAGCGTCGCGTCGAGGATCTGGAAGAGCGCGAACCGGTCCCCATTGGCCGTCGGGCCGAAGACGCCGACGACGAACGTCACCACGATGGTGGTGCCACGGAACCCGGGCCGGGTGGCCCAGCAGGCCAGCGGGATGATCGCCCAGAGCAGGTACCAGGGCTGCACGACGGGGAACAGCAGCACCGTCGCGCCCATGGCGACGCCGAGACCGCCGAGCGGATGGAGCCGTCCCCGCAGCACCGACAGCAGCAGCCAGCTCACCAGCACGCCGATGACGAAGACGCCGATCCCGCGGGTCAGTCCGAGGACCGCGGTGGTGTGGTCGCCCAGGCCCAGCAGGATGCCGACCTGCCCGGTGCCGAGCGCGACCAGCGTCGGCGGCGACATCCAGGAGCGCACCACGTTCGCGGTGCCGAGGGTGAACAGCCAGCCGAAGCCCAGGCCGCTGGCCCAGCCGATGAGCGCCATGACCGCGAGCGCGACGGTGCCCAGCGGCACGCAGGCCTGGAAGAAGGCCTTGACCGTCCCGCCCAGCCGGCGTGCGAGGGCCATCGCGACGAACCCCAGCGCGAGCAGGGACGGCAGCTTGATCTGCGACGACATGGCGATGAGCACCGTGCCGGTGAGCAGCATCGCCAGTGGCCACCACGCCGACCAGTCCTCGCGGTGCCGCGGCCAGTGCAGTGGCCGGGGGATGAGGGGACGGCCGGAATCGATGCCGCGCATGGCGAATTCGGTGCCGGCGAGCATCAGGCCGAGCATCGGGGCCTCGTTGTGGATGCCGGCGATGAGGTGCATGAAGAGCAGGGGATTACAGGGCCCGAGCCACAGGGCGCTGACCTCGGCGACACCGCAGCGGCGGGCCAGACGTGGCGTTGCCCACACCGTGGCGGCGACACCCAGCAGCACGACCAGCCGGTGGGAGAGCACGCCGGCGACGATGTTGTCGCCGGTGAGCTCCGATATGCCGCGCCCGATCCACAGGAACAGCGGTCCGTAGGGCGCCGGTGTTTCGCGCCAGAGACTCGGCACCGTCAGGGTGAAGACGTGGCCGAGCCCGAGACCGGTCGCCGGGCCGACGCGGTACGGGTCCAGTCCGATGCTCGCGATCTGGCTCTGCGCCAGATAGGAGTAGACGTCCTTGCTGTACATCGGCGGCGCGATCAGCAGCGGCAACGCCCACAGCAGCAGCGTCTGGTCCAGCTGGCTTCGCGACATCCGGCGTTTGCCTAGCGTGTAGCGGCCCAGCATCAGCCAGGCCAGCGCCATCATGACGGCGCCGGTGGTGGTCATGGTCAGTGAGACGGTCTGGATGCGCGACGGCAGGTTCAGCAGGCGCACCCCGAACGTCGGATCCTGCACGACGGGCCGGGCGCCGGCGCCGAGTGCGCCGATGGCCATCAGTACCGTTCCGGTGGCGCCGAATCGCCGGGTCCGGCGCAGCGAGGCGACCTCGGACGCGTTGAGCGGGGAGCCGACGGACGGCTCGTCGGCGTGCCAATGCGCGACGGCCGTGCTCAGGTGCTGAAGGCGGTCGGGCATCAGAGCAGATTAGCCGTAGGCCTGTTCGGCCCCCGCCAACTCGGTGATAAGGGTTACCTTCCTAGATTCGGGTTCTGAATTCCGTCACAATGGTGTTGTGAAATTACCGTCCGGAGCTCCCGAAGCTGTCGGCACCGCGACCGCGGTGGCGTCGGCGACGGCTGTTTCCGATGGTCACACCCGCTCGGCCATCGTGCAGTTGCTGCTGGAAGGCGCGGTCACCGCGACTCAGATCGGCGAGCAGCTCGGCATCTCCGCCGCCGGTGTGCGGCGTCATCTCGACGCGCTCATCGAGGCCGGCGACGCCGAATCCAGCGCCGCCGCCGCGTGGCAGCACAACGGCCGCGGCCGCCCCGCCAAGCGCTATCGACTGACGGCGGCCGGGCGCGCCAAGCTCGGCCACACCTACGACGACCTCGCGGCGGCCGCCATGCGCCAGCTGCGCGAGATCGGCGGTGACGACGCCATCCGCACGTTCGCGCGTCGCCGGATCGACTCGATCCTGTCGGGCGTCACCGCCACCGACGACGTCACCGCCACCGCGGACCAGGTGGCCGCGGCACTGACCCAGGCCGGCTACGCCACCACGACGACCCCGGTGACGGGCCCGATCGGCGGGGTGCAGATCTGCCAGCACCACTGCCCGGTATCGCACGTCGCCGAGGAGTTCCCCGAGCTGTGCGACGCCGAGCGCGAAGCGTTCGCCGAGGTCCTGGGTACGCACGTGCAGCGCCTGGCCACCATCGTCAACGGCGATTGTGCGTGCACGACGCACGTCCCCGTCATCCCCGAGCACGCAGTCCACTCGATCCACCCCGCGACCCAAGAAGAAGGAGTGTCGCAATGACGACCACCCCGGAACAGTTGACCCAGGAGGAGACCATTGCCTCCCTGGGCACGTACGGCTACGGCTGGGCAGACAGTGATGCTGCCGGCGCCGCCGCGACCCGTGGGTTGAACGAGGCTGTCGTCCGCGACATCTCGTCGAAGAAGAACGAGCCGGAGTGGATGCTCGACTTCCGGCTCAAGGCGCTGCGCATCTTCGACAAGAAGCCGATGCCGCGTTGGGGCAGTGACCTCGAGGGCATCGACTTCGACAACATCAAGTACTTCGTGCGGTCCACCGAGAAGCAGGCCACGTCCTGGGAGGAACTGCCCGAGGACATCAAGAACACCTACGACCGCCTGGGCATCCCGGAGGCCGAGAAGCAGCGCCTGGTCGCCGGTGTCGCCGCGCAGTACGAGTCCGAGGTCGTGTACCACCAGATCCGCGAGGACCTCGAGGCGCAGGGCGTCATCTTCCTGGACACCGACTCGGGCCTGCGCGAGCACCCGGAGCTGTTCAAGCAGTACTTCGGCACCGTGATCCCGTCCGGTGACAACAAGTTCTCGGCGCTGAACTCCGCCGTGTGGTCGGGTGGCTCGTTCATCTACGTGCCGAAGGGCGTGCACGTCGACATCCCGCTGCAGGCGTACTTCCGGATCAACACCGAGAACATGGGCCAGTTCGAGCGGACGCTGATCATCGCCGACGAGGGCTCCTACGTGCACTACGTGGAGGGTTGTACCGCGCCGATCTACAAGTCGGACTCGCTGCACTCGGCCGTCGTCGAGATCGTGGTGAAACCCGGTGCGCGCGTTCGGTACACGACCATCCAGAACTGGTCGAACAACGTCTACAACCTGGTAACCAAGCGGGCCCGCGCCGAGGCCGGCGCGACCATGGAGTGGATCGACGGCAACATCGGTTCCAAGGTCACCATGAAGTACCCGGCGGTCTGGATGACCGGCGAGCACGCCAAGGGCGAGGTGCTCTCGGTGGCGTTCGCCGGCGAAGGCCAGCACCAGGACACCGGCGCCAAGATGGTGCACCTGGCGCCGAACACGTCGAGCAACATCGTGTCCAAGTCGGTGGCCCGTGGTGGCGGCCGCTCGTCGTACCGCGGCCTGATCCAGGTCAACAAGGGCGCGCACGGCTCCAAGTCGAGCGTGAAATGCGATGCGCTGCTTGTCGACAACATCAGCCGCTCGGACACGTACCCGTACGTCGACATCCGTGAGGACGACGTCACGATGGGTCACGAGGCCACGGTCTCGAAGGTCAGCGAGGATCAGATGTTCTATCTGATGAGCCGCGGCCTGACCGAGGACGAGGCCATGGCGATGGTGGTGCGCGGCTTCGTCGAGCCCATCGCCAAGGAACTGCCAATGGAATACGCGCTCGAGCTCAACCGGCTGATCGAGCTGCAGATGGAAGGTGCTGTCGGCTAGTGAGTTCGAATCTGACTGAGGCGACGGAAGGCATCGTCGCCAACAAGGGTGAGCTGTTCACGTCCTACGACGTCAACGCTTTCGAGGTGCCGGGCGGCCGTGACGAGCTGTGGCGGTTCACGCCGCTGAAGCGTCTGCACGGTCTGCACGACGGCTCCGCGGTCGCCACCGGCGCCGCGCGCGTCGAGGTGTCGGAGCGCGACGGCGTCACCGTCGAGACCGTCGGCCGCGACGACGAGCGCCTGGGCCAGGGCGGCGTGCCCGCGGACCGCGTTGCCGCGCAGGCGTATTCGTCGTTCACCGAAGCGACCATCGTGTCGGTCGGTCGCGACGTCCAGGTCGCCGAGCCCATCGAGATCACCATCGCCGGACCGGGTGAGGGCAAGACCGCGTACGGCCACCTGCAGCTGCGGGTCGCCGAACTCGGCGAGGCCGTCGTGGTCGTCGACCAGACCGGCAGCGGAACCTACGCCGACAACATCGAATTCGTCGTCGGTGACGCGGCCCGCCTGACCGTCGTGTCGATCGCCGACTGGGCCGACGACGCGGTGAACGTCAGCACCCACCACGCGACGCTGGGCAAGGACGCCGTGCTGCGGCACGTCGCCGTCACCCTCGGCGGCGATGTCGTGCGGCTGACTTCGCGCACCCGCTACCTGGGCCCCGGCGGCGACGCCGAGATGCTCGGCCTGTACTTCGCCGACGACGGCCAGCACTTCGAGTCGCGCCTGCTGGTCGACCACGCGGTGCCCAACTGCCGCTCCAACGTGCTGTACAAGGGTGCGCTGCAAGGGGATCCGGACTCGAAGAAGCCCGATGCCCACACCGTGTGGATCGGCGACGTGCTGATCCGCGCCGCGGCCACCGGCACCGACACCTTCGAGGTGAATCGCAACCTGGTGCTCACCGACGGCGCCCGCGCCGACTCGGTGCCCAACCTCGAGATCGAGACCGGCGAGATCGTCGGCGCCGGACACGCCAGTGCCACCGGACGTTTCGACGACGAGCAGCTGTTCTACCTGCAGGCCCGCGGCATCCCCGAGGACCAGGCCCGCCGCCTGGTGGTCCGTGGCTTCTTCGGCGAGATCATCCAGAAGATCGCCGTGCCGGAAGTCCGCGACCGCCTCACCGCCGCCATCGAACACGAACTTGAACTGACTGAAGGACGCAACAACTCATGACCACTCTGGAAATCAAGGACCTGCACGTCTCGGTCACCGCACCGGACGGCGCCGATGTGCCGATCCTCAAGGGCGTCAACCTGACCGTGAAGTCGGGCGAGACCCACGCGGTCATGGGCCCCAACGGTTCTGGCAAGTCGACGCTGTCGTACGCCATCGCCGGCCACCCCAAGTACACCGTCACCTCGGGCTCCATCACCCTGGACGGCGAGGACGTGCTGGAGATGAGCGTCGACGAGCGCGCTCGCGCCGGCCTCTTCCTGGCCATGCAGTACCCCGTCGAGGTGCCCGGCGTCTCGATGTCGAACTTCCTGCGCACCGCCGCCACCGCGGTCCGTGGCGAGGCCCCCAAGCTGCGCCACTGGGTCAAAGAGGTCAAGACGGCCATGTCGGAGCTGGACATCGACCCGGCGTTCGGCGAGCGCAGCGTCAACGAGGGCTTCTCCGGTGGCGAGAAGAAGCGCCACGAAATCCTGCAGCTGGGCCTGCTGAAGCCGAAGATCGCCATCCTCGACGAGACCGACTCGGGCCTGGACGTCGACGCGCTGCGCGTCGTGTCCGAGGGCGTCAACCGGTACGCCGAGGCCGAGCACGGCGGCGTCCTGCTGATCACGCACTACACCCGCATCCTGCGCTACATCCGTCCGCAGTTCGTGCACGTCTTCTTCGACGGCCGCATCATCACCTCCGGTGGTCCGGAGCTGGCCGACGAGCTCGAAGAGAACGGCTACGAGCGCTACACGCAGGCCGCGGCCGCAGGAGCCTGACATGACGGCGTCGGTTGATCTCGACCTGACGCGGATCAGGGCCGACTTCCCGATCCTGAGTCGGGTGATGCGCGGCGGAAACACGTTGGCGTACCTGGATTCCGGGGCCACGTCGCAGAAGCCGCTGCAGGTCCTCGATGCCGAGCGGGAGTTCCTGACCACGTCCAACGGCGCGGTGCACCGCGGTGCGCACCAACTGATGGAGGAGTCGACCGACGCCTACGAACAGGGCCGCGCCGACATCGCGGCGTTCGTCGGTGCCGACGACGACGAGCTTGTCTTCACCAAGAACGCCACCGAGGCGCTGAACCTGGTGTCGTATGCGGTGGGGGACAGCCGGTTCGACCGCGTGGTCGGCCCGGGCGACGTCATCGTCACCACGGAGCTGGAGCATCACGCCAACCTGATCCCGTGGCAGGAGCTGGCCCGCCGGACCGGCGCCGAACTGAAGTGGTTCGGAGTGACCGACTCAGGCGATCAGGCTGGCCGCATCGACCTGGATTCGCTGCAGCTCGATGACCGGGTGAAAGTGGTTGCCTTCACCCATCATTCGAACGTCACGGGCGCCATCGCGCCGGTCGCGGAACTGGTGTCGCGAGCCAAGGCTGTCGGTGCGCTGACCGTGCTGGACGCGTGCCAGTCGGTGCCGCACCAGCCCATCGACTTCCACGCCCTCGACGTCGACTTCGCGGCGTTCTCGGGTCACAAGATGTTGGGGCCCACCGGAATCGGTGTGCTGTACGGGCGCCGCGATCTGCTGAACGCGCTGCCGCCGTTCCTCACCGGCGGCTCCATGATCGAGACCGTCACCATGGAGCAGGCGACGTATGCGCCGGCGCCGCAGCGGTTCGAGGCCGGCACCCCGATGACGTCCCAGGTCGTCGGATTGGCCGCTGCCGCACGGTATCTCGATGCCATCGGCATGGCTGCCGTCGAGGCGCACGAAGCCGAGTTGGTGGCCGCCACGCTCGAGGGTCTGACCCAGATTCCGCAGGTGCGGATCATCGGGCCGACCACCACCGAGCACCGCGGTTCCCCGGTGAGTTTTGTGCTCGACGGTGTGCACGCCCACGACGTCGGCCAGATTCTGGATGACGAGGGCATCGCGGTCCGGGTCGGGCACCACTGCGCGGCGCCGCTGCACCGGCGGTTCGGGATCGCCGCGACGGCCCGCGCGTCGTTCGCCGTCTACAACACGCTCGACGAAGTGGACCGGTTGGTCGCGGGCGTCAAACGCGCTGTGGAGTTCTTTGCATGAGAATGGAACAGATGTACCAGGAAGTGATCCTGGACCACTACAAGCACCCGCACCACCGCGGGCTGCGCGAGCCGTTCGGCGCGCAGGTGCACCACGTCAACCCGACCTGCGGTGACGAGGTCACGCTGCGGGTCACGCTGTCCGACGACGGCGAGACCATCGCCGACATCTCGTACGACGGCCAGGGCTGCTCGATCAGCCAGGCGTCGACGTCGGTGCTGACCGACCAGGTGATCGGTCAGAGCATCGACGAGGCGCTCAAGACCGTCGGCGCGTTCACCGAGATGATTTCCTCCCGCGGCAACGTCGAGGGGGACGAAGATGTGTTGGGTGACGGCATCGCGTTCGCCGGTGTCGCCAAGTACCCGGCGCGGGTGAAATGCGCGCTGCTGGGCTGGACCGCGTTCAAAGCCGCGCTCGCCGAGGCGAGCGCCAAAGACACGGCGCTCGCGTTGGCGAGCGCATCGGACACGGCGCTGGCATCCGCCGGCGCAATTGCGGAGGACAAGCGATGACCGAAGGCACACCCGAAGCCACCACCGCGGCGGCCAATGTGGTCGACGACCCCGAACTGCTCGATGCCGTCGAGGAGGCCATGCGCGACGTCGTCGACCCCGAGCTCGGCATCAACGTCGTCGATCTCGGTCTCGTCTACGGGATGACCCTCGAAGAGGGCGACGAAGGCACCGTCGTGAAGCTGGACATGACGCTGACGTCGGCGGCCTGTCCGTTGACCGACGTGATCGAGGACCAGTCCCGGACCGCCCTGGTGGGCGCGGGCCTCGTCAGCGACCTCAAGCTGAACTGGGTGTGGAACCCGCCGTGGGGTCCGGACAAGATCACCGACGACGGTCGCGAACAGCTTCGGGCGCTGGGCTTCACGGTCTAGTTTTCTCCCGATGTGCTGACCGTCCCGGCGTTCGTGTGGCGAGGTGGATTCTTCTCTCGTGCCGCGATCGTCGGCGGTTCGGTCGGCCTGAGTCTGGGGACCTTGGCCTGGATCGACTCCGGTCTACTGCTCACCGGTGTCATCGTGTTGGTGGTCGTCGGACTCACGTACGGCGTCTGGATGGCACGGCGGATGGCGCGCCTGTGGCCGACGGCGGCGCAGCTCAGCGGTATGGATCGAGTGCGGGTGGCCTGCGCGACGCGCCGGGGTGAACGGCTGCCCGAGAAGCGACTTGTCCACGCCGCCAACGACTATCGAGTGGCGATGCACGCCGCAGCTGACGCCACACACGGGTTCCGCTGGCTCGTGGCGTTCTTGCTTGCGGTCGCGGCGGGAACCGCGGTGTGGGACGCCTGGTATGGATCGGCCGGCAACGCGGTGGTGTCCGCGATCTATCTCGGCATGCTGTTGATCGAGGTGTTCTGGTGGCCGCGGCGACGACGTCAGCTACTCGAAAACGCCGATCGAGCCTGTGGATAACTCCCGATTCTGACGCCATTTCGCCGCGTTCTTGTCGGAGCCTTTCTCTAGCTTCCAGCGCAACAGGACCACACCGGTCCACTGCGACAGGAGGCATCACCATGAACGCTGACATCGAACGACTGCGGGCCGCGTGCGAACGCGATCTCGGGGACCCTGCCGGCTGGCCGACGCCCGTCGGCTATCCGGATTCGTTGGCGCTCTGCATCATTGACGCGATCTATGCACCCGGCGCCCGGCACCTCACCGTCGACTCGATCGTCGAGCGGTACCGCAGCTACCGAGCCGGGCAGGGCGGTGACGCCGACACCGACGGCGCACCCGAACTGCTCGCCAATGTCGAAGCGCTCGGTGGTCCCGAGCAGTGGGCCGCCCAGATCGGCAACCGCCGGCCGACGTCCACGAGGAAGGACGCACCGCTGCGATCGGTGGCGCTGACCGAGACGGCGCAGGCCTTCGTCGCACTGGGGATACGCACCACCGAGGACCTGCGGGTGATCGCCGGGGACCCCGAGTTGGCGAGGGAGGCCAAGCGGGCGTGGTGCGCGGTGCCCGGGCAACGGTCGGGCTTCACCTGGCGCTTCCTGCTGATGCTGGCCGAACTGCCTGGTACCGATCCGACGGTCGCGGGATACGTCGCGCGTGAGGTCGGTGACGACGCCGCCGACACGGCGGGGCTCCTGGCCGCTGTCGCGGCAGCGGAAGGCTGGCACGCCGATGCGTTGCACCAGGCGATCTGGCGGTTCGAAGCACGCCGCGCGCAGGAGCTGCCGTCGTCGGCGTGAGGGCCGACAATTGACCGCCGGCCGGGCGCCGGCGGAATCGGTTGAGCCGGCACGGTGTTGCATAGGCTCATGACCGTCGATGCATCTGCACTCTTCGCCCCACTGGCCCTGCGGAACCTGACCGTGCCCAATCGGTTCGCGATGGCTCCCATGACCAGGCAGGCGTCGCCCGGAGGCATCCCGGGGCCCGACGTGGCGGAGTACTACGCGCGTCGGGCTGCCGGCGGTGTCGGCCTGATCATCACCGAAGGCGTGCGGGTGGGTGACCCGTCGGCAGCCGGCTCGCCGGACATCCCGACGCTCGTGGGCGCCGAGGCGCTCGACGGCTGGCGCAACGTCACCAGCGCGGTGCACCGCCACGGCGCGACCATCGCCGCCCAGGTGTGGCACCAGGGTGCCGAGCGCGGCGACCGCGACGGGGTGGCGCCGGTCAGTCCGTCGGGCGTGAACGGCCACGGTGAGCAGATCGGCCGGGCGCTGGACGCCGACGAGCTCCCCGCCGTCGCGCAGTGGTACGCCGAGGCCGCCCGCAATGCGAAGGAGGTCGGCTTCGACGCCGTCGAACTGCACGGCGCCCATGGCTACCTGCTCGACCAATTCCTTTGGACCAGAACGAATCTGCGCACCGACGAGTACGGCGGCTCGGTCCAGAACCGCACCCGGTTCCCCGCCGAGGTGGTGGCGGCGGTGCGTGCCGCGGTCGGCCCGGACTACCCGATCATCTACCGCTTCTCGCAGTGGAAGGGCACCGACTACAACGCGACGCTGGTCGACGACCCGATGCAGCTGCAGGAACTGCTGGCGCCATTGGTGGATGCCGGTGTCGACGCGCTGCATCCCTCGACGCGTCGGCACTATGTGCCGGCGTTCCCCGACGCCGACCCCGCCCTGACCCTGGCCGGCTGGACCAAGAAGGTCACCGGGACGCCCGTCATCACGGTCGGTTCGGTCGGCCTGCAGACCGCATTCCGCTCCGAGAAGCCCGGCCAGGTCATCGAACCGGGACCGGTGGATCAGCTGGTGGAGCAGTTCGACGCGGGCGAGTTCGACATGGTCGCGATCGGCCGGGCGCTGCTCGCCGACCCCGGATGGGTCAACCGCCTGCGCAGCGGCACCCTGGACGGGTTCAATGGCTACGACGCGGCCACTGCGCTGGCGCGATTGAGCTGACCAGACCAGGATTGAGCCGACCACATACTGGGAACAAGCAGGTACACCGCAATGTTGGGAGAAGCGTGAGCACCAAAGACATCACCGCCGCCGAATTCAACGGCATCATCAGCGACAACGACATCGTGCTGGTGGACTTCTGGGCGTCATGGTGCGGGCCGTGCCGGGCGTTCGCTCCGACGTTCACCGCATCGTCCGAGAAGCACCCCGACGTCTTCCACGCCAAGGTCGACACCGAGGCCGAGCAGGCGCTGGCCTCCGCCGCCGAGATCCAGGCCATCCCGACCCTGATGGCCTTCAAGAAGGGCCAGCTGGTCTTCCGGCACTCGGGCATGCTCGCGGCCAACCAGCTCGACGAGGTCATCAGCCAGATCAAGGAATTCGACATCGACGCCGCGATGGCCGAAAAGGGCGACGCCACCGACGCCTGAGAGTGGCCGAGCACTGCCGGCGGGTGTGACTTTGCGCACCCGCTAGCGTGCAGGACGTGAGCGAACAGAACCCACTGGTACTCGTCGACCGTCCGCGCCCCGGCGTCGCACTGGTCACCCTCAACCGCCCCGAGCGGATGAACTCCATGGCATTCGACGTCATGGTCCCGCTCAAGGCGGCCCTGGACGAGATCACCAACGACAACGACGTGCGCGCGGTCGTCCTCACCGGGGCCGGCCGCGGATTCTCGTCCGGCGCCGACCACAAGTCGGCCGGCTCGGTGCCGCACGTCGCGGGACTGACCCGGCCGACGTTCGCACTGCGCTCCATGGAAGTGCTCGACGATGTCATCCTCGCCCTGCGCAAGCTGCATCAACCCGTCATCGCGGCCGTGAACGGCGCGGCGATCGGCGGCGGCCTGTGCCTCGCGCTGGCGTGCGACATCCGCGTCGCCGCCGAGGGCGCCTACTTCCGGGCCGCGGGTATCAACAACGGTCTGACGGCCAGCGAATTGGGCCTGTCCTATCTGCTGCCGCGGGCCATCGGGACGTCGCGGGCGTTCGAGGTGATGCTCACCGGCCGGGACATCGACTCGGCAGAGGCCGAGCGGATCGGTCTGGTGTCGCGGACCGTCGCCGACGATCAGCTCCTGCAAACCTGCTTCGACATGGCCGAGCGCATCGGCTCGTTCTCCCGCCCGGGAATTGAATTGACCAAGCGGACTCTCTGGAGTGGACTGGACGCCGGTAGTCTGGAGAGCCATATGCAGGCCGAAGGCCTGGGTCAGCTCTTCATCCGACTGCTCACCGCCAACTTCGAAGAGGCGGTTGCCGCGCGCGCCGAAAAGCGACCCGCGGTCTTCACAGACGACAAGTAAGCCGGCCCGGGCAGCCCGGCACCCCTAAGGAGGCAGCAGCGTGATCACCGCAACGGACCTGGAGGTCCGCGCCGGAGCGCGCACGCTGCTGGCCTTCGAGGGTTCCGCGCTGCGCATCCAGCCGGGCGACCGGATCGGTCTGGTCGGCCGCAACGGAGCCGGCAAGACCACGACGCTGCGCATCCTGGCCGGCGAAGGACAGCCCTACGCGGGCTCGGTCGAGCGCATCGGCGAAGTCGGTTACCTGCCGCAGGATCCGAAGGAAGGCGACCTGGACGTCCTGGCCCGCGACCGGGTGCTCTCGGCCCGCGGCCTGGACACCCTGCTGGCCGACCTGGAGAAGCAGCAGGCCATCATGGCCGAGGTCGTCGACGACGCCGCCCGCGACAAGGCGGTCCGGCGGTACGGCGTTCTGGAGGAACGGTTTTCGGCCCTGGGCGGCTACGCCGCCGAGAGCGACGCCGGCCGCATCTGCGCCAGCCTGGGTCTGCCCGACCGGGTGCTGACGCAGCCGCTGCGCACCCTGTCCGGCGGCCAGCGTCGCCGTATCGAGTTGGCCCGCATCCTGTTCGCCGCATCCGAGGGCTCCGGCTCCAACACCACGCTCCTGCTGGACGAGCCGACCAACCACCTCGACGCCGACTCCATCGGCTGGCTGCGGACGTTCCTGCAGAGCCACACCGGCGGCCTCGTGGTGATCAGCCACGACGTCGAACTCCTCGCCGACGTGGTGAACCGCGTGTGGTTCCTCGATGCCGTGCGCGGCGAGGCCGACGTCTACAACATGGGCTGGCAGAAGTACCTCGACGCCCGCGCCACCGACGAGCAGCGCCGCCGCCGCGAGCGCGCGAACGCCGAGAAGAAGGCCAGCGCACTGCGGGCGCAGGCCGCCAAGATGGGCGCCAAGGCCACCAAAGCTGTTGCCGCGCAGAACATGTTGCGCCGTGCCGAGCGTATGATCGCCGAGCTCGATGCCGAGCGGGTGGCCGACAAGGTCGCGAAGATCAAGTTCCCGACGCCGGCGCCGTGCGGCAAGACGCCGCTGATCGTCAAGGGCCTCACCAAGACCTACGGCTCGCTGGAGATCTTCACCGGCGTGGACCTCGCGATCGACCGGGGTTCGCGCGTCGTCGTGCTCGGCCTCAACGGTGCCGGTAAGACGACGCTGTTGCGCCTGCTGGCCGGCGTGGAGACCGCCGACGCCGGCGGCATCGAACCGGGCTACGGCCTGAAGATCGGTTACTTCGCGCAGGAACACGACACCCTCGACAACGCCGCGACGGTGTGGGAGAACATCCGGCACGCCGCCCCGGACACCGGGGAGCAGGATCTGCGCGGCCTGCTGGGCGCGTTCATGTTCACCGGCCCGCAGCTGGATCAGCCCGCCGGCACGCTGTCCGGTGGTGAGAAGACCCGACTGGCCTTGGCCGGCCTGGTCGCCTCGACCGCCAACGTGCTGCTGCTCGACGAGCCGACCAACAACCTGGACCCGGCGTCGCGCGAGCAGGTGCTCGACGCGCTGCGCAGCTATGCCGGTTCGGTGGTGCTCGTGACGCACGACCCGGGTGCGGCCGAGGCGCTCAATCCGCAGCGCGTGCTGTTGCTGCCGGACGCCACTGAGGACTTCTGGTCGGACACCTACCGCGATCTCATCGAATTGGCCTGACCTGATTCACCGAATCGCCCGCGCCGAGCGACTGCTGTTCTTACGCTGATTCCCGTCAGCCCGGTATACCGCCGGGGGAGAGTCAGGGGACCGGCGATGAGGCAATCCAAAGCATCTCGCGACCAGATGATGACCCAGCTGCGTAACGCCTACGAGAGCGGCGCCAGTATCAGGTCATTGGTGGCCACGTCCGGAAAATCCTATGGGTCGGTGCACAGCATGCTGGTGCAGTCCGGTGCGGTCATGCGCAGCCGCGGCGGCCCGAATCACCGCAGCCGCAAGATCGCCTGAACATCCTGCGGCCCAGCCGCTTTCGCCGCGAACGGACCGTCGCGGAGCCGCCCTGCGCGGTCGGGGGACGCGCACGACGGCTCCTCGGGTCGTAACCCGTTGACGCGTCCTAGATTTCGTCGGTCAGGCGGACCGGGGCGATCATGTCGAAGACGTCGCCCGGCCCGGGGTTGGTGGGCGACGTCGACCCGCCGAACTGATCCATCACGGCCCATACCGCGTTGAGCGCCGTGGTGATCGCGCCCTCCGCCCAGCCCGCGGTCCACGAGATGTCGTCACCCGCCAGGTAGATGCCGCGATGCCGTGGGTCGAGATCGCGCTGCATGAAGTGCGTGTACAGCAGCTCCTGGTAGCGGTAGTGGCCCGGCAGGTTGGCCTTGAACGCACCCATGAAGTTGCGCTCGGTCTCCCACGACACCGTCTTGGGCGTCTCGATGATGTGGCTGCGGATGTCGACGTTCGGGTAGATCGCCTGCAGCGACTTGAGCATCAGGTCCATGCGCTCGGTTGCGCTCAGCGGCACGATCTTCCGGGAGTCGTCCTCCCAGGTGTACGACAGGCAGATGACGCCGGGCTTCTCGTTGCCGTCGGCGTCGAGCCCCTGGTCGAGCAGATAGGTGCCGCGGCTCATCCGGTCGGTCAGCGTCATCGACATGACGTCGCGGCCCTGCGCGTCCTTGTCCTTCCAGAAGGGGCGGTCGACCAACACGAACACCTTGGACGAACCCATGTAGTGCGTCTGCTCGATGGCCGACCATACGTTGGACGGGAACAGGTCGTCGTCGCAGCGAATGTTGTTGAGTAGCATCCACGATTGGGCGGTGACGATGACGGCGTCGTAGGTGCGGGTTTCCCCGTCGGCGTCGGTGATGGTGTAGCGGTTCGGGTAGGTGCGCCGGATGTCGGTGACGGCGCCCCGGGTGCGGCCGCCGTGCAGCGATTCGAGCGAGGTGCCGGCCGGCCAGTGGGCGAGGCGCTGCGGGGCGCGCTTCCACAACCGCAGCGGCAGCTGCTGCGATCCACCGACCACACCGCGGTGGTTGTCGTCGGCCTCGGTGAGCACGACGCGCAGGATTTCGAGCATCGAGCTCGGGTAGTCGGTGTCCCAGCCGCCCGTGCCGAAGCCGACCTTGCCGAAGATCTCGCGCAGTTCGAACGACTTGAAGTGATGCGACTTGGTCAGGAAGCCCCAGAACGTCTCGTCGTCGAGTTCGCGAACGAGCTTGCCCCACGCCGACTTCAGGGCCTGGGTGTCCCGCTCCCGGATGGCGTTCTGGATCGCGTGCAGGTCGGCGCCGTCCTCGAGCGTCTGGCGCCAGGCGTCGGCGACGTCGGTGAAGGCCTGCGGCAGGTCGGCGAGTTTCTCGGCGTAGTAGGTCTGTCCTTTGAGGTCGACGACGGTGCTGGGGGCGGCGGCCGACAGCGGGTTCGGGAATTCGACGGTCTCGATGCCGACCTTGTCGAAGTACTGGTACAGCGTCGTGGACGTCGGCGGGAACCGCATCGACCCCATTTCGGCGACCGCGTCGGGGGCGTGCTCGAACGGGATGGACCGCATGCGGCCGCCGATCTGATCGGCTTCGTAGACAACGGGTTTCAGGCCCATCTTCATGAGCTCGTAGGCGGCGGTGATGCCGGCGCAGCCGGCGCCGACGATCGCGACCTCGGTGCCGTGGCGGTCGGCCGGGATCTCGCCGAGGCCGTCGGCGGAGGACACGTAGTCGTCGTAGGCGAACGGGAAGTCGGGACCGAACATGGTGATCGGCTTGTCGGACGACCGTGGTCCGGTCTCCGACAGCTGCGTCTCTTCGATGGGCTGAGGGACGGTCATCGGGTCTGGTTCTCCTGGTAGAGATCTCGGCGGCGATCGCCGAGATGTGTGTTGACGGCGCGGGACACGGCCACCGCGCCGGGATCGATGTGGGTGACGAGGAGTTCCTCGGTGCGGCCACCGCGACTCAGTTCGGTCGTGTCGGGCGCGATGGTGCAGCTCAGTCCGCAGTACTCGAGGCCGTTCTCGAACCCCGTGCGGTTGACGTAGGACAGGAACATCTGGCTCTCGTAGGCGCGGGCCGGAACGATGTGTGTCGCAACGAAACTCCACGGCTCCATGAGCCCGGTGGGGACGACGAGCCACTGGGTGCCGGCGTCGGCGTGGGCGCGGGCGTTCTCGGGGAATTCGATGTCGTAGCAGATCAGCAGTCCGCAGGTGACGCCGTCGAGCTCGAACTGCGTGACCCACTGCGAACCCGCGGTGAAGTAGTCGCGGTCGAAGCCGTACAGGTGCGTCTTGCGGTAGTTGGCGAGGGACTCACCGTCCCGGCCGACGACCTGGACGCTGTTGTACGGCTTGCCTTCTGCGGACTCGGGATATCCGTAGACGACGGCGATCCCGGCGTCACGCGCAATCGTGCTTACTGCCTGGAAGATCGGGCCGTCGGCCGGCTCGGCGCGCTGCGCGATCTCGGTGCCGATGTTGTAACCGGTCGCCGACATCTCGGGCGTGACGACGATCTGGCAGCCGGCGGCGGCGGCCTGCTGGGCCGCCGCCGCGATGGCGGCGAGGTTCTCGGCGACGGTCCCGGATTCCTGCGGACCTTGGAACATGCCGACGGTGATCATCTAGGCAGCGCCCACTCGCAGCTTGGACTTCCGGATGCTGTAGCCGAAGTAGATCGCCAGACCGAGGGCACCCCAGATGCCGAACGCGATCCACGTCGCGATGGGCAGCGCCCACATCAGGTAGCAGCAGAACAGGAATCCCAGCACCGGCGCGACGGGGAACAGCCGCAGCCGGAATGTGCGGTGCAGATCGGGGCGCGTGCGCCGCAGGATGATGACGGCGATGTTGACGAGCGCGAAGGCGAAGAGGCAGCCGATCGAGGTGGCGTTGGCCAGCTCACCCAGCGAGACGAAACCGGCCAACAGCGACACGACGACACCGCAGATGACGATGTTCCAGGTCGGCACGAAGGTCCTCGGGTTGATCTTGGCGAACAGCCCGGGAACCAGGCCGTCGACGGCCATGGTGTACAGGATGCGGGTCTGCCCGTACTGGACGGCGAGGACGACGCTGGCGATCGCGATGACGGCACCGATCGACAGGATGATGGCCGGCACATTGCTGGTGGTGATGCCGCTGAGGGCGACGGCCAGGGTGGCGCCTTCGTCGGCGCTGAACTTGGTCCAGCTCATCGCGCCGAGGGCCGCCAGCGCGACCGCGAGGTACAGCACTGTGACGATCAGCAGCGAGGCCATGATGGCGCGCGGCAGGTCCCGCTTCGGGTCCTTGGCCTCGTTGCCCGCGGTGGAGGCCGCGTCGAAGCCGATGTAGGAGAAGAAGACCTGCGACGCGGCGGCGGAGACGCCGAGGAAGCCGAGCGGCATGAACGGGGTGAGGTTGCCGGCCTTGAACGCGGTGAAGGCGACGGCGCAGAAGAACACCAGCACGATGCACTTGAGGATCACCATCGCGGTGTTGACGGCGGCAGACTCGGATGCGCCCCTGAGCAGCAGGATCGAGGCGAGGACCACGATCGCGATGGCCGGCAGGTTGATGACACCGCCCTCGCCCGGTGCGCCGGTGATGGCGGCGGGAAGTTCGATGCCGAACAACTGGTGGAGCAGTGTGTTGATGTAGCCGCCCCAGCCGACGGCGACGGCGGCGACCGAGACGCCGTATTCGAGCATCAGACACCAGCCGCACACCCAGGCCCAGAACTCGCCGAGGGTGGCGTAGGCGTAGGAGTAGGAGCTGCCGGAGACGGGGATGGTGCCGGCCAGTTCGGCGTACGACAGCGCCGAGAACAGCGCGGTGACGGCGGCGAGGATAAACGAGAGCAGGACTGCCGGACCGGCTTTCGGGACGGCGGCGCCGAGAATGACGAAGATTCCGGTGCCGAGCGTCGCGCCGATGGACAGGGCGGTCAGATGGATGAAACCCATCGAGCGTTTGAGGTGGGGGCCGTCGGGGGTTTCGTTGGCGGCGACGATGTCGTCGACGGATTTTTGTGCGCTCATGGCGCGCAGAATGCCCGGACGAGGGGCCTCGGTGATGGCCAAGGGGAGCTCCGTGGGGAGGAGGGCGCGCCACGAGATTTGTGACTCGCGTAACAGAGTGCGGTACGTCACTCCCGCTTGTCAACATGTGGAGTGAGCTAGGAAACAATTGTTGCCTTTGGCGACCGCGGATGCCTACTCTAGGGCCAGTGATCTGAGCCACATCAAAGGGGATGCCATGGCAGGTGCAATCGAGACCCGGTCCATCGACTGGATCCCGACCGGGGAACGCAGGGGCAAGGTGCACCACCAGGCACCGTTCTGGTTCACCGGGAACTTCGTGCTGACCACGATGGTCACGGGCTTCCTCGGGCCGGCCAACGGACTGTCCGCCGGGTGGTCGGTGCTGGCGGCCGTCGCCGGCGCCTGTTTCGGGACGCTCTTCATGTGCTTCCACGCCAACCAGGGCCCCACGATGGGCCTGCCGCAGATGATCCAGTCGCGCGCGCAGTTCGGTTCGCGCGGCGCGCTCGTCCCGTTCATCGCCGTGATCTTCGTGTACATCGGCTTCAACGTCTTCAACACGATCCTCGCCACATCCGGCTTCAAGACGGTCTTCCCCGGCCCGAACTGGCTCTGGTACCTCGGGCTGATGGTGGCCGCGATCGTCATCGCCGTCGTCGGCTTCGACCTGATGATGGTCGTGCAGCGGTGGCTGACATACCTGCTGATCGTCGTGTTCGGCGTCCTCACCGTCTACGCCTTGTCGACGTTGCACCTCAACGCGGCGGTTCCCGACGGCGGCAAGTTCTCGCTGACGGTGTTCCTCATGCAGTTCGCCGCTGCGGCCGGATACCAGATTTCGTACGCGGTGTACGTTTCCGACTACTCGCGGTACCTGCCCGAGAACACCTCGGCCAAGCACGTCATCTGGTGGACCTACCTCGGTGCCGCCGGGTCGTCGGTGTGGCTGATGTCGCTCGGCGCGGTGCTGGCATCGGCACTGCCGACGCCGGACGCGATCGTCTCGATCCAGACCGTCGGCAACCAATTACTGCCCGGCTTCGGCACTTTCACCGTCGTGGTGGCGTCGATCGCCCTGGTGACCATCATGTCCGTCAATGCCTACGGCGCCAGCCTGACGAGCATGAGCGCCCTCGACGCCTTCCGGCCGATCACGCCGACCGTGCGCCTGCGGGTGCTCGGCATCGCGCTCACGTCGTTCGTCGCCTTCGTCATCGCGCTGTCGCTGCCCGAGGGTTACCTCGAGTCGTTCAACACCTTCGTGCTGCTGATGCTGTACTTCCTGATCCCGTGGACGGCCGTCAACCTCGTCGACTTCTATTTCGTTCGGCGCGGGCACTATTCGATCGTCGACATCTTCCGGCCGGACGGCATCTACGGCCGGTGGTCGTGGCGCGGACTGGCGGCGTACCTCGTCGGCATGGTGTCGATGGTGCCGTTCATCTCGTTGCACTTCTACGAGGGGCCCATCGCCAAGATGCTTGGGGGAGTGGACATCTCGTTCGTCGTCGGCCTGGCGGTATCTGGGCTGGCGTACTACGTGCTGACGCGCGGCGTGGACCTGGCGCCTGAGCACGCCGCGGTCGAACGGAGCCGCGCGGAGTTGAGCGCCGCCTAGCTATTCGGCGGCCTCGGCCAGGCGCCGGTGCGCCAGGGCCGGGGTCAGCACCCACAACACCTTCGCGCCGGACTGCGCGTCGGCGTGGAAGGCGTGCGGACGGTCGGCCTCGAACGTCAGCGCATCGCCCTGGTTCAGGGTGATGCGGCTGCCGTTGCCCTCGACGAAGTCGATGTGCAGCCGGCCCTCGATGACCATCGCGAACTCCACTTCGGCCGGCAGCGAGTAGGTGTCGTTCCCGCTGCCGCCGCCGGGCGCGATGTCGCTCATCAGGACCTGGAAGCGGCGCTCGCCCGTCGGCGTCAGCTGGAATTCGGTCATCCGGGTGCCGCCGAATTCGATGCGCGGGTACTCGCCGGCGCGGACCACCTCGCCGACGGGTGTCTCGTCGAACAGGGAACCGACCTGGAGTTCGAGGGCGTCACAGATGCGGATGAGCGCGGCGACGGACGCGTTGGACTGGCCGCGTTCGACCTTCGACAGGTAGCCCTTGGTCACGCCACTGGCGGCGGCGAGCTCGTCGAGCGTCATGCGCTTGGCGCTGCGGGCGGCCTTCAACCGTGCGGCGATCGTTAGTTGCGTTGCCGGCGAACCGCCCACGTTTTCCTCCTAGGAAACAAAGGTTGACAATAATTCTACTGCCGGAAACAATGAGACCCAAGCCACACGCCACGACTTTGGAGAACTGATGAGCTTCGACCGGTACATCACGACCACCGCGCCCGACGGCCGCGAGATCATCGGCCAGGTCGATGCCAGCCGGTTCCCGCGCTACGCCGAACCGGCCACCTTCGCGCGGGTGCCGCGCCTGGACCAGGTTTCCTCGCCCGACGTCACGATCCTCGGCGTCCCGTTCGACTCCGGCGTGTCCTACCGGCCGGGCGCGCGCTTCGGCCCCGGGCACATCCGTGCCGCGTCCAAGCTGCTGCGGCCCTACAACCAGGCGCTCGACGTGTCGCCCTTCGCCAACCAGCAGGTCGCCGACGCCGGCGACATCGGCGTCAACCCTTTCAACATCAATGAGGCCATCGAGACCATCGACAGCGAGGTGACCGCGCTGCGCAAGGACGGCAGCGCCGTGCTGACGCTCGGCGGCGACCACACGATCGCGCTGCCGATCCTGCGGTCACTGCACCGCGACCACGGGCCCATCGCCGTGCTGCATTTCGACGCGCACCTCGACACCTGGGACACCTACTTCGGCGCCGCCTACACGCACGGGACCCCGTTCCGCCGGGCCAGCGAAGAGGGCCTCATCGACATGGAGCGCTCGCTGCACATGGGTATCCGCGGCCCGCTCTACAGCAAGAAGGACCTCGAGGACGACGCGATCCTCGGCTTCCAGGTGATCCGCTCCGACGACTACCAGGTCGACGGCCTGGCGAGTGTGCGGGAGCGCATGGTGAAGCGCCTGGCCGGCGGGGGCGAGCGAAGCGACGGGAAAAACGGTGCGCCGGTCTACGTTTCCGTTGACATCGACGTGCTCGACCCGGCGCACGCGCCCGGGACCGGGACGCCGGAAGCCGGGGGACTGACGTCGCGCGAGCTGCTGCATTCGCTGCGCTCGCTGACCGGGCTGAACGTCGTCGGCGCCGACATCGTCGAGGTGTCCCCGGCGTACGACCACGCCGAGCTGACGGGCATCGCCGCCGCACACGTCGGCTACGAGCTGCTGTCGGTGATGAGCGCGAACCGCTGAGCCGGACGACGATCAAGCGGCGAGGTACGAGCCGCGTTGAGGAGTTCGGCAGATCAGACTAGGGCTTGCGCCGCACCGACGCCTCGACGATGTCGAGGACGGCGGTCAGATCCTCGCCGGTCTGACCCGACGCGAGCCGCGCGATGAGGCCGTCGAGCACCAGGTCGAGATAGATGTGCAGCACTTCGGTGGGCACGTCGTCACGCAACGTGCCGGCGGCCTTCTTGCGCTCCAGACGCGCGATGGTGGCCTGGTTGAGTTCCTCGTAGCGCTGCTGCCACTCGGCACGGAACTCGGCATCGGTGCGCAGCCGCCGGGCGATCTCCAGCCGGGTGCCCAGCCACTGGTAGTTCTCCGGCTTGGCCAGCATGTTGCGCATGACCTGCACGAGGCCGTCCTTCTCGACGGTCTCGGCCATCCGCTCGCCGTCCTCCTCGGCGAGCGCGAAGAACAACGCGTCCTTGTCTCGGAAATGATGGAAGATCGCGCCGCGCGACATCGCGGTGGCTTCTTCGAGAAGCCGGACGGTCGCACCCTCGTAACCGAACTCGGAAAAACAGCGTCGGGCGCCGTCGAGGATCTGCGCTCGACGGGCGGCGAGATGATCGTCGCTAACTTTGGGCACCAGGACTCCTACTGGCGTTCGGTTGGGCAGCCCGAGAGCTGCCCAACCGAATCAGCCAGCTATCAGGCCTCGCTGCCCGACCGCAGCATGTTGCGCAGCACGTACTGCAGGATGCCGCCGTTGCGGTAGTAGTCGGCCTCACCGGGGGTGTCGATGCGGACCACGGCGTCGAACTCGACCTTGGTGCCGTCCTCCTTGGTGGCGGTGACGTGCACGGTCTTCGGCGTCTTGCCGGCGTTGAGCTCCTCGATGCCGGAGATGTCGAAGGTCTCGGTGCCGTCCAGGCCCAGCGACTTGGCGCTCTCGCCCGCCGGGAACTGCAGCGGGATGACGCCCATGCCGATCAGGTTCGACCGGTGGATGCGCTCGAACGACTCGGTGATGACGGCCTTGACGCCGAGCAGCGTGGTGCCCTTGGCGGCCCAGTCACGCGACGAACCCGAACCGTATTCCTTGCCGCCCAGCACGACCAGCGGGATGCCGGCCTTCTGGTAGTTCATGCACGCGTTGTAGATGAACTCCTTCGGGCCACCCTCCTGGGTGAAGTCGCGGGTGTAGCCACCCTGCGTGCCCTCCAGGCCGATGGTGTCCAGAATCCGGTTCTGCAGGCGGATGTTGGCGAAGGTGCCGCGGACCATGACCTCGTGGTTGCCACGACGGCTGCCCAGCGAGTTGTAGTCCTTGCGGGCCACACCGTGCGCGTCCAGGTAGTCCGCGGCCGGGGTACCCGGCTTGATCGGGCCGGCCGGGCTGATGTGGTCGGTGGTCACCGAGTCGCCCAGCAGGGCCATGACGCGGGCGCCCTTGATGTCGGTGACGGGCGCCGGCTCCATTTCCATGCCGTCGAAGTACGGCGCCTTGCGGACGTAGGTCGAGGCGTCGTCCCACGCGAAGGTGTCGCCGGCGGGGGTCGACAGGTTGCGCCAGTTGTCGTCGCCCTTGAACACGTCGGCGTAGGACTTGCGGAACATGTCCTGGCTGATCGCGCTCTTGATGGTGTCGTCGATCTCCTGGGCCGACGGCCAGATGTCGCGCAGGAAGACGTCGTTGCCGTCGGTGTCCTTGCCCAGGGAGTCCGTCTCGAAGTCGAAGTCCATGGTGCCGGCGAGGGCGTAGGCGATGACCAGCGGCGGCGAGGCCAGGTAGTTCATCTTGACGTCGGGGGAGATGCGGCCCTCGAAGTTGCGGTTGCCCGAGAGCACCGCGGTGACGGTCAGGTCCTCTTCGTTGACGGCCTTGGAGATCTCCTCCGGCAGCGGGCCGGTGTTACCGATGCACGTGGTGCAGCCGTAGCCACCCAGGTAGAAGCCCAGCTTCTCCAGGTAGGGCCACAGGCCGGCCTTCTCGTAGTAGTCGGTGACGACCTGGCTGCCCGGGGCCATGTTGGTCTTGACCCACGGCTTGCTGGTCAGGCCCTTCTCGACGGCGTTGCGGGCCAGCAGGGCGGCACCGATCATGACCGACGGGTTGGAGGTGTTGGTGCAGGAGGTGATACCCGCGACCGCGACGGCGCCGTGGTCGAGGATGAACTCGCCGCGGTCGCCCTTGACGCGCACCGGCTTGCTCGGCCGGCCCTCGGCGCCGTTGGCGGCGGACTGGACGTTGACGGCACCGTCGTCGGCGAACGACAGGGCGGCCGGGTCAGAAGCCGGGAACGACTCCTCGACGGCCTCGTCGAGCTTGGTGTGGTCGGCCGGATGCTGCTCCTCCACGTAGTTGTGGATGTCCTTGCGGAACGCGATCTTGCTCTCCGACAACAGGATTCGGTCCTGCGGGCGCTTCGGGCCGGCGATCGACGGCACGACCGTCGACAGGTCCAGCTCGAGGTACTCCGAGAAGGCCGGCTCGTGGTCGGCGTCGTGCCACATGCCCTGGGTCTTGGCGTAGGCCTCGACGAGCGCCAGCTGCTCGTCGGTGCGGCCGGTCAGGCGCAGGTAGTTGATGGTCTCTTCGTCGATCGGGAAGATCGCACAGGTCGAGCCGAACTCGGGGCTCATGTTGCCCAGGGTGGCGCGGTTGGCCAGCGGCACCTCGGCGACGCCCTTGCCGTAGAACTCGACGAACTTGCCGACGACGCCGTGCTTGCGCAGCATGTCGGTGACGGTCAGCACCACGTCGGTGGCGGTGACGCCCGGCTGGATTTCACCGGTCAGCTTGAAGCCGACGACGCGGGGGATGAGCATCGAGACGGGCTGGCCCAGCATGGCGGCCTCGGCCTCGATACCGCCGACGCCCCAGCCCAGCACGCCCAGGCCGTTCTCCATGGTGGTGTGGCTGTCGGTACCCACACAGGTGTCGGGGTACGCCTGGCCGTTGCGGACCATCACGGTGCGGGCCAGGTACTCGATGTTGACCTGGTGGACGATGCCGGTGCCCGGCGGGACGACCTTGAAGTCGTCGAAGGCGCCCTGGCCCCAGCGCAGGAACTGGTAGCGCTCGGAGTTGCGCTCGTACTCGAGGGCGACGTTCTTCTCGTAGGCGTCGGCGGTGCCGAACACGTCGAGGATGACGGAGTGGTCGATGACCATCTCGGCGGGAGAGAGCGGGTTGACCTTGTTCGGGTCGCCGCCGAGGGCGGTGACGGCCTCACGCATGGTGGCCAGGTCGACGACGCAGGGCACGCCGGTGAAGTCCTGCATGATCACACGGGCCGGGGTGAACTGGATTTCGATGCTCGGCTCGGCCGACGGATCCCAGTTGGCCAGCGCCAGGATGTGATCCTTGGTGATGTTGGCGCCGTCTTCGGTGCGCAGCAGGTTCTCCGCAAGCACCTTGAGGCTGTAGGGAAGCTTCTCGGTACCCGGAACCGCGTCGAGGCGGAAAATCTCGTAGCTGTTCTCCCCGACAACGAGCGTGTCACGGGCTCCAAATGAATTGCTGCTCACATCAACTCCCGGCTAGATCTCGCCGCGACGGGCTGTGTCAGCGGCGCGTTGCTACCCTAACAGTACGCTTGTCCTATGAGCGCCCAGGGGGTGGCTACAGTCTTGTCGGGTTCCGGGTGCGCCGTCAGGGAGTTCGAGGAAATTCCAGTACCGTTTGCCGCGTGACAACTTTCGCGGCATTCATTCCGCCGGACGTCTGCGCCACGGTCGGGCAGGACCCGGCCAAGACCCCTGTCGACGTGTGCATGGCGACGGTGATCACGCAGGTTCGTGACGGTGGGGTCAGTGCGCCGGGCATCGCGCCCGCCAAGACGCCGGCCACGCCGCAGGAAGCGAAGCAGGCCGCCGAGGCCGCGCAGGAGGCCGCCGCCCTGCGTCAGGTCGTCGCCGACGCCCACGCCAAGGGCATCGACCTCAAGATCGTGGTGCTGCCGACGAGTCCGGGCATCGACACCCCGCTGCGTGACATCGCCGCGGACGTCGGCCGGGTGTATCCCGAGTCGACCGTGCTGACCCTCAGTCCCGGCTTCGCCGGCTCGGTCAGTCCGACTTATGACCGGTCGCTGTTGGAGGCCGGTCAGGACCTCGCGAAGACGCCGAGCGTTGTGCAGAACTCGAAGAATTTTGTGAGCCAGCTGGAAACGCCGATATTTCCCTGGACGTCGTTCACTGTGGTGGTCATCCTCGGCGTGGTAGCGGCTGCCGTCGGTACCCGGTTTCTGCAGGTCCGGGCCCGGAAAGCGGCCGCAGCTGCGGCGCCGCAGGACGCCGTCGCGCCGGCATCTCGGTAGCTGCGCGCGGGGCGCCGCGAATTCGAATATCACTATTCGGTCACACCTTTTTCAATTACAACGGTGTGGTTTGTTACTAACGTTTCATTTGTGCAACCTGTGACGTACGGTGCAGTTGGTACCGCATGTTGCAGATGTGATGATTTGTGATTTCTGCGACTTACGGGACCAACGGATCGAGCCCGCTTTTGCCTTAGGCGGGCACCAGCGCGCTGGAGCCTTAGGAGACCTGAGTCAATGGGACGCAGCATTCGCCCCTTTAGCGGTGGGCTGGCCACCCGGCTGGGCAGTCGCGTCGGCACCGGGTCGCTCGTGTTCGGTGTCATGACCGCGTCCGTGTTCGCCTCCGGTATCGCGTCGGCGCAACCCGGCAGCAGCGAGATCGCCGCCCTGGTCACCGATCTCGCCAATGCCAACCAGAAACTGCAGGACCTCGGCGCCGCCATCCAGACCCGGCAGGAATCGGTCAACAAGGCCATCGCCGACGTGCAGACCGCCCGGGACGACGCCGCGACCGCCCAGCAGGACATCGACACCAGCCAGACCGGTCTGAAGGACGCCAACGCGGCCATCGCCGCCGCCCAGGCGCACTTCGACAAGTACGCCGAGGCGGCGTACATCAACGGGCCGTCCGCGTCCTACCTGACCGCGACCGATCCCGGCGAGATGATCAACACCGCCGCCACCGGCCAGGCGCTGACCATCAGCTCGCAGGAGGCCATCGCCGATCTGCAACGCAGCCGCACCGAACTGGCCAACCGCGAATCCGCCGCCCGCCTGGCCAAGCAGAAGGCCGACCAGGCCGTCAAAGATGCCCAGGTCAGGCAGGACGACGCCGTCAAGGCCCTGACCGACGCCCGGACCACGTTCGCCGACCAGCAGACTCAGCTGGACCAGCTGGTCAGCCAGCGCGACGCGGCGCAGGCCAAGCTCAACGCGGCGCGCACACAATGGGCCGCGAGCGCCCCCGCGTCCGGAACTCCCGCGGCCGACCCCGGCCGGTACGCCGCCAACTGGGACGGCGCGCCCGCCGCTGCCGGTCCCCGCAAGTGGGACGACGGCGGCTGGGACCCCACCCTGCCCAAGATTCCGAGCGCCAACATCCCCGGTGACCCGATCGCCGTCATCAACAACGTGCTCGGCATGACCGCCACGTCGGCGCAGGTCACCCAGCAGATGGGCCACAGCTTCCTGCAGAAACTCGGCCTGGTGCCCGCCACCGTCACCAAGTCGGGCTACACCAACGGCGCCATCCCGCGCGTCTACGGCAAGCAGGCCTCGGAATACGTCATCAAGCGCGCCATGTCGCAGATCGGCGTCCCGTACTCCTGGGGCGGCGGCACCGCCGCCGGTCCCAGCACGGGCATCGACTCGGGTGCCGGCACCGTCGGCTTCGACTGCTCGGGTCTGATCCTCTACGCCTTCGCCGGCGTCGGCATCAAACTGCCGCACTACTCCGGCAACCAATATGAGGCGGGCCGCAAGATCCCGACATCGCAGGCCCGCCGCGGGGACGTCATCTTCTACGGCCCGGGTGGCAGCCAGCACGTGACCCTGTACCTCGGCAACGGGCAGATGCTCGAAGCGCCCTACACCGGTTCCAACGTCAAGGTGTCGCCGGTGCGAACCAGCGGCATGACGCCGTACGTGATCCGCTACATCGAATACTGATACAGGGGTTATTGCATTGCAGGGCAAGGAATTTCACCGGAGAGACCTCCTCGCGGGCGTGGGCGCGCTGGCGCTGGCACTCGCGTTCGGGCCTGCGCCGAGTGCGGTTGCCGAGCCCGACGGCGGGTGGGACCCGACACTGCCCATGCGGGCCAGCTCCGGCGCCCCCGGTGACCCGGTGGCCATCGCCAACGCGACGTTCCAGGCCAGCCAGCTGGCTCTGCAGACCACCCAGAACCTCGGTCAGAGCTTTCTGTCCAGCCTGGGCCTGGGCGGCAAACCGAGCGGCGGTGGCGGCGGAACCGCCGCGATGATGCCCGGCGGCCGCGTCGGCGGTAAGCAGGCCATCGAGTACGTCATCCGGCGCGGCGGCTCCCAGATGGGGGTCCCGTACTCGTGGGGCGGCGGCACGCTGACCGGTCCCGGACCCGGCGTGGACTACGACGCCGGCAAGATCGGTTATGACTGTTCGGGTTTCACCCGCTACGCCTACGCCGGCGTGGGCGTGCAGATTCCCAAGTACTCGGGCGACCAGTACAACACCGGCCGTGCCATCGCGCCGTCGGAGGCCAAGCGCGGCGACCTGATCTTCTACGGCCCCGGCGGCAGCCAGCACGTCACGATCTACCTCGGCAACGGAAAGATGCTCGAGGCGTCCGGCAGTGCCGGCAAGGTGACGGTCAGTCCGGTCCGCACGGCCGGTATGTCGCCGCACCTGTCCCGCATCATCGAGACCTGAGACACGCGGAAAGTCCGCCCTAGCAGCACTGACGGCTCCGCCGTCGGCAAACGTTCGACGGATCCCGGGCCGCCTGGAATAGTTGACTCCGGGCGCGCCGCTATATTGGCGGCTACCCGCTAGACCAGCGATTTTGCGCCGGACATCCGGCCGAAACAATTGTGGGAGGAAGCTAGATGACGTCACCGAGTGGGCCGCCCGACGGCGCCGGAGGCTACCCAGGCCCGGCACCCACACAGGGTTACCCGCCCGGGGCGCACGCCGCCCCCGCCGCGCAGCAGCCCGTCAGCGGCTCGCTGCAGTCCGAGGTGCACACCCTCGAACGCGCCATCTTCGAGGTCAAGCGCATCATCGTCGGCCAGGACCAGCTGGTCGAGCGCATGCTGGTCGGCCTGCTGGCCAAGGGCCACGTGCTGCTCGAAGGTGTGCCGGGCGTCGCCAAGACCCTCGCCGTGGAGACCTTCGCCAAGGTGGTCGGTGGCTCGTTCGCCCGCATCCAGTTCACCCCCGACCTGGTGCCCACCGACATCGTCGGTACGCGCATCTACCGCGTCGGCAAGGAAGAGTTCGACATCGAGCTCGGCCCGGTGATGGTCAACTTCCTGCTCGCCGACGAGATCAACCGCGCGCCCGCCAAGGTGCAGTCGGCGCTGCTGGAGGTCATGGCCGAGCGCAAGATCTCCATCGGTGGCAAGACCTTCCCGCTGCCCAGCCCGTTCCTGGTCATGGCGACCCAGAACCCCATCGAGCAGGAGGGCGTCTACCAGCTGCCCGAGGCGCAGCGCGACCGATTCCTGTTCAAGCTCAACGTCGGCTACCCGTCGCCCGAGGAAGAGCGCGAGATCATCTACCGGATGGGCGTCAAGCCGCCGGAGCCCAAGCAGATCCTCACCACCGAGGACCTGCTGCGCCTGCAGGACGTGGCCGCCAACACCTTCGTGCACCACGCCCTCGTCGACTACGTGGTCCGCATCGTGACCGCCACGCGTGAGCCGGAGAAGTTCGGCATGCCCGACGCCAAGGCGTGGATCGCCTACGGCGCCTCGCCGCGTGCCTCGCTGGGCATCATCAGCGCCTCCCGTGCGCTGGCGCTGGTCCGGGGCCGTGACTACGTCATCCCGCAGGACGTCGTCGAGGTCATCCCGGACGTGCTGCGGCACCGTCTCGTGCTCACCTACGACGCGCTCGCCGACGAGATCTCCGCCGAGACCGTCGTCAACCGCATCCTGCAGACCGTCGCGCTGCCGCAGGTGAATGCCATTCCGCAGCAAGGACATTCGGTTCCGCCCGTGATGGCCGGCGCAGCTGGGGCCTCTGGTCGGTGACCGCCCCCGGGTCTGATCGTTCGGCTTCGCCGCAGACCGGCCGGTCCGTCGATCTGCCGTCACTGCAGCGTGGCCAGATTCGCGATCCCGAACTGTCGGCCGCACTGCGCAAGCTGGAGCTCACCGTCCGGCGCAAGCTGGACGGTGTCCTCCACGGCGACCACCAGGGCCTGATCCCCGGTCCGGGATCCGAGCCGGGGGAGTCCCGGCTCTACCAGCCCGGCGACGACGTCCGCCGGATGGACTGGTCCGTCACGGCGCGCACGACGCATCCGCACGTGCGGCAGATGATCGCGGACCGGGAATTGGAGACCTGGCTCGTCGTCGACATGTCGGCGAGCCTGGACTTCGGCACCGCGGGCTGCGAGAAGCGTGATCTGGCGGTCGCCGCGGCGGCCTCCATCGCGTTCCTCAACAGCGGCGGCGGCAACCGGCTCGGCGCGGTCATCTCGAATGGCGACACCGTCCGCCGGGTACCCGCACTGTCCGGCCGGCTGCACGAGCAGGAACTGTTGCGCGCCATCGCCACCACACCCAAGGCCCCGGCCGGGGTCCGTGGTGACCTGGCCGCCGCCATCGACGCGCTGCGCCGGCCCGAGCGCCGCCGCGGCATGGCCGTGATCATCAGTGACTTCCTCGGCCCGATCAACTGGATGCGCCCGCTGCGCGCCATCGCCGGGCGGCACGAGGTGCTGGGCATCGAGATCATCGACCCGCGCGACGTGGAGCTGCCGGCCGTGGGGGACGTGGTGCTGCAGGACGCCGAGTCCGGCATCACCAAGGAGTTCACCATCGACGAGCAACTCCGGGATGACTTCGCCCGCGCCGCCCAGGCGCACCGCGACGAAGTGGCCCGCACGCTGCGCCGATGCGACGCCCCGCTGCTGACGCTGCGCACCGACCGGGACTGGATCGCCGACGTCGTCCGGTTCGTGGCGAACCGTCGCCGCGGCGCCATGGCGGCCCGGTAGCTGTCAACCACTGTGTCCATTGGACGGCTCGCCGTCGTGGCGTGCCGATTTAGGCGTGCACCGGCCGAGACGATAAGTTGACCAGCATGAGTGACGCTGTTGCCACTGAGGCTGCTCCCGGCCGTCCGGCCTTCGTTTCCCGTTCCGTGCTGGTCACCGGTGGTAACCGGGGTATCGGCCTGGCCATCGCGCAGCGGCTGGCCGCGGACGGCCACAAGGTCGCGGTGACCCACCGCGGTTCGGGTGCGCCCGAGGGCCTGTTCGGCGTCGTGTGTGACGTGACCGACGCCGAGGCCGTCGACCGTGCGTTCAAAGAGGTCGAGGAGCACCAGGGCCCGGTCGAGGTGCTGGTGTCCAACGCCGGTATCTCCAAGGACGCATTCCTGATGCGCATGACCGAGGAGCGGTTCACCGAGGTCATCAACGCCAACCTCACCGGCGCGTTCCGCGTGACGCAGCGCGCGTCGCGCAGCATGCAGCGCAAGCGTTTCGGCCGCATCATCTACATCGGCTCGGTCTCGGGCATGTGGGGCATCGGCAACCAGGCCAACTACGCGGCCGCCAAGGCCGGCCTGATCGGCATGGCGCGCTCCATCTCTCGTGAGCTCTCCAAGGCCGGCGTCACCGCCAACGTCGTGGCCCCCGGGTACATCGACACCGAGATGACGCGTGCCCTCGACGAGCGCATCCAGGAAGGCGCGCTGGACTTCATCCCGGCCAAGCGCGTCGGCACCGCCGAAGAGGTCGCCGGTGCCGTCAGCTTCCTGGCGTCCGAGGACGCCGGCTACATCGCCGGTGCGGTCATCCCGGTCGACGGCGGCATGGGCATGGGTCACTGACCCGCGGCGCTCAATCGAAAACGCTTTGGCTTACCAGAACTTAAAGGAGTCAGCACAAATGGCAGGTTTGCTCGAAGGCAAGCGGATCCTGGTCACCGGGATCATCACCGACTCGTCCATCGCGTTCCACATCGCGAAGGTCGCCCAGGAACAGGGCGCCGAGCTGGTGCTCACCGGCTTCGACCGGATGAAGCTCATCCAGCGCATCGCCGACCGGCTGCCCAACCCGGCGCCGCTGCTGGAGCTCGACGTGCAGAACGAAGAGCACCTGGCCTCGCTCGGTGAGCGCGTCACCGAGGTGATCGGCGAGGGCAACAAGCTCGACGGCGTCGTGCACTCCATCGGCTTCATGCCGCAGAGCGGCATGGGCATCAACCCGTTCTTCGACGCGCCATACGAGGACGTCGCCAAGGGCATCCACATCTCGGCCTACTCGTACGCCTCGCTGGCCAAGGCGCTGCTGCCGATCATGAACGAAGGCGGCGGCATCGTCGGCATGGACTTCGACCCGACCCGCGCCATGCCCGCCTACAACTGGATGACGGTCGCCAAGAGCGCCCTCGAGTCGGTCAACCGGTTCGTCGCACGCGAGGCCGGCAAGTTCGGCGTGCGCTCCAATCTGGTTGCGGCAGGCCCCATCCGGACCCTGGCCATGAGCGCCATCGTCGGCGGTGCCCTCGGCGACGAGGCCGGCCAGCAGATGCAGCTGCTCGAAGAGGGCTGGGACCAGCGCGCGCCGATCGGCTGGAACATGAAGGACCCGACTCCGGTCGCCAAGACCGTCTGTGCGCTGCTGTCCGAATGGCTGCCCGCGACCACCGGCTCGATCATCTACGCCGACGGTGGCGCCAGCACCCAGCTGCTGTGATGAGCGCTTGCGCGAAGAACCAACAGCGCTGATGGATTTCGACGCACTGCTGCTGCTGTCGTTCGGCGGGCCCGACGGGCCCGCCGACGTCCGGCCGTTCCTGGAGAACGTGACGCGGGGACGCGGCGTGCCGCCGGAGCGCCTCGACGCCGTCGCCGAGCACTACATGCACTTCGGGGGCGCGTCGCCGATCAACGCCATCAACCGGGCGCTGATGTCGGAGCTCGAGGCGGCGATGCCGCAGCTGCCGGTGTACTTCGGGAACCGGAATTGGGACCCGTACATCGAAGACACGGTTACCGCCATGCGGGACAACGGGATTCGTCGCGCGGCAGTGTTCACGACGTCCGCCTGGGGCGGGTACTCCAGCTGCCGGCAGTACATCGAGGACATCGCGCGCGGCCGGGTCGCGGCGGGCCCGCAGGCGCCCGAGCTGGTGAAGCTGCGTCAGTACTTCGACCATCCGCTGTTCGTCGAGATGTTCGCCGAGGCCATCGGCGAAGCCGCCGCCCAGCTGCCCGCCGACCTGCGTGACGCGGCCCGCCTCGTGTTCACCGCGCACTCGATTCCGGTCCGGGTCGACGAGCGCGACGGACCACGGCTCTACAGCCGTCAGGTCGGCTACGCCAGCCGGCTGGTCGCCGCGGCCGCCGGCTACGACGAGTACGACCAGGTCTGGCAGTCGCGGTCCGGGCCGCCCCAAATCCCTTGGCTGGAACCGGATATCGGTGACCACCTGGCGGCGCTCGCGGCCGCCGGCACCAAGGCCGTCATCGTCTGCCCCATCGGGTTCGTCGCCGATCACATCGAGGTGGTGTGGGACCTCGACAACGAGCTCGCCGAGCAGGCGGCCGAGGCCGGAATCACGTTGGTGCGCACCACGACTCCCAACGCCGACCCGCGGTTCGCGCGGCTGGCCGCGTCGTTGGTCGACGAACTGCGCACGGGTGCGCCGCCGGCGCGGGTCGAGGGCCCGGACCCGGTGCCCGGGCACGGCTGCAGCATCAACGGGGTGTCCTGCCTGCCGAGCTGCTGCGGCGACTGACCGGTCCTACCGCTCCCAGGCCGAATGCAGGATGGCCGTCACGGCGGCCAGCCGGGCGGAGCGCACGATGTCGGACAGGGGCCGCATGGCCTCCGTCGCGATCTGCATCTCCGATGCGCTCTGGAGGCCGATGGGCGCCAGCCCGGCGCTGACCGTGATGATCGCGTCGATGTGGGCCGCGGTCTCCAGCACCCGCACCGCACGGGTGGGGGCGTGGTCCGGCAGTTTGTGCAGATGCCCGGCCTCGAGCAGCTGTTCGACCATCTCGCGCGGATCCTCGATGTCCGAACCGGGTTCGGCACGCAGGCGGCCGAGGGCGTCGGCCGCGGACCGGACCGCGTCGCGCAGTCGGTACTCCTCTTCGCCGAGGTCGAAGTGGCCGGCCACGGGAGCGCTGGGCAGCGAGTACACCGTCCAGGACAGGGCCTTGACCTCGGCGTCGTCGGTGTCGTCCTCGTATTCGAAATCGGGGACCAGCCCGACGGCCTCGCCGTAGTTGGAGGTGATGACGACGGCTTCGCCCATGTCGACGGCGTCCTGCTGGAACTGGGTGCCGGGGGTCAGGCCCCGGACATCCCCGGGTACGGGCAGTACCAGGTTCAACGCCGGCTCCGAGCGGGCAGCGCCGGCCGCGTGCCGCAGCGTCTGCAGCAACGTGACGCCGCCGTAGTTGGTCAGGTCGGGCCACGGCAGGCCCGTGCGGCTGGCCGCCACGGCGTCGTACGCGGCAATGGAATGTCTTGGCGCCCACGGCGATAGCGCATCCAGGACATCGTCGGGTGCGGCCAGGCCGGCATGCCAGGCATTGGCCCACACCGTCAGCGAAACACTTGGACACCACATGATGCACGCAGTGTAAAACGCTCCGGCCGATTAGGCCTGCAAGGCGCTACTCTGGTCGCATGCCGGTGCCGTTGCTGTGGCTCATCGTGGCGATCGGGCTTGCCGGTGCCGAAGCGCTGACCGGTGACATGTTCCTGCTCATGCTGTCCGGCGGTGCCCTGGCGACCGCAGGTCTGAGCTGGGCCACCGACTGGCCCATCTGGGCCGACGGCCTCTCCTTCCTCATCGTGTCGGTGCTGTTGCTGGTCCTGGTGCGGCCGGCGCTGCGCAAGCGGCTGGGTGCCGCGGGCCTGCCCGAACCGGTGAAGGCCTTGGAAGGCAAGTCGGCGCTGGTGCTGGAACGGGTGACCCGCCATGAAGGGCAGGTAAAACTCGACGGCGAAATCTGGACGGCGCGCCCGATGGCCGACGACGATGTCTTCGAGCCCGGCGATCACGTCACCGTGATGCGGATCGACGGTGCGACCGCGGTGGTCTTCCGGGCCATCTGAACGCAAGGGGAGCTGAAATTGACTGGTGCACTTGTCCTTCTGCTGATCCTGGTGGCGTTTGCCATCGTGGTGGTGGTCAAATCGGTGGCGCTCATCCCGCAGGCCGAGGCAGCGGTCATCGAGCGGCTGGGCCGCTACAGCAAGACCGTCTCGGGCCAGCTGACGCTGCTGCTGCCGTTCATCGACAAGATCCGGGCCCGGGTGGATCTGCGTGAGCGGGTGGTGTCGTTCCCGCCGCAGCCCGTCATCACCGAGGACAACCTGACGGTCAACATCGACACCGTCGTCTACTTCCAGGTGACCAGCCCGCAGGCCGCGGTGTACCAGATCAGCAACTACATCGTCGGCGTCGAGCAGCTGACCACGACGACGCTGCGCAACGTCGTCGGCGGCATGACGCTGGAGCAGACGCTGACCTCACGTGACCAGATCAACGCCCAGCTGCGCGGCGTGCTCGACGAGGCCACCGGCCGGTGGGGCCTGCGCGTCGCGCGTGTCGAGCTGCGCAGCATCGATCCGCCGCCGTCGATCCAGGACTCGATGGAGAAGCAGATGCGCGCCGACCGCGAGAAGCGCGCCATGATCCTGACCGCCGAGGGCGCCCGGGAGGCGTCCATCAAGCAGGCGGAAGGGCAGAAGCAGTCGCAGATTCTGGCGGCCGAGGGCGCCAAGCAGGCGGCGATCCTGGCCGCCGAGGCAGACCGGCAGTCGCGCATCCTGCGCGCGCAGGGTGAGCGGGCCGCCCAGTACCTGAACGCCCAGGGCCAGGCCAAGGCCATCGAGAAGACGTTCGCGGCCATCAAGGCCGGCCGGCCGACGCCCGAGCTGCTGGCCTACCAGTACCTGCAGACGCTGCCGCAGATGGCCAAGGGCGAGGCCAACAAGGTATGGGTCGTGCCCAGCGACTTCGGTTCCGCTCTACAGGGTTTCACCAAGCTGCTCGGGGCACCGGGGGAGGACGGGGTGTTCCGCTACACGCCGTCGCCGGTCGACGAGGCCCCCGCCAAGGATGACGACGACGAGGTCGCCGACTGGTTCAACACCCAGACCGATCCGGCCATCGCGCAGGCCGTGGCGAAGGCCGAGGCCGAGGCCCGCACGCCGGTGCAGCAGCCCGGCTACGGCGCACCGTCGTTGCCCGTGCCGCCGGCACCCCCGACGCAGCCGCTCGAGGCGCGTCCGTTCCCGGAGATCGACCCGCCCGCCGGACAACACTCGAGGTGACCATGAGCTGGTTGACGTCCCGCAGCACCTACACCGCGTTGGGGCTCCTGATGGCCGGTGACGCGGCGGCGTGTGCCGTCCCCGTTGCCCCCATCGAGAAGGCGCTGAACGGCGTGAACTTCCCGCTGGAGTACCGGTGGATCCTCGTCGGCTCCAAAGCCGCGGCCGCCGTGGGTCTGCTTGCCGGACAACGCAATTCGGCCCTGGCCCGGCTGACCACCGCCATGCTGGCGCTGTACTTCACGCTGGCCGTCGGCGCGCACGTCAGGGCCCACGACAAGCCGGTGAACGCCGCGCCGGCGGTGCTGTTCCTGGCGCTGTTCACCGCGATGACGGCGAAGGGGCTGCCCGAGCGGGAGTCCTAGTCAGCTGTGCGCGTCGACCGGGTGCTGCGCGGCGTGGGCCCGGCGGTGCAGCCGGATCTCGTAGATCAGCCCGCAGATGCCGATGGTCGCGGTGCAGGCCGACACGACCAGCAGCGACGGGCGGATCTGACCGGTGAGGGCGTCGCCGAGGATGACGACGGCCGCGGTGCCGGGCAGCAGTCCGAAGAACGTCGCGAACGCGTACGGCACCACCCGGACCGATGACGCCCCGGCGGCGTAGTTGAGCACGGAGAACGGCACCGCCGGGATCATGCGCATCGACAGGATCGCCGCCCAGCCACGTTCCTTGAGCCGGGCGTCGAGGCTGTCGATGTGCTTGTGCGACAGCTTGCTCAACTGCCAGCCCAGCACCCGGACGAGCCAGAGCGCGATCAATGCGCTCAGTGTGCTGGCGATGACGGCCAGTGTGACGCCGAGGGCGGAACCGAACAGGAGTCCTGCGGCGAGGGTGAACGCGGTACGCGGGAACGGCAGCACCGTGACCAGCGTGTGCGCGACCAGGAACGCCAACGGGAACCAGGGGCCGGCCGCGGCGGCCCAGTCGCGCATCTGCACCGCGCTGGGCAACGGCACCCAGATGGCGATTGCGACAAGAATCACAATTGCTGCCCCGATGCCGACGGCCCGGCGCAGCGGCATCTGAGCCGCAGTGGCTTGCACTGCAGACAGGACCGTGCGCAGCGCGCTGACAACGGAGTTCACGTGTTCCAAGGGTACGGGGCCACCGCCCATCGCCGACGTCCGGCGGGTGTCCGACCGATGGGCCGCGGCACTGGCCACCACCGGCACCGACGAGGCGGCCAGCCGGTGCGCCGTAGAGCTACTGGGTAGTAGCGACCTGCGTGATTTAGCCTGAAAGTCAGGTGTGATAGGCATTTCTGCATGCAGTGCCATATGTCCGATGGCCGAAAGATTGGGAGTCGCCGGTGACTGTCGACGTGTCCACTGTTCGGGACCGCTACGCGCGGTGGCAGACGAACGTCGCCGGTGTGCTCGCCAAGAGCACGCGCAAGGCTGTCGAGGATCTGCCGGCCGACCCCGAGCGGTTGCTCGATTCGCCCACGTACGACGGCTTCCCGGTCCGTCCCCTGTACACCAGCCTGGACGGCCTGGCCGAGCCCGCGCTGCCCGGACACTGGCCGTTCACCCGCGGCGGTGACGCCCACCGCGACGTGCTCGCCGGCTGGAAGGTGGCCGAGTCCTTCCCGATCGCGAGCGATGCTGACGTCGCCACGGTCAACGGTGCCATCCTGCTCGCCCTGACCGACGGCACGAGCGCGCTCGAGGTCCGGGTCGGTTCGGGCGGCGTGCCCGTCGACCAGCTCGACCGCGTATTCGAGGGCGTCTTTCTGGATCTGGTTCCGGTGCTCCTGGATGCCGGTGCCGATCTGGCGGGTGCCGCCGATCAGCTGCTGACGCTGGTCAAACCCTTCGACGCCGACCAGCGTGCCCGGCTGTCGATCGACTTGGGCGCCGACCCGCTGACCGCGCCGCTGTCCGGCCGTGCCGCCGCGGCCGAGGCCGACGTCGTCGCCACCGCCGCGAAACTGACCGACTACGACGGGGGAGTGCGGGCCGTCACGGTCGACGCCGCCGCGCTGCACAACCTCGGCGCGAGTGCCTCGCTGGAGCTGGCGGGTGCCATCGCCGCCGGTGTCGCCTACCTGCGTCTGCTCACAGAGAGCGGACTGTCGGCCGCCGCCGCGCTGCGGCAGCTCAGCTTCCGCTTCGCCGCCGACGACGACCAGTTCGCCACCATCGCCAAACTCCGTGCGGCGCGCCAGCTTTGGGCCCGCGTGGCCGAGGTCGTCGGTGACCCCGCCGCCGGCGGAGCCGGCAATACAAAAGAAGCCGGTGCGGCAGTAATTCACGCCGTCACCTCGAAGGCCATGATGTCGCAGCGCGACCCGTGGGTGAACATGTTGCGCACCACCCTCGCGGCGTTCGCCGCCGGCGTGGGCGGCGCCGACACCGTTCTGGTCGAGACGTTCGACGCCGCCATCGACGGCGGATTACCCGGTACCGCAGTCACTTTCAGCCGCCGCATGGCACGCAACACGCAGCTGCTGCTGCTCGAGGAGTCGCACCTGGGCCGCGTCGTCGACCCGTCGGGCGGCTCGTGGTTCGTCGAGGACCTCACTGATCAGCTGGCGCAGCAGGCCTGGGCGAAGTTCCAGGAGCTGGAGTCGCTGGGCGGTTTCGTCGCCGCCCGTGATCACCTGAGTGCTCAGATCGCCGAGGTCGCGGCCCGTCGTGCCGACGACATCGCGCACCGCCGTACGGCGCTCACCGGTGTGAACGAGTTCCCGAACCTCGCGGAAACCCCGCTCGCGCAGACGGATTCGTTCCCCGGCGTGGTGCGCTACGCCGCGGCTTTCGAGGCGCTGCGCAACCGCTCCGACGCGTACCTGGCCAAGACCGGCAAGCGCCCGCAGGCCGTGCTGCTGCCCGTCGGCCCGCTCGCCGAGCACAACATCCGCACCACGTTCGCCGCGAACCTGCTGGCTTCCGGTGGCATCGAGGCCGTCAACCCCGGCACCGTCGACGCAGCGGGTGTCGCGGCCGCTGCCGCGGGCCAGGTGGCCGCGGTGGTCTGTGGCACCGACGCCCGGTACGCCGAGGAGGCCAGCGATGTCGTCAAGGCCGCCCGCGCGGCCGGCGTCGCGCACGTCTACCTCGCCGGGCCGGAGAAGGCCGTTGAAAACACAGTGGATGCGTCCGCTCGACCGGACGAATACCTGACCATGAAAATCGATGCCGTCGAAGCGCTTTCGACCCTGCTCACCCGATTGGGGGCATGACAATGACCGCTTCTGACGTGACCACAATCGGTAGTTTCGCCGACGTCCCGCTACACGGAGAGAGCCCGGTAGCGCCGTCCTCCAGCGCCGTTGACACCCACGTCGCCGACGCGGCGCAGGCGCACGGCTACACCGCGGAGCAGCTCACCTGGTCGACGCCCGAGGGCATCGACGTCAAGCCGGTGTACATCGCCGAAGACCGTGACGCCGTCGCCGCGGCCGGCTACCCGCTGGACAGTTTCCCGGGCACCCCGCCGTTCATCCGCGGGCCGTACCCGACCATGTACGTGAACCAGCCGTGGACCATCCGTCAGTACGCTGGGTTCTCCACCGCCGCCGAGTCCAACGCGTTCTACCGCCGCAACCTGGCCGCCGGCCAGAAGGGCCTGTCGGTCGCGTTCGACCTCGCCACCCACCGCGGCTACGACTCGGACCACCCGCGCGTCCAGGGCGATGTCGGAATGGCCGGTGTGGCAATCGATTCCATCCTCGACATGCGTCAGCTGTTCGACGGTATCGACCTGGGCAGCGTCAGCGTCTCGATGACGATGAACGGCGCCGTGCTGCCGATCCTCGCGCTCTACGTCGTGGCCGCCGAGGAACAGGGCGTGCCGCCGGAGAAACTGGCCGGGACCATCCAGAACGACATCCTCAAAGAGTTCATGGTCCGGAACACCTACATCTATCCGCCGAAGTCGTCGATGCGGATCATCTCGGACATCTTCGGCTACACCAGCACCAAGATGCCGAAGTTCAACTCGATCTCCATCTCGGGCTACCACATCCAAGAGGCCGGGGCCACAGCGGATTTGGAGCTGGCGTACACGCTGGCCGACGGCGTCGAGTACATCAAGGCCGGCCTCGACGCGGGCCTGGACATCGACAAGTTCGCGCCGCGCCTGTCGTTCTTCTGGGGCATCGGCATGAACTTCTTCATGGAGGTGGCCAAGCTGCGCGCCGGCCGTCTGCTGTGGAGCGAGCTGGTCGCCGAGTTCAGTCCCAAGAGCGAGAAGTCGCTGTCGCTGCGTACCCACTCGCAGACCTCGGGCTGGTCGCTGACGGCGCAGGACCCGTTCAACAACGTCGCGCGCACGTGTATCGAGGCCATGGCCGCCACGCAGGGCCACACGCAGTCGCTGCACACCAACGCCCTCGACGAGGCGCTGGCGCTGCCCACCGACTTCTCGGCCCGCATCGCCCGCAACACCCAGCTGTTGCTGCAGCAGGAGTCGGGCACCACGCGGCCCATCGACCCCTGGGGCGGCTCGTACTACGTCGAGTGGCTGACCCACCAGCTCGCCGAGAAGGCCCGCGCGCACATCAAGGAGGTCGCCGAGCACGGCGGCATGGCGCAGGCCATCGGCGAAGGCATCCCGAAGCTGCGCATCGAAGAGGCCGCCGCACGTACCCAGGCCCGCATCGACTCCGGTGCCCAGACGGTGATCGGCGTCAACAAGTACCAGGTGGACGAGGACCAGGAGATCGAGGTCCTCAAGGTCGAGAACAGCCGGGTGCGGGCCGAGCAGCTCGCCAAGCTCGAGCAGCTGCGCGCCGACCGCGACGAGGCCGCCACCCAGGCGGCACTGGCCGAATTGACCCGCGCCGCAGGCGAATCCGGGCACGCCGGGGAAGACGGACTGGGCAACAACCTGATGGCGCTGGCCATCAACGCGGCCCGCGCCAAGGCCACCGTCGGCGAGATCTCCGACGCGCTGGAGAAGGTGTACGGCCGGCACCAGGCCGAGATCCGCACCATCGCCGGCGTCTACCGCGACGAGGTGGGGAAGACCGGAAACGTGAGCACCGCAACCGAATTGGTCGAGAAGTTCGCCGAGGCCGACGGCCGTCGCCCCCGCATCCTGGTGGCCAAGATGGGCCAGGACGGCCACGACCGCGGCCAGAAGGTCATCGCCACCGCGTTCGCCGACATCGGCTTCGACGTGGACGTCGGCTCGCTGTTCTCCACGCCCGACGAGGTGGCGCGGCAGGCGGCGGACAACGACGTGCACGTGGTCGGGGTGTCGTCGCTGGCGGCGGGTCACCTCACGCTGGTGCCCGCGCTGCGCGACGCACTGGCCGAGGTGGGGCGTCCGGACATCATGGTCGTGGTCGGCGGCGTGATCCCGCCGGGCGACTTCGACGAGCTGTACGAGGCGGGCGCCGCGGCGATCTTCCCGCCCGGGACGGTGATCGCCGACGCCGCGATCGGCCTGTTGGGCAAGCTCGCCGAGCGGCTGGGCTACAAGCTCTGAGGTGGCGGGCATGACGACCCCGGTTCCTGAACTCGCAGCCAGGATCCGGGCCGGCGATCGAGCGGCGCTGTCACGTGCCATCACGCTGGTCGAGTCCACCCGGGCCGACCATCGTGATGCCGCGCAGCAGTTGCTGCTAGAGCTGACCCCAGAAGCCGGCAGCGCGCTGCACGTCGGCATCACCGGCGTCCCCGGCGTCGGCAAGTCGACGACGATCGAAGCGCTCGGCATGCACCTCATCGGGCGGGGCCACCGCGTCGCGGTGCTGGCCGTCGACCCGTCGTCGACCCGTACCGGTGGTTCGATCCTCGGCGACAAGACCCGGATGGCGCAGCTGGCCGTGCAGCCGGAGGCCTACATCCGGCCGTCACCGACGTCGGGCACGCTCGGCGGGGTCGCCAAGGCCACCCGCGAGACCATCGTGCTGCTGGAGGCGGCCGGCTACGACGTGGTCCTGGTCGAGACCGTCGGCGTCGGCCAGTCGGAGGTGACGGTGGCCAACATGGTCGACACCTTCGTCTTCCTGACGCTGGCCCGCACCGGTGACCAGTTGCAGGGCATCAAGAAGGGCGTGCTGGAGCTCGCCGACGTCATCGTCGTCAACAAGGCCGACGGCGAGCACGCCATCGAAGCCAAGGCCGCGGCGCGGGAACTGTCCGGGGCGATCCGGTTGATCTATCCGCGCGACACCCTGTGGCGGCCCCCGGTGCTGACCATGAGCGCGCTGACCGGCGACGGTCTGGCCGCGATGTGGGACACCGTGCTCAAACATCGTGAAACCCTCAGCGCGGCAGGCGAATTCGAGGCCCGGCGGCGCGCCCAGCAGGTCGACTGGACCTGGACGATGGTGCGGGACACGGTCCTGGACCGGGTGCTGTCGAATCCCGCCGTCAAGGCCAATCGCGACGAGGTGGAACGTCAGGTGCGCGAGGGTGAGCTGACGCCGGCGTTGGCCGCGCAGCGCATCATCGACCTCGCGAACTGACCGGGCCGAGATTGCCGGCAGGTTGGCCGGCGCAATAGGCGAACCGGCCCGGCGGGTATTCCGGCGAGGCGCTGGCGAAACCAATTTCGGGATGGTGCCGCGGCGTGCCCGGACTGCGGAAGAAAATGCGGTCGCGCGTTCCTGGCTATCTGACTGTTTCCTCGGGCATGCACGCTGACCTCTGAACTCGCCGGCATGACGATGCCTTCGCAAGCGGTTACGCCGGCGTAAGTGCGATCTTGAAGTGGAAATGCCGGTGGCGCCGAGCCTGTGTATCCAGACTTTTTAGCTAACAGATTGATAACGTCGGAGATGATCGGCGGCAGGCGCACGTCATCATTTGGTAATGACCAACGCTATTCGCCGGGAGCGCAATGTCGCGCCTCTCCGGTCCGCCGGCGGGCCTCTTCCGCAGGGCGTCCACGGTGCCGCTGACCCGAGTTTCGCAACGGTGGTGCGGGCCTTTTCCGCCATGTTCCCCAGTCGCTATCTGGGCGGCGGCGCCCTCTCGGTGTACCTCGACGGCGTTCCCGTCGTCGACGTGTGGACGGGGTGGGCCGACCGGTGGGGCACCCGGCCGTGGGACGCCGACACCGGCGCCATGGTGTTCTCGGCGACCAAGGGGTTGGCCTCGACCGTCATCCACCGCCTGGCCGACCGGGGCCTGATCGCCTACGACGCGCCCGTGGCCGAGTACTGGCCGGCCTTCGGGGCCAACGGTAAGGCCGGCGTGACCGTGCGGGAGCTGATGCGGCACCGCGCCGGGCTGTCGCAGCTGAACGGCGCCACGCGCGACGAGCTGATGGACCACCGCCTCATGGAACGGCGGCTGGCGGCGGCTCCGATGAGCTGGATGAAGGGCCGCCCGGCGTACCACGCCATCACCTACGGCTGGCTGTTGTCGGGCCTGGCCCGCGCGGTGACGGGTCAGAGCATGCGGGAACTGTTCCGCACCGAGCTGGCGGAGCCGCTCGGCACCGACGGCCTGCATCTCGGCCGCCCGGCCGCGCATGCGCCCACGCAGCCCGCGCAGATCATCGGCCCGCAGTTCCGCATTCGCAATCCGCTGTTCGACGCGGTGGCGCCGCACGTGGCGAAGTTGCCGTTCTCCGGCGGCTTCGGCTCGATGTACTTCACCGGCATGCGGTCGATGGCGCAGGGCGACACGCCGCTGCTGGATTCCGAGATGCCGGGCGCCAACGGCGTGGCCACGGCTCGATCGCTGGGGCGCGTGTACGGCGCGATGGCCAACGGCGGCCAGATCGACGGCCTGCGCTTCCTGTCCGCGGGCACGGTGGCACAGCTGCGGGGGACCGGCAGCGTCTTTCCTGATCTGGGCCTCGGCCTGCCCATGGATTTCAACCTCGGATACCACGGTGTGCCGTTCCCCGGTGTCATGCCCGGGTTCGGTCACGTCGGTCTCGGCGGGTCGCTGGGATGGGCGGATCCTGACCGGGGCCTGGCTTTCGGCTTCGTGCACAACCGCCTGCTGACGCCGCTGATGCTGGCCGATCAGGCCGGTTTCGTGGCGCTCGCGGCAATGGTGCGACACGGCGCGGCGCAGGCGCGCAGCAACGGCTTCTGCCGGGTCACGGAGTTCGGTGCGTCATACGCCGATCCGGCTCCGGTTGCGGGCTGACGGAGTTTGCGCGCGCGAGATATGTGGCCGCATCGGAAGCGATGCGGACCGCCCTCAACACCGGACTTTCGAATACACGCAGATGTCCGGCATGTTGATTTTTTGCCCGTATCGAGCGGAGTTCGTCACAGTAGATATTTCGTACCATGCGTATTGACCATTGCCGACAATACGATTTTATGGCCGCAGCCTGTAGTTCTACGATTTTCGCTGCGTTGCTCGAATTTCAATAACGATATCCACGCAAACATTTGTCGTGTCGCAGCCCTCGCGTGGGTGCGGTGCTGGGGTGAACGATGTTCGCTACGGACCGCTATGCTTCCGCCCCGTGGCTGGTTCGAAATGGCTCCGAACCAAACCCCTGCGCAACGGCGCGCCGGGCGGGTTGGGCCTTCCGCAGCGAGTGTGCTGCGGATATCCGCTGCTGACGGTCGCCTGGTAGCGATTCGACCGAAACGGGTAGCCCCGAATCGGCGGATCAGTTAATTTGACCCGGTAGGATTTCGAGCCAGTTTGTTTAACGCGGCAAAGACGATTTCGCAGAGATTTTGAGCGCGGTCTGCAAAGCCACCCGACACGGTGTGTCGGAATCCGGCCGGACTGCACGGAGAGGCGGTAGCTAAGTGGGTGGGTCACCGACGACACCCGTCGCGATCATCGGCATGGCATGCCGGCTTCCTGGCGGCATCAGCTCGCCGGACGAGCTGTGGGAAGCCCTGCTGCGCGGTGACGACCTGGTTACCAAAGTTCCGTTGGAACGGTGGGACGCCGAGGAGTACTACGACCCGGAGCCCGGCGTGCCCGGCCGGTCGGTCTCCAAGTGGGGCGGTTTCCTGGATGACGTTGCCGGTTTCGACGCCGACTTCTTCAACATCAGCGACCGCGAAGCCACCGCGATCGACCCACAGCACCGCCTGATCCTCGAAACCTCTTGGGAGGCCGTGGAACACGCGGGCATCGATCCCGCCACCCTGGCCGGCTCGCTCACCGGTGTCTTCGTGGGCATGACCCACGGCGACTACCAGCTGCTGGCCGCCGACGCCCACGCCATCGAGGGCCCGTACGGCTTCACCGGTAACAACTTCAGCCTGGCCTCGGGTCGTGTGTCGTACCACCTCGGTGCCCACGGCCCGTCGTACACGGTCGACTCGGCCTGTTCGTCCAGCCTCCTCGCCATCCACAACGCCTGCCGCAGCCTGCACGACGGTGAGAGCGACGCCGCCCTCGCCGGCGGTGTCTCGATCATGCTGGAGCCGCGCAAGATGTCCTCGGGTTCGGCCCAGGGCATGCTGTCGCCGACCGGCCACTGCCACGCCTTCGATGTCGCCGCCGACGGCTTCGTCTCCGCCGAGGCGTCGGTCATGTTCATGCTGAAGCGCCTGGACGACGCGCAGCGTGACGGCGACCGCGTCCTCGCGGTCATCCGCGGCACGGCGAGCAACCAGGACGGCCACACCGTCAACATCGCGACCCCGGGCGCGGACGCCCAGGTCGCCGTCTACCGGCGCGCACTGGACCTCGCCGCCATCGACCCCGCCACCGTCGGCTACATCGAGGCGCACGGCACCGGAACGCCCGTCGGCGATCCGATCGAATACTCAAGTCTGGCAACGGTTTACGGCAAGCAAGGGCCCGTCGTGCTGGGCTCGGTCAAGACCAACGTCGGACATGCGCAGTCGGCGTCGGGTGCGGTCGGCCTGATGAAGACCGTCCTGGCCCTGCAGCACGGCGAGGTTCCGAAGAACCTCTACTTCAACGAGATGCCCGCCGAGATGGCGGCCATCAGCACCGGGTTGTTCGTGCCGACGGACCTCGTACCGTGGCCCGCGACCGCCGACCACCCGCGCCGTGCCGCCGTGTCCGCCTACGGCCTGTCCGGCACCAACGTGCACGCCGTCGTCGAGCAGGCCCCGGCCGAGTCGTCGCCGCGCGTCGTGGAAGCGGATAGACAGGGCAGCCTCAGCGCCGATGGCAAACTGCTGTTCCCGGTGTCGTCCACCTCGGCCGAGGAACTGCGCCGCACCGCCGGCAAACTGGCCGACTGGGCCGCGACCCAGGGCGAGGCCCTCGACCTGGCCGACACCGCCTACACGCTGGCGCGCCGCCGCGCCCACCGACCGGTGCGCGCCGCCGTCCTCGCCGAGGACGCCGCCGGCCTGATCCACGCGCTGCGTGAGGTCGCCGACAGCGAGACCCCGTACCAGGCCGCGGCCGGTAAGGGAGACCGCGGCCCGGTGTGGGTGTTCTCGGGTCAGGGTTCGCAGTGGGCGGCCATGGGCGCCGGCCTGCTGGCCGCCGAGCCCGCATTCGCGGCCGCCATCGCCGAGATCGAACCGCTCATCGAGGCGGAGTCGGGCTTCTCGATCACCGAGGCCATCACCGCCGGTGAGACCGTGACCGGCATCGACCGCATCCAGCCCGCCGTGTTCGCGATCCAGGTGGCGCTGGCCGCCACCCTGCGGTCCTACGGTGTGCAGCCCGGCGCGGTCATCGGCCACTCGATGGGTGAGTCCGCCGCCGCCGTCGTCTCCGGCGCGCTGTCGCTCGAAGATGGCGTGAAGGTGATCTGCCGCCGGTCGAACCTGATGCTCAAGGTGTCCGGCTCGGGCGCCATGGCGTCGGTGGAGCTGCCCGCCCAGCAGGTGCTCTCCGAGCTCGGCGCGCGCGGCGTCAGCGACGTCGTGCTCGCGGTGGTCGCCTCGCCGCAGTCGACCGTCGTCGGTGGTGACAAGGACGCCATCCGCGCGCTGGTCAAGGAATGGGACGAGCGGGGCGTCATGGCCCGCGAGGTCGCCGTCGACGTCGCGTCGCACACCCCGCAGGTCGACCCGATCCTGGACGAGCTCGCCGACGCCCTCGAGGACCTCGAGCCCGACGAGCCGGCGGTGCCGTACTACTCGGCCACGCAGTACGACCCGCGTGATCCCGCGGACTACGACGCCGACTACTGGGTGGACAACCTGCGCCACACCGTGCGCTTCGGTGCTGCCGTGCAGGCCGCGCTCGACGACGGCTTCCGGGTGTTCATCGAGCTGGCCCCGCACCCGCTGCTGGTGCACGCGGTCAACCAGAACGCCGCGCACCAGGACATCGGCATCGCCGCGCTGGCCGCGATGCGTCGCGAACAGGACGTGCCGAACGGTCTGCGCGACGTCGTCGCCGATCTGCACACCGCCGGCGCGGCCATCGACTTCTCGGTGATCTACCCGGACGGCGTGCTGGTCGACGTGCCGCTGCCGACGTGGACCCGTAACCACCTGATCCTGACGCGTGATCCGCACGAGCAGGCCCCCGGCGGGGCATCGCTCGCGGTGCACCCGCTGCTCGGCGCGCACGTACGGCTCCCGGAGGAGCCCGAGCGGCACGTCTGGCAGTCCGATGTGGGTACCGGCGTCCAGCCCTGGCTGGGTGACCACCAGGTGCACAACGTCGCGGCGCTGCCGGGTGCGGCGTACTGCGAGATGGCGCTCGGCGCGGCCCGCGAGGTGCTGGGCGAGGCCTCCGAGGTCCGCAACGTGACGTTCGAGGCCATGCTGCTGCTCGAGGAGGAGACCGCCGTGTCGGCGGTGGCCACCGCGGTGCCGTCGGGCGACATCGACTTCCTCGTCGAGACCTATCAGGACGGCGAGCAGGTGCGCCGTGCGGCCGCGACGCTGCATGCCATCGAGGACGACGCCTCCCGGCCGAGCTACAACCTGGCCAAGCTGGTCGCCGCCCACACCGAGGACGTCGACGGTGGCGACCTGCGTACCTGGTTCGGCGAGCGCGGCATCCAGTACGGCCCGGCGTTCTCGGGCCTGACGGCGGCCCACACGACCGCGGGCACCACGGTGCTCGCCGCGGTTGCGCTGCCGGGTGCCATCCGGTCGCAGCAGAGTGCCTACACCGTGCACCCGGCGCTGCTCGACGCCTGCTTCCAGGCGGTGGCTGCGCATCCCGAGCTGCACGGCGACACCACCGGCGCGCTGATGCTGCCGCTGGGCGTCGGCAAGCTGCGGGCCTACGAGTCGACCCGCAACGCGCACTACTGCTACGTCAAGCTCGTCAGCCTCTCGCCGACCGCGGTCGAAGCCGACATCGATGTGCTCGACGAGCACGGCGCGGTGCTGCTCGCGGTGAGCGGCCTGCGGCTCGGCACCGGCGTGTCCGAGGAGGGCCAGCGTGAGCGGCTGCTCAACGAGCGGCTGCTGAACATCGAGTGGCGCAGCCAGGACGCGCCCGTCGCCAACGTGGTCGATCCGGGTCGCTGGCTGCTGATCTCGGCCGCCGCCGACGCGGACAGCCTGACCGAGAAGCTGTCCGAGGTGCTGCAGTCCGACGAGGCCGACGTGTCCACCATGGCGTGGCCGGCCGACGCCGACCATGCGTCGAACCTCGAGTCGCTGCAGGCGACGCTGACGGCCAAGCCGTTCAAGGGCGTCGTCATCGTCACGGGTGCATCGGAAGGCACCGCGGGCTCGGCGTCCCTTGCCACCGCACAGCGCGGCGTGACGCAGGTCGAGCAGCTCGTCCACATCGTGCGGGGCCTGCCCGACGTCCCGGGCCAGCCGGCGCGGCTGTACGTGCTCACCCGGGGTGCCCGCACCGTGCTGTCTGCCGATGTGGCCAACCTGGAGCAGGGCGGCATCCGCGGCCTCATCCGGGCGATCGGCATGGAGTACCCGGCGATGCGGCCGACGCAGATCGACCTGGACGTGCAGGCCGACGTGGCGCACGTCGCCGCCGAACTGCTGTCCGGCTCCGAAGAGGACGAGACGGCCTGGCGGTCGGGCGAGTGGTTCACCGCGCGCCTGAACCTCAGCCAGCTGCAGCCCGAGGAGCGTCGCACCACCGTCGTGCGGCCGGAAACCGACGGTGTGCAGCTGCAGATCCGGACCCCCGGAGACCTGTCGTCGGCCGAGCTGGCCGCGTACGAGCGCGTCGCTCCGGGACCGGGCCAGATCGAGGTCTCGGTCGCGGCGTCGAACCTCAACTTCGCCGACGTGCTGGTCGCCTACGGCCGGTACCCGAGCTTCGAGGGCCGGCTGCCGCAGCCGGGCGCGGACTTCGCCGGTGTGGTCACCGCGGTCGGCCCGGGCGTCACCGATCATCAGATCGGCGACCGGGTCGCGGGCATCTCGCTGACCGGTGCCTGGAAGACGTTCGTCACCTGCGACGCCAACCTGGCCGTGAAGATTCCGGACGACCTGCCCGAGGGCAGCGCGGCGGCGGTGCCCAGTGCGCACGCCACCGCCTGGTACGGCCTGCACAACCTGGCCCGTATCCAGGCCGGCGACAAGGTGCTGATCCACTCCGCCACCGGTGGTGTTGGCCAGGCCGCCATCGCCATCGCGCGGGCCGCGGGCGCCGACATCTACGCCACCGCCGGTAGTGACGACCGTCGAAACCTGTTGCGCAGCTGGGGAATCCAGCATGTCTATGACTCGCGCAGCACCGCCTTCGCCGAGGAGATTCGCCGCGACACCGACGGCTACGGCGTCGACGTCGTGCTGAACTCGCTGCCCGGTGCGGCGCAGAAGGCCGGTGTCGAGCTGCTGACCTTCGGCGGCCGGTTCGTCGAGATCGGTAAGCGCGACATCTACGGCGACACCCGGATGGGCCTGTTCCCGTTCCGCCGGAACCTGTCGTTCTACGCGCTCGACCTGGCGCTGCTGACGCTGACCAACCCCGACGTCACGCGCGGCATGCTCGAGACGATCTTCGGACAGATCGCCGACGGCGTGCTGCCGGTGCCGGACACCACGCATTACCCGCTGGCCGAGGCCGCCACCGCCATCCGCGTGATGGGCGCGGCCGGCCATACCGGCAAGCTCGTCCTCGACATCCCGCACACCGGGGAGTTCGAGGCGGTCCTGTCGCCGGAGAACGCTCCCGTGTACCGGGCCGACGGCTCCTACATCGTCACCGGTGGTCTGAGCGGCCTGGGCCTGTTCCTGGCGGAGAAGCTGGCCGCCGGTGGTTGCGGACGCATCGTGCTCAACGCGCGTTCGGAGCCGAGTGCCGCGACCGCGAAGGCCATCGAGGCCGTCCGGAGCAAGGGTGCCGAGGTCGAGGTGGTGCTGGGTGACATCGCTGCCGCCGACACCGCCGCGCGCCTGGTCGCCGCGGCCGAGTCGACCGGCAAGCCGCTGCGCGGCGTGCTGCACGGCGCCGCCGTGGTCGAGGACGCGACGTTGCCGAACATCACCGACGAGCTGATCGAACGCGACTGGGCTCCCAAGGTGTACGGCGCATGGCACCTGCACGAGGCGACGGCCGGGTCCGAGCTGGACTGGTTCAGCTCGTTCTCGTCGGCCGCCGCCATGGTGGGCTCACCTGGACAGGGTGCGTACGCCGCGGCAAACAGCTGGCTGGACGCGTTCACCCAGTGGCGCCGTTCGCAGGGTTTGCCGGCGACGGTCATCGCCTGGGGTGCGTGGGCCAAGATCGGCGCCGGGCAGGGCATGGCGGCCGACGAGGCCATGGCGATCGATCCGGAGGACGGCGCGTACGCGTTCGACGCGATCATCCGCCACGACCGCGCCTACGCCGGCTACGCGCCGGTGGCCGGCGCCGACTGGCTGGTGGCTTTCGCGCAGACCAGCAAGTTTGCGGAGTCGTTTGCCAACATCGGGCGGGGCGGTGCGGGCACCAGCGAATTCCTCGCGGAGTTCCACGCACTGTCGGAGGAGGAGCGGCCGGCTCGTCTGAGGCGCCTGATCACCGACGCTATGTCTATGATACTTAGGCGATCTGTCGACCCCGACCGTCCGTTGGCCGAGTACGGCCTCGATTCGCTCGGGGCGCTGGAACTGCGGACCCGTATCGAAGCTGAGACGGGTGTCCGGATCGGTTCGTCGGACATCACGAATGTCCGAGCACTGGCAGAACGCCTGGGGGAGGCGATTTCGACGGCGATTTCGACATGACGGGTCAGAGTAGGGCGTCACAGAAGCCGCGCGCTGAATTCACCGAAGCACAGGAGAGTGAACATGGTTGCGATTAGGACCATCCATGACTGGATGGGTTCCTCGGGTGTTCTGACTTCCTGGAACCCTTCGTCTGCGTCGCTTGCCAAGCTGCGCAACGCACCGGTCAGCTCGGTACCGGTCAGCTACCAGCAGAGCCAGCACATCCGCGCGTTCCGTTCGCACGAGCGCAACGGCACGGACATGGCCCGGCTGAACATCGCCGCATGGGACATGCCGGGTAAGTGCGACGTCCGGGCGATGACGCACGTCATCAACGCCTACGTCCGCCGGCACGACACCTTCCACAGCTGGTTCGAGTTGCTCGACGACGATTCGGTGGTGCGCCGGACGGCGAAGAGCCCGCGCGACATCAAGCTGGTGGCCACCGAGCACGGCGAGATGAACGCGCAGCAGTGGCGTGACCACGTGCTCGCGACGCCCGATCCCCTGCAGTGGGACTGCTTCCACTTCGGCATCATCCAGCGCGACGACCACTTCACCTTCTACTTCAGCATCGACCACGTGCACACCGATGCACTGCTGATGGGACTGGTGCTCGTCGAGATCCACCTGATGTACGCGGCTCTCGTGAGTGGCGCCCCGCCGATCCCGCTGGCCGACGCCGGCAGCTACGACGACTACTGCGTCAAGCAGGCGGAGTTCACGTCGGCGCTGACGCTGGAGTCCCCGGAGGTCAAGGACTGGATCAAGTTCGCCGAGGCCAACGATGGCACGCTGCCGTGCTTCCCGCTGCCGCTCGGCGACCCGTCGGTGCCCTGCGGTGGCGAGATGCTGACCGTCCGGTTGATGGACAAGCATCAGTCGGAGCGGTTCGAGTCGGCCTGCCTGTCCGCGGGTGCCCGCGTGATCGGTGGCGTCATCGCGTGCGCGGCGCTCGCCGAGCACGAGCTGACGGGCCGGCCGATCTACAACGTCATCACCCCGACCACGACGCGCCGCACCCCGGCCGAGTTCATGACGACGGGCTGGTTCACCGGCGTCGTGCCGATCAGCGTCCCGGTGGTGCCGGAGTCCTTCGGCGACACCGCCCGCGCCATGCAGAAGGCGTTCGACGCCGGCATGGAACTCGCGCACGTCCCGTTCGAGCGCGTGCTGGAACTGGCCGAGGGCAAGGTCGCCTCGATCCGCAAGGCGGACCCGGGCGTGCCGATGGTGTCCTACCTCGACACCAACCTGCCGCCGCTGTCGCCGGCGATCATGAACGAGTGGGAACGGCTCAACGGCCGCGTGTACAGCGATGCCCGCTCGGCGTACCAGATCGGCATCTGGGTGAACCGTTCCGAGAAGGAAACCTCGGTCACCATCGCCTACCCGGACAACCCCATCGCGCGTGAATCGGTGGACAAGTACCTGCACGCGATGCGTGCGGTGTACCTGCGCGTCGCCGACGGTGGTACTGGTGCAGGCCGCTCGGATGCCTTGCGCCACAACGGCTGCCGCAGCGAACTGATTCGAGCTGTGAAGGGCTGACCTGTGACGACCTCCACGCGGCCGCCGCGTGTGCCTTTGTTGCGCCGCTGGTTCGCCGACGACAACGACGGTGACGAGAGCCGCGTGCTCGACTACGTCGACCAGGCGATGTTCCTGGGTCTGCGGGCCACCGGACAGGCCGCGGTCATGCAGTTCGGCTGGGTTTACGAGCACCCGGTCGACATGGATGGTCTGCGCCGGTTCCACTACAACTTCGGTCACGGCCTCGGCGGGCGGCAGATCGAGCCGTCGATCCTGCCGTTCGGCCGGCATCGCTGGGTGTCGGCGCTCGGGCCGCCCGCGCCGATCCGGATGTACGAGACCGTGCGTCCCCGGTCGGAACTCGGCGACTTCCTCGACGAGCACGCCCAGATCCCGGTCGACCCCGAATTCGGACCGACGTGGCACATGGGTGTGCAGCCGCTCGACGACGGCGCCACGGTGGTCAGCCTGGTCGGTTCGCACTGCATCGCCGACGGTGGCGGCGCGATGCTGACGGTGTTCGAATCGGTGACGGGCCAGCGGCGCGACCTCGGTCTGCCGCAGCCACACTCCCGGTCCCGTTGGGGCGCGGTGCGCGCCGATCTGCGCCAGACCTTCCGCGATCTGCCCGAACTCGGCCGTTCGATCAAGTCGGCGGCGAAGCAGGCCTATCAGAAGCGCAGCGAGCTGCGACGCTCCGGGAAGTCGCCTGCGGCCCATCTGGATTCGGACAGTGCCAAGCAAAATCTCGTGGTACCGGCGATCTTTGCGTTCATCGACGCCGCCGAGTTCGAAGCGCGGGCCAAGGCGCTCGGTGGAAACAGCTATGCGCTGATCGCCGGATTCGCCGCCCGGTTGTCCGAGCGGATGGGCCGGTTCAGCGAGGCCGAGGGCGTGGTGCCGCTGGTCGTGCCGATCAACGACCGCACGCTGGAGGACACCCGTGCCAACGCGGTGCTGATCGGTGATGCCCGCGTCAATCCGAAGGGTGTCGCCGAGGATCTGACGGAGACGCGGGCGGTCATCAAGGAAGCCCTGCGCAAGATGCGTGAGGAGCCCGACGAGAAGTTGGAGCTGCTGCCGCTGACGCCGTTCATCCCCAAGCGGGCCGTCACGCAGGCCGCTGACATCGCGGTCGGGTTCGGCGAGTTGCCGGTCTTCTGCTCGAACCTCGGTGTGCTGCCGGACGATCTGGCTCGCGTCGACGGAACTCAGGCCGAATACGTCATGGCACGCGGCGTCGACGGGCAGGTTCCGCGCGGCGTGCTGGAGCACCGCAAAGGCATTCTCACCGTCATCTCGATGCAGATGATCGGGCGCGTGTCGATGGCCGTCATCGGCTACCAGCCGGGCGCCGAGAACACCAAGGCGACGCTGCGGGCGCACGTGGAAGCGACGCTGGCCGAGTTCGGCCTGTCGGCGGTCTACGAATAATCCGCGTAATCCCAAGTTCGACAACCGAATAACCGAAGCGAAGGGCCAGGTCTATTTTGTCCACCGATACCCGGTCGAACGGAACCGGCCGTGGCCGGTTCGCCAAGCTGCCTGACGAACTGGACCGTCCGCAGGACCGTCTGGACTACATGGACGAGGCGACCTTCCTGTCGTACCGGGCCAGTGGCCGGGTCCAGGTAATGCTGGCGCTGTGGTTCTACGAAGGGCCCGTCGACCTCGACGGCCTGCGCCGCTTCCACGCGAACTTCGGCCGGAGCCTGGCGGCCCGGCGCATCGAGCGCTCGCCGCTGCCGTTCGGCCGCGCCCGCTGGGTGGCCGCGCCGGCTGTCGAGCGCCCGCTGGACATCGTCGAAACCGCCCGTCCGCGTTCGGAACTGACCGACTGGCTGGAGGAGCGCTCGCAGATCCCGATCGATCCCGAGCACGGCCCCGGCTGGCACCTGGGTGTCCAGAAGTTCAGCGACGGTTCGACGGGCGTGGCGCTGGCGCTGTCGCACTGCCTGATCGACGGCACCGGTGCGGTGGCCGCGATCATGGAGTCGGTGCTCGGACAGGGCCGCGATCTGGGCTACGCCCAGCCGGGCTCCCGGACCCGCTGGCAGGGTCTGCGCGCCGACCTGCGCCAGGCCCGGCGCGATTGGCCCGAGGTCCGGCGGACCGTGGTGGCCGCGGCCAAGATGCTGCACCGCAGGCGGCATGAAATCTCCAAGTCCGGTGACACCCGGCCCGCGCCGACGGCGGCCAACCCCGACGAGTACGTGCTGCTGCCGTTCGCCGGTACCCACATCGACGTCGAGCAGTGGGACGCCAAGTGCGCCACCCTCGGCGGCAACACCTACTCGCTGGCCGCGGCGTTCGCCGCCCGGCTGGGGGTGCGGATGGAACGGCATCGCAAGCACGACAACAACATTGCGCTCATGGTCGCGGTCAACGACCGGACGTCGATGGAGGACACCCGCGCCAACGCCATGGCGTTCGCCAACCTCACCGTCGACCCGACGCACGTCGCCAAGGACCTGACGGATCTGCGGGGCGCGCTGCGCACGTCGCTGTCCACGGCCAAGGAACAGCCGGACGAGTCGTTCATCCTGCTGCCGCTGACGCCGTTCATCCCGCTGCGCGCGGTGAACAAGACGGCCGACCTGGTGCTCGGCGACATGCCGGTGACGTGCTCCAACTTCGCCGAGCTGCCGGACCTGATGTGCCGCCCCGACGGCGTCAACCAGGCGACGTTCCTGAACTGCTGGGGTGTCGAGCAGAAGGTCAAGCGGGCCGACATCGAGCGGCCCGGCGGCCTGCTGGTGGTCGCGTCCGGCCGCTACAACGGCCGGGTGAACCTCGGCATCGTCGGCTACCAGGTGGGCGCCGAGAACAACCGGGCCATGTTGCGCGAACTCGTCCGCGAGACGCTCGAGGAATTCGACCTCACGCCGCTGACCATCTACTGACGGGCGGTCCCGCCCAGGCCCCTAACGGGCCTGGGCGGCCTTTTCCAACAGGTCCGCGGTGCGTGCGACGCTGTCCGCGGGCTTCGTCATGCGGGCGGCAGCGGCCCGGACCCGGTCCGCGCACTCCGGCTGCAGCGCGGTGCGCAGGGCGGCCTTCAGCGACGCCGGTGTGGTCTTCGAGAACCGGCGCGACGCGCCCAGCTGCAGCTTCTTGACCTGCCCGGCCCACACCGGCTGATCGGCACTGACCCACAGCACCACCGTCGGCACCCCGGCGCGCAGCCCGGCCGCGGTGGTGCCGGCGCCGCCGTGGTGGACCAGGGCCCGGCACAGCGGGAACACCGCAGCGTGGTTGACCGCACCGACCAGCTTCACGTGGTCGCCCAGCGTGGTGTCCGGCAGATCCCAGACGCCCGAGCTGATCAGCGCCCGCTCGCCGAGTTCGGCACACACCGTGTCGATCATCGCGACGGCCTCGGCGGGGGATTCGACCGGCATGCTGCCGAAGCCGAAATAGATGGGCGGCTTGCCATTTGCGATCCACGCCATCACGTCGGAGTCGGTGTCGGTCTGCAGCTCCATCGACATGGACCCGACGAGCGGCTTGGCGTCACCGTATTCGGCCGCCAGGCCGGGGAACAGCACTTCGTCGTAGGCCTGGATTTCCAGGGCCCCGCGGTCCTCGATGCGCCGGACCGCCCGCACGGTGGCCGGCGGCAGGCCCAGGGTGCGCCGCTGGATGTCTTCGGCCTCCTTGAGCATGCGCCAGTGGAACCACTCGCCGACCGCGAAGCCGCGGCGGATCAGCGGCAGTGGCAGCGGGACCGGCAGCACCTGGCTGTTGGGGCGGAACGGGAAGTAGTGCAGCGCGGCCAGCGGGATGTCGAAATGCTCGGCGACGTTGGCGGCCACCTCCTGATAGGTGGTCCCCGCGAGCAGCAGATCCGCGTCCGCGGCGACCTCCGTGAGGGTGGCACTCATGTCCTGCCAGCCCTGCGTCATGTAGTCCCGGAGTTCGCGGACCACACTCACGGGGTTCTTGATGCTCAAGTGGTCACGAAAGATGTCCGCATCCAGTTGCTGCTGAGAATCCACGCCGTAGCTGGCAGGCTCGGGAAGGCCCGCCGAGGCGACGAACGAAACCAGATTCGGCGGCACGGCCATGCGTACTTCGTGGCCGCGGCGCAGCAATTCTCGGGCCACGGCGCCGCTGGGCTCGATGTCTCCGCGCGTGCCATGAATGGCGATAGCAAACTTCACAGAATTCCACACATATCGGTCTGCCGCTGATCTCCGCATTGCTGGGGCATGAATGGCAACGGGAACGCCGGATGCCCGGAGGCATGGCGGGGGATGGGTGACTTCATCAGTGGCACACCCGATTACAGCATGGCGACAGCAATGCGGCTCTTTGACGGCGTCGATATTGCGCTGCCGGTCGGTGCATCAGATCCGTTTGCGGCGTGTAGCCTGTCGGGGATGCTGAAACGTGCCAGGCCAAGCGGTGCTTTGGCACATGCGGGTTTCGCCGCACTCGGCAAGTTCGTGGTGCGGCGTCCCGTCGTGGTTTTGGCCGGGTGGGTCGGCATTGCGATCGTCCTTTTTCTCGCGCTTCCGACGTTGGTCGACGTTGCCAGCCGGCGTCCGCCGCCGTTCCTGCCGCCCGATTCGTCGACGCTGATCGCCTCCAACGCGATGAAGAACGCGTTCCGCGAGGCCGACGCCGGCAACATCGCGGTCGTCCTGCTGACCAACGAAAAGGGCTTCAGCAAGGAAGACGAAGAGGTCTACCGGCGCCTGGTCGACAAGCTCAACGCCGACAAGACCAACGTCCGGTCCACACAGGACTTCATCCACATCCCCGAGCTGCGCCAGGTGATGGCCAGCAAGGACGGGAAAGCGGTGCAGCTGCCCGTCAGCCTCGTCGGGAGTATGGGCACCGGCCCCGGACAGCTGGCGTACCGCAATGCCAAGAAGACCATCGAAGAGGTGGTCAAGGGCAGCGACCTGACGCTGAACATCGTGGGCGCGTCGGCCACATTCCAGGACATCAATGACATCGGTGCCCGCGACCAGCACATGATCGAGACGGCCACCGGCATCCTGGTCTTCTCGATCCTCATCATCGTGTACCGCAGCGTTGTCGCGATGTTGCTGCCGCTCGTCACCATCGGTGTCTCGCTGATCGTCGCGCAACAGTTGGTGGCGGGACTGGGACTATTGGGTCTCGCGGTGGGACCGCAGACCCTGGTGCTGATGACCGGCATGATGATGGGCGCCGGGACCGACTACGCCATATTCCTGTTCAGTCGATATCAGGAGTTCATCAGACAAGGCGTCGCCACCGACCGGGCGCTGGTATCCGCGCTCACGTCGATCGGTGAAGTCATCGCCGGCTCGGCCGGCACCGTCGCGATCACGTTCCTGGCGCTGTCGTTCGCCACCCTCGGGGTCTTCGCCACCATCGGGCCGGCGCTGGCCGTGACCGTGCTGGTCGGCTTCCTCGCGTCGGTGACCATGCTGCCGGCGCTGATCGTCCTGGTCGGGCGCCGCGGCTGGATCAAACCGCGCAAGGACATGACGGGCAAGTTCTGGCGTCGCTCGGGCGTCAACATCGTGCGCCGCCCGGTGACCCACCTGGCCGGCAGCCTCGCGGTGCTGCTGGCACTCGCCGGTTGCGCGACGATGGTCCGCTACAACTACGACAACCGCAAAGACCTCGACCCGGACGCGGCGAGCAACGTCGCCTACACGGCGCTGAACAAGCACTTCCCGATCAGTACGACGATGCAGCAGTTCATCCTGATCCAGTCGCCACGCGACCTGCGCGCCCCGAAGTCGCTCGCCGACATGGAGCAGATGGCACAGCGCGTCGCCCAGCTGCCGCACATCGACGCCGTCCGCGGCATCACCCGTCCCACCGGTGACGTGCTGGAGCAGGCCAAGGCGACCTACCAGGCCGGTGAGGTCGGCAGCAAGCTCAAGGACGCCTCGAACCTCATCAACGGCAACGACGCGCTGCTGCAGAAGCTGGTCGACGGCGAGTACCAGCTCGCGGACGCGCTGAACCAGATCCGCACGCAGGTGCTCGGTGGGATCGGCCCGGTGCGGCAGATGCTGACCCAGATGTCGGCGCTGCAGAAGCAGTACGGCGGGTCGAAGACGCTGGACGATCTCGACAAGTCGGCCAAGATGGTGTCCCAGATGACGTCATTGGGCGACGCCGTCGGTGGGCAGCTGGTCCGCGTCGGCGACGTCTACAAGTGGTCCGGGAAGGCCCTCGAGACGCTGAACGCGACGCCGTTCTGCAACTACTACCCGGCGTGCAACGACCTGAAGATCGGTCTGCAGAACGTCAACGACGGCAACGACCCCGAGACGGTGCAGAAGGTCATCAACCTCGGCCACATGCTGCAGCAGTACAAGAGCGACCCCGGGATGGACGACAAGGTCCGCGGGATGGGCACCAACATCGAGAGCATCACCAGCCTGCTGAAGCAGCTGCGCCTGTATGACACCGCGGACCTGGAGCGGCGGCTGCAACAGGCGGTCGACGGCGTCAACCTGCTGGCCGATTCGAGCAAGCAGCTCGCCGACGGTGTGAAGCTGCTGGTCGACCAGGTCCGGGGCATGGGCGGCGGTCTGAACCAGGCCTCGTCGTTCCTGCTCGGTATGCGCCGCGACGCCAACACGCCGCAGATGGCCGGTTTCTACGTGCCACCGGAGATCCTGAGCCGCAACGAGTTCGAGAAGGCCGCGACGCTGTTCGTGTCGCCGGACGGCCACACGGTGCGCTACCTGGTGCAGACGGCGCTGAACCCGTTCGGCACCGAGGCCATGGACCAGACCAACGCGATCGTCAAGGCGGCCCAGACGGCACTGCCCAACACGACGCTGTCCGATGCGAAGGTGTCGATGGTCGGTCTGTCCGCGGTGAACCGCGACATTCGCGACTACTACAACAGCGACATCCAGTACATCGTCATCGTGACGCTGATCGTGGTGTTCCTGATCCTGGTGCAGCTGCTGCGGTCGGTCGTGGCGCCGCTCTACCTGGTGCTGTCGGTGGTGCTGTCGTACGGTTCGGCGCTGGGCATCGGCGTGGTGTTCTTCCAGTTCATATTGGGCTACGACATCTCCTGGAGTGTGCCGGGTATCGCCTTCCTGGTGTTGGTGGCGGTCGGCGCCGACTACAACCTGCTGCTGATATCCCGAATACGTGACGAGGCGAAATGGGGCGTGCGCTCGGCGATCGTGAAAACGGTCGCCGCGACGGGCGGCGTCATCACCTCTGCCGGCCTGATCTTCGCGGCGTCGATGCTCGCGATGACCGTCAGTAGCATCCTGGGTGCCGTGCAGCTCGGCTTCATCATCGGCGTCGGCCTGCTGCTGGACACGTTCATCGTCCGTACGGTCACCGTGCCGGCGACCGCGGCACTGCTCGGTGACGCCAACTGGTGGCCGTCGAAGTCGCCGCGGCGCAAGCGGGAAGAGGCCGAGGAGGCCGAAGCCGCGGCCGCCACCGAACGGCTGCTGGCCGAGCGCAAGGCCCGCCGGGAGTCCGACGAGGTCGAGCCGTGCCCGGAGTGCGGTTACGCGGCCACGTGTGACGCCTGCCAGATGACGACGGCCTTCGAGGCCGCCGGAGCGGTCCAGCACCGCGGCTTCTTCGGCTGAGCGGATATCGAATTTCCGAGAAATTGAACTTTCTCGTCAATAAACCTGGTTGAATTCCTGGCGTCCGGCGGGGGATTCAGGGGTCGATGTTTTGTGCGGCGACCAGATGCGCCCGCACCGCGACTCTGAAGAACAGGACATTCGATCACCGATGGATCTCCGGAAATTCGCTGACGCATTGCGGCCACTCCCAGGATGGATCGGGGGTGGCATTCTCGACTGGTATCAACTCGGGCTCAGAAAGCCGCGCGACGCGACCACCTATTACGGGGCGACCATTCATTGCGACCCCGTCGACTCGATTCAGCGGAGCATCATCTATTACGGCGTGTGGGAACCCGGCATTTCGCGCATCATCGAAAACAGTCTCGCGCCGGGAGATCTGTTCGTCGACATCGGCGCGAACATCGGCTACGACGCCATGCTCGCGGCCACCCGGGCCGACGTCGTCGCCATCGAGGCGGCACCCCACATCTACCGAAAGATGTTGCGCAATCTGGAGATCAACCGCGATCTCGCCGACCACATCCGCCCGGTGAATGTTGCGGTGTCCGACCATGCGGGCGAACTCGACCTGTATGACTTCGGCCCCCGCAACATCGGTGCCACCACGACGTTGCCGTCCCGGAAGGGAAAGAAATGCGCGACGGTCGCAGCGGCGCCGTTGCTGGATATTCTCTCGCCGGAGGAACTGGCACGTGTGCGCCTGATCAAGATGGATGTCGAAGGTGCTGAAACGACAATTCTCAACGACATTTTCGACCACATCGATGCGTTTCCCGAGAATATGAGCATCATCTTCGAGGCCAATCCGGAAGACGACCAAGCCGCGTTCGATGTCATGTTCAAACGAATTCAGCAAAACTTCGCCGCCTACGAAGTGGAGAACGGCTACAGCAATGCGTGGTATCTCAAATGGAAAGGCGGTCCGCTCAATGAACTGCAGACCGCGCCGAAGCGGCGAACCGATATTCTCCTGACGCGCGCCTAGCGCCGTCAGCCGCCCCGGACCAGGCGGATCAGGCGTCGAGACGCGCCAGGGCACCCTTGCGGTACAGCTCGGTGCAGGCCTGGCGGCGAATCTTGCCGCTCGTGGTGATCGGGATCGAGCCGCGGCCGACCAGCACGAGGTCGGCGGCGTTCACGCCGTGCACCTGCGAGATGGCGGAGGTGATGTCGTGCTTGACCTGGGCCAGGTTCTCGCGGACCTCGTCCTCGGTCTCGCCGCGCTTCTTCATCTCGATGACGACGGCGAACTGCTCGACACCGTCCTCCTCGAAGCCGACGGCGGCGGTGCGGCCGCCCGAGACCGCGCTGACGGTGGCCTCGATGTCGTCGGGGTACAGGTTGCGGCCGCGGATGATCAGCAGGTCCTTGATGCGGCCGATGATGAACAGCGAGCCTTCGGAGATGAAGCCGAGGTCGCCGGTACGCAGCCAGGTGTCCGACGGGGTGCCCTCGGGGGCGTCCTCGAGCACGCCGCGGAAGGTCTTCTCGGTTTCCTCGGGCTTGTTCCAGTACCCGGCACACACGTTCTCGCCGTGCGTCCAGATTTCGCCGACGGTGCCCTCGGGGGCCTCGCGGCGGGTCTCCGGGTCGACGATGCGGACCAGGGGCGACGGCGAGAAGCCGTAGCTCACCAGCGGGCTGCCGGATTCGACGCGCTCGACGATGCCGTCGGCCAGCTTCTCGGTGTCGAATTCCACGACCGTCGGCGGCTCGCCGGATTCGCGGGACGCCACGTAGAGGGTGGCCTCGGCCAGGCCGTAGCTGGGCCGGACGGACTTGCCCGGCAGGCCGAACTTGGCGAAGCGCTGGATGTAGCGCTTGACGGTGGTCGGCTGCACGCGCTCGGCACCGCTGAAGACCGTCAGGACGGTGCTCAGATCCTTGCCGGCCATGTCCTCGTCGGTGGTCCGCGCGGCGGCCAGGTCGAAGGCGAAGTTCGGCGCGGCGGTGATGACGTTCTTGTGGCTGCCCATCAGCTGCATCCAGCGGGCGGGCTTGACCAGGAACGAGATGGGGCTGGTCATCACGGTGTGCCAGCCGCCGAGGATCGGCGTGCACACGCCGAGCAGCAGGCCCATGTCGTGGTACAGCGGCAGCCACGTCACGACGGTGCTTCCCGGAGGCGCGACCTTGCCCCACTCGGAGAAGAAGACCGCGATCATCTGCTCGTAGTTGGCCGAGACGTTGCGGTGCGACACCATGACGCCGGCGGCCGTGCGGGTCGAGCCGGAGGTGTACTGCAGGTACGCGGTCTCGGGGCGAACTTCGCGGCGCGAGAACGGCTTACGACGGGTCTCGAGGTCCAGTTCGTCGACCGCGAGGACGACGGGGCTGCGGCCGTCGTCGTTCGGCGTCGCGTACTGCGCGACGGCGTCCTTGCTGGCCGCGGTCGTCAGGGCGACTACCGGCTGCGCATCCTTCATGACGGAGATGACGCGCTCGTCGTGGTGACCCATGATCGGCTGGGTCAGCGGGACGGCGATCATGCCGGCCTCGAGGGCGCCGAGGAAGCCGACGACGTATTCGAGGCACTGCGGAGCGACGATCACCACACGGTCACCGATCTCACCGTGCTGGCGCAGTTCGTGGGCCACCGCGACGCTCTGCTGGTACAGCTGAGCCCAGGTGAGCGTCTTCGCCACACCGTCGGGGTCGGTGTCGTAGTCCATGAACGTGAAAGCCAGGTCGTTGGGTTGCAGGCTGGCGCGCTCGCGCAGGACGGCCGGCAGAGACGACTCGATCACGGACACTTCCTCCTCGGGGGTATACGGGCAGGGGTGAAGGCCGGGTGTCGTCGAAGGCGGTGAAACACAGTCAAACTGACACCGGGTGCCGGATAGCAGAGTAAGGCATACGCGCAGATTTTGACGTATCAGGCTTTTTGCTGACGAGTCTCCGGCGGTGGGTGACGGAGGGTCAGCGGGCGGCCTTCGAGAACCACTTGGTCTTGATCAGCCACGAGTGCGCGGACGCCAGTGCGAAGACCCCGCCGCACATGCAGGCGAAGACCCACACGAACTTGCCGTCCTCGAGTGGCTGCAGCTCCGGTACGAGCGATGTCAGGATGCGGGTGGCGCAAGCCAGGATGCCGCTGCCGGTGGCGAACAGGTAGATGTTGGCGATGCGCCGCGAGTCTTCGTTCTTGCGCAGCACCAGCAGGGCGCGCGCACCGAACACCAGCAGGTAGGTCAGCGTGCCGCACAGCACGAGCCAGTAGGCGGCCAGCCAGCCGTCGGTGGGCATGGTGAACAGGTCGGGGGAGTACTCGCGTCCGGCGACGCTCATCGAGAACAGCGCCAGCAGGATCGGGATGCACAGGGTGGCGGGCCGCTCGATGTACTGCGTGAACATCTTCTGCATCGCCGAGTCGTCGGCGAGGCGGCCGATGGCGTTGTAGACGATGGCCGACGCGGCAACGATGTAGCAGTCGTGGCCCAGGTAGGCGGGCAGGTTCCAGACGCCGGTCATCGAGTGGATGGCACGGCCCAGCGTGTCGGCGGCCATCGGGGACATCAGGGCGACGGCCGCGGCCTGCAGCGCGATGTTGAGGGTCGCCGCGACTTCCCAGCGGCAGGACCACGTGACGCGACGGATCCAGAGACTCCACGCCATGCAGGCGAGAGTGATCGTGATGAGAAATGTGAGAGCCATGGTTGAAGCCTTTTGGAAGCCCGTGTCAGCGCTTTGTGACTGCTCAGATTTTACTTGTCAGAGCGGCGGTGCATCAGCACGTCGCGTCATTTCCGACAATTTCGTGGCGCGTTTGGGGACCGCCGGCGCCGCCGTGGCAACCGCGAGGGGTGCCGACTGGATGTAGTTGATGACCTCGTCGTGGCTCATCAGACCGAACCGAACTTGCAGGTCGGGGTAGCTCAACCGGAAGTGATCGGCCACCAGGCGGAGCTCTTCCGCGTTGGGATAGTCGGCCTCTTTGATCCGCCGGTAGTACGTACTGCTCGACGTTCCGAGCGCACCGTATATCTCCCTCGCTTCGACATCGCCGTCGAAGATGTAGTCGAGCAGCGCCTTGAGCTGTCTGCCGTTCTGGTCTGTTCGGGGCACTCTGCCACGATAGACCCTTCCCCCCTTTGGTTGCTAGCAACTGTTTTTGCGACACATAAGCCGTAATTGACATGGGCGTCACAGTTTCGGGAGCTATGTCCCAAATTTGGGAATCGTGTTGTAGTGTGCATCACATGACTGTTGCGTACGCCGGTGAGATCGGTGCCGTTCTCCCTTCTGCTGCTGCGGCGACGATGCACGTCGCCGACTACGAGTTCGGCGGTTACGACACCGCCGGTACTGCGGTCGACATGCGGCGCCTCGAGGCCCCGCTGTCGCCAGTGATCACGGCCGAGCTCGAGGGCGCGGTCGAATACCTGGGAGTCGATGCCGAGGTGCTGCTGATCGCGGCGCTCGGCCGCGCGATCGAGCGCGTGATCGGACCCGGCCGAGCTGCTGTCGACGTCGCCGCAGCGAAGGAACGCTCCGGTGGCGGACTCGCCGTGATCCGCCGGGTCGAGGTCGACGCGGTCTCGGCATCGGACGTCGACGCCACCGCGATGGTGCAGACGGTGCGCGGCGCCCTGGCGGCCGCCACAGCCGACCCGAACGACGTTGCCGACGTGTTGCTCAGTTACGGCATGGCCGCGATCGACGGCGAGCACCCGGGCCCGGCGCACACGCTCGAGGTCCGCGCGTTCCACGCCGACGACGCCTTGCACGTCGACTGGTGGTACGCCCGGCATCAGTTCGAGCCCTACACCGTAGAGGAACTCGCCGAGCAGTTCTCCTACGCCGTCATCGAGCTCGCCTCGGAGGCCATGCCGGTCGCCGAGTGATACGGAGCCTCCCCCGCCCGTTAGAATTGCTGCATTCGCATCGATCCGGCCATCACCGGGGAGCATTCGGAAGAACGGCTGCGGCTCAGTAGAACCGAACGGGTAGGCCCGTCATCGCCTGTAGTTGAGCGGCGTACACGCGCGACCTTCCGGGGTCGGCTGTGCGCAAGCGGGGTGGTACCGCGGCGCTCGCGTCCAGACGCGAGATCGTCGTCCCCGTGCCTGGACTGAGCACCTGTTGGTGCTGACGGCACTGGAGACCCGACGTGAGCGCGTACCCCAAGACCGCAAGCGGCACACCGAACTTCCCCGACCTCGAAACCGAGGTCCTGGAGTTCTGGGCCCGCGACGACACCTTCCGCGCCAGCATCGCGCGCCGCGACGGCGCCCCCGAGTACGTCTTCTACGACGGTCCGCCGTTCGCCAACGGCCTGCCGCACTACGGCCATCTGCTGACCGGCTACGTCAAGGACATCGTTCCCCGTTACCGCACCATGCGCGGCTACAAGGTCGAGCGCCGCTTCGGCTGGGACACGCACGGCCTGCCCGCCGAGCTCGAGGTGCAGCGCCAGCTCGGCATCTCCGACAAGGCCCAGATCGAGGCCATGGGTATCGGCGCGTTCAACGACGCCTGCCGGGCCTCGGTCATGAAGTACTCGAACGAGTGGCAGTCCTACGTCACGCGCCAGGCCCGCTGGGTCGACTTCGACAACGACTACAAGACCCTGGATCTGACCTTCATGGAGTCGGTGATCTGGGCGTTCAAGCAGCTGTGGGACAAGGGCCTGGCCTATGAGGGCAACCGCGTGCTGCCGTACTGCTGGAATGACGAGACGCCGCTGTCCAACCACGAGCTGCGCATGGACGACGACGTCTACCAGAGCCGGCAGGACCCGGCGCTGACCGTCGGCTTCGTCGCGACGGACGGCCCGGTGGCCGGTGCCCGCCTGCTGGTCTGGACCACGACGCCGTGGACCCTGCCGTCCAACCAGGCGGTCGCCGTCCACCCCGAGGTCACCTACGTGCAGGTGGTGGGTCCCGACGAGCAGAACTACGTGCTGGCCGAGCCCCGGCTGGCCGCCTACGCCCGTGAGTTCGGCGAGGAGCCGGTGATCGTCGGCAGCTACCTCGGCGCCGAACTGCTGGGCACGCACTACCTGCCGCCGTTCGCGTTCTTCGTCGACAGCGACAAGGCGCAGAACGCCTTTCAGGTGCTGCAGGGTGATTTCGTCACCACCGAGGACGGCACCGGCATCGTGCACATGGCGCCGGCCTACGGCGAGGACGACAAGGCCACGTGTGACGCCGCCGGGATCGTGGCGGTCACGCCGGTGGACTCGACCGGGCGCTTCGACTCGACCGTGCCCGACTACCAGGGGCAGCAGGTCTTCGAGGCCAACCCGCAGATCATCAAGGACCTGAAGAACGGCACCGGCCCGGCCGCGGTCAATGCGCCGGTGCTGCTGCGCCACGAGACCTACGAGCACTCGTACCCGCACTGCTGGCGGTGCCGCAATCCGCTGATCTACCGCGCGGTGTCGTCGTGGTTCGTCAAGGTCACCGAGTTCCGGGACCGGATGGTCGAGCTCAACCAGCAGATCACCTGGTACCCCGAGCATGTGAAGGACGGCCAGTTCGGCAAGTGGCTGTCCAATGCCCGCGACTGGTCGATCTCGCGAAACCGCTACTGGGGCAGCCCGATTCCGGTGTGGAAGTCGGATGATCCGGCGTACCCGCGCATCGACGTCTACGGCAGCCTCGACGAGCTCGAGCGTGACTTCGGCGTCCGTCCGGACAATCTGCACCGCCCGTACATCGACGAGCTGACCCGGCCCAACCCCGACGACCCGACCGGCAAGTCGACCATGCGCCGCATCGAGGACGTCTTCGACGTCTGGTTCGACTCGGGCTCGATGCCCTACGCGCAGGTGCATTACCCGTTCGAGAACCAGGACTGGTTCGACGGTTCGGCGAGCGAAGAAGCCCATTTCCCGGGCGATTTCATCGTCGAGTACATCGGACAGACGCGCGGCTGGTTCTACACCATGCACGTGCTGGCGACGGCGCTGTTCGACCGTCCGGCGTTCAAAACCTGTGTGGCACACGGCATCGTGCTCGGCAACGACGGCCAGAAGATGAGCAAGTCGCTGCGCAACTACCCGGACGTGTCCGAGGTGTTCGACCGCGACGGCTCGGACGCCATGCGCTGGTTCCTGATGGCCTCGCCGATCCTGCGCGGCGGCAACCTGATCGTCACCGAGCAGGGCATCCGCGACGGTGTCCGCCAGGTGCTGCTCCCGGTCTGGAATGCGTACTCCTTCCTGGCGTTGTACGCGCCGAAAAAGGGCACCTGGCGCACGGATTCGACGCATGTGCTGGACCGCTACATCCTGGCCAAGCTTGCCGACCTGCGGGACACCCTGACCGAATCGCTGGATGCCTGCGACATCTCGGGCGCCTGCGAGCAGCTGCGCCAGTTCGCCGAGGCGCTCACCAATTGGTATGTGCGACGGTCGCGTTCGCGGTTCTGGGAAGAGGACGCCGACGCCATCGACACGCTGCACACCGTGCTGGAGGTGACGTGCCGCCTGGCCGCGCCGCTGCTGCCGCTGGCCACCGAGAAGATGTGGCAGGGACTGACCGACGAGCGCTCGGTCCACCTGACCGACTGGCCCGAGTCCGGCGTGGTCCCGGCCGACCCGGAGCTGGTCGCTGCCATGGACCGCGTGCGCGAGGTGTGCTCGGCGGGCTCGTCGCTGCGCAAGGCCAAGAAGCTGCGCGTGCGGCTGCCGTTGCCGAAACTGACGGTGGCCGTGGACAACCCGGAGGCGTTGCGACCGTTCACCGATCTCATCGCCGACGAGCTCAACGTCAAGGCCGTCGAGCTCACCGACGACATCGACGCCTACGGCAAGTTCGAGCTGGCCGTCAATGCGCGCGTAGCGGGGCCGCGCATCGGTAAGGACGTGCAGGCCGCGATCAAGGCGGTCAAGGCCGGGGAGGGCGTCGTCAACCCCGACGGCACGCTGACCGCCGGGCCCGCCGTGCTGCTGCCTGCGGAGTACAGCTCGAAACTCGTTGCCGCGGAACCGGATTTCACCGCGGCGCTGCCCGAGGGTGCGGGTCTGGTGGTGCTCGACGCCTCCGTCACCCCCGAGCTGGAAGCCGAGGGCTGGGCCAAGGACCGTATCCGCGAACTGCAGGACCTGCGCAAGTCCACGGGGCTGGACGTGTCCGACCGGATCACCGTGACGTTCGCGGTGCCGGCCGACAAGCGGGCGTGGGCCACCACGCATGCCGATCTGATCGCCGGCGAGATCCTGGCGACCGGGTTCACCGTCGTGGATGCGGGCGAGCTGGCCGACGGCGCCGACGTCGGTGACGGCGTCCGGGCCGCGATCGCCAAGGCCTGACGGTCCCGGCGCGGGTCAGCCGCTGACCCGCGCCGACTGCCCCTCGAACGTCACGGTGTCGCCGGGGCGCAGCTGCCGTCCGCGCCGTGTCTCGACCTCGCCGTTGACGCGCACCATGCCGTCGGCGATGACCGCCTTGGCGTCGGCTCCGCTGTCGATGAGATTGGCGAGTTTGAGGAACTGACCCAGCCGGATCGATTCGTCACGGATCGGCACGTCGTTCATGCCGAGAAGGGTAGCGACATAGCATTGGCCACTGTGGATCGCTGGGTCCTGCACCTGGACATGGATGCCTTCTTCGCGTCCGTCGAGCAGCTGACCCGGCCTACCTTGCGGGACCGCCCGGTGCTGGTCGGCGGGCTCGGTGGTCGTGGCGTGGTGGCCGGGGCCAGTTACCAGGCCCGCAGGTTCGGTGCCCGCTCGGCGATGCCCATGCATCAGGCCCGGCGGCTGGTCGGCGCGTCCGCCGTGGTGCTGCCGCCGCGCGGTGCGGTGTATTCGGTGGCCAGTCGACGGGCGCTCGACGCGGTGCGTGCCGTGGTGCCGGTGCTGGAGCAGTTGTCGTTCGACGAGGCCTTCGGTGAGCCGGCCGAACTGGTCGGTGCCGAGCCCGACGAGGTCCGGCGGTTCTGCGAAGACCTGCGGGCTGCCGTGCGGTCCGAGACGGGGTTGGTGGCCTCGGTCGGCGCCGGCTCGGGCAAGCAGGTCGCCAAGATCGCGTCGGGCCTGGCCAAGCCCGACGGGGTCCGGATCATCAGCGGCGACGAACAGGGCTCGCTCTTGGCGGCGTTGCCGGTCCGGAAGTTGTGGGGGATCGGGCCGGTTGCCGAGGAGAAGCTGCACCGGCTGGGCATCGAGACGGTCGGCGCGCTGGCGGCGCTCAGCGATGCCGAAGCCGCCGACGTCCTCGGCGGGACTGTCGGCCCGGCGTTGCACCGGCTGGCGCGCGGCATCGATGACCGGCCGGTGGTCGAGCGTGCCGAGGCCAAACAGATCAGCGCGGAGTCTACGTTCCAGGTCGACCTGACCACCCTGGAGCAGTTGCGCGAGAAGATCGGGCCCATCGCCGAGCACGCGCACCGCCGGCTGCAGCGCGACGGGCGCGGTGCCCGCACCGTCACGGTCAAACTGAAGAAGTCCGACATGAGTACCTTGACCCGTTCGGCGACGTTGCCGTACGCGACCACTGATCCGTCGACCCTGGCGGCGACGGCCCGCCGGCTGCTGCTCGATCCTGTCGAGATCGGCCCGATTCGTCTTGTGGGCGTTGGGTTTTCGGGCCTGACGGATGCCCGTCAGGAGTCCTTGTTCCCGGAGCTCGAGCTGGCGGACGATGGCGAGGTCGCGACGTCGGCTGATCAGGCCGGGCCGCTGAGCGCCGCGCCGATCGAATCCCCGTGGCGCGTCGGCGACGACGTCCAGCATCCGGACCACGGCCACGGGTGGGTGCAGGGCGCCGGGCACGGTGTCATGACGGTGCGGTTCGAGACCCGGGCCAGCGGTCCCGGGGTGGCCCGCACCGTCGCGGCCGACGATCCGCGGATCACCCGCGCCGACCCCGTCGACAGCCTGGACTGGCAGGACTACCTGGCGCAGTTGCCGACCGACGACGGCGCGGCCTGACGCTAGTCCCGGTGGGGATGAAGGCCGCGGGCCGGAGGGCCCGCGGTGGCGGGCTTGCCTTCCGGTGTGAGGAGCGACAGCACGTCTGCGCCGATGATCGGGGCGAGCGCGGTGCTCATGTTCACCGTGAGGTGATGGCCGTCGCGGTAGACCAGGGTGTCCCCGATGATGCTTGGGCAGACGGTGTCGTTGCACAGGTAGTCGCTGTAATCGAGGTAGTCGAATGTGCGCCGGGAGGCCAGGTCGGTCTCGGCGCGGCGGACGGCCTGGTTCAGTGCCCGGTCGCGAGGCAGTGCGCAGCGCTGGGTGTCGTCGGGGTACAGGCCCAGACAGAAGGTGGGCGCCACCCCGATCGACGGAGTGTCGGCGAGCACCGCGACGCGCGATTGCGCCGGGAGCTCACTGATGGTGTCTGTCAGTGCCTTCCGCCAGTGCGCTGTCGGGTCGGCATCGTTCAGCAGGTAGCTGGAGCCCCAGGCGCCGAGAAGGATCAGCGCCGGTTTGGCCGTGGCAAGGCTGTCGAGCACGTTTTCGCGCCATTCGGCACACCGCGGGTAGGTGGCGATATGAATATGGGCCGACGGGCAGTGGCTCTTGGTGCGGTTGTCGAGCCGGATCAGGCCCTGGTCGGCGAGGGCGGACAGGGCCGGATACCAGTGCGCCGCATGGGAATCCCCGAACAGGACGACGAGCGGCGCCTGCGGGTTGGACCCCACCGTGCAGCCGGCCGGGTCGGTGGCCCACTGGCCGCGGTGGCAGCCGTTCGCGTAGATGACCGGCTCACCGCCGGCACCGTCGGAGAGCTCCGGCGTGAGGTTGCTCGGCACATACGGAGTGCCGGCGGGTTTCACGCTCAGTGCCGTGTGAACCGCGGGGCGGCCGGCATCCCGCCGGGGGGACTGCACGACGGCGACGGTGAGCACCACGGCGCAGACGGCGGCCATGACGCCCGCGGTCGCGGTGAGTGTGCGGCGCGGGCGGGCCGCGTTGAGCCACGTGAGGTGCTGGCCCGGTTGCTCGACGTACCGGTAGAGCAGCCACGCCAGCGGGACACAGACCGCGACGATCGCGACGCGCAGCCACATCGGCGAGGTGTGCATGTAGCCGGTGGCGGCGACGGGCAACACGAGCAGGGGCCAGTGCACGAGATACAGCGAGTACGAGATGTCGCCGATCCAGGTGAGCGGCCGCAGGCTCAGGAGTGCCGCGGGACCCCAGCGCACGGGGCCGGCCGCGATCAGCAGCGCCGTGCCGAGCACCGGCACCGCCACCGCGTCGCCGGGGTACTCGGTGGCGGTGGAGAACAGCACGCCGCTGCCCACGATCGCCGCCAGCCCGGCCCAGCCGGCGACGGCGCCGATCCGGTCGCCGAAGACACGGCCGCGGGTCAGCAGGACGAGTGCGACGAGGCCGCCCACGCCGAACTCCCAGATCCGCGCGAACAGGATGAAGAACGCGTTCGGTTGCGAGAAACCGGTCAACCACACGCACAGCGCGAACGATGCCGCGACGACGGCGCCGATGGCCGCCACCCGGCGGGTGCGCAGCTTGAACAGCCCGAACAGCCCGACGAGCAATGCGGGCCACAGCAGGTAGAACTGTTCCTCCACGCCGAGAGACCAGTAGTGCATGAACAGCGACGGCGTCTTGTCGGCGAGGTAGTCGGTCGCGCGGTAGGCGAACAGGACGTTCGGCACGTAGAACGTCGCCGCGATGGCGTCCTTGACGACGTACCCGAACTGCAGGGGCGATACCCAGTAGGCGGCCGCGGCCACCGTGGCCACGACGACGGTCAGGGCGGCCGGCAGCAGCCGTCGAACCCGCCGGGCGTAGAACGCGCCGTACCGGATGTGCCCGCGCTGGTCGAGCTCGCTCAGCAGGTGCGTGCTGATCAGGAATCCGGAGATCACGAAGAAGACGTCGACGCCGACGTAGCCGCCGCCGAATCCGGGGATCTCCGCGTGGAACAGCACGACGAGGGCCACCGCGATCGCGCGCATGCCCTGAATGTCGAGACGCTTCTGCTGTTTGTGTCGGCTATCGAGCGCCGTCGATTCCACTCTCATCTCCCCGGAAGTTGGGCGTGGGGGAAATTATCATTGGATCGTCAATTCGGTGCGCGTCGAACGACAACTCGTCCACCCAGTGGGACGGTTTCGCTAAACCCACTCAGCGAACAGATCGGCGACCGGTATGTCGGCGGCGAGCGCCGCCATCAGCAATACCCGGGCCTGGGCGGCGCGCAACCCGCCCGCCGACACCGCCCCGGCGTCCAGCAATGCCCGTCCGGGACCGTAGCCCGATGTGACGCAGGCACCGGGCACCCGTGTCGCAATCGCCACCGCGACGCCGGCAGCGCACAGCCGCTGCACACCGGCGAGCACCCGGGACCCGGCATTGCCCGAACCGAGTGACTCGAGCACGAGTCCGCCGGCACCGGCCGCGGCAAAGGCGTCCATGGCCACCGCGTCGCTGCCGGCATACGCCGCGACGATGTCCACCCGTGGTGTGGACGCCGCCGACAACGCGCCGAGCCGGGGCCGCTGTTTGACCGCGCCGGGGACGAACGAGCCGTCGTCGACCGACCCGACGGCGGTGCCGAGCAAACCGTGCCCGGACTTGGTCAGGCCCAGGGGCTGCCACACCTGGCCGGCCATGCTGACCAGCACCCCGAGATCGCGAGCGGATGCACTGGCGGCCACCGTGATGGCGTCCCGCAGGTTGGCCGGGCCGTCGGCATCGGGTGCGTCGCTGCTGCGCATGGCGCCGGTCAGGACCACCGGCACGGCACCGTCGTACGTCATGTCGAGCCACAACGAGGTTTCTTCCATGGTGTCGGTGCCGTGCGTGACGACTATGCCGTCGGCATCACCGGCAGCCCGTACCGCGGCGCCGATCCGGTCCCAGTCGGCCGGGGTCAGCTCGGAGCTGTCGACCGACATGAGGTCGACGGTGTCGACCTGGACGCCGGCGCCCAGGTCGTGGACCAGGTCGGTGGCGCTGCGTGTCGGCCGGGCTATTCCGTGTTGGTCGGTGCTGGTGGCGATGGTGCCTCCGGTGGCGATCACGACGACGCGAGTCATGGGCGAAATTGTTCCTCACGGCGTCTTTGGGATGATGGGGGAGTGACTGATGAATCCACGGAGCCTGACGCGACCTCGGGCACCGGGCCGGAGACGGCGGAGAAGGCCGAATCGCCGGTGACGGCCCCGCCGCAGGCCCAGCCCGTCGCGCGGCGGCTGCGGCTGTTGCTGATGGTCGCGGCGCTGGTGCTGGGGCTGGATGTGTTGACCAAGGTGCTGGCGGTGAAGCTGCTGGTGCCCGGTCAGCCGGTCGAGATCATCGGCGACACCATCACCTGGACGCTGGTCCGCAATTCCGGGGCGGCCTTCTCGATGGCGACCGGTTACACCTGGGTGCTGACGTTGATCGCCACCGGCGTGGTGCTGGGCATCATCTGGATGGGGCGACGGCTGGTCTCGCTGTGGTGGGCGCTGGGCCTGGGGATGATCCTCGGCGGTGCGGTGGGCAATCTGATGGACCGGTTCTTCCGTTCGCCGGGGCCGTTGCGCGGGCACGTGGTCGATTTCCTCTCGGTCGGCTGGTGGCCGGTGTTCAACGTCGCCGATTCCGCGGTGGTGTGTGGCGCGGTGTTGCTGGTCGGGCTGTCGATGTTCGGCATCGATTTCGACACCGAGGGCAAGCAGCCGCCGGCCGCGGATTCCGCGGAAGCCACTGATACGCAACAGGATTCGTCGGCAGAGCCGGAACCGGCCGCCGCGGCCGCCGACGACGCTGACACCGGCCGATGAGTAGCCGTTCGATGCCGGTCCCCGAAGGACTGGCCGGAATGCGGGTGGACGCGGGCCTGGCTCGCCTGCTGGGGTTGTCGCGCACCGCAGTCGCCACGATCGCCGAAGACGGCGGGGTCGATATCGACGGCGCGCCGGCGGCGAAATCGGACAAGCTGGTGGCGGGTTCCTGGCTGGAGGTTCGGTTGCCGGAGGCGCCGGCTCCGGTGGAGAACACCCCGCAGGAGATCGAGGGCATGGCGATCCTCTACTCCGACGACGACATCGTGGCGGTGGACAAACCGGCCGGCGTGGCGGCACACGCCTCGTTGGGCTGGACCGGCCCGACGGTCCTGGGCGGGCTGGCCGCGGCCGGCTTCCGGATCAGCACGTCGGGCATCCATGAGCGGCAGGGCATCGTGCACCGTCTCGATGCCGGCACGTCCGGCGTCATGGTGGTGGCGTTGTCCGAGCGGGCGTACACGGTGCTCAAGCGGGCGTTCAAGCACCGCACCGTCGACAAGCGGTACCACGCTCTGGTGCAGGGCCACCCGGATCCGTCGAGCGGCACCATCGACGCACCGATCGGCCGGGCCCGGGGCAACGACTGGAAGTTCGCCGTAACCGAGGGCGGCCGGCACAGCATCACGCACTACGACACCATCGAGGCGTTCGTGGCGGCAAGCCTGCTCGATGTGCATCTGGAGACCGGCCGGACCCACCAGATTCGGGTGCATTTCTCCGCGCTGCACCACCCGTGTTGCGGCGACCTGACCTACGGTGCCGATCCGACGCTGGCGAAGAAGCTGGGGCTCGAGCGGCAGTGGCTGCATGCGCGCTCGCTGGGGTTCGCCCATCCGGCCGACGGCCGGTGGATCGAGATCACCAGTGAGTACCCGGCGGAATTGCAGCACGCTCTGGATGTGTTGCATCGGCAGTGACCACTACCGCGACGGCCACTTCGAAACAGAACCGGGGATTGCTGCTCGGGCTCGGCGCCTACGGCTCGTGGGGTCTGTTTCCCGCGTTCTTCCCGCTGTTGAAGCCGGCGAGTGCCTTCGAGGTGCTGGCCCACCGCATCGTGTGGACGGTGCTGCTGATGTTCGTGGTGCTGGCCGTCGGCCGCCGCCTCGGTGACCTGCGCCGGCTGTCGGGCCGCACCTGGGGTCTGTTGGTGTGCGCGTCGGCGTTGATCTCGCTGAACTGGGGCATCTACATCTACGCGGTCAACAACGGCCACGTCGTCGACGCGGCACTGGGCTACTTCATCAATCCGCTGGTGAGTGTGGCGCTGGGCGTCGCGCTGTTCGGCGAGCGGCTCAATCGCGCGCAGGCGGCGGCGCTGGCCATCGCCGCGACCGCGGTGGTAGTGCTGGCGGTGCAGGCCGGTGAAATCCCGGTGATCGGCCTCGGCGTGGCGGTGTCGTTCGGTGTGTACGGCGCGGTCAAGAAGGTGGTGCGCGCCGACCCGCGGGTCAGTGTCGGTGTCGAGGCCGGGGTGGCGGCCCCGTTCGCGGTGGCCTATCTCGTCGTACTCGCGGTTGCGGGGCAGGCGACGGTTCCCGCACTGGGTGCGGGCCACACGCTTCTGATGATGTTGTGCGGCCCGGTGACGGCGCTGCCGCTGTTGATGTTTGCCGGTGCGGCGCAACGGCTTCCGTTGGTCACGATGGGTCTGCTGCAGTATCTGACGCCGGCGCTGCAGATGGCGTGGGGTGTCGTCGTCGGGCATGAGCCCATGCCGGTCGGCCGGTGGGCCGGCTTCGTCCTGATCTGGCTGGCGCTCGCGGTGTTCACCGGTGACGCGGTGGCGCGCAGTCGTCGGGCGCCGGCACCGGATGCCCCGGAGAAGGATCCGGTCGCGACGTAGGCGGCGCTAGGACGCCGCGGCGTGGCGGAATTCGTAGGGCAGGGGTTCGGCGGTACCCGGGTCGCTGACCGGGCGGCCACCGACGAAACTGCGCAGCGTATTGCGGAGCTGGTCCAGGTGGGTGCGCGCCGTGACGATGCGGCGACTGACGGATGTCGCGTCGCCGAGCATGGTGTCGAGATAGTCGTTGATGGCGGCAGGCTGGTCCGCCGGCAGGTCGAAGCCTCCCGGTTTGAGGGTGCGGAGTGCCTTCTCGGTCGACCCGCTCGAAACGGCCAGCGGGACGGCGCCTTCTGTCGCGCCCACGATCAACGCATGAATCCGGTCGCTGGCGACGATGGCCGATTCCCGGTGCAGCGCGCGCACCTTCTTCTCCCACTCGGCGTGCGACTCCTCGCCGAACAGCAGCGGTTCGGTGCCCGGATGCAGCACCCAGGCGAGTTTCTCCATCGCCACGCGATCACGCCGGACCTGGCTGTACACCTGGATGCGCAGGCCACGGGACTTGGCGATGTCCCGCAGGAGGCGAATCTTGTTCTCGTCGAGCGGGTCCCGGTTCCCGCGCGTGGTGACGGCGAGGATCGTGCGTTCGCCGGCCGGGGTGCCCAGGCCTTCGCGCAGGGGGTCGGGGCCTTCCCCGAACGCCCAGTCGGGCGCGACGTCGCCGATGCCGAACGCGGCGGCCGTTCGGGGATCTCGCCAGGCGACGAGCGACATCTTGCGCCGGGCGTAGCGCTCCATCGGCGGCGCGGTGACGGCGGTGTCCGACGACATCCGGACCCCGGCGCCGACCTGGACGGTGGTGCCGCCGCGGGGTCGTGACAGCAGCGCACAGATCGCCGTCCACCAACCCCAGAAGCGTCCGGCGCGTTCGGGCAGGACCAGTTCGCCCGCCGGCATCACCATGAGGGTCCGGCCGGTCAGTGCGCTCGTGGCGTAGCGGCTGAACCAGCCGATCGCGGTGTCGTGCACCACTTCGTCACCGCGCAGCTGCAGCGCCGTGAGGTAGCGCTCGTCATTCCTATCCGGCATCAGCTTGCGGCCGACGTGGACGTGCACCCGGGCGTCGTCGATTCCGTGAAAAGTCCGGAGCAGGCCGCGTCTGAGGATCGAGTCGCCGATGTTGTCGCTCTGTCCCCAGGTGGATAGAAAAACGCGTGCCAATCCACTGCCCCCTTCGACATCCCCGGTACCGGAAATTTCTCGTCCCTGTGAGGATGTCCAGGACACTAACAGGTAGCTACCAGCTTCGGAGACCAGACGGGACGCCTATTTGGTGTTAGCTGGCCGCAGGCGGATCGGCGCCGGCGGCACCGCCGCTATTGACGAATCCGTCGATTCGTGTCGTGAGCGGGGGTGATGCCGGGGGGACTCGACCGCGAGCCGGCGTCAGCGGCCGCTGAACACCTGACGAATGCCCGCCAGCTGCGCCGCGTTGTTCGGGTGGATGAAGATGAAGTTGTTCACATAGTCGGGCGAGCGCTTTCCGCCGACCGACTTCGCGGCCTCGGGCCGCTGCAATGCCGTGGTGTCGAATTCGGCCACGTGCCGGAGCGCGCCGCGGTGCAGGAAATAGCCCTGGTATCCCATGGTGTCGAAAAACGCGAAGGTCTGTGCGACGCCCCCGGCGTTATGCCGTTCCTCGCATTCGACGATGCACGTCGGCTTCGCTGTTTGCAGAGTTCGCACGCCGCCGCGGAGAACGGCCGATTCGTGGCCTTCCACATCGATCTTGAGCACGCCGAGCTGATTCAGACCGAGCTCGTCGATGGTCGTGGTCGGCACGGTGATGGTGCGCAGATCGAAACCCGGATTGGCGTCTTCCTGTAATGAACTCCTGGTGAGGACATCACGGCCGCGGCGGGTGGGGATATGAAATGTCGTCTCACCAATTCGGTCGGACAATGCCACCGGCAGAACCCGATTATCCGGCTTGATGATCCGGCGCAAGCTGGACGCCATGACCGGATGCGCTTCTACGGCAACTACTTTGCGGAAGCGGTTCAGTGCGTAGTACGAATAGACGCCCGCATTCGCGCCGACATCGAGAAAGTCGTGGCTTGAATCCTTGAGTACCGCAAGGAGTCTGAGCTCGGGCTCACCTTTGCGCAACTCCCAGTTGACGAGTTGGCGGGCGCGGAGTGCTGATGCGGAGAACATATTTGCTATTCGTTGCATTCCTTGACGGGATCGAGAACGTGTTTCAGTGGCCGTAGATGCGGTCGCGGAAGACCGCTGCGGTGCGGGCGGCGGCCTCGCGCCAGTTGCTGTAGTTGCCCGCCCAGTTGCGCATCGACTCGCGGTCGACGCTGCCGGCCTTCTCGCGTGCTTCGGCGAGGCCCGCGGCCAGTCCGTCGACTCCGAGCTCGATCGGGTACAGGCGTTGCCCACCGGCCAGGTCGACGAGGTGGTTGACCTCGGGGCCGATCACGGGGCAGCCCATGCTCAGTGCCAGCAGCGCGCTGCCCGAGGTGAAGAAGCCCCGGTGGGCGATGACGGCGCCGTCGGCCGCGGCGAAGTACAGCGGAACCTCTGACTTCGGAATGCGTTTGGCGCACACGAGGATTCGCGGGTCTTCCCGCGCGAGGGCGAGATCCGCCGAGACGTCACCCTGTGGATTGCCGGCCAGGATCAGCCGGTCCTGGTCTCTGGCGACCTTCTGGAAGGCGTGGATGATGTCGCTGATGCCCTTGTAGGGGCGCAGCAATCCGAAGGACAGTGCGACGAAGCCGTCGGCGGGCAGGCCGAGTTTGGCGCGCGCCTCCAGCTGTGACGGCGGTGCCGGATGTGAGTCGATGTAGTGCGGGTGTCGAACCACGGTGCACGGTCCCGTGTAGCCGAATTCCCGCGCGAGCGTCTCCTGGGCGCTGGGAAAGTGGATGAACACGTGGTCGACGAGCGCGAGCAGGTCCTTGCGGATGCTGCGGCCCAGGTCGGGGTGCGGATCATCGTGTGGCACGAGGTTGTGCGCCGTCCAGGCGATGCGCACGCCGCGCCGTTTCAGTATTTGCAATTGCCGGTTGAATGCCGCGGCCCGCGCTTCGTATATCCACCGCACGTGGCTGGTGTGCGCTTCGGTGGACCAATGCAGGTGCAGCCAATCGCCACTGTGCAGTCGCGCGGATTCGATACTCAGAATATGTGGCGCGGAAACTTCCAGGCCTTCCGCGCGTAACCCATCGATCATGTTGGGCAAATAGGGGTTGTCCAACCAGTGTGGCCATACCGCGACCCGAATCGGGTTTGTTTCCTTGGCGGCAGGGGCATCAAGAGTTGGCTGTGCAGGCCGGGTGAGCGAACGCGCCATGCAGCGGACTCTACAGTTACCCGCCGCAAATCTGCCATATATGTGGGAATTACCGGGACGCCCGGGAATTTCGTTTGTTTACCAATGCAAACGGCCGTCCCAACTCCGGCCGGACTTCAAGAGATTGCGTGGTCGGAGGGGGTTTCGGGCCGCAATTCTGACGTCGACAACAATTGCGTTGCCTCGCATATCTCTGGCAAATAACGGTTCGCATGGTCAATTGTCGTGGACACCGCCGACCGGCAATCAAGTGCCGCCAAATAGTGTGCATTTCGGGCCCGTAATCGGCACAATCGCATTTGCGGCACCGTCACAGCAACGTCATAGGAACCGGATTGACGTCCGGCGGCGTCGATCGAGCAAAGGGTGGTGCGGCATGCCCGGATTCCAGGACCTGGCGGCGGCCGCAACGCCGCCAGCTGCGCGCGCCACCGTCGGGACGGCCGGACCTCAGTTCGCGGCGTCTCACCGAAGCCCCGGCGGCACAGTGTGGTGTACTTAGCTGCGACGGCTGCTGCTCTCGAATAATCCCGGGTCCGTGCGTCCCGACCGTGCGTGGAGCGCGCTGAAATGATCGACCGGCGACCCCTCGGGTGGCCGGAAAGTAACTGCGACGACGTGGAGTTCGGCTATATGAGATTGAGCGTGATTGGAACGGGCTATCTGGGTGCCGTTCACGCCGCTTGCATGGCACATATCGGGCACGAGGTCGTCGCGTACGACACCGACGCGTCGAAGATCGCCGCCTTGTCGGCCGGTACCTCGCCGTTCTACGAGCCCGGGTTCGACGAACTGCTCGCCACGGTGCTCGCCACCGGCCGGCTGCGTTTCACCCAGTCGGTGCAGGAAGCGGTGTCCGGCGCTTCGGTGCATTTCGTCTGTGTCGGTACCCCGCAGATGGCCGGCTCCGACGCCGCGAACATCGAGTACGTCAACAGCGCCTTCCGCGCAGTGGCCGCCAACGCCGACTGTGCGGGGCTGGTCGTCGGTAAGTCGACCGTTCCGGTCGGCACGGCCCAGCGCCTTGCCGACGAGGTGGCGAAGACCTCGACGGATCTCGAAGTGGCGTGGAATCCGGAGTTCCTCCGCGAGGGCAAGGCCATCGAGGACACGTTGCAGCCCGACCGCCTGGTGTTCGGGGTCACCTCCGAGTACGCCGAGAAGACGCTGCAAGAGGTGTACGGCTCTTTGCTCGACGGCGGCACGCCCTATCTGACGGCGGACCTCCCGACGTCCGAACTGGTGAAGGTCGCCGCGAATGCTTTTCTGGCGACCAAGATTTCGTTCATCAACGCCATGGCCGAGGTGTGCGAGATCGTCGACGCCGACGTCACGGTGCTCAGCCGCGCGCTCGGGTACGACGACCGCATCGGCAAGCGCTTCCTGAACGCGGGCCTGGGCTTCGGCGGCGGCTGCCTGCCCAAGGACATCCGGGCGTTCAGCGCCCGGGCCGGCGAGCTGGGCGCCTCGGACGCGCTGCGGTTCCTGCACGAGGTCGACAAGATCAACCTGCGCCGCCGGGAGAAGGCCGTGTCGGTCGCGCGTGCGGTCGTCGGTGGGGAGTTCCTCGGCCAGAGCATCGCCGTCCTGGGTGCCGCGTTCAAGCCCAACAGCGACGACGTCCGTGACTCGCCGGCGCTGAACGTGGCTGCCGCGATGCACTTGAAGGGCGCCGACGTCCGCGTCCACGATCCGAAGGCGATCGACAACGCCAAGGCCCGGTTCCCGACGCTCGGCTACTTCGACAGCGCCGAGGAGGCCTGCCGGAACGCGGATCTCATCGTGCTGGCGACGGAGTGGGACGAGTACACCAACATCGACCCGGAGGCGTTCCGCTCGGTGGTGAAGGAGCCACGCCTGCTGGACACCCGGAACGTCATCGACCGCGAGAGCTGGTCGCGGGCCGGGTGGCAGGTGTACTCCCTCGGTCGTGGCGGATTGCACGTCTAGTAGAGGAGATTGATCCATGGCGGGTCAGACGATCGACGTGATCATTCCGGTCCGCGACATGGCCGATCACCTTCCGGGCCTGTTGCGGCCGTTGCTCGATCAGCTGTCCGACGGTGACCGGGTCACCGTCGTCGACGACGCATCGGTCGACGAGACCGCGGCGGTCGCGCGCTCGTTGGGCGCGCGCGTCGTGACGCTGACGAACAGCCGGGGTCCGTACTACGCGCGCCAGGTCGCCGCGAGCCGGTCGGACGCCGACATCCTGCTCTTCATCGACGGCCGCTGCCGGCCGCTGCCCGGTCTGCTCGACGCGCACCGGGCGCTGCAGGCACAGCCGGGAGTTGCGTTGTCCTGCACCAACGTTCGCACGTTGTCGGGGCCGACGGTGGCTGCCCGGATGGCGGCAAAGATGCAGCCGTTCATGCTGCCCCGCGGCGGCGGCGCGATGAAGGCCGTCGTCGGCATGGTGCCGCCACGGCCCGACTACTACCCGACCTGCAATCTCGGTATCGACCGGATCGCATTCGAGAAGGTGGACGGGTTCCGGGCGATGCGCGGTGGCGGCGATCTCGATATCTGCTGGCGGATCCAGGACCAGTCGCTCGGCACCATCGCCACCGACACGCGGGTGCTGATGGAGTGGGAGCCGCGGACGGCGATCCGCGATCTGGCCAGCCAGTGGAAGCGCTACGGCAACAGCAACGCGTACATCCGCTGGGCGCACCGCAATGACTCGGTCAGCAAGGGCACCCATGCGCCCGCACGTGTCTCACCCGCGGAAGCGTGGACGACGATGCGTGCCGAGCTGCGCCGCCCGGTGTCGGAGCTGGCGGCGACCGCGATCCTCGGAATCGCTTTCCAGTACGGCTATTTCGCGGCGCAGCTGAAGCGCAAGGAGTTCGAGATGCCGGTCCATTTCGACGTGTCCCGGGACACGGACTAGGCCTGGGCCGAGTCCGGCGGGCTCAGCCGTCGACCTTGCCGCCCTCGACTGCCGCGCGGTACGAACGCACCGCCAGCGGCACGACGACTGCCGCGATCACCACGAGCCAGAGCGTCGCCACGGCGAGGGGCTGCCAGAACGCACCGCCGTTCGACAGAGCCCGCATGGCGGCGGCCGCCGGTGCGATCGGCTGGTAGTCGGCGATCGGGCGCAGCGCGGCCGGAATCTTCGCCGGCGGGATCAGCGTCGCGAACGCCAGGCCCATGCACGCGGTGTTGGTCCAGGTGAGGATCATCCGGCCCTGGGGTCGCAGGGCCAGCGTGATCACGATGGTGGCGAACACCACCACGATGGCGACGGGGATCAACAGATAGACCACCAGCGCGATCCAGCTGCCCGAGAACCGGAAGCCCATCAGGTAACCGGCCGCCACCACGAACGCCGATGCCGCAAAGGTGCGCAGCGCCTCGGCGAGCAGCGCGCCGGTCAGGGGAGACGTCCGCCGGACCGGCATGATCCACAGCCGCGTCAGCAGACCGCTGTCGCGGTCGTGGGGGACGGCCAGACCGGCGCCGATGGCGCCCGACATGGCACCGGCCAGCGTGCACACGGGGATCAGGACATCCAGTCCGCTGTTGCCGGTGAGGCGGACCATCGACTTGCCGACCAGGATGCCGTAGATGAGCAGCAGCAGGGTCGGGAACACCAGGGCCTGCACGGGCACCATCGGGTACCGGCGCCACTGGATGAACAGCCGGCTCGCGAATATCCAGCTCTCGGTGAGGCGCGAATGTTGGTGCTGTTTGGTCGGATTCACGATGAGCGCTCCTGAAGTCGAACCGCGACAGCGCCGAAGACGACCAACAGCCCGACGGTCCACGCGATGCTGGCGCCGAGGATGCCCGTGTCGATGTGACCGCTGGTGAATCCGCGCAGCGCGTCGGTGATCAGCGAAACCGGTTGGTAGCGCACGAAAGAATGCAGCCACGTGGGAAACGCCTCGACGGGCGCCAGGCCGGTCGACAGCATCACCAGGAACAGCTGGGGGATCAGCAGCAGCTGGCTGGCCACCTCGGCACGTCCGGCCTTTGAGCCGGTGGCGTCGGCGCCGAAGGACACGGCCAGGGTCAACGTCAGCGCCAGCACGATGAAGGCGGCCGCATAGCCGAAACCTGTCGTCAGGCGGAATCCGAACAGGTACGCGGCCAGCACCGAGGCGACCAATGCCAGTAGTCCGCGGATCAGGCAGTAGGCCATGCGGGCCAGGAATGGCGCATAGGGAGAGATGGGGAGCGTGCGCATGCGGGCGCCGAGTCCGCTGGCCTTCTCCCCGGCGGCCCGGTCGGTCGTGGTCAGGGCGCCGAACAACATCGCCTGGACGACGACCGCGGGCAGGATGTACTGCACGTAGCTCATGTCGCCGGTGGCGATGACGTCACCGAGCATGAAGGTGAGGCCGATCAGCGTGGATACCGGCACCAGTACGGCGAAGACGAGGTCCAGCCAGCCCTTGCGGAGGATGCGGGCCGTCAGGAGTCCGAACGCCGTCACTTCGACTTGACCGGGGTGGTGAGGTGGAGGAACACCTCGTCGAGTGAGGGGCGGCGCAGAGAGATGTCGATGAGTTCGACGCCGATCTCGTCCATCCGGCGGAAGACCTCGGTCAGGGTCGCGACGCCGCCCGGCGCCGGTACCGACACCGTCGTCGCGTCGGTGTCGACCTCGATCTCGTCGAAGTCCGCCAGGGCCGTCGCGATGCGCGGCAGGTCATCCGGGTTGAGGGGCGTCATCTCGCAGTAGCTCGAGCCCGTCTGGCGCTTGAGCTCGTCGGCCGTCCCGCGGGCGACGATCTGCCCGCCGTTGAGGATGACGATGGAATCGCTGAGGATGTCGGCTTCCTCCAGGTACTGCGTCGTCAGCAGGACCGTGATGCCCTGGGCCTTCATCGAGGACACCAGATTCCAGACGTCGCGGCGGCTGCGCGGGTCGAGGCCGGTGGTCGGCTCATCGAGGAACAGCACCTTCGGCGGGACGACGAGCGAGACCGCGATGTCGATCCGGCGGCGCATACCGCCGGAGTACCCGCTCACCTGACGGTCCGCGGCGTGTCCCATGTCGAATTGGGTGATCAGTTCGTCGGCCCGGCTGCGGGCTTCGCCGCGCCGCAGGCCGCGCAGGCGTCCGAACAGGACGAGGTTCTCCCGTCCGGTCAGCCGGAGGTCGAGGGCGGCGTCCTGTCCGGTGACGCCGATGGACTGCCGGACCTTCGCGGGTTCCTTTGCCACGTCGTAGCCGGCGACGATGGCCTGGCCCGAGCTCGGCTTGAGCAAGGTTGACAGGATCTTGACCGTCGTCGTCTTGCCGGCGCCGTTGTGTCCCAGCAACGCACACACAGAGCCCGTGGGGACGGAAAAGCTCACGTCGCGGAGTGCGGGAACGGACCCGCCAAAAGTCTTGGCGACGCTAATGAGCTCGATCACGGACTCATACGATACAGAGAGCGACCGTGCATTCAATTCGCACAGCGCCCGCCGCGATGTGGACATCATCACTATGTGTCGCCGGGCGAGGGCCGCGTCCGGGCCGCGATTCGGTTGCCGAATCTCTACGTCGGCGACAAATTTTCGGGCAAATGAATAGCGGTACTCGTTGCCGCCGCGGCATGTGTCGCCGCTCGACCGCCGGACACGCCGCCGTCTGTGCCGGTCACCGGACTGAATCGACCACGCGGGCGGGTCGCACGGGGCAAGCCGGTCGACGGTTGGCGGGGTTGCGGTTGACCATGTATCAGCTATGTCTTAGAGTTTGCTGAATTCGTAAATATCCCTTTCTGTGCGAGGACGTGGCATGGTGCATCTCGATGTTCTCCCAGTGAAGGCAACACGCCGTCGGGGTCGCCCGGCGGGCACCGATTCGGCACAGACCCGGGCGCGCATCCTGGGCGCCGCGCGCGAGGTGATCGCGGTCCGTGGCTACCACGCCACCACCATCCAGGCCATCGCCGAGATCGCCGAGTTGAGCCGTCCTACGCTGCATTACCACTTCCAGACGCGCGAGGACATCTACCACTGCCTGCTGAACGAGATCGCCACGACGATCGACCTCTGCATCGCCCGTGCCGGCGCGGAATCCACTCTTCCAGCACAGATTTCGGTGCTCATCACCGAATTCCGCAACGCCGGTGTCCATGAGCCGGGCAGTGTGGCGCTGCTGGTCAGTTCGTATCTGGAGGCCGACCGGCTACCGGCGCCGCGCCGGGACGCGAAGGCCGCCGTCCGCAAATTCATGGACCAGGCTGTGCGGGACGCCGTCGCGCGCGGCGAGTTGCCTGCCGGGACGGCTGTGGCCCCTGTTGCCGATCTGCTGTACACCATGGTGTGGGGGCTCGGGTTCTATGCCGGGCTGGTGGCCGACCGGGATCGTGTCGAGGCGGTAACTAAGCAACTGCAACAGGTGTTGCACAAGGGGTTGCTGGTGGGTTCCGTGGCAACGGCAGCCGGGCCCGCCGGAGAGCCCGCGCCCGCGGCCGCCACGGCGTCGTCGTAGTCCCGCCGACGACACAGAGCCCGACACGCCGAGACGTGTCGGTGGCCCGTTTTAGACTGGCAGCCCTATGAGCCAGTTCGTGCACCTCCACAATCACACCGAGTACTCGATGCTGGACGGTGCTGCGAAGGTCAAGCCTATGGTGCAGGAAGCCATCCGGTTGGGCATGCCGGCGATCGGCATGACCGACCACGGAAACATGTTCGGCGCCAGCGAGTTCTACAACACCGCCACCAAAGAGGGCATCAAGCCGATCATCGGCATCGAGGCGTACATCGCGCCCGCGTCGCGCTTCAACACCAAGCGCATCACCTGGGGTGACCCGAGCCAGAAGAGCGACGACGTCTCGGGTAGTGGTTCGTACACCCACATGACGATGGTCGCGGAGAACGCGACCGGTCTGCGCAACCTGTTCAAGCTGTCGTCGCTGGCGTCGTTCGAAGGTCAGCTCGGCAAGTGGTCCCGCATGGACGCGGAGATCATCGCCGAGCACTCCGCGGGCATCATCGCCACCACCGGCTGCCCGTCGGGCGAGGTGCAGACTCGACTGCGCCTCGGACACGAGCAGGAAGCCATCGAGGCCGCGGCCAAGTGGCAGGACATCTTCGGCAAGGAGAACTTCTTCCTCGAGCTGATGGACCACGGCATCGAGATCGAGCGCCGGGTCCGCGAGGGCCTGCTGGACATCGGCAAGAAGCTCGGCATCCCGCCGCTGGCCACCAACGACTGCCACTACGTCACCCGTGAGGCCTCGCACAACCACGAGGCGCTGCTGTGTATCCAGACCGGCAAGACGCTGTCCGACCCGACGCGGTTCAAGTTCGACGGTGACGGCTACTACCTCAAGTCGGCCGCGGACATGCGGGCCATGTGGGACCACCAGGTACCCGGTGCCTGCGATTCGACGTTGCTGATCGCCGAGCGCGTCGAGTCCTACGCCGACGTCTGGAAGTTCCACGACCGGATGCCGATCTTCCCGGTGCCCGAGGGCGAGACGCAGGCCACGTGGCTGCGTAAAGAGGTGCTGCGTGGCCTGGACCGGCGTTTCCCGGCCGGCCCGCCGCAGGAGTACCTCGACCGCGCCGAGTACGAGATCAGCGTCATCGTGCAGATGGGCTTCCCGGCGTACTTCCTCGTCGTCGGTGACCTCATCAGCCACGCGCGCGAAGTCGGTATCTGGGTGGGCCCGGGCCGAGGTTCGGCGGCCGGTTCGCTCGTCGCCTGGGCGATGGGCATCACCAACATCGACCCCATCCCGCACGGTCTGCTGTTCGAGCGCTTCCTCAACCCCGAGCGCGTGTCGATGCCCGATATCGATATCGACTTCGACGACCGCCGCCGCGGTGAGATGGTGCGCTACGCCAGCGAGAAGTGGGGCAGTGACCGCGTCGCCCAGGTCATCACCTTCGGTACCATCAAAACCAAAGCGGCGCTGAAAGATTCGGCCCGCGTCCACTACGGGCAGCCGGGCTTCGCCATCGCCGACCGGATCACCAAGGCGCTGCCGCCGCCGATCATGGCCAAGGACATCTCGGTGGCGGGCATCACCGACCCCAACCACGAGCGGTACAAGGAAGCCGCCGAGGTCCGTGCGCTGATCGACACCGACCCGGACGTGCGCACCATCTACGAGACCGCCCGCGGCCTGGAGGGCCTGGTCCGTAACGCCGGCGTGCACGCCTGTGCGGTGATCATGAGCTCCGAGCCGCTCATCGATGCCATCCCGATGTGGAAGCGCGCCCAGGACGGCGCCATCATCACCGGCTGGGACTACCCGTCGTGTGAGGCCATCGGTCTGCTGAAGATGGACTTCCTGGGGCTGCGCAACCTCACCGTCATCGGTGACGCCCTGGAGAACATCAAGGCCAACCGCGGCATCGATCTGGACCTCGATCACCTGAGCCTGGACGACTCGAAAACCTACGAGCTGCTGGCGCGCGGCGACACGCTCGGGGTGTTCCAGCTCGACGGTTCCGCGATGCGTGATCTGCTGAAACTGATGCGGCCGACGGGCTTCGAGGACATCGTGGCCGTCCTGGCGCTGTACCGGCCGGGTCCGATGGGTGTGGATGCGCACACCGACTACGCCAAGCGTAAGAACGGGCTGCAGGAGATCAAGCCGATCCACCCGGAGCTCGAAGAGCCGCTGCGCGACATCCTTTCCGAGACTTACGGTTTGATCGTCTACCAAGAGCAGATCATGCACATCGCGCAGAAGGTGGCGGGCTACTCGCTCGGCCAAGCAGACCTGCTGCGTCGCGCGATGGGTAAGAAGAAGAAGGAAATCCTCGACGAGGCCTACGGCGGGTTCGCCGACGGCATGAAGCAGAACGGCTTCTCGCAGGCGGCGATCACCGCGCTCTGGGACACGGTGCTGCCGTTCGCCGGCTACGCGTTCAACAAGTCGCACGCTGCCGGGTACGGCCTGGTGTCGTTCTGGACCGCCTACCTCAAGGCCAACTATCCGGCCGAGTACATGGCGGGTCTGCTGACCTCGGTCGGTGACGACAAGGACAAGGCCGCGATCTACCTGGCGGATTGCCGCCGCCTGGGCATCACCGTGCTGCCGCCGGACGTCAACGAGTCGGTGCACAACTTCGCCTCGGTCGGCAAGGACATCCGCTACGGGCTGGGCGGTGTGCGCAACGTCGGCGCCAACGTGGTGCAGTCCATCATCGCGGCCCGCACCGACAAGGGGAAATACACCGATTTCTCCGACTACCTCAGCAAGATCGACATCACGGCCTGCAACAAGCGGGTCACCGAATCTCTGGTCAAGGCAGGCGCTTTCGACTCGCTGGGCCACGCCCGCAAGGGCCTGTTCCTGGTGCACGCCGACGCGGTCGACTCGGTGCTCGGCACCAAGAAGGCCGAGGCGATGGGCCAGTTCGACCTGTTCGGCGGCGGTGACGCCGGGGATGCCGGCGATGCGGCCTTCACCATCAAGGTCCCCGACGACGAGTGGGACGACAAGCACAAGCTCGCCCTGGAGCGAGAGATGCTGGGCCTGTACGTTTCCGGCCATCCGCTCAACGGCGTCGCGCACCTGCTCACTGCTCAGGTGGACACCCAGATTCCGGCCATCCTCGAGGGTGCTGTCGCCAACGACTCGCAGGTCCGCATCGGCGGCATTCTGGCGGGCGTGGTACGACGGGTCAACAAGCAGGGATTGCCCTGGGCCTCAGCCCAATTGGAAGACCTCAACGGTTCGGTGACGGTGAACTTCTTCCCGAAGACCTACGCCGTGTTCGGTGCCGACATCATGGACGACGCCATCGTGCTGGTGAGCGGCAAGGCCCGGGTCGAGGACGAGCGGGTCTCGATCTTCGCCAGTGACCTTGTGGTGCCGGACTTTTCGAATGCGCAGGCCGACCGTCCGCTCGCGGTGAGCCTGCCGACCCGGCAGTGCACCCCGGAGAAGGTCAGCGCGCTCAAGCAGGTGCTGGCCCACCACCCGGGCACCTCTCAGGTGCATCTGCGGCTCATCAGCGGGGACCGGATCACCACCCTGGAACTGGACCAGACGCTGCGCGTGACACCGTCGTCGGCGTTGATGGGTGACTTGAAGGCTCTGCTGGGTCCGGGCTGTCTCGGAGGTTAGCTGGAACCATCCCGAGGTGGGCCCGGCTGTGCTTCGATCATGGGGCCGAACGAGGAGGCTCCCATGTCCGCAGCGCAGCGTCCGACCACCTTGTGTGAAGCCTTCCAGCTGACGGCGGCGCTCGATCCGGACGTCGTCGCATTGCGCACCGCCGGCGGCGGACCGACGCTCACCTGGGCGCAGTACTCCGCACAGGTGCGCGCCGTTGCCGCCGGGCTCAGCGGGCTCGGGGTGGCCCGCGGCGACACGGTGTCGCTGATGATGGCCAACCGGGTTGAGTTCTATCCGCTCGAGGTCGGCGCGCAGCACGTGGGCGCCACGTCGTTCTCGGTGTACAACACGTTGCCGCCGGCGGACCTGGCGCATGTCTTCGGCAACGCCGGCACGAAAGTCGTGATGTGCGAGGCACAATTCGTCGACCGCATCCGCGCCAGCGGCGCACCGATCGAACACATCGTCGTCATCGACGGGGCGGCCGACGGTGCGTTGAGCGTCGACGAGCTGCTGGCCGCCGCGCCCGCCGACTTTGACTTCGAGGCCACCTGGCGCGCGGTCCGCGCCGACGACGTCGTCACGCTCATCTACACCTCGGGTACCACCGGCAAGCCGAAGGGCGTGGAGATGACGCACGCCAACATCCTGTTCGAGGCGTTCGCGGTGGACGACGTGCTGGGCATCCGATTCGGCGACCGTGGCACGTCCTACCTGCCGACGGCCCACATCGCCGATCGCCTGACCGGGCTGTATTTCCAGGAGGTGTTCGGCACGCAGCTCACCTGTGTCGCGGACGTCCGCGCGATCGCCGCGGCATTGCCCGAGGTCCGGCCGACGGTGTGGGGCGGGGTGCCGCGCGTGTGGGAAAAGCTCAAGGCCGCAGTCGAATTCGCGGTCGCCAATGAGCGCGATGAGATGAAGCGGGCGGCGCTGCAGTGGGCCCTGTCGGTCGGCGCCAAGAAGGCCGCGGCGCTGCTCGCGCACCAGCCGGTGCCCGACGAGATCGCCGCCGAGTGGGCCACCGCCGACGACCTGGTGCTGTCCAAACTGCGCGAACGACTGGGCCTGGACCAGGTGCGGTGGGCGGTTTCCGGCGCGGCGCCGATCCCGGTGCAGACCCTCGGTTTCTTCGTCGGACTCGGGCTCCCGATGACCGAGCTGTGGGGTATGTCGGAGCTGAGTTGTGTTGCCACGGTGAGTCATCCGCGCGACACCAAACTCGGTACCGTCGGCAGGCCCCTGCCCGGAGTCGAATGCCGGCTGGCCGATGACGGCGAGCTGCTGGTGCGGGCGCCGCTGGTCATGAAGGGTTACCGGAAAGAACCGGCCAAGACGGCCGAGGCGCTCGACGCGGACGGCTGGTTGCACACCGGCGACGTCGCCCAGATCGACGACGAGGGTTACCTGACCATCGTCGACCGCAAGAAGGAACTGATCATCAACGCGGCCGGCAAGAACATGTCGCCCGCCAACATCGAGAAATCCATCAAGGCCGCGTGCCCGCTGATCGGCGTGGTGATGGCCATCGGCGACGCGCGGCCGTACAACACCGCGCTCATCGTGCTCGACGCCGAGTCCGCCGGCCCCTATGCCGCGCAGCGTGGACTCGCCGACGCGTCACCCGAGGCGCTGGCCGCCGACCCCGAACTGATCGCGCAGATCGCCGCCGGTGTGGCCCAGGGCAATACCGAGTTGTCGCGCGTCGAGCAGATCAAGCGGTTCTCGGTGTTGCCGACGTTCTGGGAGCCCGGGGGAGACGAGATCACGTTGACCATGAAGCTCAAGCGGCGTCCCGTCGTCGAGAAGTACGCCGCCGAGATCGAGGCCCTCTACGCGGCGGACCCGGGTCCGACCGTCCACGAACCGAAAGTGACTGCCGCCGCGGCGAATTGACCATCAGGTCGTCGTGCAGGCGAACTTCAGTCCGACACCTTCGGGTGCCGGGAGCACCGGCGTCAGGCAGCCGAAGGTCTGAATGCCGGCGTCGCTGAACCGGACCGCGGTGCGGCGCGCGTAGTTCACGCAGACCGGCCCGGTGGCGTCGGCGCGGCACTGGTAGTCGCCGAACCGCAGGCTCTGCCCGTCTTTGAGCTTGGGGCCGCTGCCCTTGTTGAATCGTCCCGGATCTCCGTGCACCGAGCCGACTTCCGCTGTCGGCCCCTCGAAATCGACCCAGCCGCCCACCCAGTGGCCATAGGTGTCGGCCGGTTGCGGCGGCGGGGACTTCAGGTGCGTCAGGCATGCCAGCGTGCCGTTGAAACTCTTGTCGGTCATGCAGTTGGCGCCCGACGCCGTGGTGAACGCGATGTCGGTACCCAGATCTGTGGGCGTGCCGTCACGTCTCGCGGCGTGGAAGCCCGCCGGGTCGGCCGGGGTACCGGACTCCACCCAGGCGATCACATCGGCGACGGGTGCGCCCGCCGGCGGCGGCGTGGTGGGTGCGGCTTTCGGCGTCGGAGCCGGGGGACGACTCGATGGTGCGGTGGCCGACAGTGACGGCTCCGAGATCGCCACGCCGGGCCGTCCGTGCTGGTCCGACGTGGCGGCACAACCCGCAACCAGGGCACATGCCGCGAGGACCACCGGAAGTCGCATGCCCGCCAGGGTAACCGGCAGGGGTGCAACACGCGGCTCAGGCACCCCGGTGATTACAGATTTTCGATAGTGTCCATTTATGCACGAACGTACCGTCCGCGTGACGATCGACAGCGGAACCATCGAGGGCTTCACCCGCGACGGCGTGCACCGCTGGCGTTCCGTGCCCTACGCGCGGCCGCCGGTCGGCCCGTGGCGCTACCGGGCCCCGCAACCCGTGCAGCCCTGGCGCGGCGTGCGGTACTGCCATGGCTTCACCTACTGCGCGCCGCAGGACCGCAAATACACGATGCTCAGTGTGGGCAAGTACCAGCCGATGGGCGAGGACTGCCTGACCCTCAACGTGGTGACGCCCGAGCAGCCCACCGGCGAGCCGCTGCCCGTGATGTTCTTCATCCACGGCGGCGGCTACATCCTCGGCAGTTCTGCCACCCCGATATACGACGGGGCCGCACTCGCGCGGCGCGGCTGCATCTTCGTCTCGGCCAACTACCGGCTGGGCGCACTCGGCTGCTTCGATGTGTCGACCCTGGCCACCGCGGAGCATCCGCTGGACGACAACCTGTTCCTGCGCGACCTGGTGGCGGCCCTGCAGTGGGTGCGGACCAACATCGCGGTGTTCGGCGGCGATCCGGACAACGTCACCATTTTCGGGGAGAGCGCCGGCGCCCATGCCGTGGCGACGCTGCTCGCCGTGCCGCAGGCGAAAGGCCTTTTCCACCAAGCGATTGCCGAGAGTCCCGCCAGCGGCATGGTGCGTTCACCCGACGCTGCGGCCCAGTTCGCGAAGCAGTTCGCCGAGCAGCTGGGAGCCGGCGAGCGGGACGGCGCCGCCGCGCTGATGTCGGCGAGACCGGTTGAGCTGATGGCGGCGCTGGACCGCGTCATCCACGGGGCGGTGGCCGACATGCCGGGCGCCTTCCCGGCCGGGCCGGCGTGCGGAACCGAGTTCCTGCCCGAAGATCCGATTGTTGCGATGCGCGAGGAGCGGGCCCACCCGGTTCCGCTGATCGTGGGGAGCAACGCCGACGAGGGCCGCCTGTTCACCAAGTTCATGCAGCTGCTGCCCACCAACGAGGCCATGATCGAACGCATCCTGGCCCATGTGCCGGCCGAGCAGCGCGCCCGGATCATCGGGGCCTATCCGGGTTACCCGCAATCGGCGGACGCCTGTATCAAGCTCGGCGGCGACTTCGCCTTCGGCACGGCGTCGTGGGAGATCGCCGGCGCGCACATGCACCACGCGCCCACCTACGCGTACCGGTACGACTACGCGCCGCCGGCGCTGCATTGGACGGGCCTCGGTGCCACGCACGCCACCGAACTACTGGCGGTCTTCGACGTGTACCGCACTCCGCTGGGTTCGCTGCTGACCGCCGCCATGGACCGCAAGTCGGCGCTGCGGATCAGCAATGACGTGCAGAACCGGTGGCGCGCATTCGCCCGCACGGGCGTCCCGGGCGAGGACTGGCCACGGTACGACGCCGACGACCGCGCCGTCCTCGTCTTCGACCGCAAGACGCGTGTCGAGTTCGACCCCCGCGCCGAGCAGCGTCAAGCCTGGGAAGGCTTTTCACTGGTCCACGGCTAGGCCGCTACTTCTTGACCACCTGGGTGCCGCCGGCAAGCTCGTCGTGCCGGCCCTGCTTGCAGGGGCTGGAGCTGATGGTGACGGCGATGAAGATGTACGCGATGAACGCCAGCAGCCCGCCGACCCACGGGATGATCGGAAGCAGCGTGAACGAGTTGCGGATGGCCGACTGCTTGAAGTCGGGCTTGGCCATGCCGTGGGGCCCACGGACGCTCAGGCCCAGCACCATCTTGCCGGGTGTTGCGCCGGCCAGTACCTCGAACAGCACGAAGTACAGGAAGGTGCCCAGCCCGGAGAACAGGCCGGTCACCATGACATCGGACATCGAGCCGATCGAGAAGGCACCGAAGAAGGCCAGCACTCCGACGATCAGTCCGTCGATGAACCGTGCGAAGAAACGGGGCAGCAGGTCACCGGGATGCACCGGGGTGGGTGCGCCGTAAGCGCCTGAGGTTGGGTAGTTCTCGCCATAGGTCATGGCGTCAATTTACTGCCGATCGGCCAGCAATATCTGGCTTAGCCGCGTAGTCGTGGCCTGGCCGTCCGCATTGCCGCCGGCGCCGTTCAACGCGTTCATGACGGCCAGGGTGAAACGTTGTCCGGGCCCGGCGAATCCGACGGTGTTGGTCACCCAGCCGCCCTGCTCGTCGGACCAGCCGTCCTTGTTGCCGGGCGCCATGTTCGGGCCGGCGCCCCAGACACCCCACTGCTGGATCGGGTCGACGTTCTGCATGGCGCTCACGATCCAGGCGGTCTCGTTGGGCCGCAGCCGGGTCAGCATGTAGTTGACCATCTGGTCCAGATCATCGGTGGTCGACTTCTGAAAACCCCAGTAGGGGAACATGTCTCCGAATCCGCGTTGCGGTTGGACCCGTGTCATGCCGAAATGCGGGAAGTCGTTGTTGAAGATGGTGTGGTCGGGTCCGCCGTACCGTGTCCACAGCGTGTCGGCGGCGTCGTTGTCCGAGGTGTGCAGCATCTTGCCCATCAGCGCGATGTCGTTGTCGGTGAGTCGCAGGAGCCCGGCGCTCTGCCGCGCGAACAGGTCCACCACCATGCCGAGTTTGATGGTCGAGGCCGTCCAGACCATGTCTCCGGCATGCGAATTGCGGTATACCGCACCGGTTTTGCGGTCGCGCAGCACGTAGCCGACGGTGCCCGGCCGGGTCGCCAGGTAGGCGTCGGCTGCCGCGGCGCGTTGCTGCGCGTCGCAGGCGCCGGTACATTCGGCGCGCGCGGCGGGCAGTGCGGGCCCGGTCAAAAGCGTTGCGATCAGTGCCGCCCTCAGCAGTTTCACGCCGGTAGCCTCCCAGATCTCGGTCAATGTCGTTCGGTGCCGACGGCTTCTGGGCGCGGCCACGTCGGCAGGGGCACCGGGCCGTCGCCCGGTCGCAGCCGGTCGAGCACGGCCCGCAGCGGTGGCCAATTGGTGCGGCCCTTGCGGGTGACGGCGTAGGCGGTGTGGATCACCGTCGGCCCGGCCAATGGGACGACCTTGATGCCCGCGCTGGTGGGCCGTTCCAGCGGGAGTAGTCCGACGCCATATCCGGCGACGATCAGGTCCTCGACGAGTTCCAGGCTGTCGATCTGATGGGCGATGCGCGGGGTGAACCCGCTCAGTGCACCCAGCGTGCGGACGGCGTCCTCGTCAGCGGTGTTGCGGGAGTTGACGATCCAGGTCCGGTCCGCGTAGTCGGACAGCTCGGCGGGTCCGTGCGCTTCGTCGGCCGGCAGGCCCAGACCCCACGGAATCGACCACAGCGCAAAGCCTTCCAGCAGTGGGCTGGGGGAGGCCGGGGCCAGGTTGTAGTCGTAGGTCAGGGCCAGGTCCAGGTCGTCGTCGGTGAGCAGCGCGAATGCTTCGATGGGCTCGTATTCGCTGATGGCGACGTCGATTCCGGGGTGTTCCCGGGTCAGTTCCGCCAGGATCGGCAGCAGCGAGACGCGGATCCCGGTGGCGAAGCCACCGATCCGCAGTGTGCCGACGGGTTCGGCGTCGGAATCGAGGTCCAGGCGCGCCGCGTCGACGGCGGCGAGAATGGTCACGGCATGATCGGCCAGGCGCTGCCCGGCGGGTGTCAGCCTGACTCGGCGGCCCTCCGGCTCGATCAGTTGCGTGCCGGTCTCCTTGGCGAGTGCCGCGATCTGTTGCGACACCGTCGACGTCGTCAGATTGAGGTTCTCGGCGACGGCCCGCATCGACCCCAGGCGCGACAGCGCCAGCAGGAGGCGCAGCCGGCGGGTGTCCATTCGACCATTGTCCAGGGAATCTGCACGATTCTGCGTCATCTGGCCCGAAGTTATGAATATTTAGCCAATGTGCGACGATCCGAAAATGACCGCACGCCCAGCCCACTTCATCCCGATCGACGCCGATCGGGTCCAGCCGACCCGATTCGCCCAGAGTCTGTGGGGCGAAGACCACCTCAACGGTCCGGCGGTGGTGGGGTTGGCCGCCCACGCGCTCGAGGCCGCGTTCGGACTGCCCGACTTTCTGCCGGCCCGGCTCACCGTCGACCTGTTCCGTGCCGCGCGCGGGGTGCCGACGACGACCGAGGTGAAGCTGGTCCGGGACGGGCGACGCGTCCGCAATTCCGAGTGTGACGTGGTGCAGGACGGCGTGATCGTCGCCCGGGCCACGCTGGTGCAGTATCGGCTCGCTGAGGCGCCCCCTGGTGAGGAGTGGTTCGGCGCAACCGATTTCGAGCCACCCGCGGAGATCGATGGCGGCCTGGCGCCGTACATCAGCAGTGACGGTGTCGGCTGGACGCGGACCATCGCCGAGCACCAGAACGCGGGTCGCAAGCGTTACGTCAACCAGCCCCTCGACGTCATCGAAGGCGAGACCAACACACCGTTCGTCCGGGCTGCCGTGGCGGCCGAGGGCACCAGCATGGTCACGAATCTGGGGACCGCGGGCATCGGCTACATCAACGGCGACCTGACCGTGGCGTTGACGCGGCTGCCGCAGGACGACTGGGTCGGCGTGGAGGCCGAGACGCACTGGGCGGACCGCGGCATCGCGGTCGGTGCCACCACGTTGTACGACAGCGCCGGGCCCATCGGCACCGGTCTGACCACCGCGGTCAGCAATCCCGCCGCTCAGATCGACTTCGGCCACAGCCGTTTCCCCGATCGGATCAGGCGGGAGCTGTAGCCGCGGCGGCCGTGCAGCAACGGTTTCGTTCGCATATTGCGAACGGTATATCCACGATTATCACGTGGACATGAACATTCCGGTTCCCGTTCAATACAACGCATGACCACCGCAGCGGCGCGAAACGGCGCACTCATGACCGTCGCGTCCATGATGTCGGTGCAGCTGGGTGCCGCCCTTGCGGTGAAGCTCATGGACGGCATCGGGCCGGCCGGCGTGGCCTGGCTCCGCCTGGCCTGGGCCGGCACGTTGATGCTGCTGTTCGTCCGGCCGCGGCCGAAGTCGTTCACCCGCTCGGCGTTGCTGTCGTGTGTCCTGCTCGGTATCGCCACCGCCGGCTTCACGCTGCTGTTCATGGTGGCGGTCTCCCGCATTCCGCTCGGCACCGCGAGCGCCCTGGAATACCTGGGCGCGCTTGCCGTCGCAGTGGCCAAGGGGCGCGGACGCGGACGGCTGCTGTTCCCCGCGATGGCGGGCACCGGCGTCGTTCTGCTGACCCAACCGTGGGCGGCTGCCGTCGACCCCGTGGGTGTGCTCGCAGCGCTGGCTTCAGCGGTCTGCCTCGGTGCCTACATCCTGCTGACGCAGCGCGTCGGCGACGAGGTCTCCGGCATCACGGGTCTGGCGGTGTCCATGCCGGTGGCCGGTCTGGTCGTCACCATGGTGGCCGGTCCGTCTGTCGTCGGCCATCTGACGCCGCACCTGCTGCTGGCCGGCCTGGGTCTGGCCATCCTGTTGCCGGCCATCCCGTTCACGCTGGAGATGCTGGCCCTCAAGCGCCTCACCGCGGCAGCGTTCGGCACGCTGATGAGCCTCGAACCGGCATTCGCCATGATGCTCGGGCTGATCGTGCTGCATCAGGTGCCGGGGCTGCCCGCCGTCGCCGGCATCGCACTCGTCGTTCTGGCCGGTGTCGGCGCCGCCCGCAGCGGCGCTCGACCCGTGGCCGGGACGGGCCACCGGGAACCGGCCCTCGTGGTCGAATAGGGGCATGACGCCACCGGCCACCGCGCTCACCGCCTCGCCGTTCACCGGCCGCACCCCCAGCCGGGCCGGGGACCTGTCGGTGGAAACCCATGGCATCGCCCCGGTTCCGGCCGACCGGCGGTACGGCACGCCGGGCCGGCTGTTCACGGTGTGGTTCGCGCCGCAGATCAATATGACATGTGTCTTCACCGGCGCGATGATCGGCGCACTCGGTCTGGGGTTCTGGCTGGCGATGCTGGCGATGATCGTCGGCACGGTGCTCGGGTCGCTGGTCGTCGGCTACCTCTCCACGTTGGGCCCGCGCACCGGTACCGCGCAGCTGCCCGGGGCGCGGATGGCGTTCGGCGGTTTGATCGCGGTACCCGCTGTGCTGCAATGGCTCTCGTCGGTGGCGTGGGACGCACTGGTCGGTCTGTTCGGCGGCGAAGCGCTCGCCGTGCTGCTCGGTATCCCGTTCTGGGCGGCGGTGCTGATCGTGCTGGGCGTGCAGGGTGCGGTCGGGTTCATCGGCTACGAGCTGATCCACCGGCTACAGGCCGTCCTCACCGTGGTGTTGTTCGCGACGTTCGTCGTGTTCGCGGTGAAACTCGTTGCCGGACATCAGGTCGTGGCACCGGCGACCGCGCACGGTGCCGACCTGGCCGGCGCCTTCGTGCTGGCGGTCACCATCGCCCTGAGCCTGGCCGTGTCCTGGGCCAGCTATGCCGCCGACTTCAGCCGCTACCTCCCGGCGGATTCGGCGCCGCGCAAGGTTTTCGGGTTCAGTTTCGCCGGACTGGCCGCCGCGTACGTGTTCGTCGAGACCATCGGCATCGCCGCCGGGAGTCTCATCACCGACCAGACCGCCGAGGGCGTGCGGTCGGTGATGGGCGGGGGAGCACTGGGTGCCATGGCACTGCTCATCATCGCGCTGGCGTCGGTCGGCTCGGGTGTGATGAACGACTACAGCGGTTCGCTCGCCCTGCAGACGCTGGGTGTCCGCGTGCGGCGGCCGGTGTCCTCATTGGTGGTGACGGCGCTGGCGTTCGGCCTCATCCTCTGGCTCCACACCGGCGACACCGCAACGCGATTCACCAATGTGCTGCTTCTGATCAGCTACTGGATTCCGGCGTTCGCGGCCATCGTGATCGTCGACTGGCGCCGCCGCAGCCACGGCCGGCCGACCGTGGATCCCGCCGCGGAGACGACGCCGCGGGCCGACGCCGTGGCCGCCCTGGTCGCGTTCGTGGTGGCCTACGGCGCCGCGATCCCGTTCATGAACACCACGCTGCTGCAAGGGCCCGTCGCCGTCGCGTGGCATGGCGCCGACATCGCGTACTTCGTGAATTTCGTTGTCGCACTGGTGGTCTACGGCGGCTACCGGCGGCTCAGGAGTTCCTGAGTCAGCGCACCGTCGCAAAGAACGCGCGCACATCGTCGACGAACAACTCGGGCTGCTCGAATGCCGCGAAGTGACCACCGCGCGGCATCGTCGTCCAGTGGGTGATGTTGTACCCGGTCTCGCACCAGGACCGCGGTGCCCGCAGGATCTCCTTGGGGAACGACGCGACGCCGGTGGGCAGCTCGACCTTGCGCTGCCCGCCGCCGAACACCCGGAAGCTCTCCCAGTACAGCCGCGCCGACGACGCCCCGGTGGCGGTGGCCCAGTAGATCATCACGTCGTCGAGCATCTCGTCACGGCTCAGCGCGCTCTCCACGTCACCGTCGTGGTCGGTCCACGACCAGAACTTCTCGACGATCCACGCCAGTTGCGCCACCGGTGAATCGACCAGGCCGTAGCCGATCGTCTGCGGACGGGTGGACTGCTCCTTGGCATAGCCGGAGTCCACGTCCTGGTAGTGCTTCAACGCCGCCAGCGCGTTCTGTTCCTCGGCGGTGAACTCCGTTGTGCCGGCGGCGGGACGGCCCATGGGCATGTTGGTGTGAATGGCGATGCAATGACCCACGTTTCGCCCGATCTGGGTGGTTACCGCCGCACCCCAGTCGCCGCCCTGCGCGCCGTAGCGGGTGTAGCCGAGCCGGACCATCAGGTCATCCCACGCCTGTGCGGTCCGCTCGATGCCCCACCCGGTGGCGGCGGGTTTACCCGAGAAGCCATAACCGGGCAGCGACGGGCACACCACGTGGAACGCGTCTTCCGCGCGGCCGCCGTGCGCGGTCGGATCGGTCAGTGGGCCGATGACCTTCTGGAACTCGGCGATCGACCCGGGCCACCCGTGCGTGATGATCAGCGGCAGTGCGTCCGGGTGCGGTGACCGCTGATGGATGAAATGGATGTCCAGACCGTCGATTTCGGTGACGTACTGATCGAACCGGTTCAGTGCCGCCTCGCGGGCCCGCCAGTCGTAGCCGTTCGCCCAGTAGTCGGCCAGCGCGCGGGTGTAGCTGAGCGGAATGCCCTGGCTCCAGTCGTCGACACACTCGGCTTCGGGCCATCGGGTGTTGGCCAGCCGGTGGCGCAGATCGTCCAGCACTGCGTCGGGTACGGCGATCTGGAAAGGTGCAATCTCGGTCACGAAGATCCATTCTTACCGGGCGGCTTCGACGATCACCACGTCGAGGGTGCGTGGACCATGCACGCCCTCGACACGCTGCAGTTCGATGTCGCTCGTCGCGCTCGGCCCGGAGATGAAGGTCAGTGGGCGGGACGGCTCGAGCGCCGCGAACGCCTGTGGCACGGTGTCGACGATCTGGTCGGCCCGGATGACACAGACGTGATGGTCGGGCACCAGCGTCAGCGCGCGCCGGCCTTGTGCCGCACCGGCATCCAGCACGATGGTTCCGGTCGCCGCGATCCCGAGGGCGCAGCCGGTCACCACCGCATCGACGCTGTCCAGCACATCGATGGTGACGGGCGGGTCGTCGACGACGGTGTGGATGCCCGTCACCCAATCGGGCGGCAGGTCCGCGGGGATCACCGCGGACCCGGTGCCGACGAGGGCAGCGATCACCGTGGCCACTTCCATCTCGGCGACGCGGTGTACCTGTGCCCGGTAGTCGGCCACCGTCTCGGCGAATCGGTCGACGTCGCCGGAGCCGGTCAAGGGCTGCCGGTCATAGTCGCGTGGCACGCGCACCGCGGCCGGCGGGGCCGATCCGAGCGCGGCGCGGATGCGCCCCAGTACGGCTTCCCGAGCGTCGGTCATTGGTCGCCGCTCCGGTTGCGGGCCCACCACTGCCGGAACGTCTCCGCCGGTGGTGCCGGAACATCGCGGCTCGCAGTCCATTTCGATGCCGGCCACGGCAGGTTGGTGATGCGGTGGTCCTTGCCGGCGAGCAGTCGGCCCGCGCCGAGTGCCTTCTCCGCCAGCCCGAACCGCGACGCGGACCCCATGGCCCAGCCCGCGGCCTTCATCGCCAGATCCTGTCCGGAGGGAAGTCCGCCGCGTTCAGTATCGACTTGAGCCGCCCGCAGATGCACCAGGATCGACGGGATGTCGATGCGGACGGGACAGGCCTCGAAGCAGGCTCCACACAGCGACGACGCATACGGCAGGCTCGCGTTCGGGTCGTCGTGACCGGTGGTCCCGGTCAGCTGGGGACTGAGGATCGCGCCGATGGGTCCCGGGTACACCGAGCCGTAGGCGTGCCCGCCCGTGCGTTCGTAGACCGGGCAGACGTTCAGGCAGGCGCTGCACCGGATGCAGTGCAGCGCAGCACGTCCCACCTCGTCGGCGAGGACGCGCGTCCGGCCGTTGTCGAGCAGCACCAGATGGAACTGCTGCGGGCCGTCGCCGGGGTGGACGCCCGTCCACATCGAGGTGTACGGGTTCATCCGCTCGGCGGTCGACGACCGCGGCAGCAGTTGCATGAACACATCGAGATCGGTGAAGCGCGGGATCACCTTCTCGATGCCCATCACGGTGATCAGGGTTTCGGGCAGCGTCAGGCACATGCGCCCGTTGCCCTCGGATTCGACGACCGCCAGGGTCCCGGTTTCGGCCACGCCGAAGTTGGTGCCGCTGACGGCGATCTTGGCGGACAGGAACTTTCGTCGCAGATGCGCGCGGGCGGCCATCGCCAGCACCCGGGGTTCATCGGTGAGTTCGCCGGCGCCGGGCATTTCGCGTTCGAAGATGTCCCGGATCTCAGTGCGGTTGCGGTGGATCGCCGGCACCAGGATGTGGCTCGGCTTGTCGTGCCCGAGTTGAACGATCAGCTCGGCCAGGTCGGTCTCGATGGGCGTGATGCCCTCGGCCTCCAGATACTCGTTGAGCCCGATCTCCTGCGTGGCCATCGACTTCACCTTGACGACCTCGGTGCTGCCGGTGCCCCGGATCAGCTCGGCGACAATGCGATTGGCCTCGTCGCCGTCGCGCGCCCAGTGCACGGTGCCGCCACGCGCTGTGACGTTGGCTTCGAGTTCCTCCAGCAGTTCCGGTAGCCGCGCCAGCACGTCCTGTTTCAGTGCGCTGCCGGCGGCGCGCAGCTGTTCCCAGTCGTCGCATTCGGCAATGGCGGCAAGACGTTTGGCGCGGATGGTGCCGGTGGCATGGCCGATGTTGCGGCGTAGTTGGGCGTCGCCGAGCGCGGTCTGCGCGGCAGCCGGAAAGCTCTGGTCGCCACGAAGATTCCCGGTCACGATGTGGCCGCCAGGATTTCGGCCAGATGCACGGTGCGGACGCCGCTGCCGATCCGGCTCAGCCCACCGCCGATGTGCATGAGGCACGATGCGTCACCTGCCGTGCACACCGCGGCGCCCGTCGTCGCGATGTTCGTCATCTTGTCTTCGAGCATCGCCGTGGACACGTCGGCGTTCTTCAACGCGAAGGTGCCACCGAAGCCGCAACAGGATTCGGCCTGCGGCAGTTCGACGAGCGTCAGGCCGCGTACGTTGCGCAGCAGCCGCAGTGGCTTGTCGCCGACACCCAGCATCCGCAGCGAGTGGCATGTCGGGTGGTAGGTGACGCGGTGCGGGTAGTAGGCGCCGACGTCGTCGACGCCGAGCACGTCGACCAGGAACTCGGAGAGCTCGAAGGTGTGCGCCGCAACCGATTCGGCGCGCGCCGCCAGTCCGGTGTCGCCGGCGCGCCGGGCCACCATCGCGTGCTGGTGACGCACCGAGCCGACGCACGATCCCGACGGCGCCACGACGGCGTCGAACCCGGTGAAGGCGTCGACGTGGTTGCGCACCAACGGCACGGCTTCACGCAGGTACCCGGTGTTGACGTGCATCTGTCCGCAGCAGGTCTGCCCGGCCGGGAACTCCACCCGGTGACCCAGCCGTTCCAGCAGCCGCACCGTGGCGATGGCGGCAGCCGGAAACATGGCATCGGCCAGGCAAGTCGCGAACAGCGCTATCCGCACCGGCCGACAGTACCCCTATCGGGCGTACTGGTCCGCCACGTCGAGGGCGCGGTCCAGGATTTCCAGCCCGGCACGGACCTCGTCGTCAGTGGCATTGCACGGCGGCACCACATGGATACGGTTGAAGTTGGTGAACGGCATGAGGCCGTTGTCCTTGCAGAACGCGATGACGGTGTTCATCGCGGCACTGCTGCCACCGTAGGGCGCCAGCGGTTCGCGCGTTTCCTGGTCCTTGACCAGTTCGACGGCCCAGAACACGCCCGCGCCGCGGACTTCACCGACGCTGCGGTGCCGCTGCGCCATGTCCCGCAGGGCCGGCCCGATGATGTCGGCACCGAGGTGGGCCGCGTTCTCGACGATGCCTTCGTCGCGCATCGCGTTGATGGTCGCGACGGCGGCCGCTGTCGCCAGAGGGTGCCCGGAGTAGGTCAGGCCACCGGGGTAGGCGCGCTCGGCGAAGGTCTGGAAGATGGCGTCGCTGATCGCGACACCACCCAGCGGCACATAGCCGGAGTTGACGCCCTTGGCGAACGTCAGAAGGTCCGGAACGACATCGAAGTGGTTGATGGCGAACCACTTTCCGGATCGGCCGAAGCCGGACATGACCTCGTCGGCGATCATCACGATGCCGTACTCGTCGCACAGTGCGCGCACGCCCGCCAGGTAGCCCGGCGGCGGCATCATGATGCCCGCGGTGCCCGGAATGGACTCCAGGATGATGGCCGCGATGGTCGACGCGCCCTCGAGCTCGATGACGCGCCGCAGTTCGTCGAGGGCCCGCGCGGACTCCTGCTCCTCGGTCTCGGCGTGGAACACCGAGCGGTAGAGGAACGGTCCGTTGAAGTGGACGACGCCGGCGGCGCCGCGGTCGTTGGCGAACCGTCGGGGATCACCGGTCAGGTTGATCGCCAGGTCGGTGCCGCCGTGGTACGCGCGGTAGCGGGCGAGCACCTTGTGCTTGCCGGTGTGCAGCCGGGCCATGCGCACGGCGTGCTCGTTGGCGTCGGCGCCGCCGTTGGTGAAGAAGATGTGGTTGAGGTCGCCGGGCGTCAGATCGGCGATCAGCCGGGCCGCCTCGGACCGGGCGGCGTTGGCGTGCTGCGGCGCGACGGTGCACAGCTTCGCGGCTTGTTCCTGAATCGCCGCAACGACTTTCGGGTGCTGGTGGCCGATGTTGGTGTTGACGAGCTGCGAGGAGAAGTCGAGCAGCCGGTTGCCGTCGCCGTCCCAGAAGTAGCTGCCCTCGGCCGCCGTGATGGTCATGGGGTTGAGCGCGGCCTGGGCCGACCAGGAATGGAAGACGTGGGCTCGGTCCAGCGCGTAGGCGCGCTCGGCTTCGGCGCGCATCGAGTCGATCGTGTGTCCGGCGGGCAGAACGTGGTCTGCGGCGAGGGTCATGTCAGGTCCTCTATCTGGTTGCGCTATCAGTTGTTCTCCGGGAAGCCCAGGTTGATGCCACCGTGGCTGGGGTCGGCCCAGCGCTGGGTGACGGCCTTGGCGCGGGTGAAGAACTGCACGCCTTCGGGGCCGTAGGCGTGGGTGTCGCCGAACAGCGAGGCCTTCCAGCCGCCGAAGCTGAAGAACGCCATGGGAACCGGGATCGGGACGTTGATGCCGACCATGCCGACCTCGACCTCGTTCTGGAACCGGCGGGCCGCGCCACCGTCGTTGGTGAAGATCGCGGTGCCGTTGCCGTAGGGGTTGTTGTTGATCAGTTCCAATGCCTCGTCGTAGGTTTCGACGCGGACGACCGACAGCACCGGGCCGAAGATCTCGTCGGTGTAGACGCTCATCTCGGGGGTGACGTTGTCGAGCAGGGTCGGGCCCAGCCAGAAGCCGTCTTCGGCCCCCTCGACGGTGACATTGCGGCCGTCGAGCACGACCTTGGCGCCCTCGGCCTCGCCGGCGTCGATGTAGGCGGCCACCTTGTCGCGGTGCACCTTGGTGATGAGCGGGCCCATGTCCGAGCCCTTGGCGCCGTCACCGGTCTTGATGGCGGCGGCGCGCTCGGCGATCTTGGCGACCAGGTCGTCGGCGATCGGACCGACGGCGACGCAGGCCGAGATGGCCATGCAGCGCTCACCGGCCGAACCGAAGCCGGCGTTGACCATGCTGTCGGCGGCCAGATCCAGGTCGGCGTCGGGCAGGATCACCGCGTGGTTCTTGGCGCCGCCGAGGGCCTGCACGCGCTTGCCGGAGGCGGTGGCGGTCCGGTAGACGTACTGCGCGATCGGGGTGGAGCCGACGAACGAGACGGCCTTGATGGCGGGGTTGGTCAGCAGCTCGTCGACGGCGGTCTTGTCACCCTGCAGGACGTTGAAGACGCCGTCGGGCAGACCGGCTTCCTTCCACAGTTCGGCCATCCACAGCGAGGACGACGGGTCCTTCTCGGACGGCTTGACGACGACGGTGTTGCCGGCGGCGATGGCGATGGGGAAGAACCACATCGGCACCATGGCCGGGAAGTTGAACGGCGCGATGATGGCGACCGGGCCGAGGGCCTGGCGGATGTTGTAGACGTCGACGCTGGTGGAAGCGTTCTCGGCGTAGCCGCCCTTGAGCAGATGCGGGATGCCGCAGGCGAATTCGACGACCTCGATGCCGCGGGCGACCTCGCCCATGGCGTCCGAGAGCACCTTGCCGTGCTCGGCGGTGATGATCGCGGCGAGCTCCTCGCGGCGGGCGTTGAGCAGCTCGCGGAACGCGAACAGCGTCTGCACCCGCTTGGTGATCGAGGTGTCGCGCCAGGCCGGGAAGGCGGCGACGGCGGCGTTGATGACGGTCTGGGCGTCCTCGACGCTGGCGAGTGCGACCTGGCCGGTGACCTGGCCGGTGGCCGGGTTGGTGACCGGTGCCGACTGTCCCGAGGATCCGGTGAAGACGTCGTTGTTGATCCAGTGCGAGATGGTCTGCGAGGTGGTCATCGTCGAGGTTGGCCTTCCTGGTCGGGGCGGGTGTGCACTCAGCTTGCCCCGGCGGAACCCCCGAATCGGCCGACAATCTGTATCACGTTCGACCTTTCGATTTACACTTTGTAAATGCCGACCGTCGCCGAGATCGTCGCCCTGCCGGTCATCCAGCAGGGCGAGCCCGAGATTCTCTGTGCGACCGGTTTCGACCGCCCGATCCGCTGGGTCCACGTCAGTGATGTCCCGGACCTCTCGGAAGTCCTGCAGGGTGGCGAGCTGGTGCTGACGACGGGTGCCGCGCTGCGGGCCGCGCCGCTGGAGTACCTGCGGTCGGTGGCGGCTGCGCACGCCGTCGGCGTCATCGTCGAACTGGGCGCCGGGGCTGTGCCGCTGCCGGTCAACGTCGGGTCGATCGCCGAAGAGTTGGGTCTGGCCCTGGTTGCGGTGCGCCGGGTGATCAAGTTCGTCGAGGTGACCGAACAGGTGCACCGGGTGATCGTCGCCGACCAGTACCAGGAGGTCGATTTCGCGCGGCAGACGCACGAGGTGTTCACCGACCTGAGCATGCGCCGGGCGACGCCCGCCGGGATCGCCGAGGCGGCGGCGAATCTGCTCGGCGCGCCCGTCGTCCTCGAGGACCTCACGCACCAGGCGATCGCGGTGGCGACGGCCGGGCGTCCGACCCCAGATGTGTTGCGGGACTGGCAACGTCGGTCCCGTCAGCACGAGACCGGGGCCGTGCGGACCGACGACTGGGTGATCAGCGAGGTGGGCCGCGGCGAGGATGCGTGGGGCCGCCTGATCGCGCTGAGTCCGTCGGACGACGTGGCGGGCCGGTTCACGATGGTGCTGGAGCGGGCGTCCCAGGCGCTGGTGCTGCACCGCATGGCCGAGCGCGGCCGTACCGACATCGAACATCAGGCGCAGGCCGGCCTGCTGGAAGATGTTGCGCGCGAACGCATCCGATTCGAAGATGAGGCGACCGCGCGCGCCTTCGCGCTGGGCTTGCGGCCGGCGGCGCAGTACCTGCCCGTGACGCTGCGGATCGCGGGCTGGGCCGCGCCGGATGGTTCCGACGCCGACCCGGTGTCCGAACAACGCCGCAGTGCGCGCCTGCTCGACGTCGTCACCCGGGCGGTGAAGGCGTTGGGGCACACCGGATTGTTCTCACTGCGCGGGCCCGGCGAGATCGCCATGGTGTTGTCGCTGAACGCGCGCGCGGGCAGCGCGCTCGAACCTCTCGGCCGGGCACTGCGGCGCGACGCCCAACGTGCCGTCGACGCCCAGGGCCTGGTGCTCGGCGTCGGTACGCCGGCGCCGGGGCTTATCGACGCGATCCATCGCATCACCGATGCCGCCCATGTCGCCGAGGCGGCGCTGTCGCTGCCCGCCTCGCAGCGGGTCTGCTTCCGGGTCGCCGACATCAGGCTGCGCGGGCTACTGTCGATGCTGCGGACCGACCCGCGGGTGCAGCGGTTCGCCGAAGGGGAGCTGCGCGCGCTGATCCTGCACGACATGGAGACCGGTGACGGTCTGCTCGACGTGCTGCGCGGATACCTCGAACTCGGCGGCAACAAGTCGGCGCTCGCGTCGCGGCTGCACCTGAGTCGCCCGTCGCTGTACGCGAAACTGGGCCGCATCGAGCAGATTCTGGGCGTCGATCTTGCCGACGGCGAGTCGGCGACCTCGCTGCATGTGGCGTTGCTGATCCTGGAGACACGCAACGCTTTCGGTGGCGGCGGCGCACCGCTGTGACATGCTTCTGACCGTGTCGGGCACATCGCAGAACCGCCAGGGCAATGCCACCCGCGCCAAGTTGGTGAAGACGGCCGAGAAGCTCTTCGCCGAACAGGGCGTGGATGCCGTCTCCGTGCGCTCGGTCAACGCCGCGGCCGGCCTCGGCGCCGCCTCGGTGCACTACCACTTCGGTTCCAAGGACGAGTTGCTGCGCGCGGTGGTGCTGGACCTCGGGGCCGCGGTGGGATCGGCCATCCAGGCCAATGTCGATGTGCTGGCGGCAGATTCGGCCGCGCCGTCGCCCGACGCGTTGGTGCGGGCCGTCACCGCGCCCTATCTCGATCTGCTACGGCGCCAGCGCACCCGCGGCATGCGCTGGATCAAGATCATGGCCCAGATCACCCAGGCCGGCCCGGCCGATGAGAACATCGAACCCAAGCTGCGCGTCGCCCTGCTGGCGCAGGTGCGGCGGGCCTTCCCGAACGCCGACGAGAGCCGCCTCGAGGCGCGCTGGGCGGTGTCGATCATGGGCTTCGTGCAGGGCCTGAGCCGCGCCGACGAATGGGACCGCGCCAAGCTGTCGGCCCCGGCCCTCGAAGCGTTCTACGAAGACCTCGTGACGTTCGTCGTCGGCGGCACCGAGCGCCTCTTGAACTCTTAACCGCGAGCGGCCGTGTCTGCACGGCAACACGCCGCAAATAGCGTGCATTCTCGTCGCGTTCGCGGCTGATGAGCGTGCTCAAACAGCGCATTCGGCGGCCGATATTTTTGGATCACTTGATCCAATCGAGTGATCGGATTACAGTCGGCCGGGCAAGCCGAGACATCCCTCACCCAGAATCAGGAGACCACCGTGAGCAGCGTTGCCCAGTGGAGCCCGACGTCCATGAAATTCGGGGCGTTCCTCGCCCCGTACCACCCGCTCACTGCCGACCCGGCGCTGCAGTTGCGCCGCGACATCGACCTGATGACGCACCTGGACCACCTCGGTTTCGAAGAGGCGTGGATGGGGGAGCATCATTCGACCGGCTCCGAGATCGTCCCGGCCCCCGATGTTTTCATCGCCGCCGCCGCCGAGCGCACCGAGCGCATCCGCTTCGGCACCGGCGTGATGTCGCTGCCGTACCACCATCCGCTGATCACCGCTGACCGCATCACCCAGCTGGACCTGCAGACCCGGGGCCGCCTGATCGTCGGCACCGGCCCCGGCAAGATTCCGCTCGACGCGCACATGATGGGCATCACCACCACCAACCAGCGCCGCATGCAGGGTGAGGCCCTGGAGGCCGTGCTCGCCCTGCTGCGCGGTGAGGTCGTCAACATGGAGACCGACTGGTTCACCCTGCGCGACGCCCGCGCCCAGCTGCCCACCTACAACCCGGCCGGCATCGAGGTCGTCACCGCCTCGACCATCTCGCCCAACGGTTCGGTGCTGGCCGGCAAGCACGGCCTGTCGCTGTTGTCGCTCGCGGCGAGCTCGCAGGCGGGCTATGAATCACTGGACCGCAACTGGGGTGTGTACGAACAGGTTTCGGCCGAGAACGGCTACGTCGCCGACCGGTCGACGTGGCGTCTGGTCAACCCGATGTTCATCGCCGAGACGCGCGAGGAGGCCGAGCGCGCCGTCAGCCGTCGCATCAATCACATCGCCGAGTACGTCAACCGGCAGCAGAACATCAACCCGGATTGGGCGCAGACCCCAGCCGGAATCATCGACTACTGGCGCAACGAGTCGCTCGGCGAGTTCGGCCAGGCGATCATCGGAACCCCGGAGGACGCCATCGCCCAGATCGATCGCCTGATCGAGAAGACCGGCGGCTTCGGCACCCTGCTGATCATGCACGTGGATCTCGCCGACTGGGAGAACACCAAGCGCAGCTACGAGCTGTTCGCCTCGGAGGTCATCCCGCACTTCCGTCGCCGCAACGTCGCGCGGCAGGCCAGTCTGCAGTTCGCGCAGGACAACTCCGAGGTGCTGATCGGCAACCTCGTCGGCGCAATCACCAAGGCGTACACCGATTACTACGGCCGGCCGACCGATCTCCCCGCCACTCCGGCGCCCTCGACCGAACTCAACACCGCGGGAGCACACGCATGAAGGCAGCACAGTTCATCGACGGCCAGTTCACCGTGACGGACGTGCCGGAGCCCCCGGCCACCGGTCCGGGACAGCTGCGCATCAAGGTGGCCGCGTGCGGCATCTGTGGCAGTGACCTGAGTATGTCCAAGGACCCGTGCCGGTTCGTTTCCGTCGCCGCCGGGGCGGGCTTCCCGTTCGCGGTGTTCGATGCCACCCGTCCGGTGGTGCTGGGGCATGAATGGGCGGGCGTCGTCGTCGAAACTGGCGCGGGCGTCGAGGGTTTCAAGGTCGACGACCGCGTCACCGGGCTGGGCATCACCACCGAGCAGAACGGGATGCCGACCATCATCGGCTACTCGAACGACTACCACGGGGCGTTCGGCGAGTACATCGTCGTCGACGCGTTCTGGGTGCGGCACGTGCCCGACGGCCTCTCGCTGGAGCACGCGTCCCTCGCCGAACCACTGCACGTCGGCGAGATGCACATGCAGCAGTCGGGGCTGGCGCCCGCGGACACCGCGCTGGTGATCGGTTGCGGCTCGATCGGCCTGGGCACCATCCTCGCCGCGAAGGCCGCCGGCGCGCGCCTCGTCATTGCCTCGGAGCCGTCGCCGAAGCGACGCGAGCTCGCCGCGAAGATGGGCGCCGACATCGTCGTCGACCCCAATGAGCAGGACCCGATCGAGGTCTACAACGAGTTGCTGGCAAGCGGCAAGACCGGCGGTGGGCTCTTGATCGCCTACGAGTGCAGCGGCCGGGTCGGCACGCTCAACACCCTGACCCACACGCTGCCGTGGGGTTCGCGGATTCAGGTGGTGGCATCCCCGTTCGCCGAGGAGACCATCATCCCGGTCGTGGCGCAGATGCGGCAGATCGCGATCAACTTCGGGCACGGCCCGTACGAGCAGGCCTACGAAAAGGTACTGGCCCGGCTGGCCGCGGGCGAGATCGACGCCGAGGCGCTGATCACCGGACGTACCGGGCTCGACGGCATCGCCGACGCGTTCACCGCCCTGCGGAATCCGGACGAACACGTCAAGATCCTGGTACTCCCGTCGTGATCGTGAGCAGCGTTACCGACGTGTAGCCGTGTCGATCACGGGACAGGCGGGCCCGGGTGCGGCACAGTTAACTGTATGGCCGGTCAAATGATTCCGAAGCCCAGCGACCTGAAGGCCGCGGCGCAGTCCGCGGTCGATGCCGCCCAGTCCGCCGTCGAGATGACGCAGGCGGTGGCCAGCGGTGCCATGCGCATCCCGCCGGCCTCCGTCCAACTCGCCGCCCAGGTACCCGATCTCATCGAGAACCTGGCGGTGGCCACCGAGCGGCTCAACGCGACGATCGACCGCACCGAGCGGTTCATGGCCATGGCAGATCCCATGTTCCGCACGCTCGACGCCCTACTGCCGCAACTCGAAGCCCTGGTGAACACCGGCAACGAGGTGTTCCGGCTGCTGTCCAACATCCCCGGGGTGTCGAGGCTGAACCCCTTCAGCGGGGGACCCAAACCGCCGCAAGACAGGTGATTTGTGCACGATTTTCCGCGCCGGCCGCGGAAAATCGTGCACAAATCACTGGAGGGCGTTGAAGCGCAGCGTCAATCCGTCGATGAATGCGGTGAGGGCCAGCTCGAAACCGGCCGTGTCGATCTGGTCGGCCTTGCCGCGCAGCAGATGCGCCTGGCCCATGTGCGGGTAGCGGTCGCGATAGACCTGCACGTCGTCGGTGAACCCGCGCGAGAAGGAGCCGACGGTCGATCCGAGCACCAGCGACCGGGTGGCAGCGCCGATCAGAGTCGCTTCGCGCGGTGGCCAGCCGGCGCCGACCAGGCCGCCGTGTACGGCGTCGGCGATGCGGAGACTGACGTCGCGACGGCCCGGCCCGGTCGCCAGGTAGGGCACGAGATTCGGGTGGGCCGCCAGCGCGGCGCGGTGCGAGCGGGCCCACGCCGCCAGCGCGTCCTGCCAGTCGTCGCCGCGGTCGAACCCTGACGTGTCGATCTCCCCGGCGACCCGGCTCGCGACGGCGTCGAGCACGTCGTCCTTGGTGGGGTAGTGCTTGTACAGCGACGACGCCTGCACGCCGAGTTCGGCGGCCAGCTTGCGCATCGACATTTCGGCGAGGCCGTCGCGATCGATCAATTCCAATGCCGTGTCACGGATGAGTTCGCGGTTGAGCAGCGGTACGCGGGGCCTGCCCATCTGCTTCTCCCTTGAATTAGCGAACGTTGTTAGCTTATGGTGACAGCAACAAGCTAACACTGTTCACCACTTTTGAGGAGTTGTCTGTGAAACGCGAGGTCTACAGCGAAGAGCATGAGGATTACCGGGCCATGATCCGGGCCTTCGTCGAGGCCGAGGTCAGTCCGGTCTACGACGAGTGGTTCGAGAAGGGCCTGGTGCCGCGTGAGTTCTACTACAAGCTCGGCGAACTCGGCATCTTCGGCGCGGAAATCCCGGAGGAGTACGGCGGCGAGGGCCTGACCTCGTACAAGTTCCAGGCGATCCTCACCGAGGAACTCGCCCGCGCCGCGGTGTCGTTCGGTGGCTCCAGCGTGCACGTCGGCCTGTGTCTGCCCTACATCCGCGACATCGGCAACGAAGAGCAGAAGAAGCGCTGGTTCCCCGGCATGCTCAGCGGCGAGATCATGTTCGCCATCGCGATGACCGAGCCGGGCACCGGTTCCGACCTGGCCGGAATGCGCACCACCGCAAAGCTTTCCGAGGACGGCACGCACTACGTCCTCAACGGTTCCAAGACCTTCATCACCGGCGGTGTACACGCCGACCGCGTGATCGTCTGCGCGCGTACATCGGCCCCCAAGGAAGACGACCGCCGCTTCGGCATCTCGCTGCTGGTGGTCGACACCAAGCTGGAGGGCTACTCGGTCGGCCGCAAGCTCGACAAGCTGGGCCTGCGCTGCTCGGACACCGCCGAGCTCAACTTCACCGACGTCAAGGTCCCGGTCGAGGACATCCTCGGCGAGGCCGACCAGGGCTTCAACTACCTCGGCCAGAACCTGCCGCGCGAGCGGCTCGGCATCGCCGTCAGCGCATACGCGCAGGCCAAGGCCGCCGTCCGATTCGCCGTGCAGTACACCAAGGACCGCACCGTGTTCGGCAAGCCGGTCGCCTCGTTCCAGAACACCAAGTTCGAGCTCGCCGCCTGCCAGGCCGACGTCGACGCGATGGAAGCCGTCGTCGACCGTGCCATGGAAGCCCACGATCTCGACGAGCTGTCCGCCGCCGACGCCGCCAAGGCCAAGCTGTTCTGCACCGATGCGGCAGCGCGCGTGATCGACCGCTGCCTGCAATTGCACGGCGGCTACGGCTACATCAACGAGTACCCGATCGCCCGGCTGTATGCCGACAACCGCGTCGGCCGCATCTACGGCGGTACCAGTGAGGTCATGAAGATGATCATCGCCAAGGACATGGGCCTCTAAATCGACTGTCGCAGTGTGCGAAGGCGCCCGTCGGAGTAACTTCACTCTCGGGCGCCTTTCTGCATTTTCCGGCTCGGGTGAGGTGCCCGAATCGAGGGAACGACGTAAGTGGCAGCCCCACGACACCACGTGCACGTGTGCGACCACCCGCTCACGCGGGGTCAGGCGCGCCGACTCAGTCGGCGCTTCGCCGTCGCGGGAGTGCAGATCGAGCCCGGACGCCTGCAGGAGATCGCGGCGGGCGCCGCCACCGTCGGCGACGAGCACATCGACGTCGCGTTCGCCATGGTCGCCATCAGCTACGTCGAGGACCGCCGCATCGCAAAATTGACGCGCATTCGCCGCCGGATGGGCCGCTGGCTGCTGGTGGGTGCGATGATCGTGTTGAGTCTGTGTCTGCTCATCAGCCTGGCGATGGCCATGCTGACGCTGATGCAGCCCACGTTCACGGGGGTATGAGGAGTCGAGATCGAGAACGTACTGACGCGGTGGGCGATCGGGGTCATCGCCTTCGCGATGATCGTCGTCGCTGCCGTGTTGCCGTGGTACACCGCGCACAACGACCATGGCCACGGTTCCATGAGCGGCTGGGGGATCTGGGACATCACCGGGAACCTGGGCGCCGCGCTGCGGCCGCTGCCGTTCGCCGTGCTGATCGTGCTCGCTGCCGGCACGATGATCGTCGCTGCGATACGCGCCATGTTCGGCACCGCGCTGGCCGCGGCCATCGCGTGCTTCGTGGTCAGTCTGCTGCCGTTGATGACGGGTGGCGCGGTCGACCGGCGGCTGGCCGGAAGTGATTCTGTCGCAGTGGTTCTCGGTCAGGCGGTCACGCCGATGATCGCCATCGGCATCGTGGCCTGCGTGGTGACCTGGATCGGCTATGCGCGGTGCGTGCTGCGCGCGGCGCCGAGAGCCGAAGTCGAGGTCCAGCCGGTCTGACCGGCATTCCACTGATCGGACGTTCGCCCTGTCCGAGCCCGTGCCCTGCGATTTACTTCGGCCATGGGTGCACAGGAACTGTTCGGTGGTGGGGTTGCGGTCATCACGGGTGCCGGCTCGGGCATCGGGGCCGGTCTGGCCCGGTATGCGGCCAAGCTCGGGATGACGACGGTGCTGGCCGACGTCGACGCCGCCGCGATCGCCGGCCTGCGTGACGAGTTGTCCGCGACGGGCGCAACCGCCGTCGACGCGGTGTGCGACGTACGCGATGCCGAGGCCGTGCAGGCCCTGGCGGACCGGGTCAACCGCGAGATCGGGCCGGTGCGCCTGCTGGTGAACAACGCCGGCATCGAGCAGTTCGGGTACCTGTGGGACACGCCTGTCGCCAACTGGGACCGCGTCATGGACGTCAACGTCAACGGTGTCTTCCACGGTGTGCGGGCCTTCCTGCCTGCCATGCTGGCGTCGGACGAACCGGCGTGGGTGTGGAACATGTCGTCGGTCGGCGGCGTGTCGACGGTGCAGCTGCAGGCGCCCTACATCGTCAGCAAGCACGCCGTGCTCGCACTGACGGAGTGTCTGCGCGTCGAGGTCGAGCTCGCCGGGCACGACGACCACGTCAGCGTGCAGGCGGTGCTACCCGGACCGGTGCAGTCCAACATCTTCACGGCGGCCGGCGGTGTCGACAGTGGAAGCGGGGACGCCGCCGACGCCTCAGAGTCCGAGCGCGCGGCGATGCACCAGCTCTCCGCCATGGATCCGCTCGCCGCGGCCGAGGCCATCTTCGACCAGTCGGCAGCCGGCGGCTTCTACCTCACCACGCATCCCGACGCCATCGCCGGCGCCATGGCCGAACGCGCCCGGGTCCTCAGCGAGCAGGCGATCCCGAAGCTGCGCACCCGCCGGTTCGCCACCAAATAGGTCACCCCAGAGAGGCGAGGAGGGCGGCCAGTCCGTACTCGAACACCGCGTCGTAGTCGGTCGGCGAGCGCAGGGCGTCGACCAGTTTCTGATCCGGCCAGTCGTCGCCCCACAGTGACGGGTCCTCTTCCTCGTGCTCGCCGCTGCGGATCGCCGAAAACTGCATCAGCGCAGACGAAATCACGTGCACCTCGATGGACCGCAAGGCCAGGGCCGCGCGGTTGCCGGTGATGCCCAGCGCGGCCAGTTCGGCGGCGAGGGTCTGCTGCACGGACTGGAACAGCGACGGCGTCCGGTCGCGTTCGTGCGCGATCGCCATCAGGTGCTGGCGTTCGATGAGCGCGGTGCGCTGTGCGCGGGCCAGGGACGCGATGCGATCGGCCGGCGTATCGCCGGTGGCGGGCAGGCTCGCCATCACCTCGATCAGCCGATCGATCAGGTGGTCGAACAGCTTGTCCCGGCCGCCGACGTGCCAGTAGATGGATGTGACGGCGACGCCGAGGTGCTCGGACAGGCTGCGCATGGAGAAGCCCTCGACCCCGTCGCGTTCCAGCAGCGCCGCGGCGGTATCCAGAATGAGTTGCGCGTCAACAGGTTTCGACGGGCCATCCGACCCGCGCTGGGTTGCCTGAGCCATGACCACCTCCTTCGGGCTTGCCGACCACCTAATCACACCAGGGCTGCGTCCAGTCTCTGGATCTGCCGCCCATCACGGTGTAACACTGTTACAGTACTGCCGCTGACGGATGTTCGCGGGCAGCAACGAGGGAGCAGATGTGTTCGATCTGAAGATCACCGGTGGCACAGTCGTCGACGGCACCGGGGCCGCCCGGTTCACCGCCGATGTCGCGATCAAGGACGGCAAGATCGTCGAGGTGCACCGCCGCGGTCCGAACGACCCTGTGCTGTCCGGTGATTCGGCCGAGACGATCGATGCCGGCGGCAAGATCGTCGCGCCCGGTTTCGTGGACATTCATACCCACTACGACGGCCAGGTGAGCTGGGACAGCGTCCTGGAGCCGTCGAGCAACCACGGGGTGACGACGGTGGTCGCGGGCAACTGCGGCGTCGGCTTCGCGCCGGTGCGCCCCGGTCAGGAGGAATGGCTGATAGCGCTCATGGAGGGTGTCGAGGACATCCCCGGCACGGCCCTGACCGAGGGCATCACTTGGGGCTGGGAGAGTTTCGGCGAGTACCTCGACGTCATCGGGCAGCGCGAGCTGGCCGTCGACATGGGCACCCAGATCGCGCATGGCGCGGTCCGCGCGTACGCCATGGGGGAGCGCGGCGCCCGCAACGAACCCGCCACCGCCGACGACATCAAGGCCATGGCGAAACTGGTGCAGGAAGCGATCGAGGCCGGCGCGCTGGGCTTTTCGTCGTCACGCACGTTGGCGCACCGTGCCATGGACGGCGAACCCGTGCCCGGCACCTTCGCCGCCGAGGACGAGTTGTTCGCGCTGGGCCGGGCCACCGCGGCCGGCGGTGCGGCCGTCTTCGAGCTGGCCCCGCAGGGTGCGGCGGGCGAGGACATCATCGCGCCCCGCAAGGAACTCGACTGGATGCGACGGCTCGGCGAGGAGATCGACTGTGCGCTGAGCTTCGCGCTCATCCAGGTCGACGCCGACCCCAATCTGTGGCGCGAGCAGCTGGACCTTTCTGCCGCCGCACACCAGGCGGGCAGCCGGTTGTTCCCGCAGGTGGCGGCGCGGCCGTTCGGCATGCTGTTGGGCTTCCCCGGCCATCACGCCTTCACCCACCGGCCGACCTACCGTCGGCTGGTCGCCGAATGCACGCGCGAAGAACTGGCCGAGAAGCTCGCCGAACCCGCGGTGCGGGCCGCGATCCTGGCAGAAAACGACCTGCCGATCGATCCCACGAAGCTGTTCGACGGCATGTTCATGCTGGCGCAGAATGCGGCAAATCGCTTGTACCACATCGGCGAACCGCCAGACTACGAGCCGACTGTCGAGCGCACCGTCGCTGCGATCGCCGAAAGGCGCGGTGTGGACCCGCTGGCTGCGATGTACGACCTGATGCTCGAAGCTAACGCCGGGGCCATGCTCATGTACCCGATGTTCAACTACTCGGACGGTAACCACGACGCCATCCGCGAGATGCTCACGCACCCTGCCGGCGTGCTCGGTCTCTCCGACGGCGGCGCCCACTGCAGCATGATCTGCGACGCCTCCTACCCGACGTTCCTGCTCACGCACTGGGCGCGCGACCGCCACCGCGGTGAGAAGCTGCCGCTGGAGTACGTGATCCGCAAGCAGTCGCACGACACCGCCCAGCTCTACGGCATGTCCGACCGCGGCGTCATCAGTGTGGGCAAGAAGGCCGACCTCAACGTCATCGATCTGGACGCGCTGACGCTGCACGCACCGAAGATGGTGCACGACCTGCCCGCTGGCGGAAAACGCTTGGTGCAGGGCGCAAGTGGCTACGACGCGACGATCGTCAGCGGCACCGTCACCCGCCGGCACGGCATCGACACCGGCGCGCGGCCGGGCCGCCTGGTCCGCGGCATCCGCTAGGCGGAAGGGCCCGACACCAGTCCCGCTGCGGGATTGGAATCCTGATGATTTCAGGAGCATCGCGGTGCCTGTAGGGCGGTGCGGAGGCGGCAAGCGCGCTCTGAAGATCGTGTCGAAGCAACCTGCCCCTGGGGCCACGTCATTCGCCGCGAGGTGTGCCACGGGCGGACGCCGTCGACTTCCACCGGCTGTGAAACGCGTTGGTACTGAGCCGGTTTGATGTCCCGGTGCACGCTGCTCGGGTGTCTCCGGCGGCCACCGGCGATCCTGCTGGCCTGCCCTTGGCTCGGCCATCGCGCCGGCCGAGCGTCCGCCTACCGGACGTGCCGACCACTCGGCCGACTATTCCCCACCCTGGCGCTGCCGCTGCCGCCACCGCCGCGATCTGCGCGCGGCTCGGCAGAGTGGTCCTATCCCGTCAGGAAGGCAGGTTGCGTGATGCCTGATTCGTCGAGCCGAATCCATCTGGCCGTGGCGCTGGACGGCGCCGGCTGGCACCCGGCCGCCTGGCGCGAACCCGATGCACGACCCGCCGACCTCTTCGGCGCCGGCTACTGGACCGACCTGGTCCTCGAGGCAGAGCGTGGAGCGTTGGACTTCGTGACCATCGAGGACTCGTTGGCGATCCAGTCCGACGATCCCTTCGTGCCGGACCATCGCGTCGATCGGGTCCGCGGCCGGTTGGACGCGGTGCTGATCGCGGCGCGGATCGCGCCACGTACCCGGCGGATCGGGCTGGTGCCGACGGCCGTCGTCACCCACACCGAGCCATTCCACGTGTCGAAGTCCATCGCGACGCTCGACTACGTGAGCGCCGGCCGGGCCGGCGTGCGCGTCCAGATCGCCGGCCGCCCGGATGTCGCTGCGCACTTCGGGCGACGTGAGGCTGCGGCCCGGTCGCGGGCCGACGAGTACTTCGCCGAGACCGCCGATTACGTCGAGGTGCTACGTCGGTTGTGGGACAGCTGGGAGGACGACGCGGAGATCCGCGATGCGGCCACCGGGCGCTTCATCGACCGGGACAAGCTGCACTACATCGACTTCAGCGGCCGCTGGTTCTCGGTCAAAGGTCCGTCCATCACGCCGCGCCCACCGCAGGGGCAGCCGATCGTCGCGGCGCTGGGCCACGGCCGCGCCGCCCACGAGTTGATCGCCGGCAGTGCGGACGTCGGGTTCGTCACCCCTGGCGATGCCGCACAGGCCGTAGCTGTCGTCGAGGAAATCCGTGGGCTGCAGCACGACGCGGGCCGCGGGTCCGAGCCGTTGCACATCTTCGGCGACGTGGTGGTGTTTCTCGACGACAGCGCGTCGGCGGCACAGGCCCGCAGGCGCCGGCTCGACGACCTCGCCGGTGCCGAGTACCGGAGCGATGCAGCAGTTTTCGCCGGAACCGCCGCACAATTGGCCGACCTGCTGACGGAGTGGCACGGCGCCGGGTTGACGGGATTTCGGCTGCGGCCGGCGGCCCTACCGCACGACCTGCTCCAGATCACCGAGCAACTGGTGCCCGAACTGCGGCGCCGCGGACTCTTCCGCGACGAGTACGAAGCGGACACGTTACGTGGCCTGCTCGGGCTGTCACATCCGGCCAACCGTTACGCAAGGAGCAGCCAATGAGCAAGCCAGTCAAGCAGATTCATCTCGCAGCGCACTTTCCGGGCGTCAACAACACCACGGTGTGGAGTGACCCCGCGGCCGGCAGCCACATCGAGTTCAGCTCCTTCGAGCACTTCGCGCGCACGGCCGAGCGCGGGAAATTCGATTTCCTGTTCCTGGCCGAGGGCCTGCGCCTGCGCGAACAGAACGGCGAGATCTACGACCTCGACGTCGTCGGGCGTCCGGACACCTTCACCGTGCTGGCCGCGCTGGCCGCGGTGACCGAGCGAATCGGGTTGACCGGCACCATCAATTCGACCTTCAACGAGCCCTACGAGGTGGCTCGGCAGTTCGCCTCGCTGGACCATCTCTCCGACGGCCGCGCGGCCTGGAATGTCGTCACATCGTGGGATGCGTTCACGGGCGAGAACTTTCGCCGTGGCGGGTTCCTGGCGGAGGATGAGCGCTACGAGCGGGCCAAGACATTCCTGCAGACGGCGCTGGAGTTGTTCGACTCGTGGCACGGCGACGAGATCGTGGCGGACAAGACGAGCGGCGTGTTCCTGTCCGATCCCGATGCCGGTGCGTTCGAGCACACGGACAGCCACTTCGACATCCACGGCCGGTTCAATGTGCCGCGCAGCCCGCATGGGCGTCCGGTGATCTTTCAGGCGGGCGACTCGGACGAAGGTCGCGAGTTCGCGGCGTCCGCTGCGGACGCCATCTTCTCGCGGCACAGCACGCTGGAAGCCGGGCAGGCGTTCTATACCGACGTCAAGGGCAGGTTGGCGCGCTACGGGCGGCGCCATGACGAGTTGCTGATCCTCCCCGCCGCGACGTTCGTGATCGGCGACACCGATGACGAGGCGGCCGACCTCGCACACGAGGTCCGGCTCGCCCAGGTGTCCGGGCAGACGGCGATCAAGTTCCTCGAACAGCTCTGGAACCGCGACCTCTCCGATCATGACCCGGACGGGCCGCTGCCGGCGGTGGACCCGGTCGTGGGGGAGAACACCATCGCGCGAGGGCGGGCCAGTGTGCGCATGTTCCGGGACCCGCTCGCGATTGCCGCCGAGTGGCGGGCCAAAGCCGAGGCGCAGAACCTCACGACGCGCGAGCTGATCGTCGAAGTCACCGGGCGCCAGTCGTTCATCGGATCGCCCCAGACCATCGCGGAGACGATCGACCGATTCGTTCAGGCCGATGCCAGCGACGGATTCATCCTCGTCCCGCACATCACACCCGGCGGGCTCGACCCGTTCGTCGACCGGGTGGTGCCACTGCTCCAGGAGCGCGGGACGTACCGCACCGATTACACGGGCACCACGTTGCGCGACCACCTGGGACTGGCGCCGCTGCCGCGGCCGGCAGTGCGCACGAATGTCTCCGCAGAAGTGGCGTCGTAGCTCATGGCTACTCCACTGACCGTGCTCGATCTGGTGCCGATCTCGTCGGGTTCGACTGCACCGCAAGCGCTACGCAACAGTATCGACCTCGCCAAGCGCGCGGAGGCCCTGGGTTACACGCGCTTCTGGTTCGCCGAACATCACCTCAATCCCGGTATCGCCGGCACCTCACCGGCTGTGCTTCTCGCGCTGACCGCCGCGGAGACCTCCACGATCCGCCTGGGCTCGGGCGCGGTGCAGATGGGTCACCGAACCGCGGTTGCGACGGTCGAAGAGTTCGGTCTGCTCGACGCCCTGCACCCGGGCCGGTTCGATCTCGGCCTGGGACGCTCGGGCGGGAAGCCGCGGGAACCCAAGGTCCCGGTGGGTGCCGCGGTGGGCACCCCGAGCACCCGCAACGGGGCGCACGGGCTGCTGATCCCACCGAAGTTCGACCCGCGGCCGCTGTTGAATTCTCCGCGGTTCGCCCTCCAACGGGCGCTGCTGCAGCTGCCGGGCGCGCAGTCGCAGGACTACACCGACCAGATCAACGACATCCTGGCGTTCATCGCCGGGGTCTACCGCGACGCGGACGGCCTGGCGGCGCGGGTCGTCCCCGGGGAAGGCGCCGACCTTCAGATCTGGATCCTGGGCAGCAGCGGCGGAGAGAGCGCCGAAGTAGCCGGCACCAGAGGGCTGCGGTTCGCGAGCAACTACCACGTCGCACCGTCGTCGGTACTCGAGGCGACCGACGCCTACCGGGCCGCGTTCCGCCCATCGGCCGAACTCGACGCGCCCTACGTCGCCGTGTCGGCTGACGTCGTCGTCGCCGACGATGAGGCCACGGCCCTCGAACTCGCCACCGGATACGGCCTGTGGGTGCGCAGCATCCGCACCGCCGAAGGCGCCATCCCGTTTCCGACCCCGGCCGAGGCGCGGGCGCACAACTGGACGGCCGCCGAACGTGAACTCGTCGCGGACCGGGTGGACACCCAGTTCGTCGGGTCCGCCGCACAGGTCGCCGACAAGCTGGAACGGCTGCGCGACGCCACCGGGGCCGACGAGTTGATCGTCACCACCATCACCCACGACCACCGGGACCGGGTGCGTTCCTACGAGCTGTTGGCCGACGAGTGGTCCCGGCGGTGAACAGCTACAAATAGATGTGTAGCGGCGCAGCCTTTTTCAAGGGTGCGCTTAGGCTGGACCCATGACACCGGGTAGCGGCCTTTTCCAGATCGAGGACTGCGTCGACGACGCCGGGGCGGTGACGCTGCCACCCGGCGCGACGCTGATCGCCCTGATCGACGGGAACGTCGCGCATCTGCCCGACATGGTGGCGTACCGCTACCTGGACTACTCCGGTGCCGATGTGCGAACTTTCGAAGTGACGTGGTCCGAGCTCGGGGTGCGGCTGGCGGCCATCGCGGCCCGGGTGCAGGCGGTCATCGAGCGCGGTGACCGCGTTGCCATCATGGCGCCGCAGGGCCTCGACTATGTCGCCGGGTTCTTCGCGGCGATCAAGGCGGGCGCCATCGCGGTGCCGTTGTTCGCGCCCGAATTGCCAGGGCATGCCGAGCGTTTGGACATCGCGCTCCACGACGCGCGACCGGCGGCGATCCTGACGACTGCGGCGGCGCGGCCGGCCGTCACCGAATTCCTGTCCGCGCATCCGGACCTGGGTGCTCCGACGGTCATCGCCATCGATGAGGTGCCGGACGACGCGGGCGTTTCGTTCGAACCCGTCCACCTCGAGATCGACGACGTCTCGCACCTGCAGTACACCTCGGGCGCGACCCGCCCGCCCGTCGGCGTAGAGATCACCCATAAAGCGGTGGGCACCAACCTGATTCAGATGATCCTGTCCATCGACATGCTGGATCGCAACACACACGGCGTCAGCTGGCTGCCGCTGTATCACGACATGGGGCTGTCGATGATCGGCTTTCCCACGGTGTACGGCGGGCACTCGACGTTGATGTCGCCGACCGCGTTCATCCGCCGGCCGCTGCGGTGGATCCAGGCGTTGTCCGAGGGCTCGAAGGTCGGCCGAGTGGTCACTGCTGCACCGAATTTCGCCTACGAATGGGCCGCGCATCGTGGTGCGCCGAGCCCGGGGGACGACATCGACCTGGCGAATGTGGTGATGATCGTGGGCTCGGAGCCGGTCAGCATGGACGCCATCAAGAGCTTCAACTCGGTCTTCGAATCGTTTGGACTCCCGAAGACGGCGATCAAGCCGTCCTACGGCATCGCCGAGGCAACACTTTTCGTATCCAACATCGCGCCCGATGCGGAGGCGACGGTGCGGTACTTCGACCGCGAGCAGCTTGCGTCCGGCGCGGCGGTGCCGGTGGCCGAGGACGCACCGGCTGCGGTGGCGCAGGTGGCGTGCGGGCAGCCGGCGAGCAGTCTCTGGGTGGTGATGGCGGATCCGGCCACCGGAACCGAACAGCCCGACGGTCGAGTCGGCGAGATCTGGTTGCAGGGCAACAACATCGGCCGTGGTTACTGGGGGTTGCCCGAGGAGACCCGAGAGGTTTTCCATGCTCGACTGCGCCGCACCTTGCCGCTGAACAGTCACGCCGACGGCTCTGATATCGACGGATCCTGGTTGCGGACAGGCGATCTGGGCTTCTACCTCGACGGCGAATTGTATGTCACGGGTCGTCTGGCCGACGTGATCACGATCGGCGGGCAGAACCACTATCCGCAGCACATCGAGACGACGGCCGCCGATGCGTCACCACTGGTGCGGCGCGGCTACGTGACGGCTTTCAGCGTGCCGGGGGACAGCGGCGAACAGCTCGTGATCATCGCCGAACGTGCGTCGGGCACGGCCCGCCATGATCCTCAGCCGGCGATCGAGTCGGTCCATGCGCTCGTTTCGGAGCGTCATGGCGTGACCGTCTCCGACGTCCGACTGCTGCCCGCCGGCGGCATCCCGCGGACCACCAGCGGGAAGCTGGCGCGCCGTGCCTGCAGGGCCGCCTATCTGGACGGCAGCCTGTAGTCCAGGTGGTTCCCACGAGCCGCTATGAAACGGTTCATATTCGGGCGGCCGTCAGGCAACTTGTCGTGCGGGTTTCGGCAGTATTCAGTCCACTCTTGACTCTCCAATATGAACATGATCATAATTCGACTCGATTGATCCGCCCGCCAGGAGTCGTCCAATGCCGCCCGACACCCGCCAGTCGATGGTGCTCGCTGCCGTCGAGCTGTTGCGTGAACGCGGCGTAGACGGCGTCACGCTCGACGACGTGCTGAGCCGCAGCGGCGCACCTCGGGGCTCGATCTACCATCATTTCCCCGCCGGGCGTGCGCAGATCATCGACGAGGCCGCGCAGCTCAGCGGTGATGCCATCTCGCGGCTCATCTCCAATGCCGCGCCTGGTGGGCCGGCCGCCATTGTCGATGCGTTCACCGCGTTCTGGCGAAAGCTGCTGCAGCAGAGCGATTTCGCCGCCGGATGTCCGGTGGTGTCCATTGCCGTCAGTGCTGTGCCGGGCTCCGCGCTGGCCCAGCATGCCAATCAGATTTTCCGCACCTGGCATCAGCTGGTCACCGATTGCCTGGTGGCCGATGGTCTCGATACCGCAGTCGCCCGCAGGCTGGCCACCATGTCGCTCGGGGCCATCGAAGGTGCGATCACCATGTGCCGCGCCACGTCGAGCCTGCAGCCGCTCGATGATGTCAACGCCGAACTGAAGCTGCTGTTGGCAGCCCGGACACTCTTTGCCGCCGACGCACGTACCCCGAAGGGAAGTTGACATCATGGAGTGGACCGGTGCGGTGTATGCCGACGCCCCGACCGTCGAGGTTTCGACGTGGATCGACGCGCCCGTGGCCCGGGTGTGGGAGCTGGCGTCGGACATCACGGTGATGCCCGAGTGCAGCCCCGAGTTGCAGCGAGTCGAGTGGCTGGGGGACTGCGACGCACCTTGTCTCGGAGCCCGTTTCGTCGGCCATAACAGTCATCCCGCACTCGGGGACTGGTCGACGGAGTCCGAGATCATTGAGTACGAACCCCAGCAGGTGATGGCCTGGGCCATCGGCGACGCCGGCAATCCGACCGCAACCTGGCGCCTGAGCCTGCGCCCCGAGGGCACCGGAACCCGGCTCGTGGAATGGGCTCAGATGGGGCCTGCGCCGTCGGGGTTGTCATTGGCGATTGCCCGGATGCCCGACAAGGAGCAGAAGATCGTCTTCAACCGGCTCCGCGAATTCGAGTCCGGCATGCAGCGGGTCCTGGAGCACATCAAGCAGCGGGCGGAGAGCTGATGCGCGCGGCGACGACGGTCGAGGCCGCCAGCCTCGGAAACTGGAACCATCAAAGACTTTTCGTCTCCGAGGCCGAGAAGATGGGCCTGGATATCTGTTGGGTCGCCGAGGCATGGGGATCCGACGCTCCGTCGGCACTCGGTTACTACGCGGCATGCACCGAACGGATGTTGTTGGGTTCGGGCATCATTCAGCTCGGCACCCGCACGCCGGTGGCGATCGCGCAGGCCGCGATCACGCTGTCGAATCTGTCGGGCGGCCGCTTCCTGCTGGGCCTCGGCGCGTCGGGACCACAGGTCATCGAGGGACTGCACGGCGTACCGTTCGCCAAGCCGCTGGGCCGGATGCGCGAGACCATCGACATCATCCGCCAGGCCATCGCGGGCGACCGGGTTTCGTACGCAGGCAAGCAATTCCACATCCCGCTGCCGGGCGGCGATGTGAAGCCGATGCGGTTGTCGATGCGGGCGGAACACGAAATCCCGCTGTACATCGCCAGTCTCACGCCCGCGATGCTGCGGCTGACCGGCGAGGTCGCCGACGGCTGGCTCGGCACCAGCTTCGTGCCCGAAGGCGCGGACGACGCCTACTTCGCACACCTCGACGACGGCCTCGCCCGCTCCGGCCGGACGCGGGCCGACCTCGACATCTGCCAGGGCGCCGAGGTGTCGTTCGCGCGTGACGAGGCCCATCTCAAGACGCTGATCGACGCCCGGAAGTCCGAGTTGGCGTTCAGCCTCGGTGGAATGGGCTCGGCCTCAACAAATTTCTACAACCAGGCGTACAGCCGGCAGGGTTGGGGCGAGGTCGCGGCGGCGGTCCGTGAACGCTGGCAGTCCGGCGACCGCGACGGCGCGGCGGCGCTGATCACCGACGAGATGATCTTGGCCACCACGTTGATCGGCACCGCGGACATGGTGCGCGATCGCCTGCAGGTGTGGTGCGATGCCGGCGTCGACACCGTCCGGATCTACCCGGCGGGCGAGACGCTCGAGGAACGGTTCACCACACTCGGTGCCGCCATCGACCTGGTGCATTCCATCAACCGGTAGCCCGCCGCGGCAACTCGCCCCGCGCACTACGTGTAGGCGACGTGGACCTGGTGGATGTGCCCTTCGAACGGGAAGGGTGCGCGTTCCCGGTAATCCATCGACACCGGCGACCCGAGGCAGGTGCCGATATCGAGGCAGTCGTTCGCGGTGAACAGCAGTGGCGCACTGATCGGAACCGTGCCGGATGCCACCTCTGAGCCGTCAACGGCGACGGTGATGTCCAGCGGGCCGCCGGGACGTAGTTCCGCGTACTGGGTCGTCACCGTGATGGTGTGCCGGCCGGGCGCGATCGCAGCCTCGGACTGAATCTTGGTGCGCTGCAGGATGAACAGGTTGTACTCGTAGCGGACGTGGCCGTTCTCGAGGTAGCAGGTCAGGCCGCCGGCGCCACTGCCCAGGGCGTACAGCACGCCGGACGCGTTCTCGGGGACGTCGGCGTCGATGGTCACCACGTTGTTCTTGTTGCCCAGTGCCGGGGCGCAGAACTCGGGCATACGGATCATGTCGCCGGAGAACTGCCACTCCCGGAACGGCGGCGCAATGCGCAATTCCGGGTGGTACACGGGAACCCACAGCCCGCCACCGATCGGCAGCACGGCGTTCCGGGCCGCTTCGATGGCGAACATCTCCCGCATCTGCGCAAGCTTGTCCGGCAGCTGTTCGGCGAGATCCTTGGCCTGCGACCAGTCTTCGTCCAGGTTGTACAGTTCCCAGACATCCAGATCGGGCGTCCACGTCGCGATGCCCGGGGGTTGTCCCGGGACCCACGGCAATCGCGGCCCACGTGCTGACGCGATCCAGCCGTCGTGATAGATCGCCCGGCTGCCCATGATCTCGAAATACTGAGTCTTCTTGCCGCCCGGGCCGTTCCGGTCTACCAGGGTGCGGGCGAAGCTGGCGCCGGCCAGCGGCATCTGCGGTTCGCCATAGACGGTGCGCGGCGGTTCGATGCCGACCACCTCATAGATCGTCGGCACGATGTCGTTGCAGTGCAGGAAGTTGTCGCGCGGCACGGCGTCGGCGGCGATCTTCGCGGGCCAGCGCACCGCCAGCGGATTGCGCGTCCCGCCCAGATGCGACGCCAACAGCTTCATACCCTTGTACGGCGTGCTGCCGGCCCAGGCCCATCCTGCGTGGTACTGGTTGTCGACCAGGGGAGAGCCGAGGACGTCGAGTCCGCCGAGCTCATCGAGTGCGTCGATGTGCTGACGGACGGTCGTCGGAATGCCATTCTGCGCCAACAGCTCCGAGATGGTGCCGTTCTGGCCTTCACCCGAGGAGCCGTTGTCGCCCCAGATGTACAAGAACAGTGTGTTGTCGGCGTAGCCGAGGGCATCGAGTTCGTCGGCGATCCGGCCGACCTGCACGTCGACATGCTCGGCGTAGCCGGCGGCGACCTCCATCAGACGACGCTGGAATGGCTTCTCGTCCTCGGGGATGTCGTCCCATGCCGGCAGGGTCTCATCGCGTTCGGTGAGTTCGCAGTCCTGCGGGATCCAGCCCTTTTCCTTGGCACGCTCGAACACCCGCTGGCGGTAGGCATCCCAGCCGTCGTCGAACTTGCCGGCGTACTTGTCCGCCCATTCCTTCATGATGTGGTGCGGGCCGTGCAGGCAGCCGCTCGCCCAGTACATGAAGAACGGCTTGTCGGCGTTGAAGGCCTTGTGCCGGCGCAGCCACGAGATGGCGTCGTCCGCCAGATCTTCGGACAGGTGATAGCCCTCTTCGGGAGTCTTCGTCGGGGCCACCACCGTGGTGTTGCGGACCAGATTCGGCTCGTACTGAGACGCCTCACCGGCAAGAAAACCGTAGAAGTACTCGAAACCCAAACCGGTGGGCCAGTTTTCGAAGGGGCCGGCCGCCGTGGTTTCCTCTGCCGGGGTGTTGTGCCACTTGCCGAAGGCCGACGTGGCATAGCCGTACTGTTTGAGGACTTCGGCGACCGTGGCACTGGACCGCGGAATCTTCCCCGCATACCCGTCCCAGTCGTTGGCGAGTTCGGCGATCTGCCCGTTACCGATCTCGTGATGGTTGCGACCGGTCAGCAGCGAGGCGCGCGTCGGCGAACACATCGCGGTGGTGTGGAACCTGTTGTACGCGACACCCTCCGCGCACACCCGGTCGAGCGTCGCGGTGGTCACCTCACCGCCCAGGGTGGACGGCAGCCCAGGACCGGCGTCGTCGATCAGGACGATGACGATGTTGGGGGTGTCGTCGTGCAGTCGCTTGGGGACCGTGCGCGGCTGGTACGTCGATTCCTGCAGCGTCCGGCCGGCGATGCTGGCAGATGGAACCGGCGGGAATGGCAACACGCCACCGTTCGGCAGTACCGGCGCCACGACACTCGCGTCAGACAACTCGACCCCTCATTTCCCCAGATGACCGCAAAGGATGTTCGGATAGCTGGCGTCTACTGTGCCGTACTCCACTGACGGTCGCGTAAGCGGGGGAGGTCTGTGCCGTGACGGGTCAGCCCTGGTAGCCGTCCAGGAATCCGGTGAGCCCTGACGGGGTGTGCGGACCGATGGCGATCTGTTCGACGACGCCGATCCCGGTGCGTTCGCCCATGGTCGCCTTCACGATGTTCTGCAGGTGCAGCGACGTGAAGTCCGTCGGATCGAAATCGTCCAAACGGATTGATTCCCGGCCGATTTCGTACTGGCCGTGATTCGAGCCGTGTCCCCAGTGCGGGTGCCAGTATCCGATGCCACGCATCCGGAACGTGTAGAGCTTCTCCAGTTCGATGTGGGTCTTGCCCTCGATGGGATCGGTGAACCACAGATGGGCCCGCCGGATTTCGCGCCGTCCCGGCTCCCAGTCGAGTTCGTAGCCGATGTCGTAGCACTCGCGTACCCCGACCCGGCTGCACGGTGACGCACCTTCCGGCAACGGGTCCAGGATCGCGGCGGTCTCCAGCCAGCGGCGCCCGTCCTCGTGCTCGTGGAACGCGTAGTGGGTGAATCGGTCTCCGAAATGCAGTGGCGCCCAGAGCCAGAAGACCTGGAACGGCATGGGTTGGCGCAACACGGCGAGTTGTTCGCCGACCGGCCGGATACCCCAGGACCGGTCCCGGGTCCCCGGCACGTCGCCCGACTTGACCGCGAGTTCTTCGCCGTCGACGGTGATCGTCCCCTCCCACGACCCCCATTGCGTGAGCCTCGTGTGGTCGGTCAGCACGATGCCTTCCGCGGTGCGGCGCTGCTGACGCGGTTCCTCGACGGCCACGGTGGTGGCTCGGAACGTCAGGTCGCAGGAGATGTGCTGCTCGTTGGCTTCGACGACATAGCGGATGGTTCGTAGCGGTTCGATGACCTCGATGCGGAAGGGGCCAATGGTCGCCGACCGGTCCAGGGGCATCGCGCCCGATACGAAAATCGAATGCTCGACACCGTCTTTCACCACGCTGAAGGCCGCGTCGATGATGCCGCGAACGGGGTAGTGCCCCATCGCCGCGCCGAAGTAGAAATCGCCGTCACGCTGGTGGCCGTTGAACCAGTAGCGGTCATAGTGATTGGGGTCGCCACTGGCCGGTACGCCTACCGGGTCGGCCGAGGCGTGGATCGGATAGTCGTCAAAGGGAGTCAGCACGGCGGCGTCACCGCTCCGGTTCGTTGATCTTCACCAGCATCTTTCCGATGTTCGCCCCGGTGAACAGGCCGTTCAGCGCGTCGATGCTGGATTCCAGTCCCTCGTAAACGGTTTCGCGATGCACCAGCAGGCCCTGCTGTTCCCAGCCGCTCAGCGCGGCGAATGCCTCGTCGAACCGCGCCCATTCCTCGAGCGCGATGAAGCCCTGCATCGTCGAGGCCGTGGAGAGCAGGTTCACATAGTTGGACGGACTGGGGTGGTCGCCGTTGAGGTACGTGGTGATGATGCCGCACATGACCACGCGGGCCCGGTGGGCGAGGTTGCCGAGCGCGGCATTGAGGATGTCGCCACCGACGTTGTCGAAGTAGACGTTGATGCCGCCCGGACATGCCGCCTTCAACGCCGCCGGGAAGTCGTCGGCCTTGTAGTCGACGCAGGCGTCGAAGCCGAACTCCTCGACCACCACGCGGCACTTCTCCGGACCGCCCGCGATCCCGACGACGCGCGCGCCCGCGATCTTGGCGATCTGCCCGGCCACCGATCCGGTGGCACCCGCCGCGGCCGAGACCACGACCGTCTCGCCGGGTTGTGGCTTTCCGACACCCGTCATGCCGAAGTAGGCGGTCGCTCCGGTGGGGCCGTAGATCGACATCACCGCGAGTGGGTCGGTGTAGCCGACCACCGGCGTGCTGAACAGGTCGTCGCGGATGATCGCGTAGTCCTGCAGGCCGGTCAGTGTGGTGACCAGATCGCCGACTTTGTAGGCGTCGCAACGCGATTCGACGACCTCGCCGATGCCGGCCACGCGCACCACCTCACCGAGCTCCAGCGCCGGGAGATAGCCGGGTTCGCCGTCCAGCCAGGTGCGGGCGGCGGCGTCGACGCCGACATAGGTCGTCCGCAGCAGTGCTTCGCCCTCGGCGGGGACCGGTGCAGGCACCGTCACCATCTCGGTGTCGTCGGGGGAGACCAGGCCGTTGGGGCGGCGCCGCAGCAGGATCTGACGGTTATCTCGGTTCATCGTGTCGTTTCTGTGGGTACCGGTGAGTTTTCATATTGATTATTAAAAGTCCTCTCGGTTATCGTCAACCCCGAATGTGGAAGTGGTCGCCAGGAGAGTCCGATGAGCGTCAACAACGCAGCGCCCCGGCGGGGAAGGCCGCCGCGCATCGACCAGAGTGCCATCGCCGCAGCGGTTTTGGAGATCGGCACCGAGAACGCCACCATGCGCCGGGTCGCCGAGCATCTCGGCATCAGCCTGCCGGGGCTCTACCACCACGTGAAAAACCAGCACGACCTGCTGCGCCTGGCCACCGTCAGTGCCCTGACGAACTCACCGCCGCCGCGGTACGCCGGCGAGCACTGGGCCACCTGGCTCCGTGACTACGCGTCCTACATCCGGACGGTGCTGGCCGCCGAACCCGCGTTGGTGGAGAAGTTCGTCAGTGGCGCGGTCGGCCACGACGTCGAGATGGAGTACACCGCGGAGGCGGTCGAAGCGCTTGCCGCGCAAGGCTTGTCGCCGAGCGACGCCCTTGCGGTGTGGGCGTCGGTGAGCACCATGGCGGTCGGCAGCGTGACCGAAGCCCATCGCGAATACCTGTACTCCGAGAGTGGGCAGCCCTGGCTGGCGCGGATCCTCGCGCTCACCGCGAAGCGTTCACCGTCGGAGTTCCCGACGTTGCGAGCCATCGCGAAATCGGGTGACGACCCGTTCGGTGACGAGGCCTTCCAGCATCGAATCACGTTGCTAATGACCGGTATTGCGACGCATTACGGGCTGCCGCCGGAACCGGCCTAGCGCCCGTCGAACAGGCCACAACGCCGAAACGGCACTCCGGCAGAGCAAGTTTCGTGAACTTGCCTGCGGGAGTGCCGTTTCGGCGGAAGGCGGATCAGCTGCGCGGGTACGTCGGGTATTCGATGCCCGACAGGAACTGCACGACGCGGACGACCTGGCACGAGTATCCGAACTCGTTGTCGTACCAGCAGTACAGGATCGCCTGGTCGCCATCGACGATGGCGGCGTTCGCGTCGATGATCGACGCCGCACGCGAACCGATGAAGTCGCTCGAAACGGCGTCGGTCGCCGCGGTGTAGTCGAGGTTGCGGCTCAGCGGGCCCGACAGCGACGTCTCGCGCAGGTGCGTGAGCACCTCGTCCTTCGTCGTCTCCTTCTTGAGCTGCAGGCTCAGGATGGCGATCGAGACGTCGGGCGTGGGAACGCGGATCGAGTTTCCCGTGATCTTGGCCTTGAGCTCCGGCAGGGCCTTGGCGACGGCCGACGCGGCACCGGTCTCGGTGATGGTCAGGTTCAGCGGCGCGGAACGGCCACGACGGTCGGCCTTGTGGTAGTTGTCCAGCAGGTTCTGGTCGTTGGTGAACGAGTGCACCGTCTCGACATGGCCCCGGATGATGCCGAACTTCTCGTCCATCGCCTTGAGCGGCGGCACGATCGCGTTGGTGGTGCACGACGCACACGAGAAGATCTGCTGGCTGACGTCCTGGCCGAGGTGGTTGACGCCGTGCACGATGTTCGGCACATCGCCCTTGCCCGGTGCGGTCAGCACAACCTTGGAGATGCCCGGACGCAGGTGCTGCTCGAGGCCCGCGCGATCGCGCCACTTGCCGGTGTTGTCGATGAGGATGGCGTCGTTGATGCCGTACTCGGTGTAGTCGACCTCAGAGGGGTCGTTGGCGTAGATGAACTTGACGACGTTGCCGTTGGCGATGAGGAGGTTGTTCTCCTTGTCGACCTTGATGGTGCCGTTGAAGTGGCCGTGCACCGAGTCGCGACGCAGCAGCGAAGCGCGCTTCTTCAGGTCGTCGGCGCCACCGCTGCGGACCACGACGGCCCGCAGATTCAGGCCGTTGCCGCCGCCGGCCTTCTCGACCAGCAGTCGGGCCACGAGCCGACCGATCCGGCCGAAGCCGTAGAGCACCACGTCACGCGGGCCTTGCGGCTCGGCCTTGTTGTCACCGGTGACGTCGGACAGCGCGTCGGCGACGAAGTCGGCGACAGAGAGGCCGCGCTCGTCTGCGCGGTAGGCGTGCACCAGCAGGCCGAGGTCGATCTTGGCCGGACCCAGATCCAGGTTCGCCAGCGCCTCCAGGAACGGGAAGGTCTCGACCACCGACAGCTCTTCGCCGGCGATCTGCCGAGCGAAACGGTGGGTGCGCAGGATGCTGATCACCGACTTGTTCACCAGCGACCGGCTGTGCAGCAAGACGGTGACGCCGCGCGTGCGGTGCAAGGTGCCGACGATCGGAATCATCGCCTCCGCCAGGGCTTCCTGGGTGTTCCAATTGGCAAGTTCTGGTGTATTCAACTCATCTGTCCTACGGGTCGCTTGGCCGATCGCGCTGAGCAGCGCATTCATGTTAGCGATCGGCATTTCCGGTTCTGCAGGTCGTCCCGCTGGCAGGGCACGTAGGGGTTGACAGGCCCGTCGGCACGTGCGCCGAACAGCCGCTCACCCAGGTGTTTCAGCGCGCGGCGGGCTGGATCCGCCGCAACACCGGCACCAAACCGGCGAGCGCCGCGATGTTCGCCACCACGATCAGCGCCATCGTGTAACCGGGGGAGATGTCGTAGACGGCACCGAGCAGGCCGCCGGCGATCAGCAATGCGACGCCCCGAAGCAGCGCCAGCCAGCCGAACGCGATGGCCCTGATGTTTGCCGGCACGAGCTCGGTCACCACCGATTTCACTGTGGAGTCGAGCACGCCGTTGACGACGCCCCAGACCGCGACGCCGATCCAGACGAGGGTGCGGTCGCCGGTGAACGCGATGGACGAGCACGCGGCGGCGAGCGGCACCGCGAGCAGCACCATCGGTCCGCGCTTGTCGTACACGCGGCCCATCACCAGACCCGCCGCGCCGTCGACGGCCATCGCGATCGCGAACAGGACCGGCACCTGGGCATCGGTGAGCAGTCCGGTGCGTTGGGCGTGGAACGCGAGCAGCGGGAAAGAGGCGACGCCGCACGACAGCAGACCGGTGGCGACGACGTACTGCCAGAACTGCACTGGCAGGCGTGGCTTGGGGGCGGCGGGCAGGGCTCCGTCTGTCGGGGTCGCGGGCGCGGCATGCACCTGCTCGTAGTCACGTGGGTCCGGAACACGGAACCGGAGCCAGCCGAGGAGGGCCAGCACCAGCACGCCAGGGACGATCAGCACGCCGAACGCCAGTCGGTAGTCGCCGGCGTGGGCGCTCAACACTGCTGCTAGCAGCAGCGGCCCGGCAATCGCGCCGGTCTGGTCGAGGGCCTGGTGCACGCCGAACGCGCTGCCGCGACCAGTGCTCGTCGACGCATGCGACAGCAGCGTGTCCTTCGCCGGAGAGCGCACCGCCTTGCCGAGACGCTCGGTGCCGTACAACAGCAGCGCCGGAACGAGAGAGCCGGTGACGCCGATCAACGGCACGCTCAGCACGGTCAGCGCGTAGCCGGTGATCGTCCACGTCCAGTAGTGCTGGGTGCGCGACACGGCATAGCCGGCGACGACGCGCAGTCCGTATCCGATGAATTCGCCTGCGCCGGCGACCAATCCGACGACAGCGGCGGACGCGCCAAGCGTCGCCAGATAGGGGCCGATGATGCTGCGGGCGCCTTCGTACACCATGTCGGCGAGCAGGCTGACCACGCCGAAGACGAGGACGAAGTGCCAGGGCTTGAGTGGTCGGCCGGTCACGCACCGATTGTGCACGGGACCCGGCGGCGATACCTGGCACGTGTCGGACCCGTCTGGCATGATCGAATGTATGTTCGAACATGTGGGCGTCGATGGCACGGGAGTTCTCGTGCACGACGTCTCCGTGGTCGACGCGATGATCCATTTCGCCCGGGTGTCGAATATCGCCGAGTCGGGGAAGTTCACGGCCATTGCCGACCTGGCGATGTTGCGTGTCGATGATCAGGATGGCCGGCAGTGGTGGGCGTGCGATGGCTGGGATGCTGCTGTCGCCGAAGTCGGAGCCGCGCTGGGCCTGGGGAAGCGCGAGGCGTCGGGGCAGTTGTCGATCGCGGTCGCGTTGCGCTTCCGGCTACCGAAGGTGGCGGCGGTGTTCGCCGACGGCGGCGTCTCGGCAAGAACGGTCGGCACGATCTGCTGGCGCACCCGCCTGGTGGAGGACCCCAACACTCTCGCCGTGATCGATGCCGCCCTGGCGGGGGCGTTGTGTGAGTGGGCGGGGTTGTCGCGCAAGAAGATTGAACGCAAGATCGACGGCTGGGTGCAGAAGTTCGATCCGGCAGCGGTGATCAAGGTGCGCTCGGCTGCCCGCCGCCGCGGGGTCGGGATCGGCAAACCTGACGATGAGACCGGGGTGGCGTCGATCTGGGGTGCACTCCTGGCCACCGACGCCGAACTACTCGATCGGGTGTTGACCGAGATGGCTCGGCAGGTGTGCGAGAACGATCCCCGCACGTTCGGGCAGCGCCGCGCCGACGCGCTCGGTGTGCTGGCCGCCCGGGGCGATCGGCTGGCGTGCCAGTGCGGCAATCCCGACTGCCCGGCCGCCGGACCCGATGCCCGTGCCACCGCGGTGGTGATCCACGTGTTGACCGATTCCCTGCCGGTCCCGGTGGCGGACCCACTACTCAGCGGAGACCCGGCCGCGCCGCTGGTGCCGACGCCTGCCCCGCCTGCGCCTGAGTCGGACTTCGCGCCCGAGCCCACAGCCGAACGTGAGCCCACACCCGAGGCGGTCCTCACGCCCGCACCTGCGCCCCTGAACAACACAGCGCAGACTCCGACGCCCGACCCCGCACCGGCAGCCGATTCACGGCCCGCCGAAACGCCGGCCCCTGCGGTAGTCGAGCCGGCCGGCGACCCCGCGCCCGCGGCTGAGTCGACGCCCAGTCCCGCTCCGGTAGCCGGTGTCACTAAACCCCCAGCACCGGTGCGCACCCCGGTCGGTTATGTCCTCGGCGGCGGCGTAGTGCCGCCGGCGGTATTGGCTGATCTGGTGGCCCGCGGCGCCAAAGTCCGCACCGTCGCCTCAGCCACCGACCTCGTCGGAGTGCCCCGCTACCGGCCGTCGGCGGCGATGGATGAGTTCGTGCGGGTGCGGGCCATGACATGCATGTTCCCCGGCTGCGACCAGCCCGCCACCAACTGCGATGTGGACCACACGATCCCGTGGCCGGCCGGGCCGACGCATCCGGGCAACCTGAGCCCGAAATGCCGCAAACACCACCTGCTCAAAACGTTCTACGGCGGCCCCGACGGCTGGCAGGACCGTCAACAACCCGACGGCACCATCGTGTGGACCGCGCCCACCGGCCACACCTACATCAGCGTGCCCGAATGCCGAATCCTGTTTCCCCGCAAGGTCACCGACACCCCGCTACCGGTCGGTCCGTTACCGGACGCGCCCGATCTGGACACTCCACCGGCGCCCGGCCGGGGCATCATGATGCCGATCCGGCGCCGCACCCGCGCCCAAAACCAAGCCCAGCAGATCGCTTACGAACGCGCCCTCAACCAGGCCGATATCGACGAGCGCGAAGCTGCTCGAGAAGCCTTCGCCCGCCAACGCAAAGAACGCCAAGAACGCGAAGCAGCAGGAGCCGCACAGGCCGCCGAACCCGCAGAGCAACAAGACATCCCACCGCCGCGTGAGTCGGAGTTCTAGTGAGCGTGGTCGAACAGAACCAGGGTGTCGGCCAGATTGCCGTCGACGAAGTAGGCGCGGCAGGTGAAGGGATCATGAATCGTGCCGCCTGCTTCCGCCTTGGCGTCGACAATCCCCGACACGTTCCACACGGTGATGCGGCTGTGGTCAACGCCTTTCAGCGGTTCGTCCGTCATCAGCGGAAACATGTCCTGTCCATCGGTCTCCAGTGTGCCGGTAACCGCGCGCACGTCGGAAAGCTGGGCCGACTCGGGCGACGCCAATTGCTTACGCACGTCGGTTTGGCACCTGTCGCGAGCGACGTCCTGCGCGCGACGCGGCTCCGGGCGGACGAGGCCGAACCCGTGTGTCTTCATGGCGATCACCGCCAGTACCGCCCCCACAAGAACGCACACCGCTCCGATGACGAGGAACCGGCTCGGTCGGCGCGGTTCTCCATGGTCAGCTGTCATGGCCCGAACGTAACCTGCGTCGCGTCGCATCCGGTCACCGGCTTGCCGGGTGGGAAGCCGTGCGGATCGACGTCGGGGATGACGGTGTCCCAGCGGTACGCATGGTTCGCGTCGGCGGCGCAGCCTTGGTTGGCGGTGTCGTACAGCACCCGGAACGTATGCGGGTCAGCGCCGGGGATCGGCCGGTCCTGGTAGTACGCCCGCTGATCGTCGACGGCGTAGCTGAACACACTGTCGTTGAGCCGACGGAAGGTTGCCGCGTCCGCCCCGGGGATCACGTCACATCGGTAGTACACGGCGTGAATATCCTTGGTGTAGTCCAGGTTTCGGTCGTCGCGGGAGACGCGCAGGATCTCGAAGTGCGCCGGATCGTCTGAAATCGCGCGGTCCTTGCAGTAGACGGCCCGACCGTCTTTCGCCAGATCGCCGTTGATCGTCTCGAAGTGGTCTGGGTCGCTGCTGAGGGGCAGGGTGCCCGCCCAAATGTGGTTCCGGTCCTTGGCCCAGCCGTAATTCAGCCAGTCGAAGGTGGCGACGTCGGCACCGGCGATCTGAGCCCCGCGGTAATAGGCGTGTGACTTGTCGCGTGCGTAGCCGCTGGAGAGTTTGTTGAAGGAGCCGGCGTCCGCGCCGGCCACTTCGCGAGGTGACGAGTCGATGCCGCCCGTCCAGTAGACCTTGCCGTCCTCGACGTAGTAGCCGCCGACGACCTTGGGACTACACGCGGGCGCCAGGAGCACTGCCGAGACAGCCAGCGCGGTGGCCCATCTGCGCATGTGCCGACCTCCTGTGTGCCCCGGATTAGACGTTCGCACAAAGAGGCCGGTCGCGCATCTATCGATCGACGGGTATTCCGGGCACGCCGTGTTCAGCACGCTGGGGCTACTTGTGCACGAACCGGAAGGACACTGGTGGGAATTCGAAGCCTGGAGGGCGCTGCCGACGACGTGGCGGCCCGACCCCGCGAACGCGGTCACGACATTCTCAACCGCGGCTTCGGATTTCGTGCCGCGCTGTCGCTGGCCTTCGCCGACATCTCACCGATCGTGGCCCTCTACGCCATCTTCGCACTGGGCCTGTTCGCGGCGGGGCCGCGATTCTTCTGGGCGTTCCCGATCGTGCTGTGCGGTCAGCTGCTGGTGGCGCTGGTCTTCGGTGAGTTGGCATCGCGTTTCCCGTACGCCGGCAGTGTCTACCAGTGGGCGCGGCACGTGAAGGGCACGACGTGGGGCTGGACGGCGGCGTGGGCGTACGTCTGGGGCCTGACGCTGACGCTGTCCACCATGGCCTATGCCGCCGCGGGATTCATGCTCGAGGTCATCGGGGTCGAGGCGCCCAGCCGGTGGCTGCTCGCCGCCGTCTCGATCGGCGTCATCTGCTTCACCACCGCGGCCAACATGATCGGCCGTCAGGTCCTCAAGGTCATGATCGTCGCCAGCATCATCTGCGAGATCGTCGGCTCGGTGGTGCTGGGCACCGTGCTGCTGCTGTTCCACCGCGTGAACCCGATCTCGACGCTGTTCGACGGCCTGCCCGACAGCTCCGGCAGCACCATGAGCACGATGCTGGTGGCGGTCGCCTTCGTCGGCTGGGCCTTCTTGGGCTTCGAGTCCGCCGGCTCGATCGCCGAAGAGGTGGAGAACCCCGAGCGCAATGTGCCCAAGGCCATCGTCTTCGCGCTGCTGCTGGTGGGCGTCATCGTCATGTACTCGGCGGCCGCCGTCATTCTCGCGATCCCGGACCTGTCGGCGGTACTGACCGCGCAGAGCGGTGACCCCGTCTCGGCGACGCTGACGGCGCAGCTCGGTTCGTCCATCGCCAAGCCGCTGTTGGTGATGTTCGTCATCGGCTTCATGTCCGCGTGCCTGGCCGTGCAGTCGGCGGTCTCGCGCGCCGTGTACGGCATGGCGCGCGACCGTGCCCTCCCGGGCGCCGCGTTCCTGTCGAAACTCGGTGGCCCCGAACGCATGCCGATCCGCGCCATTGGCCTCACCGCCGTCGTCGCCGCGTTCTTCCTGCTGTTCGCCGGCTCCGATCTGTACAACGTACTGGTCAACTTCTCGGTGATGGGCCCCTACATCGCCTTCGCCGTACCGGTTTTCGCCGCCGCACTCACCCGCCTCGCGGGGCGCTGGGTACCCGGCGTCTTCTCGCTGGGGCGCTGGGGCGCGCCGGTGACGTATGCGGCCGCCGTGTGGCTGGCCTTCGAGGTGATCAACGTCCTCTGGCCGCGCACGCAGCCCGGACAGCCGTGGTTCGTGAACTGGAGCATGGTGATCAGCCTGGTGAGCCTGGGAATCGTCGGTGCGTTCGTGTACGCGCGGTGCCGCAGTCGCATCACCGAACCCGTCGGCGAACGCCTGTGAACACTCCGCTTGTGCGAATGCTCAAACGAGCCCGCGCCGCTTATGGCAGAAACCACTCGCAACCCGCCGTCACGGGCAGCGATGCTGGCAATCGAACACCCCGCGAGTCGAGAGGCTGAACACGACAGATGAGCACGCGAGACAACATCATCGGTGCGGTGCCTGCCACCAAGGTGCCCCGGTACGCGGGTAAGGGCACATTCGCCCGCATCGCCGACATCCACGAGGTGTCCGACTACGACATCGCCATCCTCGGGGTGCCGTTCGACGGCGGCACGTCGTACCGGCCCGGCGCCCGGTTCGGCCCCATGGCGGTCCGGCAGGCCGCCCGCACCCTGCGTCCCGGCTACCACGTCGAGCTCGGCGTCGCGCCGGTGCAGGAGCTGCAGGTGGTCGACGCCGGCGACGTCGCCGTCACGCCGTACAACATCGACGAGGCCTGCCAACAGATTCAAGATCATGCTGCCGAGATCCTCCGCGGCGGCGATCGGCGCATCGTGTCCATCGGCGGCGACCACACCATCGCTTTGCCGAATCTCCGTGCGCTGCATGCCAAACACGGACCAGTGGCACTCGTGCACTTCGACGCCCACCTGGATACCTGGGACACCTACTTCAACGCGCCCGTCACGCACGGCACCATCTTCCGGCGCGCCTTCGAGGAAGGTCTGCTGATCGAGGACCACTCGATCCACGTCGGCATCCGCGGCCCGATCTACGACCAGATCGACCTGGACGACGACGCGCGTATGGGCTTCAAGATCATCCGCGCCGGCGACCTCGACGTGATCGGTATCGACGCGGCCATCGACGTCGTCCGGCGCCGCGTCGCCGACGTGCCGGTGTATCTGTCCATCGATATCGACGTGCTCGATCCGGCCTTCGCGCCGGGCACCGGCACGCCCGAGGCGGGCGGCCTCACGTCGCGTGAACTGCTGAAGATGCTGCGCAAGATGACCGGCCTGAACATCGTCGGCGCCGACGTCGTCGAGGTGGCCCCGGCCTACGATCACGCCGAAATCACCTGTGTGGCAGCGGCAACGGTCGTCTTCGACATCATCTCCCTGATGGCCGCCGGCGTACGCACCGGTCTGCCGGTCAACGGTGAGGTTGCGAACGCACTGACCTGACAGGCTACGATTGCCGCAGACAACTCAATACGCCGACAACGCGCTGTGGGAGAACCTCCGGAAAACGGAGGCGCCGTAGGAGCAAGTCCTCCCCGGGAAACTCTCAGGCCCAAATACCGCAGCGATGAGGCAACTCTGGAGAACAGTGCGGATCCATCGATCCACGCTTACCGAAGGTGAACGGCGCGCACGCGTCAAAACTCTCAGGTTTCAGGACAGAGCGGGGAGGTGCTACCCAACGATGCGTCGAGCAGTCAGCGACGCCCCGCGAACCGGAGTCACCTCATGTTTGACCGCACTGCAATTGGCAAGGCCCACAGCAGCTTTCGTGACCGTCATATCGGTCCTGACGACGCCGGCCGCCGGCATATGCTCGATGTTCTCGGCTACTCGTCGCTCGACGATCTGATCGATGCGGCGGTGCCGGAGCAGATCCGGTGCCCCGGCGGTCTGCAGCTCCCGGCCGCGCGATCCGAACAGCAGGTGCTCGGCGCGCTGCGCGCCCTGGCGGACCGGAATCAGACCAGAATCCAGATGATCGGCCTGGGTTATCACGACACCATCACCCCGCCGGTGCTGCGCCGCAACATGCTGGAATCTCCGGCCTGGTACACCGCCTACACGCCGTACCAGCCCGAGATCTCGCAGGGCCGGCTCGAAGCGCTGCTGACGTTCCAGACCGTCATCGAAGACCTCACCGCGCTGCCGGTCGCGGGCGCGTCACTGCTCGACGAAGCCACCGCGGTCATGGAAGCGGTGCTGCTGATGCGCCGGGCCAACAAGACCTCGAAGTCCAATCGTGTTGTGCTCGATGCGGATTGCCTGCCCCAGACCGTGGCTGTGGTGCGCGGGCGGGCCGAGGCGGTCGGCATCGAGGTGGTCCTGGCCGACCTGACCGACGCCCTGCCCGACGGTGACGCCTTCGGCGTCGTCTTCCAGTCGCCGGGTGCCAGCGGTGTCGTCCGAAACCTCGCCCCACTGATCGCGGCCGCGCGGGACCGCGGCATGTTCACCGCGGTCGCGGCCGACCTGCTGTCCCTGACGTTGCTCACCGCCCCCGGTGAACAGGGCGCCGACATCGCCGTCGGTTCGGCCCAGCGGTTCGGGGTGCCGTTGTTCTTCGGTGGCCCGCACGCCGGCTACATGGCGGTGCGCTCTGGCCTGGAGCGCATGCTGCCCGGACGTCTCGTGGGTGTCTCGGTCGACGTGGACGGCAAGCCCGCCTATCGCCTGGCACTGCAGACCCGCGAACAGCACATCCGCCGGGACAAGGCCACCAGCAACATCTGCACCGCACAGGCGCTGTTGGCCAACGTCGCCGCGATGTACGCTGCCTATCGCGGCCCGGAAGGGTTGCGTGCCATCGCATCTGCGGTGCACGGCCATGCCGCCGCGTTGGCCGACGGCTTGCGGGCCGCCGGCCGGGAGATCGTCCACGAGCACTTCTTCGACACGGTGCTGGTGCGGGTGCCCGGTGCGGCGGCACAGATCGTGGCGGCGGCCGACGACGCGGGCATCAACCTGCGCCACGTCGACGCCGATCACGTTGCGATCGCGTGCGACGAGTGCACCACCGACGACGTCATCCGCCAGGTGCTCGACGTGTTCGGTGCGACGCCCGTCGCACCCGCCGGCGCCGGCGCACTGCCGCTCGACGTGCTGCGCACCTCGGAGTATTTGCAGCACCCCGTGTTCCACGACCACCAGTCCGAGACAGCGATGTTGCGTTTCCTGCGTGAACTGTCCGACAAGGACCTCGCGCTGGACCGCACCATGATTCCGCTGGGCTCGTGCACCATGAAGCTCAACGCCGCCGCCGAGATGGAACCGATCAGCTGGCCCGGCTTCGCCGGCATCCATCCGTATGCCCCGGCCAGGCAGACCGCCGGGTACCTGGAACTGATCGGGAACCTGGAGGACTGGCTGGCCGAGATCACCGGCTACGACCGGGTTTCCTTGCAGCCCAACGCCGGATCGCAGGGCGAGCTCGCGGGTCTGCTGGCCATCAACGCATACCACCGGTCCCGCGGCGACGCCGACCGCGACATCTGCCTGATCCCGCAGTCGGCGCACGGCACCAACGCGGCCTCCGCGGTGCTCGCCGGCATGCGCGTGGTGGTCGTCGGCACGGCCGCCAACGGCAACATCGACCATGACGATCTGCAGGCCAAGCTCGCCGAACATGCCGGCCGGGTCGCGGCGATCATGCTGACCTACCCATCCACGCATGGTGTGTACGAAGCCGATGTACGCACGGTGTGCGAGCTCGTCCACAACGCCGGCGGTCAGGTCTACGTCGACGGCGCCAACTTGAATGCCCTTGTCGGCCTGGCGAAACCGGGTGAGTTCGGTGGCGACGTCTCGCATCTGAACCTGCACAAGACGTTCTGCATCCCGCATGGCGGTGGCGGTCCGGGCGTCGGGCCCGTCGCGGTGCGGGCACACCTCGCGCCGTTCCTGCCGGGCGATCCGCTGGCGGTCGAGGGTCCCGGACCGGTGTCGGCAGCCAATTACGGATCGGCGGGCATCCTCCCGATCACGTGGGCCTACCTCGCGTTGATGGGTCCCGAGGGGCTGACGGCGGCCACCAAGAACGCGGTGCTGGCCGCCAACTACCTGGCCGCATCCCTCACCGACCGCTACCCGGTGCTCTACAAGGGCGAAACCGGACTCGTCGCGCACGAGTGCATCCTGGATCTGCGCGAGATCACCAAGCGCACCGGCGTGACGGCGGAGGACGTCGCAAAACGGTTGATCGACTACGGTTTCCACGCCCCGACGCTGTCCTTCCCGGTCAACGGCACCCTGATGGTCGAACCGACCGAGTCCGAAGACCTGACCGAACTGGACCGGTTCATCACCGCGATGGTCGGCATCCACGACGAGATCAGCCGCGTCGGCTCAGGGGAGTGGACGCTGGAGCAGAGCCCGCTGCGGCAGGCCCCACACACCGCCGAGCAGGTCACCGACGCCGAGTGGACGCTGCCGTACAGCCGGCAGTACGCCGCGTATCCCGTTGCCACACTGCGGCGCAACAAGTACTGGCCACCGGTCCGCCGCATCGACGGCGCCCACGGTGACCGCAATCTGGCCTGTTCCTGCCCCGCTCCTGAAGCGTTCCAGATCGAATCCGCCGACATCCTCGAGGAGGCCCTCGTATGAAGCCCACATCGCCCTTGCTGGACGAACATCGCGCCCTGGCAGCCAGTTTCACCGACTTCGCCGGCTGGGAAATGCCGCTGAAGTACGGCAGCGAGCTCGCCGAGCACCGCGCGGTACGCGCGGTCGCGGGCCTGTTCGACTTGTCGCACATGGGTGAGATCGCGGTCACCGGACCGCAGTCGGCCGCCGCCCTGGATTTCGCGCTGGCGGGTGAAGCCTCCAAGATCGGCGTCGGCAGGGCCAAGTACTCGCTGATGTGCGATGCCGATGGCGGGGTCATCGACGATCTCGTCGTGTACCGGCTGGGCGACGAGCACTTCCTGGTCGTCGCCAACGCCGCCAACGCGCCGACCGTGGCACGTGAACTGATCAGCCGCACAGCGCAATTCGACGCGCGGGTCGACGACCAGTCACTCGCCACCGCGTTGATCGCCGTACAGGGTCCGGCGTCCGAGGCCATCGTCAGCTCGCTCGTGCCGGCAGACCAGCGCGCCACGGTCGCGGATCTCAAGTACTACGCGGTGACCGAAGCCCGGGTCGGCGGCATCGACGTGTTGTTGGCGCGCACCGGCTATACCGGTGAAGACGGCTTCGAGCTCTACGTACCCAACGCCCACGCCGTCGCGCTGTGGCAGGCCTTGCTCACGGCAACCACGGAAGCGGGTGGCGTGCCCGCGGGCCTCGCGTGCCGCGACACGCTCCGGTTGGAGGCCGGGATGGCGCTCTACGGGCACGAGCTGAACTTGACCACCAACCCCTACCAGGCGGGCCTCGGCAAGGTCGTACGGCTCGGCAAGGATTTCGTGGGACGTGAGGCGCTGCAAGAGCTTTCTCAGCAGGCCGTCCCGCAGGTCCTCGTCGGACTCAGGGGTGACACCCGACGGGCGGCACGTGCCGGGTACACCGTGCACCAGGGCGACGACGCCGTCGTGGGCACCGTGACGTCGGGCACGCTGTCGCCGACCCTGGGATACCCCGTCGCGCTGGCTTACCTCGACGCGGCGCTCGCGGAACCGGGCACCAAGGTGCAGGTCGATGTCCGCGGGCGGCGGGAGCCCTTCGAAGTCACGCCCGCGCCGTTCTATCGCCGCTCCTGAGCTGCGCCCAACCGAGCTCAGCCCACTACTTCAGACAAGGATCACCATGGCCACCAACACCATTCCCGACGACCGCAGCTACACCGAGGAACATGAGTGGGTGCTCATCGCTCCCGGTGCGGCACTTCCCGGGACTCCAGTTCGCGTCGGCATCACCTCGGTCGCCGCGGCGGCACTGGGCGACCTGGTGTACGTCGACCTGCCCGAGGTCGGGGCCACCATCACCGCCGGCGAAACGTGCGGTGAGGTGGAATCGACCAAGACCGTCTCGGAGCTGTACCCACCGGTGAGTGGCACCGTCACGGCGGTCAACTCCGATGCCGTGGACGATCCCAGCATCATCACCGCCGATCCCTACGACGCGGGCTGGCTGTTCGAAGTGCAGGCCACCGAGGCCGGAAGCCTGCTGACCGCAGCCGAATACGCCGCACGGAACGAGGGCTAGCCATGAGCATCCTGGATGAACGGCTCGCAGATTTCGACCCCGAGATCGCCGCGGCGATCGGCGACGAGCTGCACCGTCAGCGCCTGGGCCTCGAGATGATCGCCTCGGAGAACCATGCGCCGCTGGCCGTGATGCAGGCGCAGGGGTCGGTACTGACCAACAAGTACGCCGAGGGCTACCCGGGCCGCCGCTACTACGGCGGCTGCGAACACATCGACGTCATCGAACGGCTCGCCATCGCCCGCGTGAAGGACCTGTTCGGCGCCGAATTCGCCAACGTGCAACCGCATTCGGGTGCGCAGGCCAACGCCGCGGTGATGCACGCGCTGATCAAACCGGGCGACACCATTCTCGGCCTGTCGCTGGACTGCGGCGGCCACCTCACGCACGGCATGCGGCTGAACTTCTCTGGCAAGCTCTACAACGTCGCCGCGTACGGGGTCTCGAAAGAGGACTACCTGGTCGACATGGATGCGGTCGCCGACGCGGCCCGGGAACATCAGCCGCAGTTGATCATTGCCGGCTGGTCGGCATATCCGCGTCAGTTGGACTTCGCCCGTTTCCGCGAGATCGCCGACGAGGTCGGGGCCTACCTGATGGTGGACATGGCCCACTTCGCCGGGCTCGTCGCCGCGGGCTTGCACCCGTCCCCGGTGCCGCACGCACACGTGGTGACCTCGACGACGCACAAGACTCTCGGCGGGCCCCGCGGCGGTGTCATCCTGACCAACGAGGCCGACATCGCAAAGAAGATCAACTCGGCGGTGTTCCCCGGCCAGCAGGGCGGTCCGCTGGAGCACGTGATCGCGGCCAAGGCAGTCGGTTTCAAAATGGCTGCCCAGCCCGAGTTCGCAGAGCGTCAACAGCGCGTCCTGCGGGGTGCACAGATCCTGGCCGACCGGTTGAGCCAACCGGACGTGAAGGCCGCGGGGATCACCGTTCTCACCGGCGGCACCGATGTGCACCTGGTGCTCGTGGACCTGCGCAACGCGGCCATCGACGGCCAGCAGGCCGAGGACCGGCTCGACGCCGTCGGTATCACCGTCAACCGGAATGCGGTGCCGTTCGATCCCCGGCCGCCCATGGTGACGTCGGGACTGCGGATCGGGACGCCGGCGCTCGCCGCCCGCGGGTTCGGGGACGCAGAGTTCGCCCGCGTCGCCGACGTCATCGCCGCCGCACTCATCGCCGACAGTGGCGCCGATACCGAACATCTTGCCGCGCAGGTGCGTACGCTGGCCGAACAGTTCCCGCTCTACCCGGAGTTGTAATGGCGATCAGCGTGTTCGACCTGTTTTCCATCGGGATCGGGCCGTCGAGTTCACACACCGTCGGCCCGATGCGGGCGGCCGGCATGTTCGTCGACCAACTCACCGCGCGCAACGTGCTCGACCACGTCACCGATGTCCGCGTCGATCTGTACGGGTCGCTGGCCGCCACCGGCGGCGGCCACGGCACCATGCCGGCCATCCTGCTCGGCCTGGAGGGCTACCGGCCCGAGACCATCGAGACCGACGAGATGGAACGGCGGCTGTCGGTCATCCGGGCCGAGGGCAAGATCCGGCTGGGCGGGCGAATCGTGCTCGCCCTCACCGAATCCGACATCGCCCTGCACCCCACGCAGCAGCTCGACCGTCATCCGAACGCAATGACGGTGACGGCCATGTCGGTACACGGCGGCGTGCTCTACAGCGAGACGTACTTCTCGGTCGGTGGCGGTTTCGTGGTGACCGAAGAAGACCTGGCACATCCGCCCCAACGTGCCAGTGGTGTGGGCTCATTCACCTCGGCGGCGGAGCTCCTGGACCTCACCGCGCGGAACGGCATCTCCATCAGCCAGGCCATGATGGGCCAGGAGTCCGCGACTCGCACCGACACCGAGGTGCGTGAGCGCTTGCTGCACATCCGCGACGTGATGCTCGCCTGTGCCACCAACGGGATGTCCCGCGACGGCTACCTTCCCGGCAACCTGATGGTTCGTCGCCGGGCCAAGGACTGGTTCCTGCGGCTCAATGCCGAAGACCCCCAGCGCGATCCGGCGTTCGCCGAGGACTGGGTGAACCTGGTCGCGCTCGCCGTCAACGAGGAGAACGCCTCGGGCGGACGCATCGTCACCGCACCGACCAATGGTGCCGCCGGGATCATCCCGGCCGTCCTGTACTACGCGCTGCATTACACCGCGGCAGGCAAGGCCGATCCCGACGACGCCACCGTCCGCTTCCTGCTGACCGCCGGCGCCATCGGATCGCTCTACAAGGAACGCGCATCGATCTCCGGTGCTGAGGTCGGCTGCCAGGGCGAGGTCGGATCCGCGGCATCCATGGCGGCCGGCGGCCTCGCCGAAATCCTCGGCGGCACACCGCAACAGGTGGAGAATGCCGCCGAGATCGCGATGGAGCACAGCCTGGGGCTGACGTGCGATCCGATCGGCGGCCTGGTCCAGATTCCGTGCATCGAGCGCAACGCCATCTCCGCCGGCAAGGCCATCAACGCCGCGCGCATGGCCCTGCGAGGTGACGGCACCCACCGGGTGAGCCTCGACCAGGTCATCGAAACCATGCGGGCCACCGGCATGGACATGAGCTCCAAGTACAAGGAAACCTCGACCGGTGGCCTCGCCGTCACCGTCAACGTCGTCGAATGCTGAGTTGACATGACCATCGCCCCAGAAGGGCGCCGCTTGCTGCGGCTCGAGGTTCGCAATGCGCAGACCCCGGTGGAACGCAAGCCGCCCTGGATGAAGGCCCGGCTTCGGACCGGCCCCGAGTACCGTGAGTTGTCCGCGCTGGTGCAGCGCAACGACCTGCACACGGTATGCCAGGAAGCGGGCTGCCCCAACATCTTCGAGTGCTGGGAATCGCGTGAGGCGACGTTCCTGATCGGTGGCGACCAGTGCACGCGGCGCTGCGACTTCTGCCAGATCGACACCGGCAAGCCCGCCGAACTGGACCGTGACGAACCGCGCCGCGTCGCAGAATCGGTGGCGCAGATGCAGTTGCGGTACGCGACCGTCACCGGAGTGGCGCGTGACGACCTGCCCGACGGCGGCGCCTGGCTGTACGCCGAGACCGTCCGGCAGATCCATGCCACCTGCCCGGACGCCGGTGTCGAACTGCTCATCCCGGACTTCACCGGGACACCCGACCAGCTCGACGAGGTCTTCGGCACCGCGCCAGAAGTGTTGGCGCACAACCTGGAAACAGTGCCGCGGATCTTCCGCCGTGTCCGTCCGGGCTTCGACTACGAGCGCTCGCTCGGGGTGCTGGCGCGAGCCCGGGGTGCGGGCCTGATCACGAAGTCGAACCTGATCCTGGGCATGGGGGAGACCACCGAAGAGGCGCTACAGGCGTTGTGGGACCTGCGCGAGGCCGGCTGCGAATTGGTCACCATCACCCAGTACCTGCGGCCCACCCCACGGCATCATCCGGTCGAACGCTGGGTCACCCCAGCCGAATTCGACGACCTCGACACCGCCGCTCGCGAGATCGGCTTTCTCGGTGTCATGTCCGGACCGCTGGTGCGGTCCTCCTACCGGGCGGGTGCGCTCTACGCGCAGGCCCGCACCGTCATCCAAGAACAGAGGAGCACGCAGTGACCGAAGCAGACGTCGTCATCCTGGGCGGTGGGCCGGGCGGGTACGCCGCCGCGATCCGGTGCGCGCAGCTGGGACGGTCGGTCGTGCTGATCGACGAGGCCGCGGTCGGTGGGACATGCCTGCACCGCGGCTGCATCCCGACCAAGGCGCTGCTGCACGCCGCGGAAGTAGCCGACTCCGCGCGCACCGCAGCGCAATTCGGCATCACCGCGTCGTTCGACGGGGTGGACGTCACCAAGTTGCACGGCTTCAAGAACACCGTGGTGTCGCGCCTGCACAAGGGCCTGACGGGTCTGATTGCGGCCCTGGGCATCACCGTCATCAGTGGCCGCGGCCGGCTGACCGGGCCGACCACCGTCGAGGTCGACGGCACCACCATCAGCGGTGGCGTCATCATCCTGGCCACCGGGTCCGCACCCAAGGTCCCCGGGATGATCCAGACCTCGGACCGCGTGCTCACCAGCGACCAGGCACTCGAACTGGACCGCATCCCGTCGTCGGCCATCATTCTCGGCGGCGGCGTGATCGGCGTCGAATTCGCCAGCCTGTGGACCTCATTGGGCGCCAAGGTGACCATCGTCGAAGCCCTGCCCCGGCTCGTGCCCAACGAGGACACCGCGATCTCGGCCTACCTTGAGCGGTTGTTCCGCCGCCGCAAGATCACCGCCAAGACCGGGGCTGTCGTCACCGGCGTCACCTCCGACGACGATGCGGTCCACGTGACGCTGGAGTCCGGTGACGTGCTCTCGGCCGACGTGCTGCTGGTCGCGGTCGGCCGGGGCCCGCGCACCGCGGACCTCGGCCTGACAGAGGCCGGCGTCCAGCTCGACCGCGGTTTCGTGGTGACCGACGACAAGCTACGCACCAGCGTGCCGACCGTCTATGCGATCGGTGACATCGTCGCCGGACTCCAGTTGGCGCACCGGGCATTTCAGCAGGGGCTGTTCGTCGCCGAGCAGATCGCCGGGCGCGACCCCGAGGCCGTCGCGGAACTCGGCATTCCCCGGGTCACCTACTGCGATCCGGAGATCGCTTCCGTCGGCCTCACCGAAGACGCCGCTCGCGAGCAGTACGGCGACGGCGTGGAGACCGTGACGTACGACCTCGCCGGCAACGGGCGCAGCCAGATCCTCAAAGCGTCCGGCGCGGTCAAGCTCGTCGTGGATCCCGCCGGCACCGTGGTCGGCGTGCACATGATCGGCGCCGGGGTCTCCGAGCTGATCGGCGAGGCGCAGCTGCTCTACAACCTGGGCGTCAAGGCCGCCGAGGCTGCCCGGTTCGTCCATGCCCACCCGACGCAGAACGAGGCGTTGGGCGAGGCGCTGATGGCCGTGTCCGGAGCGCCGCTGCACCTGCATGGCTGACGTAGCGCCGAGGATTGCGGTCACCATGTGGCTGCAATCCTCGGCGTTGCGGGTTTAGGCCAAACCGTCCCGGCGGTCCCCGAACTCCTCATCGAGAATCGCGACCAGCCGGTCGGCCATCCACTCGGTCAGCAGCTTGCCTTTCTCGGCGCTGGCGGCCTCGGGCGAGGACAGCGTGCCGGTGGCGGTCGACATGCGGGTGTCGATCGGCAGCACGTCGTAGTTCACGACGCGCTCAGGGGAGTCGGCCTTGATGTGCTCGGGGCGCACCAGGTGCGGTGCGTGATGCAGCAGCAGCGACGTTTCGATGACGGCTGCATGTTCGAGCGCGAGGCCCGGGAAGCCGTCGGGCCAGATGGCGTGCTGGCGGTCGGCGGTGAAGTCCGGGTTGGCGTCCTCCATGACGAGGATCTTCAGCTCGGGGTGCCGCTCGGAGATCAGGAATGCCGGTTCGTAGATGAAGCCGCTGTTCTCGTAGTGCCAGTTGTAGAGGACGATGTTGCGGAAGCCGGCGCGCTTCAGCTCACTGAGGATGTCCTCGAGCAGTGCGATGTACGTGGTGGCCCGCAGCGACAGGGTGCCCGGAATATGCTGTCCGCCACCGCTTCCCGGCCGGCTCCGGTAGCCGAACGGCACGAACTGCCCGACGATGAGATCGGTCCGTTCGCTGGCGGCTTCCAGCAGCTTCTCGGGGATCAGCCAGTCGGTGCAGACCGGGAGATGGTGGCCGTGCTGTTCGGTCGAGCCGATCGGAATGGCCACCGGAATGTCGGCGGCGGCGGCCGCGGCGATTTCCGGCCACGTCATCTCCCGGTACAGCCGGGACGGCTTCTGCTCGGTCATGTGGAACTCCTTGTGGGTCAGACGTTCTGGGAGACGCCGATGGTGCCGGCGGGGATGCAGGTGGATCGTCCGCCGTCGACGACGAGATGCGTGCCCACGGCGTAGCTGGCCCGGTCGGACAGCAGGAACACCACGGCTTCGGCGATCTCCTGCGGCTCGCCGAACCGTCCGGCGGCGACGCTGGAGGCGATTTCGGCGATCTCGGCCTCGGGGTCGGCGCTGTCCTCGAATTCGACCATCAACAGGGGAGTGCGCGTGGTGCCGGGGCACACCGAGTTCACGCGGATGCCCCAGGACACCAATTCCGCTGCGGCGCTGCGGGTCATCGCGACGATGGCGCCCTTGGTGGCGGTGTAGGCGACGAAGCCGGGCTGTCCCATGAGAGCAAGTTCCGAGCCGGTGTTGACGATGGTGCCGGCACCGCGGGGCTGCATGACCCGGGCCGCCTCCCGCAGCACGTAGAACGATCCGGCGACATTGATCGCCATGAGGTCGTCGAAATCCTGGTCGGTGGTGTCGACAAGCGGTGCGACACGGGAGATTCCAGCATTGTTCAGGACGGCATCGATGGGCCCGAGCTCGGCCTCGACCCGGGCGAAGGCAGCCCGCACCGCGGCGGAATCACGCACGTCGACACTCACCGGAAGCGCCCGCCGGCCATACGCCGTCACCTGCCGCACCGCTTCGGACAGGTCGTCCTCCGGGCGGGCCAGCACTGCCACGTCGGCGCCTTCCCGGGCCAGCGTCGCGGCGGTGGCCAACCCGATCCCCGAGGAGGCTCCCGTCACCAGGGCAATACGGTTCGTCATGTCTCCCATGAAGCGTTGTCCCTTCGATTCCTCAGAGCTGCTCAGTGGACCGGATCCAGTCGATCTGTGATTGGAGGCCCTTCTCGAGCCCCCACGCCGGCTCGTAACCGAGGTCGCGGGTGGAGCGCGACAGGTCGAACTGCACTTGGCGGTCCCAGTCGGTCAGGTAGCCCGGGCCGATCTCGAAGCGGGCCTCCGGCAGGTATTTCTGGAGCAGCGCGGCGGTCTCGAACACCGTCATACGGTCGCCGCCCGAGACGAAGTAGGCCTGCTGGGTCAGCGTGTCGGTGGTGGAGGCCAGCCGGGCTGCGGTGGCGACGTCTTCGACATGCACGAACTGGAAACCATGGTCACCGCCGGACTCGAGGGTGAACGTCTCGCCGCGCAGCCCGGCCCGGATCATGTCGCCGAGCAGGCTGGGCATCCAGAGCCCGGGGCCGTACACCTCGGTGATGCGCAGCGAGACGATCTCCATGCCGTACAGCGAGTTGTAGGCGCTGCCCAGCATCTCGCCGGCCACCTTGGTCACGCCGTACACGGTGGTCGGCGCGGGCTTGATGTCCTCGGTGACGGGGCCTGGCTCGGTGATGTTGCCCAGGGCGCATTCCGAGGAGAAGAAGACGATCCGGCGTACGCCCGTCATCCGCGCCGCTTCGTAAACCGCGAGTGTCCCATCGGCGTTCGCGGCGAACGTGGTCACCGGCAGCTCGATCGACAGCGCGGGGTGGCTCTGGCCCGCGGTATGGATGATGCGATCCACCTCGTAGGCGCGCAGCGTCTCGGTGAGACGGGGGATGTCGAACAGCTCGCCAAGAACCGCGACTACTCCGGCTCGGGGGTCTACGGAGTAGTCGCGGTTGTACATGATGACCCGCTCACCGTCGGCCAGTAGTTGGTCCACCAGATGGCGGCCCACAAAGCCGCGGCCGCCGGTGACGAGTGTGGTCATCGTTGTCTTCCTTTTCCTTGGCGTTCGCCGTGCTGATCACATTGCCGTTGCTGCTCTACCGGCGGCAACGGATGAACTGTCGAGGCTCGTTGTCTGACCTTGTGCGATTGCACAAGGCGACTTCATGGGCTTGTGCGGATTCGCGCTCACCGCGCGGGTGTGATCCACGCATCATTGACCAACAGAAGTGACCGACTTGGAGTGCGACTGGTGAACACACAACACATCGACGACGAGCCCGACGTCCTGATCATCGGGGCCGGCGCGTCCGGTGGCGTGGCGGCCCTCGAACTGGCCCAGCAGGGCCTGAAGGTCGTCTGCCTGGAACAGGGCGGCTGGAACCTGCCCGACGATTTCACCGCCGGCAAGCCCGAGTGGGAACTGACCCGCCTCAAGCAGTGGAACGCCAGCCCCAATGTCCGGCAGAACCAGGCCGACTACCCGATCGACAGCAGCGAGAGCCCCGTAGAACCGTTGATGTTCAACGGCGTTGGTGGCAGCACCATCATGTTCTCGGGGCACTGGGTACGGCCCATGCCGTCGGACTTCCGGGTCAAGACCCTCGACGGCGTCGCCGAGGACTGGCCGTTCACGTACGACGATCTGCGCCCGTTCCTCGACGAGGTCACCCACCACATCGGCGCCTCCGGTCTGGAAGGCGATCCGGCCTATCCCGATTCGCACACGTTCCCGCTGCCGCCGTTGCCCATCGGCAAGTACGGCCTCGTCGCCGCCAAAGGCATGGACAAGCTGGGTTGGCACTGGTGGCCCGCGCCCAACGCCATCGCCTCCCGCAAGTACAAGAACCAGGAAGGCTGCCAGCGCTACGGCGCCTGCGAATCCGGGTGTCCGGTCGGCGCCAAGGCCAGCACCGACATCACCCACTGGCGCGACGCGATCAAACTCGGCGTGCAGTTGGTCACCGGCGCCCGCGTGAGCCGCCTGACGACGAACAAGAAGGGTCTGGTCACCGGCGCCGAATACATCGACCGCAAGGGCACCCTGCGGCACCAGGGCGCGCGGGTAACGGTGCTGGCGGCCAACGGAATCGGCACGCCGCGCCTCCTGCTGAACTCCGCAACCGACGGCCTGGCCAACTCGTCAGGCCTCGTCGGCAAGCGACTGATGACCCATCCCTACGCGTCGGTCTACGGCGCCTACGACGAAGACCTGGAGACGTGGCTCGGTCCGGCCGGCCAGGCACTGCAGTCGCTGCAGTTCTACGAGACCGACACCAGCCGCGGCTTCGTGCGCGGCGCCAAGTGGAACCTGATGCCCACCGGCGGCCCGCTGGCCCAGACGTTGTGGGAGCCGGGCAGCAACTGGCGTGACAGCTTCGGCGCCAACTTCCATCCGCGCCTGGCGCGCACGTTCGGCCGCTACACCGAGTGGGGCATCACCACCGAGGACCTGCCCGACGAATCCAACACGGTCACACTGGATCCCGACGTCACCGACTCCGACGGCATCCCCGCCGCCAAGATCCACTACGAGATCGGCGAAAACTGTCAGCGGATGCTCGACTTCAACGTCGCACGCGCCATCGAGGCGCATGAGGCCGCGGGAGCCGTTGAGGTGCACCCGGTTCCGGTCGTGCGGCACAGCGCCTGGCACCTGCTGGGCACCACCAAGATGGGCACCGACCCGGCCACGTCCGTCGTCGACGAATGGGGCCGCACCCACGACATCCCGAACCTGTTCATCATCGACGGCAGCACCATGGTCACCTCCACCGGCATGAACCCCACCGCCACGATCATGGCCGTCGCCCTGCGCTCCATGCGGCATCTGGCCGAAACCCGCTCCAGTATCCCGACGGCATTCTGAGGAAGAACCATGCTCACTTCCGAACAGCGCCAGGTGTTCGCCACCTTGGCTGAAGCGCTCATCCCCGCAAGCGACACCATGCCGTCGGCCACCACGGCAGAGGTCTCCGGCGTCCTGCTTGATCAGGTGCTGCGCTACCGGCACGACCTCGTCGACGATCTCACCGCCGCACTGGACTCCAGCGCCGGAAAAGACCCCGAAACCGCGCTCGACGATCTTGCGATCGGGCAGCCCGAGCAGTTCGAGGCACTCACCGTTCTCGCCGCAGGGGCCTATTTCCTCAGTCCCGCAGTCAAATCCGCGATGCCGTACGACGCGGCACCACGCGTTGCCCGCGACGACACGGACACGTACATCGAGATGCTCGAGACCGTCGTCGACCGCGGCTTCGTCATCCGCTGATCCTGCCGTTCTTCACCGAACATCCTGAAATCATCACCACCCCAACGTGTAAGGACGTGTCCCATGCCGCATGACAGTGGCTCGAGGGTCGAGTATCTGACCATTCAACCGGTGCCGGAATCCCAGCGCACCGGACAGGTGCGACACCTGTTCTCGTTCTGGTTCACCGTCCAGATCATCCCGCTCGCGGTGGTGACCGGCCTTCTCGGCCCGACGATCTACAAGCTGGACGTCAAATCCACGATCATCGCCGTCATCGTCGGCAGTGCCATCGGCGCGGTGTTCATGGCCCTGCATTCGGTGCAGGGTTCGGGCCTCGGCGTACCGCAGATGATTCAGGCGCGCGCGCAGTTCGGCATGTACGGTTCACTCTTGGTCATCGTGGTGGTCATATTCGCCTATATCGGCTGGATCGTCGCCCTGATGGTGTTGGCACAGCAGACCCTGTGCGCGGTCTTCACGTCGCTGAATACCACTGCCGCAGTTGCCATCAGCACCCTGCTCACCGTGGCCACCGTGGTGATCGGCTACCAGCTCATCCTCCGGCTGAACCGGGTGATGGTATTGGTCTCGGCCGTGGCCCTGGTGCTCACTCTGGTTTATACGTCCAGCGCCGCACTGCACCACAACCCCGGCAGCGGTGCCGGTGGGTCCTTCAATTGGATCGGGTTCCTGAGCATGGCGTCGGTTGCCGGGATCTGGCAGCTGTCGTATGCGCCGTATGTCTCCGACTACTCGCGCTACCTACCGAAGTCGACCTCGTCGCGTGCTGCGTTCTGGTACACCTACGCCGGCACTTTTTTCGGCGCCGTCGGCGCGATGATCGTCGGTGCGCTCCTGGTTGCCGGATTGGGCGCTGATGCCCAGCTGGCGAATCTGTCGAGCATCATGCCCGGTCCAGTTTTCGTCTTCGTGATGCTGGTGTTCTTCTTCGGCGCCATCGACGCCGGCGTCATCAACATGTACGGATCATCGTTGTGCACGCTGACCTGTATCCAGGCCTTCAAATTGACATGGTCGCCCAAGTCGTCGGCCCGCAATGTCGTCGCGGCGGTGATCGGGATCGCGGTCTTCGTCGCGGCCATCAGCTTGACCGACAACTTCTTGGCCGAGTACTCCAACTTCATCAGCATCCTGATGTACCTGCTGATTCCGTGGAGCGTCGTCAACCTGATCGACTACTACATGGTGAAGCATGGCGACTACGACCCGGCGTCGTTCAGTGACCCGAGGAGCGGCTACGGCGCCTTCAACGTACCGGCTGTCCTCAGCTACTTCCTCGGCTTCGTCATCCAAATCCCGTTCATGTCAACGGCTATCTACACGGGCCCGGTCGCCAACAGGATCGGTGGCATTGATACCGCGTGGGTCGTTGGCACGGTGGCGAGTTTCTTCATCTATCTCGGCCTGATCAAACTGTGGCAGAAGCGCGCCGACGCCCTTCCGGTTGCGGTCGCCGCGGAGGTCACGCCATAAGCCAGTTGTCCGCAATCGCGTTCGGTGATCGTGTCGCGAGATACGGTTAGCCGGTGAGCATCACCGTTCGCGAACTGCTGGACATGCCGCACCTTCAGCTTCGGCTGCATTCGGGCAAGGCAGGTCTGGACCGACAGGTCACCTGGACGCACACGTCGGATCTGCCCGAACCGTGGCAATGGGTCAGCAGCGGTGAGTTGTTGATGACCAACGGGATGTCGTTTCCCGCCGACGCCGACGGCCAGGAACAACTGCTCGACGAACTGCACCGGATCGGCGCCAGCGGACTGGCCATCGGCGAGCAGATGTACTGCCCGAAGCTCACCCAACGATTCACGCAGGCCAGTGAACGCCTCGGCCTGCCGGTGCTCTGGATTCGCTATCCCATGCCCTTCGTGGCGATTTCGCGCGCCATCGCCGAGGCCACGCTCCTCGAACAGTCTCAGCGCCTCATGCGGACGGCACGTATCTACGACGCACTGCGCCGGACCACCGGTGGCGATGTGGCCCGGTCGCGTACCGCCGATGCCCTCACCAAGGAGCTGCGGTGCCCGGTCTTCGTCTGCGATCGCGTGACCGCCGAGGCGTATCACCCCGATGGCCCGCACCCGCCCGACGATGTGAAAGCCACGGTCCGGACGGCGTCACAGGGCACCCTGGTCGCCGGTGCCCGGTCGGTGCTGACGCCCAGCGGCGTCGAGGTCCTGGTCGGCGAGGTGCCCACGCACGACAACGCGGTCCTGGCGGTCATCCGCGAGGGCGGCGTGGCCCTCGACGGCGTGCTCATCCAGCATGCGGCGACAGTCGTGGCCCTCGAGCTGTCTCAGACGCACCTGGCGCTCGAACACACCCGCCGCTCAGGCGCCGAGCTCACGGCCCAGCTCATGGACGGCAGTATCGACCGCCGGGGCGGGCGTCGCCAATTGCTGTCCCTGGGACTCGATCCGACGCACTCGGTGTTCGTCTCGGCAACCGGTGCCGATGAACGACGGCTACGGGATCTCCATGTGGCGTTGTGGCGCCGCCGGATTCCGCACGTGACGGCATTTCGTTCGGGCGTCGCCCACGCCGTCGTCCCCGGTACCGACGAAGCCGTCGACGCCATCGTCGCATCGCTCGGTCCGAACGCCAGGGTCGGTGCCAGCCGGGCGCTGCAATCGGTGGCTCGTTCCGCGGAATCGGCGCGCGAAGCGACCTGGGCGCTGGGCACCGCGCAACGGACCGACGCGCGACTGGTTCGGTACGGCAGCGCCACCTCGTGGTTGGGCGTGGGTGGGGTGGACGATGCCCAGGCCATGGTGGAGCGGTGGTTGGGTCCGCTCATCGAACACGATGCGCAGCACCGGACGGGGCTCGTCGAAACTCTGGAGGCGTTCTTGGCCAACCAACGGTCGTGGCAGCGCACTGCCGAAGCGATGAACGTGCACCGCCAGACGGTGCTCTACCGCATCCACAAAGTTGAAGAACTCACCGGTGCCCATCTGACCGATACCGCCGATATCGCGCAGCTGTGGCTGGCACTGCAGTCACGAGACCTGTTGGGCGGCAGCAGGTGACGGCGACGGCCCCGCCGGTGCGGATCGGCGTTCTCGGTGCGGCCCGGATCGCGCCGCTGGCGCTCATCAAACCGGCGAGGGGCCGCAGCGATGTCGTCGTGGCGGCGGTGGCCGCACGTGACACCGCGCGGGCCGACCAGTTCGCCGCGCGTCACGGCATCGGTACCGCATATGGGAGTTACGACGCGCTGATCGCGGATCCCGAGGTGGACGCGGTGTACATCCCGCTACCGAATGGCCTGCACGGCAGGTGGATCCGGGCCGCCCTCGACGCCGGTAAACATGTGCTCTGCGAAAAACCGTTCACCGCCAACGCAACTGAGGCCCAGGACATCGCACAGCGGGCGGCGGCGACAGACCCCGTGGTGATGGAGGCGTTCCACTACCGCTACCACCCGCTGGCGCTGCGAGTGGAGGAGATCATCGGCTCAGGTGAATTGGGGAAGCTGCAGCACGTCGAGACGGCGATGTGCTTTCCGCTGCCCAAGTTCTCCGACATCCGGTACAACTACGCGCTCGCTGGTGGCGCGACGATGGACGGCGGCTGCTACGCCATCCACATGGCGCGCATCTTCGGCGGCGGTACTCCCGAGGTGGTATCGGCGCAGGCGAAACTCCGGGACGGGCAGGTCGACCGCGCCATGACGGCCGAATTGCGTTACCCCGCAGGGCACACCGGCCGCATGCGCTGCAGTATGTGGTCGACGAGCCTGCTCGCGATGAGCGCGCGGGTCATCGGAGAGCACGGCGAGCTGCGGGTCCTCAATCCCGTGCTGCCCCAGCTGTACCACCGCCTCGCGGTCCGCACCGCGAACGGCAAACGCGTGGAACGATTTCCACGGCGCGCGTCCTACAGCTATCAGCTGGACGCCTTCGCCGGTGCGGTATTGCGCGGCGAACCGGTCAAGACCACGCCACAGGATGCGGTCGAGAACATGACCGTCATCGATGCCGTCTACCGGGCCGCCGGACTTCCGGTGCGGGAGCCGGCATGACACCGCCTGGGGATCGGCTCGGCATCGAGGCACTGAGTGCATTCGGCCTGCCGCCCCTCGAATTCGTGGATCTGGCCGCGGATCTCGGGTGCCGGTACATCACGGTCTTCCTCCGGACCCTCGCCGTGCTGCCACTGGGCTATCCACCGTTCTCGCTCCTGGACGACAGTCGGCTGCGGGCAGACCTGCTGGCCGCCATGGATCACCGCGGCGTCAGCATCTCGCTGGGGGACGGATTCCTCGTGCTGCCCGGCGCCGACATGCGGTCATTCGCGCGGGATCTCGACCTGATGGCCGAGCTGGGGGTGCCGCGCATCAACGTGGTCAGCCTCGATCCGGACCTCGACCGCACCTGCGATCAGGTGGGCACCCTTGCAGAACTCGCCGCCCAGCGGCAGATCGAGACCGTCATCGAACCCGTGCCAGGCCTGACGATCGGTGATCTGTCCACTGCAATTGCTGTGCTCCAACAGGTTTCGCGGCCCGACGTCCGGCTCCTCGTCGACACCATGCACCTGGTGCGGTCGGGTTCGGGCGCCGGGGACATCTCCGCGCTCACTCCAGACCGGATCGGTTACGGGCAACTCTGCGACACCACCCTGGCGCCACAGACCGACAACTATGCCGAAGAAGCCATGTTCGAACGGATGGTGCCGGGGGAGGGTGAGCTGCCGCTGGCGGAAATCCTTGCGGCACTTCCCGACGACGTCGTCATCGGACTGGAAGTACCACAACGCGCACTGGCGTTGGCCGGCGTCGGCCCCGCAGAACGGCTCAGACCCTGCGTCGAAGCGGCGCAGGGTCTGTTGCGGCAGCGCCGGCTCAGCCGGCCAAGGACTGCTTGAAGCGACGGACCATGAGGGCCACCACCGCGCCGATGACCAGAACGACGACGGACCCGACGACGTTGACCAAGCCGTTGGCGACGTCGAACGGGAACGTGAAGATGATGCCCAGCAGGACGGCGACCTGAATCAGCAGGCCGACGCCGACCACGGCACTCAGCCGGATGTGCAACGCGTGCAGTGCGGCGGTCGGGGTGTGCGTCGTGGCCGCCGGCATGAATCGGGCTGCGACGAAGTGCGTCATGGGCTTTCCGAGCACGCAGCTCGCCAGGAACACCGCGGCCGCCACGCCGCCGACGAGCGTCTGCCCGGCCAGCACCAGCCGGGGATCGGTGGTGACCAGTGCGACCGCCAGGGTCAGGCCGAACATCAACATGAGGTATCCGGAATACGGATCGAGCTGACGAGCTTTCACAAGCCCGTATGCCACCGGGATACCGGCGACGATCGTCGCGGCCAACAATGCGAAGTACTCGGAATGCCCGGTGGCACGAAGGCCGTAGAAGGCGACCAACGGGGTGCCGATCTCGAGGACGGTCCGGATGATCACGCGGCGTTTGGCAGCGGATCGGGCGACGTCCGGGCGGTCGACCGGCTCCGGTCCGATGGTGTCGATCGACATGGCGGTCATGGTGATGTCCTTCCCGGACGAGTCGGTGGCCTCGCGGTTCAGCGATGCCTACAGCGTCTCGCTCGGGCCGCCGCGGGTCTGTCCGGCGAATGGTTGATGAGGGGGAGGAAATCGCTGTCCACCGAACGGGGGAGCTGCTGGCGTCGCCCACCGGTGATGAACGTCAAAAGCCCACGTCAACCGGCGTATCCGCGCTACTGTCGTCTCGACCTCACTCCCGTAAGGAGACAGCCATGGGCAGCTATCGGACCGTTCTCGTCGGGACTGACGGCTCAGACTCGTCGATGAAGGCAGTCGAGCACGCCGCCATGTTCGCCGCTCAGCAGGGCGCCAAACTGGTGATTGCGACGGCCCATTTCCACGAAGTCGAGAAGGGGAGCTGGGCGCGAGCGGCCGCACCGGAAAAGGCCAGTGATCGGCGGGCCGAGGATGTCCTCGGGCGTGACGCCGGATACCGGGTGCACGGTGACGCGCACGTGTACGAGATTCTCCGCGACGCCGGCGAACTCGCGCGTGGCGCGGGCGCACAGGATGTCGTGGAGCGGTCGGTGATCGGTGCGCCCGTGGAAGCACTGACCACGCTGGCACGAGACGTCGACGCCGACCTGATCGTCGTCGGCGATGTCGGACTGAACACGACAGCGGGACGCCTGTTGGGCTCGGTGCCTGCCGACGTTGCGCGTAAGGCCAAGATCGACATCTTGATCGTGCACACCGTCGACTGACCCGGTGCCCATGTCGACGCACGACTACGCCACGTACGAGGAGTTCGGCCGAAAGTTCTTCGAGATCGCGGTCACCGCTGACCGCGTGGCCGAGGGCTTCGGCACGATGGCCGGCGACACCTTCGAGCTCGGGCCGTTTCCCGCGGGGCCGGCCGGGATCGCGCGGGTGACGGCGCGGGTCAGCATCGAGCAACCACAGGTGACACGTAGAGACGGCGACATGATCGCGTTCGACGTTCGCATTCCGCTGGACATCGATCTGCTCATCGACCTGCGCGTGGACCGCTCCCGTTTCGAGGTGACGGGCGAGATCGCGCTGATCGCCACCGCACGCGCCGCGGAACCGCTGCTGCTCATCATCGATATCCCGAAGCCGCATCGCAAAGACATCACCGTCAACGTGACGTCCCAGACGCTGCGGGGCGAGCTCCTGCGGATCGTGGCCGATGTCGACTCGGAGATCAAGCGCGTCATCGCCAAGCAGGTCGGCCGCCGGATCGAAGCGCCCGAGGCGCAGCAGGCGAAAGTCGTCGACATCGGCAAGCGGATTGCCAGCGCCTGGACCGGAGTCTGACGGCGCCGACGGGGTACCGTGCCTGCATGACGGTGTATGCCATTGCGCAGCTTCGGTTTACGGATCGGCCCGCCTACGACAGGTATCAGAGCCGGTTCATGGGCATCTTCGCGAAGTACGCGGGAACCATCCTCGCCGCCGACGAGGCGCCCGCGGTCATCGAAGGCGACTGGGATCGCGAGAAGGTGGTCCTGATGTCGTTCCCCGACGAGTCGTCGTTCCGTGAATGGGCGAATTCACCTGAGTATCAGGAAATCTCGGTCGACCGCCGGGCCGGGTCGGATGCCGTCGTCCTGCTCGTCAAGGGAATCGGTGCGTCCTAGGCGGAATACCCTAGGCCCCGGCTACGGCGGCGATCCGCGACTCGATGAGTCCGGCCAACTGCTGACCGACCGTGGTCAGCGCGCTGCCGTCGCGGCCCGCGCGGGCGAGTAGGAGCCCGCCTTCTATTCCGGCCAGCACGGTCAGGGCCACGTCGGCGGCCTCGTCACCTGACAGCCCTGCCGCGGTCAGGGCTTCGGCGATCACCTTCCGCCAGCTGGTGAAAGCTCGATCGCACACCGCGCCGATCGTCTCGGACTGGGCGGAGGTTTCGAGGGCCACCGTGGCGATCGGGCAGCCGTCCGCCCAGCCGCTGCGTTCGAGTTCGCGCGCACCGACTTTGGTCCACATGCGGACGGCGTCGGCCGGCCCGTGCTGTGACATCGCGTACCGCAGCATCTGCTCGTACTCCGCCGCCGCGCCGGTCAACGCATCGCCGGCCAATTGCTCTTTGCCGCCGGGGAAGTGGTGGGCCTGCGATCCCCATGGTGCGCTGCTTTCGGCAATGACCTGACGCCATCCCGTGGCGGCAAAACCCTGACGCCGGAACAGCGTTGCGGCCGAGCGGACGATGCGATCGCGCGAATCGGAGATGCGGGGCATCGAGAAAGAATAGCTTGACAAGACAAACGTCATACTAAGACACTCGTCCTATGTCATTGATGCAGTCTCTGACCTTGCTCGGTACCGGCTCGTTGCGGTGGGATGATGTCGCCGCCCCGGTACTCACCGGCCCCGGGGAGGCCATCGTTCGGCCGGTGGCGGTCGCGACATGCGACCTCGACACGCTCGTCCTCCGGGGCGGCTATCCCTTGCCGGGTCCGTATCCGTTGGGGCATGAAGGTGTCGCTGAGGTCATCGAAATCGGCGCCGACGTACACAGCGTGGCGATCGGGGATCTGGTCGTCGTACCGTTCCAAATCTCATGCGGCACTTGCGAACCGTGCCGACGCGGGCGCACCGGCAACTGTGCGAGCCATCCCAGGATGTCGACTTTCGGGCTGGGGCAGATGGGCGGGCTGCAGTGGGGCGGTCTGCTCGCTGATCGGGTCCGGGTTCCGCACGCCGACGCCATGCTGGTCCCCGTGCCGCCCGGTGTCGACCCCGCCGTCGTCGCCAGTGCCAGCGACAACATCCCGGACGCCTGGCGGGCCGTCGGGCCTCAACTAGCCGCTGAGCCAGGCGCGGAAGTCCTGGTGGTCGGCGGCGCGGGCGGGCCGCACTCGATCGGGCTGTATGCGGTTGGGCTCGCAGTGGCGGCGGGGGCCGGATCGGTGACCTATGTCGACACCGACCCGCAGCGGCTGTCCATCGCGGAGAAATACAGTGCGGCGGTGGTGGACGGTGTACCGGCCCGAAAGGTCGGCAGTTTCGCGATCACGGTGGACTCCAGTAGCACCGAAGCCGGACTTCGTTGTGCGCTGAACAGCACCGCTGCCGATGGGGTGTGCACGAGTACCTCTGTGTACCTTCAGGATCCGCAGATCCCGATGTTCGCGATGTACTCGCGCTGCTGCACCCTGCACGCCGGACGTGCACACGTCCGCCCGGCGATTCCCGAGGTGCTGAAACTCGTCGCAGCCGGCGAGTTCGACCCCACGCTCGTCACCACCACCCATGCCGCGTGGGACGACGCCATCGACGCGCTGGCGGAGCCCACGATGAAAGTTGTTGTCACGCGCGATGGTTCGTACTGATCAGACCGGCGCGATGTAGTTGCTGCTGTAGAACTCCGCCGGAACTTGCGAGTGAGCCGACGGCAGGTCCACTGCCAGCCACATGCCGGTGGTGCCGGCCGGGATGGGCGCCTGCAGTGTGACGCTGCCGCTGCCGTAGGCATCGGTGACGAGTGTCCCGGTGGTGATGCTGGGATCACCGGCCAGGCAGCCCAGCGCCGCGTGTGGTGCGGGGATCACCCGCACGACGTAGCGCGCGTCGTCGGCGCCGTTCGTCACGTCGATGTGCGCGACCGCGATGTGCCCATCCGAGGTGATCTTGGCGAAGGGTCTTGCGCTCGCGCGACCCAATTGCGTAGTCACCAGTTGAAAGTCGCACGTGTGCATGTTGGCGAGCAGGAGCATCCGATGGGCAGGCGATGCGGATGCCGACGTGGCCACCGTCGTCAAGGTTGCACTCATTGCCGCTGAGATGACCACGGCTCGCGCGATTGCGGCCCGGGTAGTTGCTGCGGTGGTCACTGTGAACCTTCTTGTCCGTGCGTGAAATAGATTGACGCACTGCGTGTTCAACAGCCTATGAAGGTCAGGGGGCGGCCCGGATCGTGCTGCGGTCGGAGATCGGCCTGGTGCTTCCTACTCCCGGGGTAGGTATCGATCGCCACCCACGGCACGATGCCGGCGCTGGCGGCGTGCCTAGCTCGCCGGCGCGACGCCGTTCAGGACGAAGTCGATGACGGCACCGGCGACGTCGCGCTGCGTCTTTCCCGAGCCGACGGCGTTGTGCAACAGCGCTGTCATCATGACCGCGCCGAAGATGCTGACCGCATCGGTGTGTGGCTCCGCGACACGTTTCAGGGTGCCGTCGGCGGCACCGGCCTCGAGCACACGCGCGATGGGTTCGTAGAACGCGTCCTGGACGGCGGAGGCCAGGTCGGGGAGGCGGATGGCGCGGCCCAGGTCGCCGACCAGCGCCATGCTGGTGCCCGGCCGGTTCATCGTGTGCGCCACCTGCGCGGTGATGACCGCGACGAGCCGCTCCTTGCCGCTACCGGCGGAGTCGGCGGCAGCGGCAACGTCACGAGCCAGGTCGCCCAGTGAATCCCGCAGCAGAAAACCGAGGATGTCGTCCTTGCCGGTGAAGTAGTAGTACAGCGTGGCCTTCGGCACGCCGGATGCGGCGGCGATCTCTTCGATCTTCGTGTTTTCCAGGCCTTTGGCGGCGATCAGGTCGGCCGCGGCATAGAGCTTGCTCGCCACCGCCGCGGGCACGGCCCGTCCCGTCTGCTCAACCACGAATCGAAGTGTACGAGCAGCACGCCGGCGGAATTCTGGGACCGTGGAACCGACATCCAAACTGATATGTTGTACTCAGAGTCTAAACCACTAGTTCTAGGTGCAAGGTCGGGAGTGATCAACATGAGCAGCGTCACCGCAGACGTCGTTGTGGTCGGCTACGGAGCCGCGGGCGTGTCGGCGGCGCTCGAAGCGCGCGCTCAGGGCGCGGACGTTCTTGCCATCGACCGTTTCAACGGGGGCGGTGCCACGCAGGTGTCCGGCGGGATCATCTACGCCGGCGGTGGCACGTGGGTCCAGCGCCAGGCCGGCATCGACGACAGTGCCGACGCGATGTACACCTACCTGCACGCCGAGGTCGGCGACTCGGTGCGGCCGGAAACACTGCGGCGGTTCGTCGACGGCAGCCCCGCGATGATCGACTGGCTCACCGCACACGGCGTGCCGTTCGAAGCATCGGTGTGCCCGTACAAGACGTCGTACCCCAACAACAAGTACTACCTGTACTACTCGGGGAGCGAGAACTCCGGACACTTCCGTGCGCTCACCCCACCGGTGCAGCGCGGTCACCGGGCCAAGGGGCCGGGTGCTTCGGGCAAGAAGATCTATCACCCACTGGCGGCGTCAGCGCGCCGGGCGGGCGTGCGCACGATGTTCCACACGCGCGCCGACACACTGCTGACCGACGCTGCCGGTCGGGTCGTAGGGGTCCGGACGAACACCTTGGCGCACGCCCCGGCGTGGGTGCAGCGGCGCTACGCGATGTACGGCGCGCTCGCCGTGAAGCCGGGCATCTACTACCCGCCGCTGCGCGCGGTGATGGAGCGGCGTCTGGCCGCCATCGAGCGCCGGTACGCCCAGACGGTCGATATCCTTGCCCGCAAAGGCGTGATCCTTTGTGCCGGTGGCTATATCGCGAATCGCGAACTGATCGAGCAGCACGCTCCGGGCTATCGCGATGGCCTGCAGCTCGGCACCAGTGCGGACGACGGTAGCGGCATGCAGTTGGCTGTCGACGTCGGCGCGGCCGTGGACCGCCTGGACAACGTATCCGCGTGGCGGTTCATCACGCCGCCCAGTGCGATGCTCGGCGGGCTTGTCGTCGACGAACACGGACAGCGCTTCGTCGACGAAACCCGGTACGGCGCAGCCATCGGCAACGCGATGGTGCAGGGCCACAACGGCCGGGGCTGGGTCCTGGCCGACCGCACGTTGCTCGAACAGGCGCGCAAACAGCTACCGCAGCAGGCGATCTGGTTCCAGCGCGTGCAGATGGAGGCGATGCTGCGGGCCGATCGCGTGGAGGCCGACACCATCGAGGCCGTCGCCGCCAAGGCGGGCGTCGACGCGGCGGGACTGCGCCGGACCGTCGCCGAGCACAACGAGGCGGCGGCAGCGGGGCGCCCGGATCCGATGGGCAAGCCGGCCGAATACGTCCACCCCATCGAACAGGGGCCCTACTCGCTGATCGCGATCTCGATCAAGCGCAGCCTGATCAACCCGTGCCCGATGTTCACCCTCGGCGGCCTCATCGTCGACGAAGACACCGGCGCCGTGAAAACCCCTGAGGGACAAGCGATCGACGGCCTCTTCGCGGCAGGACGCACCGCGCTCGGCATCTGCGCCAACTCCTACGTGAGCGGACTGTCGCTCGCCGACTGCGTGTTCTCCGGACGACGTGCCGGCGCGCACGTCGTCCAGCTCCCTTCCGTCAGCGCTCGCTGAGCGACAGGTCGTCGTCGTCGGACTTCTGGGCCGGCGATGGCCACTGGGCGGGAACCGGGCGCTGGCGCACGATCTGCGGCCACCAGAACCACTTGCCCAGTAGTGCGGCGATCGACGGTGTCATGAACGAGCGCACCACCAACGTGTCGAACAGCAGACCCAGGCCGATGGTCGTGCCGATCTGCCCGAGGATCACCAGTGGACTGAAGATGAACGCGGCCATCGTCGCCGAGAACACCAGACCGGCTGCCGTGACGACGCTGCCGGTGCCACCCATCGACCGGATGATGCCGGTGTTGAGGCCGGCATGCATCTCCTCTTTGAACCGGGACACCAGCAGCAGGTTGTAGTCGGCGCCGACCGCCAACAGCAGGATGATCGCGAGCGGCACCACGACCCAGTACAGATGGATGCCGAAGATGTACTGCCACACCAGAACCGACAAACCGATCGATGCGCCCAGCGACAGCACGACGGTACCGACGATGACGGCCGCGGCGACGATGCTGCGGGTCACGATCACCATGATCAGCAGGATGAGCGCGACTGCCGCCAGTGCGGAGATCAACAGGTCGTACTTGGTGCCCTCTTGAATGTCCTTGTTGGTGGAGCCGATACCTGCGATGTAAATCTTGGCGTCCGACATGGGTGTCGCCTTGAGGGCATCGAACACCGCGTCCTTGATCGCGTTGATGTGCGGGATGGCCTCGGGGTTGGCGGGGTTGCCCTGGTGCGTCACGATCATGCGCGCCGCTTTGCCGTCGGGTGACAGGAACAGCTTGAGCCCGCGCTTGAAGTCGGCGTTGTCGAAGGCCTCGGGCGGCAGGTAGAACGTGTCGTCGTTCTTGGCGTCGTCGAACGCCTTGCCCATGGCCGTCGCGTTCTTCAGGGCCTCGTCGCTCTGGGAGTTGGTGCCACCCGTGGTCGCGTAATTCGACAGCGTCAGTTCACGATTGCGTTCCTGGATGGCGATCTGCGGCGGGATCAGCGCGACCAGTTGCGGCTGCAGAGCGTCCAACTTGTCGAGGCTGGCCGTGATGTTGCCGAACTTGTCGGAAAGATCGGCGATACCGTCCAGCGAGTCGAACACCGACCGCAGCGCCGCGCACATGGGGATGTCGAAGCAGTGCGGTTCCCAGTAGAAGTAGTTCCGCAACGGTCGGAACTGGTCATCGAAATCGGCGAGCTTGTTGCGCAGATCGTTGACCGTGACGACGGTGTCGTGGAACGCCTCGACCTGCTCATGGGTCGCTGCCGCGCTCTGCTTCTGCAGCGAGAGCTGCTGCTTGAGCACGCCGATCGTATTGTCGATCTCGCCCGCCTGCTTCAGCAGATCGTTGGCCCGGTCCTTCTGGTAGCCCAGGTTCATGATCTGGCTCGCGCTGGATGCGCTGATCTGGAACGGGATGGAGCTGTGCGTGATCGGCGTGCCCAGCGGGCGCGTGATCGATTGCACCAGAGCGATTCCCGGTGTGTGCAGCACGGCCTTGGCCGCGCGCTCGAGGATCAGCATGTCCGCCGGATTCCGCATGTCGTGGTCGGCTTCGATCATCACGAGCTCGGGGTTGATGCGGGCCTCGGTGAAATGCCTTTCGGCGGCTTCCATACCGACGACGCCGGGTGCGCTGGCGGGGATGTACGGGCGGTTGTCGTAGCTGACTTCGAAGCCGGGCAGGGCGAACACCCCGATGAGCGCGATCGCGCCGGTGACCACGAGGATCGGTCCGGGCCAGCGCACGATGGCGGTACCGATCTTGCGCCAGCCGCGCGCCCGCTGGGCGACCTTGGGCTCCATCAGTCCGAAGCGGGTGGCGATCAACAAGACCGCGGGGCCCAGCGTCAGCGCGGCCGCCAACGTCACGAGAACCCCGATGGCCGCGGGGATTCCGAGGGTCTGGAAGTAGGGGAGCCGGGCGAAGCTCATGCACGCGACGGCGCCGGCGATCGTCAGGCCGGAGCCCACCATGACGTGGACCGTGCCGTGCCACATGTCGTGGTAGGCCGATATTCGGTCCATGCCCTTGCCGCGCGCCTCCTGGTAGCGGCCGACGACGAAGATGGCGTAGTCGGTGCCCGCCGCGATGGCCAGCAGGGTCAACAGGTTCGTCGCGTAAGTGGACAGACCGATGACGCCGGCATGGGCGAGAACGGCCACGACACCGCGGGCCGCCATGAGCTCGACGGCCACCGTCAGCAGGACGATCAGCATCGTCACCAGTGATCGGTAGACGAAGAGCAACATGATGCCGATGACCAGGAACGTGACACCGGTGACCTCGTTGGTGCCCGCGCTGCCGACCTCGAAGTTGTCGGTCACCAATGGCGAAGCGCCGGTGATGTAGGCCCGGATACCGGGCGGCGGCGGATCATCGGCGACGATCTTGCGCACGGCGTCCACGGAGATGTTCGACATCGCCTCGCCCTGATTGCCGCGCAGATACAGCTGCGTCAGGGCGGCCTTGCCGTCCTTGCTCTGGGAGCCGCCGGCGGTGAGCGGGTCACCCCAGAAGTCCTGGACGTGTTCGACGTGCTCTTTGTCGGCCTGGAGCCGCTTCACCAAGCCGTCGTAGTAGTTGTGTGCCTCGGGCCCGAGCGGCTGGTCGCCCTCGATGACGAGCATTGCCGCACTGTCGGAATCGAATTCGTGGAAGACCTCGCCGATGTGCCGCATCGCGAGAATGCCCGGCGCATCGGCTGCGTTCTGCCCGACCGAGCGTTCCCAGCCGACCACCTCGAGCTGCGGTGCGATGGTGTTGGAGCCGGCGGCGATGACGATCCAGATCAGCAGGATCGGTAGGGACAGCTTGCGGATGAGGCGGGCCGGCAGGGAGCCCTCGACGGCGGGATCGGTCCGGTGCTCGCTCATGCGGTCTTGTCCAGGCACGAGATGTATCCGTTCACGTGGTTCGTGGACCTTTCGTCCTTGACGATGCCGTTGACGGTGATGCGGCACCCGATGGTGCTGCCGTCACCCTGGGCGCGCAGGTCGGCGTACATGGTCGGGTCGTCGGTCGTCAGCTCCTGCGACCACGGCAGGGTGACGTTCTCGACGCGCTGCGGCTGCGCATTGATGTCCAGAAAGTTGATGGTGGCCACGGATCCGGGCGTGCCGAATACCTCGAACAGCACCTTTTTCGGGTTGTAGCCCGTGTTCTCCAGGGCTTCTGATCCGGGCCGCGATATCTCGTTGTCGGAGCCGAAGATGCCCCGCAATCGGTCGACACTGAATGCGACCAAGGCGACCACGACAATCGCCACGATGGCGATCCACTGCCGGCGTGCCAACTTGCTCACCGAAAACTTGCTCAAGCCACAGCCTTTCGACGCCCCCGATGACGAAGAGCCGCAGCGATCTCGTCAAATCGTCCCGTAACGGAGAACGGTACGGTACCGTACGCGCGATCGCAACCGGGTTGACATATGAGCAAAACCCTGCGCTCAATGCCTTAACGAGGTGCAACACCGTGGTGTAACTCTGGTATTCCATCTGTGTGCGATCAGGAAGAGGTGTGGCGATGTCGGGCGACATGTGCGATGCCTCGAGCTGCCCGTGGAGTGAGCGCGAAGCCGAACTGCTGGCGATCACGCTGGAGTTGTTGCAGGAGCACGGGTATGACCGGCTGAGCGTCGAAGCGGTGGCGACCAGGGCCAAGGCCAGCAAGGCGACGATGTACCGGCGCTGGCCATCGAAGGCCGACCTGGTGTTGGCCGCCTTCATCGAAGGCACCCGGAACTCGGCGGTGCCGCCGCACACCGGCTCGCTCCGTGGAGATCTCCTCGAGATCGGCCGGTCCGTCTGCGAGCAGGCTCAGGTACATACCCGGACCATGCGGGCTGTGCTCAACGAGATGTCACACAGCCCCGGCCTCCAGTCGGTCATGCAGGAGAAGTTCGTCCTACAGCGCAAGTTGGTGATCGACGGTGTCCTGGCCGACGCTGTCGAACGCGGCGAGATCGACGCCGCAGCCATCGACGAGGAGATCTTCGACGTACTGCCCGGATACCTGGTGTTCCGGGCGCTCGTCTCCGATCGGCCACCCACCGAAGAGACGGTGCGCATCATGGTCGACGATGTGCTGCTGCCCAGCCTCACCCGCCACCGGCCGAAGTAGGCCGGCAGGCCCGTCGTGGTCAGCGTCCGGACGCCCGGTCACCGACCAGCGTCATGACGGTGCTCGTGGCGGTGGCGACGGTCTTGCCGTCACTCTGGCGCACGATGTCGCAGTGGTAGTGCGTGATCGTCTTGCCCGAGTGCGTTGGGACGGCGCGGGCGGTCAGCGTGTCACTCCACACCGGACGCAAAAACACCGCGCGTAGGTCGATGCTCGTGAACGACTCAGCCGGTCGCATGAGCGTGGAGTGCGCCGTCCCGATCGCCGCGTCGGCGAGCTCGACGAGGAACCCGCCGTGCACCGTCCCCTGTTGATTGCCGTGCCGGTCCGCGTCGACCTTGACGGTCACGGACGCAGTGCCGGAACCGATTTCGGTGATCTCGAAGTCGAGCAGCTGCGAGATCGCCGTTGGATATCTCATATGAGTACGGTCGTCCGGCTGCGAGGTACCCGCCAGGCGCCGCTGCAGGAACTCCAGCACGGGCAGCTGGTCGGCTTCGGTATCGGGCATCTGTTTCTCCTCGGGGTTGCAGCCGGGAGCGGCTGACACCCGAACCTACGATCCTTAAACTGATGCAATCAACAGATTGTCATAGGGATAAGGACCGCGGTGCGGACGGAGCGCTACAAGATCGTCGCCGATGAGATCGCTGCCGCCATCCGTGCCGGTGACCTGCCGGCGGGAACGCGACTGCCGACCCATCGTGAGCTGGCACTGGAGCGCGGGATCGCGCTGCCCACGGCCACCAAGGTGTACCGCGAACTCACGGCGGCGGGCCTTGTGGTGGGGGAGCCCGGAAGAGGTACGTACGTAAGGGATCTCAGTGGCTTTGCGGGCCTGGAGCCGCTGCGGTTGCCGGCCGGCGCGCGCGTCGCAGACCTGTCCTTCAACCAGCCTCTCGCGACCGAGCAGTCGGAGCAGCTCCGTCATGCGCTCCGCGACCTGGCGGCCGAAGGTGACCTGGGGGCGCTGCTGCTCCAGCAGCCGCCGGGTGGCCGTACTGTCGATGCTGCCGCCGTGGCCACCCATCTGCTCGATCGCGGACTCGATGTCCCGCCGGGCAATGTGCTCTTGACCGCCGGTGCGCAACACGCACTCGACGTCGTCCTCACCGCGGTGACCGACCCGGGGTCGACGCTGGCCGCCGATGCCGTCACGTACCCGGGGCTCAAGCTGCTCGCCGACAGCCGCCGTCTGGATCTGGCGGCAGTGCGGTGCGGGCCGGACGGCACGGACCTCGAGTCGCTCGGCCGGCTCGCTCGGCGGCGCAAGATCGCCGTTCTGTACGTGTTGCCGACCGTGCACAACCCACTCGGATTCGTCCTGGATTCCGCTGCGCGACAACACATCGCCGCATTGGCCCGCCGGTACGACTTCGCCATCATCGAGGATGCCACCTATGCGTTCCTGGCGCCTGCCGCGCCCGCACCCATCCAGACGCTTGCGCCGGAACGGACCTTCTACGTGGGGAGCTTCTCGAAGAATCTCGCTACAGGTCTGCGCGCCGGGTATCTGGTGGCACCGGCCGCGGATCGCAGCCGGCTGGTCCGGGCGCTGCGAGCCACGAGTTGGGGAACCAGTTCTCTCGCAACGGCTCTTGTCACCCGCTGGATTCGCGACGGTACCGTGTCGCGGCTCGAGAAGGCCCGGCGTGAAGACGCGCGGGAACGGCAGGCCATCGCGCGACGCGCCTTCGAAGGCTTCGACTATCAGGCTCATCCGGCGTCGTACTCGGGCTGGCTCCAGCTGCCTGCGGAGATCCGCAGCGATCAGGCCGCTCACCGCCTGGCTCAGACCGGCATCCTCGTCTCGACCGGCGACGCCTTCGCGATCGGAGGTACCGCACCCAACGCCATCCGGATCGCGCTTGCGAACCCGAAAATCCAGGAGCTCGCCGGCCTGCTCGACCGCTGCCGCAGCGCGCTGGCCATCACCTGAGCCGGTCGCCGATCCACACACCGAGGGCGGCCAGTGCGAACACGGCACCCACCACGCTCGTGCCGCTCCATCCGGCGTGCGCGTACGCGACGGTGGCGGCGATGGCGCCGAGACCCGTACCGATCGAGTAATAGACCATGTAGCCGCCGATGAGGCTGGTGGTCGCTGTCGGATCGGACTCCACGATGATGTGCTGGTTGATGACGTGCAGTGCCTCGCCCGCGAAATCGAGTGCAATCAAACCGATTCCGAGCAGTAGCAGCGAGCTCGGGGCCTGGGCGATGGCAAGCCACGAGGCGAGGAACACGACGAGCATCCCGCCGGTGGCGAGCTGGGCGTGACCCGCGTCGGCCCACCGGCCCGCACCCGACGCACCGAGTGCCCCGGCGGCGCCGACGATGCCGAACAGTCCGATCTGTGTCGCGGTCAGGTGCCACGGCTGCGCGGCGAGCGGAAGTGCCATCGATCCCCATGCGGCGCCGAAGCTGGCGAACATCAGTCCGCCGATGAGGCTTCGCACCCGAAATGCCCTGTCACTCCGGGTGAGGGCGACGACGGAGGTGATTGCCCGACGGTAGGGCACGGCGACTTTCTCAACGGTGTCGCGAGGGAGTGTCGCGGCCAGCCAACCGCTGACCGCCACCATGACAAGTGTCGCCACGACGAACACCGCGCGCCAGCCCCACAAGCCGGCGATGGCTCCGGAAACAGTGCGGGCCAACAGGATTCCGAGTACCACACCGGTCGTGACGACGCCGACGGTGCGCCCGCGCCGGTCGGGCGGGCTGGTTGCCGCGGCGAACGCGGTGATCACCTGGACAACCGTCGAGGCCGCGCCGAAGAGTGCGCAGCACGCGAGGAACGTCCACGCCGACGGCGCGACAGCAGCCCCGAGAAGTCCCAGCGCGGTCACCGCGAGTTGCACGAGGATGATGCGGCGCCGGTCGAAGCGATCGCCCAGCGGCACCACCAGGATCAGCCCGAGCAGGTAGCCACCCTGCGTCGCCGTTGTGACCCAGCCCAACTGAGCCGCGGACATGTGCAGCTGCAAGCCGAGGTTGTCCAGAAGTGGTTGAGCGTAATAGACATTGGCCACCGCGGCGCCACTGACGAAGGCCAGGAGCAGGGCCATCCCGGTGCCGATGGTCTGTATCTGCCGGGTATCGGTTTCGGTCGTGCACGACATTCGATGGGCCGTCCCTCTGGAGCATCCGAGAAAGTGGTACTAGATTGCAACCAGACCATAAGCAATGTGGTTGCAAAGTGCAACCACATGAATCTGAGGGGTGTCATGAGCAGTCGACTGGCTCGATCGACCTGTCCGGTATCGCGCACCGTCGACATCGTCGGCGACAAGTGGACGTTGATGATCCTTCGCGATGCCTTCGAAGGGTTATCGCGGTTCTCGCAGTTCCAGCGCAGCCTCGGCGTCGCGAAGAACATCCTGTCGGGACGTCTGCAGCACCTGGTCGAAGCCGGGGTGATGGAGTTGCGTCCCGACGCGGGCGGCTCGTCCTATCGAGAATACGTACTCACGCCCAAGGGGGAGAAGCTCTTTCACCTCATGGTCGCGTTGCGGGAATGGGGTGCGGACAACGCGTTCACCGACGACGAGCCGCGCACGGCGTACGTCGACTCGCGTACCGGTGCGGCATTGCCGAGATTGCGGTATCAATCGCCCGGGGGCGACGAGATCAAGCCCGAGCACACCCGGCCCGTGCGGCCCGACGGTTGGGTCGCCCCGTGACGACGACGGTCGGCGGCAGCACCTCCATCTGCTCGGCAATGGTTGCCATACAGTCGAATTGATATGCGCCGGCCTGCTCGAGCAGGTCGTCACGCTGGCTGGGCGTCAGCGTCAGGAGTGCCGTGGTGAGTTCGCGGACACTCTTGTCGTGGACAACATCGAGCCAGTCCAGTTCCGCGTCGAGCGCACGCGCATAACTGGTATCGGGGTCGAAGTACTCGACCTCGACGCCGAAGAACTCTGCCAACATCACCGCGGTGCGCGGGGACGGGTACCTCCGGATACCCGAGCGCAGTTGCGACAGGTAGGGGGCCGACAGCCGGTGCCCGCGTCGGTCGAGCGCTTCGGTGACCTCGAAGTTGCGATACGGCCCCCGGCCGGGAGCCCAGATGGTGTCGAACAATCGATTGAGACGTGCCGCGAAAGTTGCTGTGTCCACTGAATATTGGCGACGATTCTTGCTGGCCATCGAGTTCCCCCTCGAATCAAGCTGCAGTGCAGTGACTTACGGTGACTCAGTTGATGCCGGCCTGGTCGTGGTGCCGGCGTGACCTGATGCTGACCGCCCGGGGGTGCGGTTCCTGGGCCAGATGCCACAGGGCGTTGTTCGGGCGCGAGCCCGTCGCACGAACATTAGCTCACATTTCTGTGAATGCAATGTCAGCTAATGTTTGCGAAGAGTTGACGCGCCGGTAGGTTCGTGGAATTCTCGTGACATCAGTTGAGTGCCAGTAAAGCCGGGGGGCTTGGGGCCGGTCTTCTCAAGGGGGATGCAGTGTTTCGTGTTCTGCCGCGGGTGTCGCGGAGTGTCGTGTCGACCTTGGCGCTGCTCACATCGCCGTAGTGGCGATTGTGAGGGTGTCACGTTCGGTGGTTGCTGGTCTGGTGCCGCCGCGGGATTGACCGCGTTGGCCGGGGCCGTGCCATGAGCCGCACACCCTGCTGCTTCACGACGTCACGGAGACGCCGTGCACGATATGGAGACTTGAATGAATTCTGTTGGAAAGCAGGGGTGCCCACAGCACGACTGCACAGAATGGACCGGAGAGACCGCAGAGGTTCTGGCGCTGCTGCGCGGTTCACCGCTGGCGAACCAGCCGCGCCCGGTGGCGCGCAACTCCGCGCACATCCCGGGCATGATCTGTCAGCCACCGCGTCCCGTGCGGGTGGCGTATTGGTGGGCCAATGCACTCCAGGCGCAAGGCTGGCGCCTGCGCGCGCTGGGGGAACCGCTCGCCGGTGGCGGGTTCCTCGCCGAGATCGGTCTGACCGGCGAGGACTCGGTGTGGGTGGTGTTCCCCCGGAACATGCCCGACGACGGCACCGAAGCGTCGGCGTTGGCAAACTACCTGCAGCGACTGACCTTTGATCAGCGGAACTACCTGCGCCGGCTTGTCGCCTGTGCGCCCGGCGTAGAAGTGTCCCGGCGACCGAATGGATCGTCGGCACCTTCGTGATTTCCGGTGCGGTGGCGAATACGGAACGAATGTGTTGTGGGGGATTTGCGGTGTTGACACCGAGAGTGAAAGACGAGTTGGCCAGCACCGTCGTGCACCTGCCGAGTGCGCGCAAAGCCGAGGTGACCGCACTGCTCCAGTTCGCGGGCGGACTCCGCGTGGCCAACGGGCGCGTCGTGATCGACGCTGACGTGGACCGCGAATCCGTTGCCAACCGCGTGTGCCGGGACCTCAAAGACCTGTGTGGGTCTTCGGCGGAAGTACGCGTGCTGCCGAGCGTCGCTTCGCGGCGTCGCTACCTGGTGCATATCGCCCACCAGGCGGAAGACGTGGCCCGATGGACCGGGCTCATCGACCGCTGGGGACGGCCGGTCCGGGGGATGCCCGCGCAGATCGTCGGCGGTAGCCGGGCCGAAGCCGAAGCCGTGTGGCGCGGCGCCTTTCTCGCCCGCGGATCGTTGGCGCTGGCCGGCCGCGCCCGTGGGCTGGAGGTGGAATGCCCGGGGATGGAGGCTGCCCTGGCGCTGACAGGGGCTGCCCGACGGCTCGGCGTGCAGGTGAAGGCACGACAGCTGCGGGGCGCTGATCGGGTCACGGTGCGCGACGCGGACACCATCTCCGCATTGCTGAATCTCATTGGCGCCCAACAGACTCATGTCGTCTGGCAGTCGTACCGCGACCGTACCGGCACCGCCACCGCAGGTGCGGCACTGGTGGACTCCAACCAGCGCCGTGCGCAGCAGTCGGCGATGACGACGGCCGTGCGGGCGCAACGAGCGCTGGAAATCCTCGGCGACAAGGCACCTGACCATTTCGTCGAGATCGCTCGGTTGCGAATCCAGCATCCTGACCTGTCGTTGGAGGATCTCGGTCGCCTCGCTGAGCCTCCGTTGACGAAGCATGCAGCCGCCGGCCGGCTACGGCGGGTGTTGGGAATGGCTGACCGCGAAGCCCAGCGCGCCGGCATCGCCGACACCAGTACGGACCTCGCCGCGGGCTGACCTGAACGGCGCCGCGGTCACCCCAGCGGGTCACCCTCGACGACGTCGGTGATGGTCACGTCGATAGGTCCGGACGGACCGCTGCCGTCCTGGTCGAGGTCGTCGAGGATCGTTCGGATGGTGTCCAGCACCAAGCGCCGGATGTCGTCGCCGAGGTCGCGAAGTTGGGTCCCGTAGCTGCCGGTGACGTCGATGTCGATGGCGCGCAGCACGGCACCGTCCAGGGTGAAGGCGATTCGGGTCGGCTGGCACACGAAGCTGCGACGCAACTCGCGGGCCAGCAGGCTGCGCAGCGCGTGATCGGTGATGTACACGACGCCGTCACCGGTATCGCGTGACGCGCGGACGGGCCAACCGACGCGCGGCGCAGCATGCACCGCCGCGCGCACTCTGTCGCTGATGGCGTCCCAGCCGGGTTCGGGCACAGTTCTCAGGTATGAAGCCGCGCTGTGCAGGAAGGGATCAGGCTCAGTCACTGCCACCTCCTCAACAGAACTCGCAAAGTCTTCACAGCCCGCAGGTGGTGACCGCGCACGGCGTCGGGACTGAGCTGTAGCACCTCGCCGATCTCAGGGAACGTCATTTGCTCGACCTCCCGCATCATCCAGACCGCACGCTGGCGGACCGGCAGTTCGCCGAGTGCCAGCTCGAGGGCATCCAGGAAGGCGGCATTGGATGCCGCGGTGAAAGGGTCCGCGGACGTGTCGGGTCCTGCCAGCGGTTCCAGTACCCAATCCTCAACCGGTCGTGCACGTTTGAGCCGGTGCGTGTCGGCGATCTTTCGGTAGCAGATCGCGAACAGCCACGTCCGCAGTGACGAGCTTCCGCGGAACGAGCCGATCTGCTGCCACGCGGCAACGAAGGTGTCCTGCACGACATCCGGGACGTCGGCCTCGGAAGCGAGCATTCGCCGCGCGTAGCGGTAGAGCACTGGTCCGTAGCGGTTGACGATGGTGTCGAACGCTTCGCGATCGCCGACCACCGCCGAGGCGCGCAAGGCCTCGTCGTCAGCGTCGCGTAGGTCGCCACCGGTTGGCGCTGTCACCACACTCCGCTCTCAACTACGCTTCACCGCTCGTGAAATATAGGCATTCGTACCAGAATTGAATGCCCAACGGGCTGTGTGAGACAAGTTCGGCTGAGTAGATTTGCGATGTGTCCTGAATCACTCAAATGGGACGTTCGGTTCGAGTTCTGAGTAACGACTACCCAATAACGACGTCGAAAGGGGAGCGGTGATGACCAGCGCACAGGCCGACACGGAGCCGTCCGGCAAAGAAGTCAGCCCGTACCAGGGTTCACCGTTGGTGAGCACGCAGGGCAAGACGACCATTGCGGACGTGGTGGTCTCCAAGATCGCCGGGATCGCGACCCGCGAGGTCAGCGGCGTGTACGACCTGGGCGGCGGGGCGTCGCGGGTGGTCGGCGCGATCCGCGAACGGATCCCCGGCGCGAGCGTCAACCAGAGCCAGGGCGTATCGGTCGAGATCGGCGAGAAGCAGGCGGCGGTCGACATCGACATCGTCGCCGAGTACGGCGTGGCGATCGCCGACCTCGCTGCAGGTATCCGCCGCAACGTCATCGCCGCGGTCGAACGCATGACGGGCCTCGAGGTGACCGAGGTCAACATCACCGTCCACGACGTGCACCTGGACGGTGACAGCGGCGACGACGCCGACGCCGCGCCCGCCCGTGTCCAGTGATGCCCCGACGGGGGATGCGGTTGTCGAGGACCCGGCCGAACGCATCGCTGCGGCGGTGATCGCCGTGGCGGGCGTGGCCGGTTTGCACGCGGGCATGTTCGGCGAGGTGGCGACCTACCTGCCGGGACGTCGGGTATCCGGCGTCCGGATTGGGGCCGACCGGGTCGACGTCCACGTCAGTCTGGTCCTCGGCGTGCCGGTGCGGCCGACCGCAACCGCGATCCAGCGGGCCGTCGCCGAGTTGATCGAACTACCTGTCGACGTCACGATCGAAGATCTCGTGCCGGTGACACCAACGCCTGGTCGGGGGTTGCTGTAGACCGCCGTGGTGCGGCGGCGCGACGAGGGGCGCGCCGCCTCACCACGGGCCACGAATTCCTAAGTGCCAGTACTACTTCGTAACGCGGAAGGTTCACATCATGACCTCATCGACGCTGGGTCTGGTCGCCGGTCTGCTACTCGGCATCGCTGCGGCCGCCGGCGGGCTCGGTGGATTTCTCATCGCGTTGCTTCTCGGCGTGGCGGGCTATCTGATCGGCGCACACCGCGACGGCGAACTCGATCTCGCCTCCCTGTTGCAGAGGCGCGACCGTGACTGAGCCAGAGGTCGTCGAAAACGTTGCGGCGCAGGCTGACTCCGAGGACGACGGGGCCACCCGCGGCAGCCTGACCGTCCGCGAGAAGGTCGCGCAGCGGCTTGCCGTCCGCGCCGCACTCGACACTCCCGACGTGCTGCCGTTCCCGGAAGGACGCGCCAAGATCCCGGGCCGGTCTCTGCCGCAAGCGCAGCTGACGGTCACCGGCGACCGCGTCACGGCCCATCTCAAAGTGACCGTGGCGTGGCCGGCGCCGGCGGTGGACGTCGGGCGTGCGGTACAGCGCAATGTCGCGCAGACCTTGTCGAGCATGGGCGGACTGCAGGTGGACCGCGTCGACGTCACCGTAGAGCAGCTGAGCACCGTCACCAAGGACACGAAGAGGACCCGTTGATGACTGCCGACAACGTCGCACTTCCCGCACCCGGCCGGTCCCCGGCCGCCGCGGCCACCGCCCGATATGTTGCGGTGGCGCTGGCACTGGTCGTCATGTTCGCCGGCGTCGTGTCCCTGCGTGAGGCAGGTGTCGTGTTGGGCTGGGTCGGCGGGACGCCGTGGATCGGCACGGCCATCGCAGCACTCAACGGCCTGCGGAGTCAGTGGTGGATGGTGCCCGCCGGTGTCGGCGCACTGCTACTCGGCCTCTGGCTGGTGTTCGTCGCGCTGCGGCCCCGACGCAAGACCGTCGTCGCCGTCGACGCGGCGGGGTCGGTGTGGATGCGCCCGCGCGACGTGGCCCGGCTGGCAACCCACGCGGCGTCGTGTGTACCCGGCGTGGAGGTGCTGAACTCCGCGGCCACTCGCCGCAAGGTCACCATGTATGTCGGAATCACCGGCATCGAGTCCGACACCGCGGCGAAGGGTGCGGTCGCCGCCGCCGTGGGCAGCGCGACCGAAATTCTCATCCCCACACCGAAAATCGTCGTGCGCATCGGCACGAGCGGGGCTGCATGAGCCTGCTGCCGACCGACCTCGTGGATCGCGCGGCGACACTGGTCGCCGGGATCGTCGTGGCATCCCTGGGTGCCGCGGCGGCACTGTGGCCGACGCACGTGGTGCATGCGGCTCCGGAACAGATCAGTACGGGGCCGGTCGCGCGGGCGACCTCTTCGACGTGGTGGCCGTGGGAACTGGCGGGAGCGGGCGCGCTGCTGGTGATACTGGGGCTGGTCTGGCTCATCGCCCATGTGCCGGTCCGCAAGGCGCAGGTCCTGCGCGTTCCCGGCACGAGTGACCCGGGATTCATCACCGTGAACCTCGATGGCGTCGCCACGGCGGCCGCCGCCGCGTTGGCGCAGGAATCGAATGTGCAGTCCGCCAAGGGCAAGACGATTGCCGACCGCGGCACCGCGACCGTCGAATTGACCGTCACCACGGCGCACCCGGCCGGCCTGGCCGATGTCGTGTCCGCGATCGACACCACGCTTGCCGACATCGCCCGCGTCACCGGAGGCACCGGCGATACCGTGGCGGCACGCGCGGTCCTACAGATCGCCAAAACCAAACGCCCCGGGTGAGTCCGCCGGCCGGCGAACTCACCCGTGTCTGTCCATCTCAGCAAACTTGGACAGCGTCGACATAGTTTTGCCAACGGAAGCCATCACCGTCCCGGTCGACAAACAGAGGGCCGTGCGCGGGGAAGTGGGCCGTAACCAGGCCCAGCCCTTCGTTCGCGCTGCGCTCGAGGATGGCGCGGCGCGTGCCGATCGCCTGCTGTGGGTCGTGGTCGGCGAAGAACACGAGCTCGGGATACAGCGCCTGCACGGGGTGGTGCAGTGCGTCGCCCACGATGAGTAGACCGCCTCCGGGACTGGCGATCTCGACCGCTAGATGTCCGGGCGTGTGCCCTGCCGCGTCGACCGCGCGGATCTGTGTGGCCCCGCTCGAATGGATGACGTCACCCGGGCTGACGCCGCGGTGTGCGCCGCTCTCCAGTATGGGCAGCACGCTGTCCTGGTAGACCCAGCCCGCGTCGCTTCGCCATTGCCCCACCGGGGCCGACTTCCACTGTGCTCGAAGGTATTCGAGCTCGGCATCGTGAAACCAGTAGGTGGCATTCGGGAAGGTCGGCGCCCATACGCCGTCGATCAGACGGGTGTTCCATCCGCAGTGGTCCAGGTGCAGGTGGGTATTGATGACGATGTCGACATCGGCCGGTTCGAACCCTGCCCGCGCAAGGCGGTTCAGATAGTCGGTGTCGAGCATATGAAGATCCGCGAAGTACGGTCGGTTCTTGTGGTTGCCGGAGCAGGTGTCGATGACGATCACGCTGCCGTCGATCTCGATGACGTAGTTGTGGATCGCGAAAAGCATCGTGCCGGCGTCGTCGGTGAGGGCCGACGGTGCGAACAGTTGCTGCGCGGCATCCAGCTGTGCGTCGCTGATCGCGGGGTACCAGAGCCGGGGCGCGATTGGCCAGACATCCAACTCCGTGAGCTGCGTGACGGTCGCGTTCCCGACGCAAAATGTGTGCACGGGGGTGGCCAACGCTGTTGACCCCGTATCTATTCCGGCTACATCCAAACGCGGGACGTCAGGCCGATGGTGACGTTTGGAACAACCGATCAGCGGGAATAGGGAAATCAGCTGATGCCGTCGGCGCGTCACTCAGTGTGAGGAATCGAGATGGTCCACGAACTGGTATTGGCCGTACAGAGCCAGCCCGAAGCAGCCGGATTCATCCTGCGGGGTATCAAGGGAATCTTCGTCGCCATCGGCAGCGTCATTGCCGCGATCATCTGCGCGGTGATCGCCGGCACGAAGGGCCGCAGCGCCCTCGGTTGGGGGATTCTGGGGTTGTTCTTCTCGATCCTGACCCTCATCGTCGTGATCGTCATTCCCTCCAAGAAGTCTTGAGCCAACTGAGATTAGGAGCAACGATGTCTGTTCGACGAATGCTTTTGCTCGCGGGTGCCATCTTGCTGTTGGCCGGCGCGATAGGGCTCTTGGTGCCCGTTTCTGCCTCGTCCAATGACGGCAAGGAAATCGGTTGTGGCAGCGCACTGTTCCAGGATCTCGACCAAGCCCGCTCGGCGAACGCGTCGAGCATCGCGGGCGTACCGATCCTCAATGAGATTGTCCCGCATACCGATTACGTGGCGCTGTGTGAATCTGCGCTGTCCGGTCGCCGGACCTGGGCCATCCCAGTCGCGATCGTCGGGATCGTCGTCGCGGCGTCGGCCGCCGTGGTCCGGCGCCGAACTGACGCAAGCGCGCCGTTGTCCTGATCCAGGGGACCTCGCCGCCTAAGACATCCTTCCGATGCCGTATCTGGTCATGGATGTCGGCGCCTCCATCGCGCCCTACAACCACATCGGCCTGAACTCACCACTGGTGGTCGACTACGTGTGGGGGCGTCAGCTGGGGGAGCGCACGATCAACCCGTGACGGCATATCAGGTAAACAACCGTGGAGCAGAGTTTGGTGTGCAGAATCAGGGGTATCTGCTGCCACGATGCTGCCGGACGAAAGGGATTGCGCCATGCCTACCAACCCGAAACCGCTGTCCCGAGCTCGCCTGACCGTCTACGTCGGCGCAGTGGCGCTGGCGGTGACCGGCCTTGCCGCGTGTGGCGACAAAGCCTCGAACGACAAGTCGACGACATCGGTCACCACGACGACGTCGACCACCGAAACATCCACGACCACAATACTTCCGACGTCGGTTGCACCGACCGTGAGTTCGTCGGGGCCGGTCACGGAAACGCCCGCGCCGCAGATGCCTGCGACGGAGACCGGTCGGCCGATGGTCCCGGCGCCACCGGCCATGCCCGCACCGCCGATGGTCCCGGCGCCACCGGCCATTCCTGCGCCACCGGCGATCCCGTCGCCGCCGCCCATTCCGTCACCGCCCCCGATCCCGATGCCCTGACATCAGATCCGGCTGAGCCTGATCAGCTGGACCCGCGGCCGGCAAGTACGAGGAAGTTGGCTGCGGCGGCGAGGCAGACGGTCACGGCCAGGAGCGCCACCGTCAGAGTCGATGCAGCAGAGATGGCGCCGACGAGAAGTGGTGCCGCGAAAGCGCCCAGCAGGCGGCTGATCTCGGCGATGCCGACCACCTGGCCGAGCCGCTCGGGAGGATTTCTCCGGGCCAGGTAGGTGAACCCGAGTGGTGCAATCACGCCCGCGCCGGCACCGACCAGCACGCCGGCACCCACCAGGCCGGCGACAGTCGGAGCCAGTGACGCCGAGGCGAAACCTAGTGCCACCAACAGCAGTCCGATGCCGATCCCGGTGTGGTCGGCCAATCGTCCGGCATCGCGGATACGGCGCACGGGTCGCTGTACCAATGCGGCGACCGCAACCAGACTGGAGACGAGTGCACCGGAGGCCAACGGCCCGAGGCCCTGTTGGGTGGCCAGGACAGGCAAGAACCCGAGGCTGACGGACACCGCCGCCGCGCCCGCAGCGAGGGCCAGAGCCGGCCACACACCTGCTGTCTTGAACAGAGCCCGGACGAGATCCGTCGTCGACTCACTCGTCGGGGCCGCGGCATCAATCGTCGGCACGGCCATCGCTGCCCATGCCGTCAGCACGGCGGCAAGGACGGCGAGCAGCAGGAACAGTGCCGAATGCCCGCCAGCGCCAACCAAAATGCCGCCGAGCAGGGGGCCCAGCGCGTAACCCGCCGCTTTCCAGGTGCGGTACCCACCGAAGGAGTGGCTCGTGCCGGCGGGGGACAACCGGGTCAGCACCGCATCGGCACCAAGTCCGACAGCCGCGGCGGCTGCCCCTTGGCCGAGTCGCGCCAGTCCCACGCCGAACGCGTCCTCCGCGATGGCGAACGCCCCCGATGCCACTACGGAGGCGACCAACCCGGCCAGCAGCACTCCCCGTGGCCCCAGAATGGCGGACAGCGCACGGATGAGCGGTTTGAGCAGCAGTTCGGCCGCGGGACAGAGCGCGAGCAGCAGCCCCAACGTGAGCAATGTCCCATGGCTGATCCGCAGATAGCTCGCCAAATTTGCCGCGATGCTGGTGGCGCTCAACGCAATTGCGAATCCGGCGCCATAGACCGCCAGCAGGCCCGAGCGGGGTACACCATCCGGTTCTCCGGGCGAAGTACTCATCGCGGCTTCCGTCGTGACTTGATCGCCTGCGCTGCGGAGTAATTACATCTGGTGCAGTGCTCGATACACCCGTGCGGCGTAGTCGGCCAAATGGCCCGCGCACCGTTCAAGCCGTAGGTGGGCCTCTGCGGCGACTGGCGCGCCAAAGACGTCGCGCGCCTTGATGTCTCGGTGCGACCGACGCAGCCGCTCGAGCCGCTCTTGCTGGTCGACCAGCGCTGTGATCGTGAGTTCACCGTTGGCGATGGCCGTGTCGATCTGAGCGTCGAACTCTGCGCAACCAGAAAGGAAGCCGGTCCATTCGTTGGCTCGTTCAGCGGTGAACATGTCTTGCAGTCGCGCCGATTCCGATCTGTCACGACCGGCCGCGCTGAGCGTCAACACTTCGCCGCCGCCGCGATGCGCCAACTGGACCACTCGTGCGACACCGTCGGCGAAGACCGGAACGTCGGGCATCGCCCACACACCCTGCCCGATCTGTAATGCGCCGCCCCGCCGCAGCTCGCGCCACGTCGCCACCCGATGCCGAGAGGGCACTGCAGGTATCCGCACCACCAAAATCAGCCACCGCACGAAGCGTCACGCTCGCAATCACAAACAAGAATGTAACGGATGTTTCTTTTGGTGGTGCCCAACAGGCGATTTCGGTCGTTCACCTGCGCAAAGAGTGCCGCGCACCGGATCATGGCGGACCCATGTTCATGGCCGGCCGCACCTCGGTCTCAGTAGGCGCCGTCACCGGCGAGGACGGTACGGACGGTCTTGCCGACGATGAGGAGGTCCTGGAGCAGCGACCAGTTCTCGACGTAGGTCAGGTCGAGGCGGATGGCGTCGTCAGGTTTGAGGTCGGAGCGTCCGCTGATTTGCCAGAGGCCGGTGAGGCCGGGTTTGACGGCCAGGCGTCGGCTGACGAGGTCGTCGTAGGTGTCGACTTCGCGGCGCACTTGTGGGCGGGGTCCGACGACGCTCATGTGTCCGGTGAGGACGTTGAAGAACTGGGGGAGTTCGTCGATGGAGTACTTGCGGATGATCTTGCCGATGGGGGTGACGCGCGGGTCGTCCTTCATCTTGAAGAACAGGGCGTTGCCACCGTTGGCGGCGATCATGTCGGCTTGGCGGGTGTCGGCGTCTTGGTACATGCTGCGAAACTTGGTCATGCGGAACGGTTTTCCGTCCAGGCCGATGCGTTCGGACTGGTAGAAGATCGGCCCGGCGCTGGTGAGCTTGACCGCCAGTGCCGTCACGATCATCACCGGCGCAATGGCCGCCAGCGCTGCCGCGGCAAACAGGACATCAAAAGTTCGTTTGATCAGTGAATTCGAGCGGCTGTATTGGGGTTTGGCGATCTCGAAGACCGCCATGCCTGCGACGGGGCGGCTGGTGAGGCGTTGGTCGGCGATGTCGATGAGGCCGGGGGCGACCATCAGATCGACTCCGTGTTCTTCCAGTTCCCACATGAGCCGTCGGATGTCGGTGGGACTCAGGTGATGGGTCGCAGCCAGTGCGACGGTATCCACCCCCGTGCGCTGAACGGCGGCGAGGATGGCCTCGTCGGTGCCGACGATCGGGATGTCGCGGCCGGCGATGGTGATGACTTCCTTGGCGTGCGTCGGTCCCATCGGGGTGCAGAACCCGGCGACGTGGTACCCCGCCCACGGGTCTTTGGCGAACTCGGTGGCGATGTCCGTCGCAGCACTGGTGGCACCGACAACCAGGAGACGGCTCTGGTCGTCGCCCGAAAGACGCTTCCGGGCGACGACGCGGCGCCAGATCCAGCGGGTGGTGATCAGGCCGACCAGGCCCGTGGGCAGGGCGATGGCGAGGTAGCCGCGCGAGATGTCGAAGTGGAACAACGTCGAGGCGATGGCGATGAGGCCGAACAGCTGCAACGTGGCCGCGGCGAGGGTGACGTACTCATCGAAACCCCGGCCGACGACCTTGGCCGACCGGCTGCCCAGTGACAAGAAGCCCATCCACGCCACCGCGATGACAGCCGAGACCGCCAGATACCGCACGTGCGGACCGCCGTCGAGGGACACGTACACGGGGTGGCCACTGGTGGTGGCGAACCGGAAAATTTGCCCGAACATGACGGAAGAGCAAATAACTATGGCGTCGCTGAAAATGAGTATTCGCGCAAGTTTCTGATGACGCTGCTCACGGATCGAGCGTCCTCGGTGGTTGGTTGCGGTAGCTGGCGGTAGCTGAAGCAGGGCCCCTGCTGCGGCGCCGGAACGCACGCGAGCAGGGCCGATATCGTTCGTGAACTGGGATATATCTACGGCGGGTGTCGACATGGCTACCGGGGCGCTCTCTGCTGGGCGGGACTCACTCGGTCGATTCGACCCCGCGGTGCTTGCAGGATTCACCTGCCAGTTCGGGATCGACACGCAGACCGACGGTGGTCTCGCGCGATGCACTACTTGTTAACGAATGCGATTTTCAGCAAATTTATACCGAAGGATTGGAGCGGGCAAGTAGGACACCTAACCAACACCTGTTACGGCCATCACACTTCAATGCGTGAGGCGGTGAGGTCGCGGCACTTGCCGGCGGGCCGCGATGGCCGCTTGACGTGACCAGGCGGCTGTGGATGAGCTATGAAAATTTGCCATATTGGCGATCGAGCCGGTTTGACTAGCGGAAATGAATCGCCATGGACATTGCCAAATCGGGCTGCTAGCGTTCGCTTTGCTGTCGCGATTTGGGGAGATCGCATTCATCAGGTGCACCTGAAACGGGGTTCGACGTGCTGACACGGCTGCGCGAGCTATTGGCTGTTGCGCGGCTGGCCCGTGTCTGGTGGTCCGAACCGGTCGACTACGACGCGCAAATCGGGTACTTCGCTCAGCGCGGCCTACTCGGTGGCATACAACTGCTTGTCGGAGGATGCGCGGCCCTGCTCGCCGCAATCTCGATCGTCATTCAGTTCTCGCCCGCGGGGCCGTCCACCGCCTTGTCTCGTGGCGTCTCGTCGGTGTTTGCGGTGTCCGCACTGGTCTGGGCGTTGTTGTGGTGGTTCGGGCCCTGGCCGTCGCGCGCGATGTCGATTGCCTTCATCGTCTATGCGGACATCGGTATCAGCGTCGTCGCACTGCTCGACTCCAACCGGCTGGCCGGGTTCTTCGGCTTGAATGCGCTCCTTCTCATCTCCGTCTATACGAAGTTCTTCGAAGGCCCCAAGGTCCTGGCGCTCCACACGGTGTGGGTGCTCATGGTGACGGCGCTGTTCGCGGCCGATATCGCGTGGGGGCCAGATGGAGACCCTTATCTGGCGCTCGCGAAAACGTTGGCGGCCATCGCATCTTTCGTGGTGCTGCCCGCTGTCGTGCAATTCGGGATCTGGGTGCTGCGGAACGACGCGCACGACTCGGTGACCGATCAGCTGACCGGGCTACTCAACCGCCGGGGTTTGAATCTGCGGATCGAGAGCTTCCTCGCCGACCGGGCGCACCGATCGATTGCCGGCGCCTGCGTAACGGTGCTGGTCATCGATCTGGACAGGTTCAAGAACGTCAACGACACGTACGGGCACGCCGTGGGCGATGCCGTCCTGATGCGCAGTGCGGAACGGATACGCGGCGTCGTACGCAGCACTGCACTCGTCGCCAGGGTGGGCGGAGAAGAGTTTGTGGTCGTCGATGTCACGTCACCGCAGCAGGTACTGGGCATCAGTGAGCGCATACGCGCGGCCATCGCCGCACCCGCCGACATGGCGCCGGTCACTGCCAGCATCGGTGTCGCCTCCGTTGCCTTGCCGGACTTCTCCAAGGGGGACGAGGATGCCCAGTCCGTATTGGACGCCACCATCGAGTGCGCTGACCATGCGATGTTCTCGGCCAAGCGCGGCGGAGGCAATGCGGCAGTGCGCATGACGTTCGCTGTCGGCAACGACATCGTCTGCCGTTGCGACGGCAATTCGACGCCGTGCGATGACCCCTCTCCGTTGCGGCGGCGCTGACCGGAGGCCATCTATTCGTGCGGTTCCACGATAAATTGTCGTTTCCGAAACTTTGCTGAATCTGGGGTAGGATATCCCGATACGTGGCATACCAGGGCTGTCGAGCGAGCGCAGGTTTGCCGGTATGCAGAGAAATAGCGTGATAGCGGCCGGTTTCTCCCGGCGGAAACGTCAGTCGGTTCCGACTCGACAAGGTTCGGCGGGTTGTTCACGCTAACCATGTCTTTGTCGCTACGATTGCACGAACACACCGGACTGGAGGCACCTGTGGTGCGGCAGGTTCTGATTGCGAGCGCGAACAGCGGCGTCGCCGGCGCGGTCGTCGTCGACGCCGTGATGGTCGCGCTTGCGCTGTTTGCCGTGGTGTGCGCGATCTCTGCTGCGGTGGGATCGCACGGTCGACACCGTGCGGCGTGGACCAGCCTGACTGTCGGCTTGTGCGGTTGGGTAGTCGCCCAGACGATATGGACGCTGTCCGAACTTCGGCTGGGTGCCACCCCGGAGGTGGTGCCGGCCGCGGTCGACATGGCCGGGTTGCTCTATCCGGTCGGGGCATGCGTCAGTCTCGTCCTGCTGGCATCCGGCGCCTCGCCGTGGACCAGAGCCCGGTTGCTTCTCGACGGCGCGATCATCGGCCTTGCGGCATTTGCCTTGGCTTGGGTCGTGGCGCTCGAAGACGGCTTCGCCATGGGCGCTGAGCACCGCTGGCATTCGTGGTTTGCCATGGCCTTCCCGATCGCGGACCTGGTTTTGGTCGCGGTCGCAATTGCGGTGTTGAGCGCCGTTGATCGCCGGCATCGCCCGGTGCTTCTGCTGCTGACGATAGGCAACGTTCTGGGTGCGGTTTCCAACATCGCCATACTGTTCGTCGGCATGTGGGGCAGTGGCACGGCGCACCGCCTGATCGATCTGGGCTGGAGTGCGGCGCTGATCTGCCTGGCGTTTGCCGCGTTGACAAGTCGGCAACAGCGAAAAGTGCCGTCCGCCAATGATGTTGACACGGCGGTCGCGCCGCGTTGGTCCGCCGCCATTCCGGTGGTGCCACTGGTCATCGCGACCGCGACTTGCTGCATCGAATTGCTGCACGTGGCGGCGGCCTGTTGCATCCCGATGGCGATCACCGCCCTCGTGCTCGTCGTGACGACCGTGGTCCGACAGGTCGTCACGTTCAACGAGAACCAGCGGCTACGGGCCGCCGCGAGAGAGCTCTTGGAGCAAGACCGGGTGACCGGCCTCGACAATGCGATCTCGTTGCGCGACCGGCTGTCTTGCACGTTGTCCCGCGCTGACCGCGACACCGAAGGCGTTTCGGTGGTGCGTCTCGATATGGACGAATTGGGGCTGGTGACTGCGGCCTACGGCCGTGGCGCGGGAGACGAGCTGCTGAACCTGGCCGCCGGCCGCATCCGGTCGAGCGTCGGCCTCGATGATGCCGTCGCGAGGATGGACAGCGGGCAGTTCGCGGTGCTCATGGACGGTGGCGTCGAGCACGGCCGGGCCGTGGCAGACCGCCTGGTCCAGGCATTCGCAGACCCGTTCATCATCGACGGGCACGATCTGCTGATCCGGCCGAGCGTCGGACTCGCGGTGGCGACCGACGGAGAAGCCGACCTCACAGCCGACGAACTCCTCGCGCGCGCTGCGGCGGCCGTCCAGATCGCGAAGAACTCGCACCTGCGCAGTGCGTACATCCACGGCATAGACAGCGACATCGACGACACTGTGACGACGTCGCGTATCGCGGCGTTGGGTGCGCGCCCGACCGAGACGGTCCGGCTGCTGGGCCAGCTACGCCAGGCGATCGACAGTGAGGCTCTCTGCCTCTACTACCAACCGAAGTTCGACCTGATCTCTGGCGACATGATGGGCGTGGAAGCCCTATTGCGCTGGCCCCACGCCGAACTCGGCTTGCTGGCCCCCGACCGTTTCTTGCCTCTGGTGCGTTCGCACGGCCTCACCACGTTGGTGAACGATCTGGTGATCGAGCGTGCACTCGATGACGTCGCCCGGTGGCGCGGTGAGGGATTGGCCGTGCCCGTGGCAGTCAATGTATTCGCCAATTGCCTCACCGACATCGCCCTGCCCCGGCGGATTGCCAGGGCGCTGGAAGAACGCCGGATCTCCGCGGCCGACTTGACACTGGAGATCACCGAGGACTTCATGCTGAGCAAGCTGGGACGAGTTCAATACGTCCTGAACGGATTGCGCCACACCGGAGTACGGGTCGCAATCGATGATTTCGGCAGCGGCTATTCAACCCTGAGTTACCTGCGCGACCTTCCGGTTGACGAGGTCAAGCTCGACCGGCAGTTCGTCGCGTCTGTCCTCAAGGACGATCGTGCCGCCGAAATCGTCCGCTCCATCATTTCTCTGGCCCATCATCTGGGGGCTCGCGTGGTCGCCGAGGGCGTCGAAGACGGTGAAACTGCTGCCCGGCTCAAGCAATTCAAATGCGACGTCGTGCAGGGCTATCTCTACAGCACGCCCATCGCCGCCGACCGTGTGCCCGCCTGGCTGCGTGATCGGCCGGACTTCCCGCCGAGTATTCCGCGACCGGTCGGCGCGAGTACCTAGCGCGTCAGTTCTGGTCCCTGCCGGCCGGCGGCACGATGCCCACGGTGTCGAGTATCTGCTGGGCGGAGACTTCCCACGAGTAGCGGCCCGCGTTGCGAACGCCGCGCTCGCGCAAAGTGTTCGCCAGTTCCACCTCGGACTCCAGCCGATCCAGTTGGGCGAGCAGGCCGGGCATGTCATCGGGGTCGAAGTAGAGGGCGGCGTCACCCGCGATCTCGGGCAGCGACGCCGCGTTCGACGTGATCACCGGACAACCGAGAGTCTGGGCTTCCAGCGGCGGCAGGCCGAAACCCTCGTACCGTGACGGGAAGATCAGACCACGCGCGTTGCGGTACAACCATGCGAGCTCGGCATCGGAAAGACGCCCGGCGACAATGGCTTTCGGGGAAAGTGCTGCCGCTTGACTGAACACCTGGTCGTTACCGGACGCGCCGACCACGACGACGGTGCGTCCGGAATCAGAGACGGCACGCACCGGTGCCGGCAGGTTCTTGTGGACCGCGAGCGTGCCAACCATGAGATAGAACGGTTCGTCCGGGGCCAAGTCGGGTCGCTGGGGTTCCACCGTCGTCAAGGCATCTGCGGCACAACCGGCGACCACGAACTTCTGCGCGCGGATGCCGAGCACGTCGTCGAGTTCCCTGGCGCTGAAGTGGGACACGGTGATCAGATGGCGTGCCCAGCGCCCGAGGAACGAGTACGAGATGCGGTAGAAGGCCACGAAAGCCCGGCGGAACGTCTGCGGGAACCGGAAGGGCGTGGCGTCGTGCATGGTGACAACTTGTCGGCGCTTCACCACCGGCGCCGGCCCGGCGAAATTGAGCAGCAGGTTCCCGAACGTTGCGGCGGGTAGGTAGATCTGCTCGAAAACCACGCCGGTGCTGCGCGACTGCCGAATCTCGACCCGCGGGCTGCGCAGCCAGTCGGGGATCTCGGCGTTGGCCGGCACATGGACGACCAGGTCGGTGACGTCATTGTCGATGACTGCGCGGACGATTTCAGTGGCGTAGCGCTGCGTGCCGGTCAGCTTCTGCGCCAACCACTTTCCGTTCACGTGCACTTTCCGCATCAATGATCTCCCATCAGCGGCTCATACAGGGCGCGAAGTGCCGTCCGCTGTTCGGTCTCGCAATTACCGGCCAATGCCATCGCGGTCTGCTGCCGCAGCGCCGCCAGCCCTCCGACCCGGCGCAGCGCCGTGATGGCGGTGATCAGATCTTCGGGACGGTCGAGCATTACCGGTAGGTCGACACCGTGCAAGTACGCACGCCGACGTGCGACCACCGGCAACCCCATGCCCGCAGCCTCCATGATGGAGATCGGAAATCCCTCCCACGACGCCGTGTGCAGGTACAGATCGCACCCGGCCATCACATCGAGGGCCGCACTACGCGGTAGCCAGCCGGTGACTTCGACTCCGTGCGCGCGGAGAAGATCGATGTCGCCGTCGGTGCCACCACCGATCCAGATGGCCTCCAGCCCGCCGTGCACTTCGGCTGCGGCACGGAACGCCTCGGCGAAGAACCGCGGATCTTTTTGTGGCCCTAGGCGTCCGTTGCCGACGATCCGCAACGTCGGCTCGGTTGCGGGACGGTCGGCTCGGGGCAACCCGGGGGGTTGTACGTTCGGTACCGTCACCACGCGCGGCGAGCTCAGCGGCCATCTCGACAGCTCGGCCTCGCGCGGAGAGCACGCCGCGTAGGCGGAAGTGTTGAACGACAACAACCATTCGAGCATGCGAAATCCCTGCCGCACCGCCCATGACACGTCCAGCCGTTCGAACGAGTAGCAGTGCGGCGTGTATACCAGCGGGCGCTTGCTCGTCCGGCGCACCGCGGAGCGCACGTACGCGCCGGCCATGCTCGAGTGCGCGTGCACGATCACGTGGCCTGGTGTAGCGCGAAGCAACCGGCGAAGGAACCTGACCCGCGCGATGGTGCCGGGGGGCAGCTGCGTCTTCGTTGCGAAGTACGTCAACTCGTCGATGTCCAGCCGCGCCTCGTCGCGAAACGAGTAGACGAGGTGATGCTGGGCCTCGGGGTAGTTGCGGACAAAGTCCCCAATCGCTGACGCGGTACCGCTGGCGAATGATTCCGCGACGTGAATGATCGACGGACGTCGGCTGGCCACGATGCCCAACGAGGAGTTGGGGTCTGCCACTTCGTGCCTCCGGACGTGAATTTAGCAAACGCAGATGCCGTTGCTCTATCTCGCATACCGTAACCGTTCTCTGTGTGACGGTCTAGCCGGAATCGGGGCATGGCGCGATGGTTTGCGGTGAGAAATCCCATATTGCAGCGGCTATACCGGCCGGTCTCGCCGATTCGAAGGGCTGGCCGCATGTCCAGCGGAGTTCATTTTGGACGGCTTAGATGTTTGATAGTGCACTTCTAGCGAATATCGGAAGACTCCGTGACTGTGTATCGTGGAGCGCGACCATATGGCACTTGGATCACAGAGGGGGCTCTGGTTCGTGGACGAGGAAGCTGCCCATACGCAGCCGACATGGTTCGGCCCCGAAACGGCACCCCTGTACGGAGTCGTCCACGTTCCGGCAGGGCGACGAGCGCGCGGCGGCATCGTGATCTGCCCGCCATTGGGCAAGGAGCACGTCGACACCTACCGAGGACTCAAACTGCTGGCTCAAGAGTTGTGTGAGCGCGGCTTCATGGTGCTGCGGTTCGACTATCACGCGACGGGCGACTCCGCCGGGGAGCTCGGGGCCGACTCGGCGCTGAGCGACTATCAGGACAGTATCGGCACCGCGGTGGAGTACCTGCGAACTGCCGGGGCGACGCGGATCGGCGTGATCGGGCTGCGGATGGGCGCCATGCTCGCGGCCACCGTCGCACCCGATCTCGACGGGCTGGCGGCGCTCGTCCTGTGGGACCCCGTTCTCGACGGACGCCGGTATCTCCGCGAACAGCGGACGCTGTACAAGATGACGGTCGGTGCGGACCTGGTCGATGTTGAACGTGAGTCCATCCTGGGCACGACGTTCTCGCCGGAATGCGCACGACAACTCAAAGGCATCCAGATGCCGGAATCGCTCAGCACAGCCGTCCCCACGCTCATCGTTGCCAGGCCCGAACGCGCGGACGAACCGAAGATCAAGACGCTGCTGGCGCAAGGCAACTGCGAGTTGGCGACTGTCGCCGGCCAGCCCGAGTACGTCGAGCCGGTGACATTCGTGGTGCAGATCCCGGTGCCAACGTTGACGCTCATCGCGGAGTGGCTTCATCAGGCGATGGACACCGGCCAAGCACCGGTGGCGCCGGCCATCGCGCGCCGCGCACAGGTGGGCCAGCTGCCCGACGGCCGTGCTGTCGTCGAAACGCTGGATGAGTTGGGGCCCAATCGGTTGTTCGCCATCAGGACAGCTCTGGCAGATGCGCCACCGGATGCCCCGACTCTGCTCATCCACAACACCGCTTGTGAACATCGCGTCGGCTCGGGGCGGGTGTGGACCGACACCGCACGTGAACTTGCCGCACGCGGCCTCGCCGCAGTGCGCTACGACCGTCGTGGTACCGGTGATACCGGTTGGGCTACAGCCGAATTCGCGACAATCTATTCAGCGGAATCCAACACCGACGTCCGTGACGCGATGGTAGCGACCGGGATACCGGCCGAACGACTCATGATGACGGGGATCTGCTCCGGTGCGTGGAATTCGGCGATCGGGGCGATCAGGTACGGCGCCCGGGCCGTGGTGCTGGTCAACGCCATCCTGTTCAGCGTCCGTCACAAGGCCATCGGACCCGAGAAGTTGATCGGCATGACTCCGCCGAATCCCGGCGTGGAACCCGCCCCAGAGCCTCGCACGTTCGAAGCCCGCCTCAAGAAACTGGTCAGGCGGTGGCTGCCTTATCAGCTGTGGTTGCTGATGGGCCGGGTCGGCTTGACTGAAGTGCCGGAAGTCCTGCTGACGGCTTTGGCACGTCAGGGCATTGTCGTCGACATGGTGATGTCGCCCGAGGACCAGGCGTGGTTCGACAAACAACGTGGGCCGCAAGGCGTGGCGCGGCTCGAGCGTCGTGGCTGGGCGCCAACCATCACGCGCGCGCCGAGCGGCGATCACCCACTGCTGCAGCGCGACATCCAGAATGTCGCGAGTGCACGGATTCTGGCTGTCGCGCAGCGCGAGTTTGCTGAACTACTGCCAGAATCGGTTGATGGCGACGCCCGACGTACCACGTTGCATCGCAACGCAGATCCACCCGCGCCGTGCTGTGAGCGACGGTGACCATCGGAATGAGAAGTAGGCGGCGTGACGCGGACGAGCGTGTGGAATCTGGCGGTCAGGTGACTGCCATGGGCAACAGCGGACCTGGCGCGTCCGTAGACGCTGACGCGGACCAGCGTCGGCGGGACGAACAGCACGCGGCCGCCGGGCGAAACACCGTCGCGCTGCTCTTGAGCCGCCTTGCGATCGCCTTGATGGGGTGGTCGGGGACCGTCCTGATCGCCCGGTTGCTGTCGCCGACGGACTGGGGCGTGTTCTCGTTCGTGTTCGGACTTCTCGGGATGATGTCGATCGTTACCGATCTCGGCGTGGGCCGGGTGGTGCTCGGCAGGCTGCTGGAAGCAGATGACGAAGACGCCGACGTCTTCGCAAGTTCGTTTGTCGGTCTGCGAGCGGCGTTGGGGCTACTCGGATATGGGATCGCGGTCGGTTACGTCGTCGCCATGGGTTATTCGGGCGAGGTCATCCGGGCGACCGCCCTGGCCGGCCTCGTCGTCGTCATCGCCACACCCAGCCATGCGCTGTCCGTCCTCTACCAGAGCCGGCTGAAGATGGTGACCGTCGCCGCGGCGGAAGCGTTCGCCCAGCTGTTCCAATTGATCCTGACCGTCCTCATCGCGACGACCCACCCCGGCTTGATGATCTTCATCCTGCCGGCCATCGCAAATGAAATCTTCTCGGGCACATGGAAATTGATCGGCGTCCGCCGCGGCGGTGTCGGACCGCGGATCACCAAACAGCCGCGCCTCAAGCTGTGGCGCGAGATGCTGGTGGAAGCCATTCCGCTGAGCATCGGGTTGGCCATGATGACGTTGCTGTCCAAGGTCGACATCCTGATGCTCGGCAAGCTGGATCAGTTCGACTCGGTCGGCCTGTACAGCGTGGCCTACAAGTTCGCCGATGTGCTGTCGTATGCGGTCCTGGCCATCGTGACGCCGGTGGCAACCCTGCTGGTTGCGGCGTGGCCGCTGATGACCGACGAATTCCGCAGCCGGGTGCGTTCTTCCGCGGTGCTGATCGGACTGATGACCTGTCTTGCGGTCGCCGGCATGTGGGCATCGGGCGACGAGATCGTGTCGCTGCTGTACGGCCAGCGGTTCGGCGTCTGCGCAGACGCCGTCCGCATGCTGTTGATCGGGGCCGTGTTCGCGGCGCTGTCGCACCTCATCCTCGTTGCTTTGGTGTCGGCGTCGCGACAACGGGCCTATCCGTGGGTGGCGTGCGGTGCGTTGGTGCTCAACGTCGTGCTGAACGTCTATCTGATTCCGCGGTTTTCGTACAACGGTTCGGCCGGCGCCACGGTCATCACCGAGATCGTCATGTTCGTCGCCATGTGGGCGCTCGCGGCCCGGACCATTCCGATCGACCGGCTGATGCCGGTCTCCAAGTTGCTTCTGATCGTCGCGCTGACGATCGGCGTATGCGCGGTCACCGAAGTCATGCAGGGCTATGTGCCGTGGGTCGTCGTGGCCGCGTGCTCGGTCATTCTGTTCGTCGGTGGAGCGTTCGCGCTGCGGCTCCTCGACCGCCAGTTGCTCGCGCGACTGCGGCCGGCGCGAGCGGCGTGACAATGGCGTCGATCGTCTTCGTCAATCGTGCCGGGCGGGTGTCGGGTGCGGAAGTCGTTCTGCTGCGGCTGATTGAAGCTGCCCGCGAGCGCGGCGATCAGGTTCGCGTGGTCAGCCCGGTGGGCGTCCTGGCAGACCGGCTGCCCGAGGACGTCGCGCACGTCGAGATCGACGAACTCGACCTGGGCGGCGCCTCGGGGGTCGCACGGGTGTTGGCACTGGGGACCTTGGCGCGCCGGTGGATCCGTGCCGCAGCGGTGATCCGCCGCAACGTCGACGCACACGATGTGGTCATTGTGAACTCCCTGCTGGCGCTGCCGGCCGCCCGCTTCGCGCGGCTGCGGCAAGGGGTGTCGTGGCTCGTCCACGACACCATCGACGAAGCCAAGCAGCGGGCCATGGTGAAGATCGGCAGGCCGGCCATTCGCCGCGCAGTGGCGGTGTCACCGCCGACGGCCGCGCCCGTGCAACAGCTCGGGCTTGACGTATCAGTGTCCCCGTTGGGTGTCGACATACCGGGTGTGCGCGCACAGCGGGGGACGCGTTCGCAGCCGGTGATCGGCATCATGGGAGTGATCACGCCGTGGAAGGGCCATCAGGTGCTGCTCCAGGCGCTCACCCAGGTACCCGAAGTGCGGTGTGAAGTGGCGGGCAGCGCGTTCCATGCCGACGCCGACTATCTTGCCGAGCTGCAACGGTTTTCGGACGCCGAACTGGACGGTCGGGTGCGGTTCCTCGGCCATGTCGATCCGGTCGCGACCGTGCTGAACTGGGACATCTTGGTCAATGCCAGTACCTCGCCCGAGGCCGGTCCGATCGTCGCGCTCGAGGCGATGAGCGTCGGCGTACCCGTGATCGCGACCGATCACGGCGGCAGCAGTTGGCTGTTGCGCGACGGCGCCGGCGTCCTGGTTCCCGTCGGGGATGCCGAAGCGCTGGGTGCGGCGATCACCCGTGTGCTCGAAAACCCCTCCGGCGTAGCCGAAATGGTCGAGCGGGCGTACGAACGGGTGTGGGCCGTCCACGACGCGCAACGGGCGTTTCCGGCGATGCTGGATGCGCTGTTGCCGGACTCGCGCCGCGAACTCACGCGATGATCGTCGTACCACCCATCGTGATGCCGCTTGCGCTGTAGCTTCCGCTTGGCGTGTTGGTGTAGAAGATCGGCAGCGTGGTCTTGTCGAAGCTGATGTTCTTGAAGACGATGCCGTTCATGCTCGATCCGGCCTCCTGGATCAGGCCGATCTCACGCTGCGCCGTGAGTGGTGTTCCGGTCACCGAGAGGTTCTCGATGGTCACGCCGGTGGCAGGCTGGCCCGTGTTGCCGGCATAGACGAGGATGGCCCCGTGCACGACGCCCGAATTGTAGTTGGCGCCAGTCACGGTGCCGCCGTTGACGATTACGTTGGACACACCCATCGTGTTGTAGCTGGGCTCGGAGGCGATGTACACGCCGGCGCCGTTGGTGTTGGAGACCTTGATGTTGTTGTACGTGATGTTCTGTCCGCCCACCACGGTCACACCGCGACCCCAGGTCGTGCCGTTGACGATCGGGTTGTTGATCGTGATGTTGGAGCAGATGGTTCCGTCGGCGATGTAGGACACTACAGACACCCCGTCGTCACCGGTGTTGTTCGTCACCGGGTTGTTGACGACGCCGTCGTGAGCGCCACCGGTCATCGAAATCCCGTCCGCGCGTGAGTTGTTCACCGTGATGCCGGTCAGGTTGAACCAGCCGGCACCCAGGACGTATATCCCGGCTCCGGCAGCACCGTTGATGGTGACGTTGCTGACCGTGGCGTAGTTGCCTTTGATCAGCAGCTTGTGCTGTTCATCGGCGTAGTAGCGAGGGCCGGTCAAGTTGGCGCCGAGAGTCAGATTGCTCATGGTGACGTGGTCGGCGAGAATTTCGACCGCCGACGTTGCGTCGTTCGTGGCCTGGAGCGTCGCGCCATTGCCGTTGATGGTCAGGCCGGACACGGTGATCTGCAGAATTCCGGAGTGGTAGAACGTCTTTGGGGCCAGAGTGAGCGTCGAGCCCGGCTTGAGATTGCTGAATACGTTCTGCAGTACCGCCGTGCTGTCGCCCGTGATCGGCGTCGCCAGAACCGGCACCGTGACCGTCTCGGATACTTTGGACGAACCGCTACTGGCGAGGACGGTGAAGCTCGAGGTGTTCGCGTTGGCCGAGACCGCGGACAGGTCCCGGGCCAATTTGGTCGGCGTGTAGGTGAAGGTGCCGTCCGTATTCACCGTGACGGTGCCGTAGGCCGGTTGTGCTGACACGGTGTACGTGACCGTGCCTGTGCCTTGGTTCTTCACGTTGAGCGATCCGGACACGGCGCCCGTGGTGGCATCCGGCGTACCGACGGTCGGCGTGCCCGCAGCGAGTGAACTGCGACTCGTTCTGATCGCGGTCACCGGTTTGAGAAGGGTGGTCAGCGACGTTGTGCTCGTGGTGGTTGCGGCGGCCGGCGTGGGCTGAGCCGCGATGTCGGTCGTCTGGGTTGGGGCACTCGTGGTGGTTTGGGCGGCGGGTGCGGTGGCCTGCGCCGGACTCGGCGCGCGTCGCGTCCACGCGGCGATGGTCCAGGCGATCGGCGCACCGATGGGTGCCGAAGGTGCCGCGCCGTTGGACGACGGGCCGGTTGGCGTGGTGACGCTTGCCGTCGTCGGCAACTGTGCTGCCGGAGTGCTGACGCCGGTCGAAATCACGTCCACCTGTACTGATTTCGCGTTGGCGGCCCCGACGTTCGGTGCAGCCGAGGAGAGTTGCGATGGCACCTTCTTGGGTGGTGTCACCACCGCGCGCGGGCTACCGGGGTTCGGCTGTACCGCGGCGGGATTCTGCGGTGGCACCCGGGGGACCGCCGCCGCGGCGACCGCCTGCGCGGAGCGCGCTTTCCGAGGCTCGGTCGTCTTCCCTTGGGCGCGAGACGTTTTGGCCCGATGAGGTTGGTCGCTTCCGGTTTTCTGGTCGCTCTGGTGTGGAGCGGTCGACGTAACCTCGGGTGCTGCTGCCGCGGTGCCCGTGCCGGCGATGGCGGTACCGATGCCCAACGCGACCGCCAATGCGCCGACCCGCCCAACGCACATGGTGATGTCCATTTGCCCGACCTCTCGACGCTCTATCGGGCCGCGGAGCTACGCGGCCGTCATTTGTGGCAACGATGATGACGAGCATTGGGCGCAATGTGTGGCATTTCGGAAATTCATCCCAGATGTCGACGGGAAGCAAAAAGCATTCAAACTTCGCCAGAATTTGAGTCTATTGACGCAGAATGCATCAAATCTGCAGCATATTGCTGTTCAATACCTTTTGAATCATTTTGCCACAACGTCAGTTTTGTGTTCAATTTCGACGCGCGGCAGAGTAACAGATGTTACCGCCGCCCCGCCTGTTGCGCATTGCAAATGACGTTTGCTGCACATGGCTCCGGCGACCGGGCGGCGGGGTCTAGATCGAAGTGACGTCGATGCGCTTGCCGTCGTTGGTCCAGTTGGCCACGGTGTAGCTGCCCACCGGCACATTGGTATAGAACGGCGCGACGGTCGTCGCAGTCAGATTGATGTTCGACAGGTTGATGCCGTGCATCGCGCGGTCGCCGCCGTTTGTCTCATCGACAATTGCCACGTTGCGGTTCACGGTGGTACTCGTGGCGGTGACCGTCACATTCGACATGGTGACGTCGTGCACGAATCGTCCCTGATTGCCCGAATACACGAGAATGGCGCCCTGCTCGATGTCCTTGTCCCAATTGGCAGCGGTCACAGTGCCGTCGGAAATCGCAACCCGTTCGACGGATCGCGTGAAGAACGGATTGCCCTCGTTGGCGACGTATATGCCGGCGGAACTGGTGTGTGCAACTGAAAAATGGCTGATGTCAACGTTGTTTCCGCCGACCACGGTGATGCCGCGTCCCCAGCGGGTACTCCCGACGGTGATGTTCCTTTCGGTGATGTCGTGGCACGGCGCCGGGTCGTGGTCATACGACACGACTGCGACACCGTCATCGCCGGTTTGATCGGTCTTGATGTTCTCGACCTGACCGAAGGCCGAGCCGCCCGTCATGTGCAAGCCGTCGGCGCGCGTCCCGGTGATCGTGATGTCCCGGGCAACGAAATGCGTTGCACCGCTGAAGTAGATGCCGGCACCGGCCGAACCCTGCACCCTGACGTTACTGACGGTCGCGCGCTGCCCTTTGACGACGAGTTTGTGCTGTTGTTCGCCCATCCAGCGCTTACCGTCAGACGGGGCGGCAAGCGTCACGTCGGTGATGGTGATGCCGTCGCCGAGGATGTCGACAGCGGACGTCTCATCATTGGTCGCAGTCAGCGTGGCGCCGTTGCCGTTGATCGTGACGTTGGGTGTCCGAACGGTGAGGATGCCCCGGTGATGATAGGCCCGAGGTTCCAGGGTCAGCGTCGCGCCGGGTTGGAGCGCGTCGAATTGCGCCTGCAGTGCGGCGGTGTCGTCCCGGACGTCACCGCCGTCCGCGGCCGACAGCGGATTGCAGGCGGCGACCATCATCACCACGGCTGCCAGTACCGCAAACGTTGTCCGACCTCGCACGGAGCGTCCCCTCTCAGACGACTGCGACTACTGCTGATTCAGTGGCGTGGGCTGCTTCGGCCAGATCGTCGCGCGTCGGCGAGCCCTGCGTTCGGTGATGAGCACTCCGATGATCACCGCGGCGAGACCGACCCAGGCGTAGGTGACGCGACCCTGGACCCAGTACATGTACCGCGGCCACTCGACGAGCCCGGTGAAGAACATCGGATACACCAGGAGGCCGCCCAGGCTTCCCCAGCAGAAGTGGCGATACAGCAGTCCGGCGACCACGCCGAGACCGAAGAAGAACACGAGGCCGCCGATCTGGCCGTAATCGACGAATGGAGCTTCGTACCCGCTGGGGTTGTTGAACTCCGGGTTTGCGTACTGCTCGAGCACCCGGTAGTAGGGCGAATCCGGATCAAATGTCTTGGGGTAGGGCCGATCATGACCACCGAGGCGCTCGTAGAGCCGCAGTTGATAGATGCCTTGCACCGACCAGAACGACTCGAGCGTGTCGTAGGGGATCCGGCCCGGCCAACTCATGTGATCGACGATGACCGCGCCGTTGTTGATGGCTGTCGCGTAATAGCCCGCCAGCCGATTCAGCACAAACGTGGGGAACGAATCTTCTCCGTGCATCCGGTAGAACATCCACGACCGGAAGTACTCGAAGAACGCGAACGTGACGATCACCAGAGCGATACCGGCGACGGGGATGGCACGAGCGATGGTGCGCCGCTTCCGGTCCCGGGTGGACAGCCAGCCCGCGCCGACGACCACCACGGGGACGACGAGCTCGAGGATCGCAAGGCGCTCCGAGTAGATGTACGAGCGCGGCACGGACAGCGCGAGAACGACGAACAGCTTGATGAGCTCCGCGCGGGTGTACTTGTGCGCCAGCAGGATTGCGGAAACGACGACCGCGGCGATGCCGATCTGGGTGAGGGCGGTTACCCCGGGAATGTTGCCGATGGCCGTTTTTGCCGGAGCATCCCACGGGTGGTCGGAGCCGCCGAACAGCTCGGCGGGCCCGAGTCCACTCTTGACGATCAGAACCGCGAACCCGACGTATCCGACGATGGTCAGGGTCGTCAGTACCGTGCTCGCGCGTTCGAGGGCGGCGCGGCGCCGCTCGGACAGCGCCGGCCATACCGCGGCCAGATTGTCTCGGGCGGGCATGGCTGCGATCGCGATCATCGCGCCGAAAGCGAAGGCGAGCACGCCGCACTCGAACAGCCATAACATGCTGTCCGTTACGACTTTCGGTTCCTGCCAATACGTTCGGAACTGCTGGTCGTCGACCGATGCGGTGAGCAGGATCGCGCTCGAGCCGACGGCAAGAGACACCACAGCCGGCGACAGCCATCCCAGCCGGAGTTCGCCACCTGTGGTCGACCCGGTTGCGGCGCGGGGTTTCGTTGCCATCAGCATGCGGCGGTCACCGCCGTGCTTGCCGGCTGACCCGGGCTGTCACGCGCGCGTCGCCACGACAGAGACGGGAATGTCGCGGTGCGCTACGGAACGGGCGGCGACATCGACGTCGTGAGCGGTGTCGAACCCGATCCGAACGGCGACGACGATCTGGTCGGCCGTGTCGGCTGCCTCGACCGCGACGGGTGAACTCCAGGTGCCCCCGTCGAGGATTGTCGTCTCGGCGCGGCGGATGCTGTCGCCAGCGGCGAGATCCTCACTGACGGCCTCGCCGTGCTCGGCTGCGGCGAAGGCGATGTGCCTCGCCACTGTCGCGGAGCCCGAATCAGCGGACGCCCCGACCACGAGGATGGTGCCGGTGCATGGGCGGGGGAGTTGCGCATAGATCGTTCGCGCTGCCGGCTCGTCGACCTGCCGGCCCGCGAGCCGAAGTACCGGCCTGAGCGCGAGCCGGTCCTCGCCGTCCAACTGAGTGACCGACGTGACGGTGCTCGAACGCGTGCGCCACACCATGGCCCCGGCCAGTGCCACGATGCCACCGAGGAGCCCGCCCCCGATGGGTCCCAACGCCGGCGAGCTGAGCAGTCCGGTCGCTTCGGCGATGCGGGTCGGCTCGACGGTCTGCACACCCGGCGTGCGAAGCAGCTCGACCTGAAGTGACGTGCGCCGGAAATACAGCTGGACGAGCTCGTCGGTGGGGCGAGTCGCTGCCGGTTCACTGATCCGCTGCGCCTCCTCGAGTTTGGGGATGACAGCGTTGACGGCGTCGAGGCTGGACTGGTACCGCTGCTGGTTCTGATCGAACACGTGACCGGTGAAGACGGTGACGGCGGCATCGACCGTCCGCCGAGCTTCGTCCGAATTGGCGGCGGTGGCCGAGAGCGTGACGAGGTTCGACTTGCCCGCCTGCGATGCAGAGAGCGTGGGCTTCTTGCTTTCCCCGAGTTTCTTGGCGACGGAGTCGAGATAGCTGGGAGATGACAGGTACGCCAATTCACCCGACATGTAGTCGGGCATCGTGTTCAGCAGCGGCTGCGTGCCGAGCATGATCTGGTTCGCCTCGATCGGCTCGTCGACCCGAATCGTGGTGCTGGCGGTCACATCTTTGCTCGGGGCCAAGGCGAGTGCACCGATCAGTGCGCCGAGCACGATGCCCACCAGTGTGATCGGCCACAGCGGCGTAACCCACTTCGAAATCGCAGACCTACGTCGCTGTCCCACGTCGGCTCCCTCCAAACCTGTTCGTGTGGCCTAGACAGTAATGAAGGCTGGGCCAGATGGCAAATTTACAGAGATGTTAGCAATCATCGCTGTAGTGTGGGCGATGCCCTGGTCTAAGTGGTCGGCGGGATGACCCTATGATCGCCATAAATAGTCTTCTACATGGAATTTAGCGCCAATTGCCCTGACTGAATTGATGGCCGACGACTCCATCGCATGGCGTTGCTAGAAGCTCTATATTGCGACTACAGCAACATCGCCGAATCAAGGAAGGTCAAGTGATGTGGTCGCGCAGACCGCCACCACCACGGCGGCGGCGTGGCATTCGGCGTGGGTCAGCGACAGCGAGATCTGCCGCCATTGCTGCTCGTCCGCCAGCTCTGCGGCTGAGCCACTCAGCCGGAGGGTGACGAGCGGTTTCGCCGTCACCACCTCGATCTCGCGGGGCACGAAGGCGGCGTCTGGGCGTGAAAATGCCTTGATAGCGGCCTCTTTCGCGGCGAATCGGGCCGCGAGTCGAGAAAGCCGGCTCGGTCCGGCACATGCGGCCAGCTCGTCGTCGGTATAGATCTTGGCGAGGAACCGCGCGCCGAACGTCGACACGGAGTGTTCGATCTCGTCGAGACTCACCACATCGCAACCGACCCGGACGTGGTGACCCGGAACCTGTACCTCAGGAACGATCACGCCGATCTCCGTATCGGAATCGGCGCGCGCAGATCGATCGACCCGACTGTTCCGGTCGGCGACTCACCGCCGCTCTGCCGGGTCAACGTGATCTGACGCGGTAGTCGTGCGGCCACGTGGAAATAGTTGTCGCTGACCAGCCAACCAGAGATCTCGATTTCGATGTAGCGCAACGCGACCTCGGACACCAACTCGAGCACCCATATGCCTTCCGACACCGGGGATGCCGTCGCGGTCAGCAGTGAAGCTGCTTGCCTGCCTGCAGGATTCACGACCAGCACGTCGTACACGGTCGGTCTGCCGTCGAAGGTGACCCGGGCCTGGACCGCATCCGCTGTCGGCGGGCCGAATTGATAGGCCTGTGACAGATCTCGGAATTGTCCTGACAGCTCGGTATCGACGAATGCGGTCGACGAGGCCGGGGGCACCGTGATCGGTCGAGTGACGTCCACCGCAACGCCCACGGAATTCGTTGCCGTCAAGGTCAATTCGCCACGCAGTTCCGCGTCGGTGTCGTTGTACACGTCGATTCTGACGCCGGCGAGGCCTTCGTCCGAGAGCAAGACCGCTACCGGAGCCCAGGTCCTGGCCAGCACAGCCAGTGCCGGTTTCGCCCCGCCGTCGGAGTCCAGAAGTCCCCACCCGGCGCCGGGCACTGTGTCCCGGCCGGACAGCACAAGGGCCCCGCCACAGCCTGAGTCGGCTCGCCGCCAGTAGGCGAAGCATTCGCGCATCGCGGTGGCCACGGCAAGGCGACCGAGCTGCAGATAGCGTTCAGGATCCGTGCGCCGTACGGCGAGCAGACCCTCACCGAACACCTCGTGCGCGTAGAAGTCGCGGACGTCCTCGAAGTCCCACGAGGAGCCGCGGTCCCGCGGCACGCCGGCCTTCCAGTCGGGGTGATGGCCGGCCACTGCGGCGGAACCGAAATGGCGTTCGATGTAGTCGGACACCGGGGGATTGGCGAACGCCAGGCTCTCGGCAGCGAACCGGATTCCGGCGCTCCGCACGTCGGCGATCGGTCGTAGGTAGCCACCGACCCCGAACCAGTGCGCTATGCCGGTGTCCGGGCGGATCGCGAGATCGGCGGTACCGGGTGGCGCCGACGGTGAGGCCCGGACGTAGTGGGCATCAGAGTGTTCCGCGACAGCGGCACCAAGTACTGATTCCAGGACCTCCATCACCGACTCGTCGTGGCTGAGTCCGAGCATCTCGGGCTGTTGCAGCGTCTCGCTGCCACCGCTGACCACCGCCAGCGCTGGGTTTCCAGACACTCCTTGCAGGACAGAGATGAGTTCTCTTGCGATCAACTCGCTCTGCTCGACCGGGGGGTCGAACGTCGCCAGCATGGCGTCCTGCCACACCAGCAGGCCCGCCTCGGCGCAGGCCTCCCAGAACTCGGCCTGCTCGAAGAGCAAGCCACCCACCACTCGCACCATCGTGGCACCGGCGGCCGCGAAAGTCCTTACCTGATCGCGAATCTGATCGGGATCGGCGAATGCCCGGATGGGGTCCGGGGGAGACCACGTCACGCCCCGGCAGAAGATCGCAGTGCCGTTCACGCTGATCCGAAATCCGTCCGCTACGACCGACAGTGTCCGAAATCCGACGGGCCGGTCGGCGACTTCCACGCCATCGGCCTCAAGGCGTACCCGGTACACGTGTTGCGGGCCATAGCCGTTGGGCCACCAGAGCAGCGGAGACGCAACGGCGACGTCGAACCGGAAGCCACCTTGGGTCGGTGCGGTGGTGTCGTCGGCTATCTGCCGGCCGGCCGGATCCACCACGGTGAGCCGGATCGTGCGCGCGCCGCTGGTTCCCGCAACTGTGATGACGTTTCCGTCGACCTTGGTGACGACATCGGTCCGGGTCTGCGCGGTGACAGCAGTCACCGGACGCCAGATGCCAACGGGCGCCGCAAGATTCCCATATACGGGGGCGCGCCCGATGAGCGTCGTTCGAGCCCACCGCAGGCCCGGCGCACCGACCAGCGTGGAGCGCCAACGTCCTCTTGGCCTTCGCGTCTTGAGCCAATGATTCAGCGACGCGAAGCGAATCACCAGCTCGTGATCACCGGCATCGCATTCGATGCGCAACGGCAGAAACATCGATTCACAGTCGGCCACCGGCGCCCCATCGAGAAAGACCGTGGCGGGGAAGGTCAGTCCTTCGAATTCGATACTGGTCGCGTGTGCCGCGGTCAGCGTGGTCCGGTACCACCAGTCGTGGTCGTCGGGGTTGCTGACGAATGCGGTCGCCACCGTCGCCGGGATGTCCAGGGTCGTTGCGGCAGCCCAATCGTCAGTCAGCTCCCCGGGTCCCGCAACGGAGCCGGGGTCCCGGCGCAACACCTGCCAACGTGCCGGCATCGCCTCAGCCCACCGCGTCGGCGATGACGTCGAGCGCGTCCTGCCAGTCGGGGGCCATGGCGGAAAGCGCGGCGGACACATCGACTTTCCGCCCGCTCACCGCCCGCGCCATCTTGAACTGCACTGCCTTCGCCGCCGCCGCGACGTTACGCAGTGGCACCGCCGCGGCGGCCGCACCCGAGAACTCGGCATCGAGGTGTTCGGCCAGATCGGCCAGCAGTTCAGCCGACGCCCCGCACTGACGCAGGGAACCGAAGGCCCACAAGTGGAAGCGGGCCATTCCCGCCTCAGGCAGCCAGCTCCCGGCCTCCTCGACGCAGGTAGCCAGACGATCGATCGGATTTCCGCTCGGGCGACGTGAAAGATGCTCGCGCACAATGGTTGCTAGGGCACCGGGCTGTGCACGGGCCGGAAAGAGGCGGACGACTTCGATGTACGGCGGGAGCAGCGGTGCCGCCGCGGCAGTCAGCCCGAACACGCCGTCGAAGTCTGCGCCGTCGAGCGCGAACAACCCCGCGTTGTGCAGGTAGCGCATCTGCCTTGCATTCCGGTCGACGTTCAGCGGCGTGATCGTGGTCTTGACATGCTCATTGCGATAGGCGGTTCCCGCGGTGTCGGGCAGCCACCAGCTGTCGACTTCCACGGTGTGCAGCACGCCGCGCCGCGGCCCCGTCTCCACCAATTCGAGCACCGGGAGCCACGAATTCTCTTCGGTTACCTCGATGCCGTACAGCCGACGCAGGTCGTCGGGTTGCTGCTTGCCGAAGGTCCAGCTGAGCCCGTCATGGTCAACCGAAAGCAGTGACGCGAAGCTCGGAACAGGGTCCAGCCCAAGACAATTCAGAATCTCGATCCACAGGTCGAGGTAGCAGTTCGTCTCGACCCAGAGCCGGTCGGCGTGGTGCGTGAAATGCGGTTCGTAACCGTCGGGCCTGGCGTCGATCTGCAGGGCAGCGGCAGCTTGCGGCACCATGGCGCGACTCATGAGCCCTACTTGGCGAGATTCGAGACGACCGCCTGGATGTTCCGTATCGAGGCAAAGGTGGACTTCTTGAGGGCTTCATCGGGAAATTCGATGTCGAACTCGTCTTCGAGCGCCAGCATCACATTCACCGAAGCGTGGGAGGTCAGGCCCAATTCATAGAGGTCGGCGTCGTCGGCCACCCCGATCGGGTCGACGGCCATCCGGCCGTGCGCAGCCAAAACGCGTTCGATGGTTTCCCGCATACCCGTATCATACAGAGTATTCGCCGCTGATAGTTCGCTGTATTCATCACAGCTAACTACAATTCTGCGAGGAACCGAAGGTCGGTTCATCGCCCGAGGGGGTCTCATGCCCGATCTTGACGGTGCGGTCACGCGCACCGCGTCGACCATTCCCGGGCTCGTCGACGCCGTGCGCGTCGCCGCTGGCGCCGCAGACGAGGTTGACCAGCAGGCGCGGTTCCCGCACGAAGCCGTCGATGCACTCAAACAGGCACAATTACTTTCGTGCGGCCTTCCAGCCGAACTCGGTGGTCAGGGGTTCCGCATCGCCGAACTGTCGGTGATCGCCCGGGCGCTGGGTACCGCATGCAGCGCCGCGGGCATGGTCTTCGCCATGCACCAGACACAGGCCCTGGTCCTTGCGAAGTACGCGCGCAGCGGCCCCGCCGCGGAAGTGGCAAGAAGCATCTCAGCAAATCAGTCGCTCATTGCGTCAGCAACAACTGAGAGCACAACTGGTGGTGATCTCGGCTCGTCGACGTGTGCGATCGTCAGCGAAGGCGACGAAGTTCTCTTGGAAAAGAACGCGCCGGTGATCTCGTACGCCGAGCAGGCCGACTACATCGGCGCCACGGCCAGGCGTCACCCGGATGCGGCCAAGAACGATCAAGTCCTGCTGTTGTGTCCGGCCGGCGACACCGATCTCAAGCGCACCAGCACCTGGGACACCATGGGCTTTCGTGGCACGTGCAGTCCCGGCTATCTGTTGTCGACGCGGACTTCGGCCGCCAACCTGATTCCGGCCGACTACGCGAGCATCCTGGCGACCACGATGCTGCCCGCGTCACACACCCTGTGGGCGTCGGTGTGGTTGGGAATCGCCGACGCGGCATACGCCAAAGCCCGCACGGTCGTTCGACAAGCCGCGCGCAAGGCGCCGGACAAGACCGTCCCGCAAGCGTCGGTGCTGGCTGATCTGACCGTGACGCACCAGCGCTTCGAATCGATGGTGCTACACGAGGTTCTGCGCTATCAGTCCTTGGCCGAGTCCGGTGCCGATGAAGCGACCATCAGCTTCACCGTCGCCATGAACAATCTCAAGATCGCCGCATCGACGGCGGTGATCGATGTGGTGACCGAGGCGTTGAAGATCGTCGGCCTCAATGGTTACCGCGAGGACCACGCGCTGACCATGGGACGTCTCCTACGGGACGCATTCGGTCCACAGCTGATGGTCTCGAACGAACGTATTCGAGTAAACAACGCCAATCTCGTGTTGGCCTACCGGGGGTGAGAGCATTGACGACAGCTGGCGAGCCGCTCGAATTGGCGCGCAAAGAATTTCGCGATGAGCTGGTCGATGTCGGCCACTTGGTGCCGTTGGGCATCGACGGACTCTATGGCCGCGGCGGTGATTTCGAGAAGATCATCGACGGCATCGATGTCGCGGTGCGCCGAAAGGGCGCCGAGGTGCACGGCAACGCGCCTGCGGTCCTGCGCTTTCCGCCCTTGTACCCACGCGAAGCGTTCGAGAAGACCGACTACATCGCGTCTTTCCCGAATCTGACAGGCGCCATCTCGACATTCACCGGAGGCAACCCCGAGCATCGCGCGCTGCTGGCGGATCGTGACGCCGGACTGTCGTGGGATGGTCACCTGAACCCTGCTGGGACCATGCTGGTTTCGGCCGCGTGCCATCCCAGCTACGGCACGCTTCCGAAGGTCCTTCCCGAAGGCGGGGCACTGATGGACATCTACGGCTATTGCTTCCGGCATGAGCCTGCGATCGACCCAGCGCGTATGCAAGCCTTCCGGATGCACGAGTATGTGCGCGTCGGCTCACCCGAACAAGCGGAGGGACATCGCGACTCGTGGGTGGACCACGGCATGGAGGTACTCACCGCCCTCGGCCTGGACGCCCGGCCCGCGCCCGCCAATGATCCGTTCTTCGGCAGAGCAGGCCGAATGCTGGCGGCGAACCAGCGGGACGAGAATCTCAAGACGGAGCTGTTGGTGCGGCTCTACGGCGATCTCGATGACGGTACCGCCGTGGTGTCGGCGAACTGCCATCGGAATCATTTTGGTGAGACGTTTGGGCTGTCGACCGCCGACGGGGCCGTCGCACACAGCGCCTGCGTCGGATTCGGCATGGAACGAATCGCCCTTGCCCTGCTCAAAACCCATGGTCTACGGCCCGATTCGTGGCCGATCGCCGTACGCGAAGTGCTCGGGTGGTAGCTCAGGAGATGAAGCGCATGACGTCCGCCCCGGCGACGTCATGCCGCTTCGCCTGGCGGTAGCCCAGGGCAACGCCGATTGCGACGACTAACAGCATCGCCACGGACCCGGGGACCGCGGCCGCATTGACCAAGTCGCCGCGCAGTGCGACCGGACTGTCTGAATCCGGCCCTATCACCAGCGGCAACCGGGCGAGGTCAGCGAGCGGACTGCTGACGCTGATACCGCTAGTCGGCGCCGAACGTGGCGGTGCATCCGGTCGGTCGTCAGATGGCGTTGTACCCCAGACCAATTCGTGCGGCGCGACGGGGGAGCCGGTGGTGGCATGATCACTCAACGGCACCCGGTGGGGTTTCTCGGGTGAGTCGATTGGAGGCCGCGACGCGCGCCGGGTGGCTTCGGTGGACGTACTCGGCCGCCGACCGGAGGCTGTCCGTTGGCGGGGAACTGCGCGGCTACCGGTCGATGATTCCTTGCGCGCCGGCGCACGGCCCGGGCGGGCCGACGTTTCCGAGTCGCTCGGCTCGGCCGTTTTGGCCGCAGGTCGCTCGGCATCGGTCTTGGCCAGCGACGGAGTCGGTGCAGCGAGTGCGCCAGCGACATGTGGCGCGGGTAAGCCCTTGGGGGACTTGGCCGATGTGTGCCCGAAACGCGCTACACGGCCGTCTGCTTCTGCGGATGCCCCCGGCCGCGAGTCAACCGGCGACGTCGGTGACGGGTCCGCCATGGCTGGTGGGCAGCAGGCCACCGCACCAGCCATGGTCATGATCGCCAGCCACAGCGCTGCGTCGTGCCGACTCGATCCCGTCATTCTGCTGCGCATCCCCTGGCATGCCTGAACCCCGAGCGACGTTGATCGGGGGCGGTCTCGCTCGAGGTCCAGGAGTTTCGTGGGCAGGTCGCCACGGTTGTCAGTAGGCGCCGCTGCCGGTGAGAACGGTACGGACGGTTTTGGTGATGATGAGGATGTCTTGAAGCAGGGACCAGTTTTCGACGTACGAAAGGTCCAGGCGCACAGCGTCTTCCACCGCGAGGTCGGAGCGTCCGCTGATCTGCCAGAGGCCGGTGAGGCCGGGTTTGACGGCCAGGCGGCGGCTGACGAGGTCGTCGTAGGTGTCGACTTCGCGGCGGACTTGGGGGCGGGGTCCGACGACGCTCATGTGTCCGGTAAGGACGTTGAAGAACTGGGGGAGTTCGTCGATGGAGTACTTGCGGATGATCTTGCCGATCGGCGTGACGCGTGGGTCGTCCTTCATCTTGAAGAACATCGCGCCACCTCCGTTGGCGGCGATCATGTCGGCTTGGCGGGCATCGGCGTCTTGGTACATGCTGCGGAACTTGGTCATCTTGAACGGGATACCGTCCAGGCCGATGCGCTCCGCCTTGTAGAAGATCGGGCCGGCGCTGGTGAGCTTGACGGCCAGGGCGGTGACGAGCATGAGCGGGGCAACCGCCAGTAGCGCCGCACCGGCGAAGGCGATGTCGAAGGTGCGCTTGATGAGTGAATTTGCGCGGCTGTATTGGGGTTTGGTGATCTCGAAGACTGCCATGCCTGCGACGGGGCGGCTGGTGAGGCGTTGGTCGGCGATGTCGATGAGGCCGGGGGCAACCATGAGGTCGATACCGTGGGTTTCCAGTTCCCACATGAGTCGGCGGATCTCGGTGGGGCTGAGATGGTGAGTGGCAGCCAGGGCGACAGTGTCGGCGTTGGTGCGCTGAACGGCGGCGAGGATGGCTTCGTCGGTGCCGACGATCGGGATGTCGCGGCCGGCGATGGTGATGACTTCCTTGGCGTGCGTGGGTCCCATGGGGGTGCAGAACCCGGCGACGTGGTAACCGGCCCAGGGGTCTTTGGCGAACTCGGTGGCGATGTCTGTGGCAGCACTGGTGGCACCGACGACCAGGAGGCGGCTTTGGTTGTAGCCCAGGCGGCGCTTGCTCGCGTGGAATTTGCGCCAGATCCAGCGGGTGGTGATCAGGCCGACCAGGCCCGTCGGTAGAGCGATGGCGAGGTAGCCGCGCGAGATGTCGAAGTGGAACAGCGTCGAGGCGATGGCGATGAGGCCGAACAGCTGCAACGTGGCCGCGGCAAGGGTGACGTACTCATCGAAACCCCGGCCGACGACCTTGGCCGACCGGCTGCCCAGTGACAAGAAGCCCATCCACGCCACCGCGATGACGGCCGACACCGCCAGATACCGCACGTGCGGACCGCCGTCGAGGGACACGTAGACAGGGTGGCCACTGGTGGTGGCGAACCGGAAAATTTGCCCCAGGATGACGGAAGAGCAAATAACAAGAGCATCGCTGAAAATGAGCTTGCGTGCATATTTTGCGTGACGCTGCTCACGCATTGACCTGCCCCGGTTGCTGATTGTGGTAGCAGCTGGTAGCTGCAGCGCAAGCTCGTTTGCAGCGGAGAATTGGCCGGTGGCAGACTCGTTTGAACTGTTTACCTGCGGATTTTCAACTGTAGGTGTCGACATGGCTACCGGGGCGCTCTCTGCTGGGCGGGACTCACTCGGTTGGTTCGACCCCAGGCTGCTTGCAGGGTTCACCTGCCGATTTGGGATCAGCGCGGTGACCGGCGGTGGTCTCGCGCGAGGTGCTACGTGTTAACGAACGCGATTTTTAGCAAATTTATACCGAAGGCTTGGAACCGGCAAGTAGGACACCTAACGAACGCGTGTTACGGCTATCACACTTGAAGCCCGACTCCTGTGAGGTCGGCGGTTCTGACTGGCCAGGAGTTCATGGAACGGGCGAAGCCGACTCGGGTCCCCGGACCATCGCAGACGGCCCAGGACGTGGAGCGGCGGCGAAGCGGCCCGAGTCAGGAAATGCGGACGATCTCGAGGGGGACCGTACGCGTCAGAGTGAAACCCATCGCCTTGTAGAGCCTCTGAGCCGGGTTGTCGCTCGATGTGTGGAGGAACGGAGTTTCGCCGCGCTCGCGGATACCGTGTGCGATTGCGCGGATCAGGCGGGATGCCAGGCCCTGTCCGCGAGCTTCGGGGGCGGTGCACACCGCGCTGATTTCCGTGTAACCGGTCGGTCGGATCCTCTCGCCGGCCATCGCGACGAGCGAACCATCGGCGGCGCGGATGCCCAGATAGGTTCCGAGTTCGATGGTCCGGGGGAGGAACGGTCCCGGTTTGGTCCGCTCGACCAGGGCGGTCATCTCGGGCACGTCGGCGAGCGTGAGTTGTATCGCCGCCGGATCGGGGGCAGCTTCGATTGCGCTGCCCTCGTATTGGACTAAACCGAACGTCTCGGCGACCGACCACCCTGCGGGCAGCGGTGTGGCGCGGTCGCGAAGGGCAGCGATCCCGGTGTCGCCGGCCAGGCGGGCGACGTCGCTGTAGTCCTCGGCGGTCAGTTCGCGTGGGTGACCATAGAACACCGAAACGTCCGCGCGGTATCGCTGGACCCGGCCGCTGACTTCACGGAACCGGCTGTGTGCGCCGTCGAGCGCGGAGTTGACGGGGTCGGCGAGCACATCGGTCACGCCTCGATCATCCCAGACGACGAGATGGCATCAGGACGCCACTGGCGACGTCCGCGCCGAGAACGCTTTGTATTCACGAAGATTGAAACGCGGTTGCGCCCACGCATTATTCGTCACTGTGACGAATAGGTTCCCGTTCCCAACCATTCTGTCCGGAGTAGCAGCAGATAGACTGCCCGACCATGCCCTCGCTTGCGACCTCGGCACGCAACCTGTTCGCCATCACCCTCGGCGACGGTGTGTGCCCGCCGGAACCGACCGAGCACGCGGTGCTGTTCGATGAGCCGCACCGCCAACTGCGGCGCTACGGCCATTCGGACGGGCGCGAGTCCGCACTGGTGCCGGTTCTGCTGGTACCACCACTGGCCGCGTCGGCGTCCTGCTACGACCTGTCGCCGGGTCAATCACTGGTGGCACACCTGCTGGAACAGGGTCGTACCCCGTATGTGGTCGACTACGGCGAAATCGGCTGGGCTGACCGGCATCTCGGTTTGGAGGACTTCTTCGCAGACATTCTGCCGGAAGCCATCGAGCGGGTGCTCATCGATTCCGGGGCTCAGGAACTCGACCTGATCGGTTGGAGCCTCGGCGGTACGCTCAGCCTGTTCACCGCGGCCGCCAACAAGGACCTGCCCATCCGTTCGATCACCGGCATCGGCACACCGCTGGATTACGGCCGGATCCCCGGCTACCCGGAAGTCCGACGAATCACCAAGCCCACCAACGGCTATGCGGTCACCAACGTCCTGCGCGCCATGGGCGGGGTGCCCGCTCCCGTGGTGCAGGCCGCTTACCGAGCGACGTCCTGGGATCGTGAACTCAAGCGACCGTGGTTCGTGCTGAACAACCTGGGCAACACCGAAGCGTTGGCCAGGGCCGAAGTGATCGACCGGTTCCAGGATGCGTTCCCGGGATATCCCGGGCGCGCCGTATCTCAGATGTGGGGCCGGCTGATCTACCACGACGAGATCGCCACCGGCGTCGTCAATGTCGCGGGCCGGACCCTTGATCTGACGTCATTGACACTGCCGATCCAACTGTTCGGCAGCCACCGGGACGCCATCGCGCCGTGGGAATGCGTGCACAACGGGGTGACCATGCTGAAGTCGGCCGATGTTCGGTTCGCCACTGTGGAAGCCAGCCACCTCGGCTTGGTCGCATTGTCGGCTGGTGTCACCGAGACGTGGCCGGCGATCGACGACTTCCTGAAGGAACTGGACAGCCGGTAGGAGTCTCTGCCGGCGGCCGTTCTATTCGGGCTTGAGGTGGCGCCACCAGCAGGAGATGTACAAGCTCATCGAGGCCACCAGTGTCACGATCACCCAGAGCACGACGGACACGTCGATCCATGTTCCGATGGGTGGAGCGTCGGGCAGCGCGTTGCGTAGCGGCACCACTGCGAAAAGCATTGCGGCAAACCATGTCGTCATGGGTGGCTGAAACTTGCGGCGGTTGCGTGCAGTCTGTAAGGCAACCACCGCTCCTAGTACCGCAATCGTGACGAGCGCGCCGACGAGGACTGCGGCGAACGCGGCGGTGCTGGGGGAGCGCTGCGCCTTGACGCGGTAGACACCGGGTGCGGCGTCGTTGCTGCCGGCCGGAATGTGGAACATCCATCCGGGCACCCGATCGAAGAACGCGGGCGTCACTCGTATCGGTACGTGTGACGTACCTCGGAACAGTTCGACGGTGATCGGGCCGGAGCGGTAATGGTCGAATGGATAGCTGCCAGGGTCGCCGGACAGGATCAGCGCGACGGGAAAGACATCGGGCACCATGCCTTTCGTCCATGTGCGGCGGGTCGGTGTCACTGCGGATTGCACTGCGACACTGAGGTCTTCGGTGAGGCTGTGCGTTTGCGGGTCCAGCAGCGCCGGACCGGGTACGACGGTCACGTTGGCCACCATGTCGCCTTTGACCGAATGAACCTCGTTCAAGTCGATGGTGACGGTGGTGCCATCGGCTGTCGGTATCGGCTCGCTGATCTGGCTTGGGCGTCCGAGTCCGGTACTCGCGTACAGCGCGATCGTCGTGAGGTACAGGGCGACGACAACCGCCGCACTCGCGACTACCCGGATTTTCATCGGCGACCCCTCACATGGAATTGACAGCAGTGTAAATCAGGTTTCTGTACGGATGTACCGTAATCCCGATGGCATCGTCGGCGAAAGGTTGAACCAGGTTGCGGCCCAATGCTATTCGTCACTGTGACGAATAGCGTCGCGGTACGTTTCCCGAGGTAGCAGGGGGGGTGAACGGCGGTCGACTTTCGTCTGTCGCCATGTCGATGGCCAGTCAGCGCTTGAGCCACTCATGCGCACACCGCGGCGTTGAACGGCAGACCGCCAATTCGGATCGAAAAGCTGGGCGCCGCAGCGATATTCGCGCACCCGGTCAGCCGTGGCTAAAACGTCACAGTGACAAATTGGTTCAGTCCGGCCCCGCGCGCTCAAGCGTCGCTGGGGCTGCTGAGTTGGCGGCACGGCGGCGCCTGGGCGTGTATTGATGCGCAGCGCATCGAATTGCGGCAAGGCGCGGAGCGGTGTCCCGCCAACCGTGCTCAAGCGTGCTCCCGCGAAGTGTGCGCGCCGGACGGGCGGGACGCCCGAAAACGTTCCAATGCAATGGCGCACGACGGGGTGACGCGGCCGACGTCTGGGCCGGCGCTGCCCACCAGCTGAAAGCAAAACGCCGATAATCGACATTATGTCAATTAAACCACTGCATATTGCATCAGATGAATCAGCGCCTTGCCGCTTGGCGGTCACCACTCCTCCCGTCGTTTTCGGCAGCGTTGCAACACTTTCCGCCCTCCGTCCCCGATCTGCGGACTCGTATCGGCAGCCATCCTCGCTACGCCCGTAGCCGTTCCGGCGACACGCTGACCTGGGGTCTTGACTTGATGATGCAACAGATGAATCATTGATTCATCTGTTGATACCAGTTGGCAGGAGTTTCAGGTGGCAGTCGACGACGTCGGACGTGCATATCTCGTTGACGCGGTCAGGCCCCTGCACCCCGAAGAACAGACAGTCGCCGAAATGCTCCAGGGCTGGCGCAACCAGCAACTCAGCCGCAATCTGCAGTTCGAGACTATCGACGCCCGCATCAAGCAGGTGCAGCGCTTCATCGAGCACTCGAACGAATTCCCATGGACCTGGACCGTCGCCATGGTCGACGAGTTCTTCGGCGATCTTCGAAGTATCCACAAACTCGCCCAGTCGTCGATCCGTTCGTATCAGGTCGGCCTACGACAGTTCTGCTCCTATATCAGCAATCCGGACTACGGCTGGGACCGCATCTGCGAAGCACTGTTCGGGACCCACCCATCCCAAGTCTTCTTCGACTGGAACACCGCTCGCCATGTCCAGGAGAACGAGGCCCAACCCGAGAAACGCGCATTCACCAAGCGCGAACTTCAAGACTTCTTCGATCATGCCGACGAGCAGGTATCTGCCGTCGTAGCTTCGGGCAGAAAGGGTTGGCTGCCCGCATACCGCGACGCCGTGATGTTCAAGATCGCCTACTCGTATGGGTTGCGGTTCAACGAACTGGCCCACTTGCAGACGGTCGACTTCGCAAGGAACCCCCACGCTAAGGAGTTCGGAAAGTTCGGCCTGGTTCATGTGCGATACGGCAAAGCGAAGAAGGGCTCCCCGCCGAAGCGGCGCAGCGTCCTGACAGTCTTCGACTGGACACCCGAAGTACTGGTCGACTGGCTGGAGAATGGTCAGCCCCATATGGACGACGGGATCGACCTGTTCCCCAGCGAACGTGGAAATCTCGTCTCGGAAACCACCCTCATCAGGCGGTTCCGCCGCTACTGTGACGATCTCGACCTCTCGCCCGTCCTCGACCTCCACTCGTTCCGACGGTCCTATGCAACGCACTTGCTCGAAGCCGGCTGGGACGCGATGTTCGTCCAACACCAAATGGGCCATGAGCATGCGTCGACCACAGCGATCTATAGCTGTGTCAGCAGCGACTACCGCACCCGGACGCTGCGAAATGCGCTCGACGCCACTATCGCCGCAGCGCTTCAGCCGAAGCAGAACGGCGGCGCCGGATGAAACGCGATGTCGATTACCAATGGCGGCTCGCCGAGCTTATGGCGGGTAACCAGATGCACAACAGCACCGACCTCATCCCACGGCTGAATGAACGCGGCATCACGCTGTCACGGCCACAGGTCTACCGACTCGTCCACCAAAGACCCGAACGAGTTTCTCTGAAGCTAATCGCCGCACTCTGCGACATCTTCGACTGCGGCCCAGACGATCTCGTCACCGTTACTGCCGCGGACGCCCGAAGGAAGGCCGCCAGCGCCGGCCGAGAGAACGTCGTAGAACTGAACAAGACCATCCGCCCCAAGCGTGCTCGGATCCTCAGCGATGACGATTGAACCGCAGCGCCGGAACACCGTTCGCGGGCGACCCAAGGTCACGGACGGATCAATGGAGTGCGCTCGCTGTCACCGCGAGATGCGGCGCACGGCAGCAACATGGCCAGACGGCCGCATCTGCAACTCCTGCTACTACGAAGCAACCAGCCTCTACGGCGACTGTCCCAGCTGCGGATTCCACCGCCTTTTGCCCGGCCGACTGGACATCGGCGATCAAGCGGTGTGTCGAGACTGCGCACGTATCCGCCAGAACTTCCACTGCACGTCGTGCAACGACGAGCGGCGACCCTACCGCGGCAACGTATGCGCACGTTGCAGCCTCCGCGAAAACCTTGAGCGAGCGTTCCTCCACCCGGACTCCCCCGCGAGCTTCACACATCTCATCGACGCCCTGTGCGCAGCCGATCGCGCCGAGAGCATAATCACTTGGAAACGATCGGACAAGGTTCAGGCACTCCTTCGTTCCCTCGGAGACGGCACCACTCCCCTCACCCACGACGGACTGGACCAGTACGAGCCCAGGGGCCGGCACGTCGAGCACCTTCGGGCCATCCTTCAGCACCATGAGGTGTTGCAGGCCCGTGACAAGTACCTTGCCTACTTCGAGCGGTGGATCGACGACAAGCTCCACCCAGTATCAGACCCCGAGATCGCCAGACCGATCAGACAGTTCGCCACCTGGCACCACCTCAAACGAATCAACGATATTGCGCTCGCCGGAAAGCCAACCCGTGGGCCCGTTCACGCCTCGAAGCAGGACATCACCGAAGCACTGAAGTTCCTTGAGTGGCTTCGCGACGAACACGGACGGACCATCGCCAACTGCACACAGCAAGATGTGGACCAGTGGGTCACAACCGGTCCGACAACGCGGCACCTCATCCGGACATTCATCATCTGGTGCGAAAAAATGCGGGTCAACCGATCAATCACCCTCGGGCATCGGCAGGCCAAGACGGTCCGAGCGCTCACGCAAGACCAGCGACTTGAGTGGATTCGCGAGCTCCTGTCCGGCGACAGCGAATCGCTCCCCTACCGCGTCGCCGGAACCCTGCTACTCCTCTACGCCCAGCCACTCGTGAAGGTCGCAGCCATCCCGATGAGCAAGGTGCTCGTCGCTCCCGAGGGACTCTCGCTGGTCCTCGGTGTTACTCCGTCGCCCGTCCCCGAGCCCTTCGCTGACCTGCTCACAATAGCCGGCCCAACCTCCGAACCGCTGGGGCAGACAATCCTTGGCTCTTTCCGGGAAACCGACCCGGCGAACACCTGCACCCCAACACCGTCATGGACCGTCTGCGGCGCTTCGGCATCGACCTGCTCGGCGCTCGAAACATCGCGTTGCGCGAACTCGTTACCCAGGTGCCTCCTCCGGTCGTGGCCGAAATGCTCGGCTACAGCGACCAAGTGGTACATCGGCATGCGGAACTCGCTGCGCAGCCATGGGGCAGGTACGTACCCGCATCTAGGCCAAGCACTTGATGACTCGACCAAAGGACACGTGACTGCGGAGAAGTTCGCTGAAAAGCCGCTCCAGTCGCTGAGCCCTCAGTACGAGGAGAAGCACCACGGCACCTACCTAAAGCGACTGGACCACGCGGTCAGCACCTTGAACGTGCGCGGACTGATCCCGACCAGACCGATCTCGGCCATGATCTTGGCGACAGTCTTTTCCGAAACCTGCTCACCGGCAGCCCGCAGATCAGCGGTGATCCGGGGTGACCCGTAGGTCCCACCGGAGTCGCGATGGTGTGCGACGACCTTCACGGTCAGATCGGCTTTCCGTTGCTCTCGATTAGTCAATTCCGTTGTATCCGACCGCTTCACACGCTTGTAGTAGCCAGAGGTCGAGACCCCCAGCAAGCGTGCCATTCGGGTGATCTCCGTGGTCGCGCACTCTGCCGCCATCAACTCGAACCGATCTACTTCAGTCCGTTGGCCGCAAAGTACGCCGAGGCTTTTTTAAGGAACGCGATGTCCTTTTCCTGCTCGGCGACCTGCTTTCGTAACCGCGCCAGCTCGGTGCGCTCGGCCGGGGTCAACGGCTCCTCGTTGCGGGCCGCCGCGGCCTCCACGCGACGCCGCTCGTCGGCGACCCACCGCCCCAGCAGGGCCTCGTTGAGACCCAGTTCGCGGGCGACCTCGGCGATGGTGCGCCCGGAATCGATCACCCGATGAGCGGCCTCGACCTTGTACTCGGTCGTAAACGACCGACGGGTTCGGGACATGGTGACATCCTTCCAGCAGGATCATCCAACCTGCTATCTCGATGTCCACCACCCGGGGGGAACCTCACGGGGCCTATCGGGGGTCAAACTGGTTACCAGCGACGCCCACGCCGGGCTGGTGGCCGCCATCGGCGCCACCCTGCCCGGCGCGGCCTGGCAGCGCTGCAGAACCCACTACACAACGAATCTGATGGCGCTGACCCCGAAAGCGTCATGGCCGTGGGTGCGCACCCTGTTGCATTCGGTGTTCGATCAACCTGACGCGGAATCTGTTGCCGCCCAGTATGACCGGATCATCGACGCGCTGTCCGACAAACTTCCCAAGGTGGCCGAGCACCTCGAAGCGGCCCGCCCGGACCTGCTCGCGTTCACCGCGTTCCCCAAGCAGATCTGGCGTCAGATCTGGTCCAACAATCCTCAGGAGCGCCTCAATAAGGAGATCCGCCGCCGCACCGACGTCGTCGGCATCTTCCCCGACCGCGACGCCCTCATCCGCCTCGTCGGCGCCGTGCTGGCCGAGCAACTCGACGAATGGGCCGAATCCCGGCGTTACCTCGGCCTCGACGTGCTGAGCAAATCACGCACCGTCAACAATACCCCGACCGAACAGGAGGCCACCCCCGCAGCACTGACCGACTGAACCATCACCTCGAAGAATCACACGACGAGGTCGTACACCACGTCCCTGGACTTGACCCCACTCTGCTGGACGCAACCCACGTTGCCGCAGAGTACGACCGGCAGAGGATTTCGCATCCAGTTCTCACCCGAAGTCGCAAGGCGACAACAATTATGAGCCTGTCAACCAGGGAGTCCAGCCTCGGGCCGCTCGGGTGGGTCAGGTCAACGTCCACGGTTCGGCAGGACGTTTCCGCATACGCTGGCGATTGAGGTTGGGGCCCTCAGCTGCTCCCGCCGATGAACTCCCGGTCGGGAAGCGTCACCGGTTCAGTGGTGAGCACGCAGTGGGTCCGCTCGAAGATCGTCACCATGCACTTGTTGCAGTGCGTGCACAGCGAAGCGGCATCCCGGTCCTGCCGAATTCGGTTGAGCAGCGATGGGTCCCGCAGCAGTGCACGTGCCATGGCCACGAATTCGAAACCTTCACGCATCGCCATGTCCATGGTGGCTTTGGTGGTGATGCCGCCGAGCAGGATCAACGGCATCGACAGCTCGCGACGGAACTGGCGGGCGTGGTCGAGCAGATAGGCGTCCTGGTACGGGTAGCGCCGTAGGAAGGGCCGCCCGGCGGTACTCAACGCCCAGCTCAGCGGCGGCTGGAAGGTCCGCGCGAACTCGCTGCGTGGCGCATCGCCGCGGAAGTAGAACATCGGGTTGAGCAGTGAACTGCCCACGGTCAGCTCAAGCGCGTCGAGGGCACCGTCGTCCTGCAGCCACCGCCCGACCTGCAGACTCTCCTCGAGCCGCAACCCGCCGGCGACACCGTCGTCCATGCTGAGCTTGGCGATCACCGCGACTCGGTCTCCCACCGCTTCTCGCACGGCGATCGCGATCCGCCGGGCCAGCCGGGCACGGTTGACCAGACTTCCGCCGTAGTCGTCCCTGCGCCGGTTGAGCAGTGGACTGAGGAACGCACTCACCAGATAGTTGTGCGCGAAATGCAGTTCGACCCCGTCGAAGCCGGCCTCGACGGCCACTTCCGCCGCTCGGGCATGATCGGCGACCACCCGTGACAGTGCCGCGGAGTCGGGCCTTCGGGTGGCCCGCATGGCCAGCGGGCTGAACATGCGGCTCGGTGATATTGCGGCAACGCCGTTGGAGGCCGCGTTGGCGACGGGTCCCGCGTGACCCAACTGCGCGCACACTTTCGCGCCCTCGGCGTGGATGGCGTCGGTGAGCCGGGTCAGGTCTGGGACGATGTCCGGTCGCATCACGATCTGATCGCGTGCGGTGCGTCCCTCGGGGGCGACCGCACAGTACGCGACGGTGGTCATGCCCACCCCTCCGGCAGCCGGCGCGCGGTGGTAGGCGATCAAGTCGTCGGTGACTGCTCCTGCAGGACTGCGCGCCTCGAACGTCGCCGCCTTGATCACCCGGTTGCGCAGCGTGATCGGCCCGAGCGTCGCGGGCGCGAACACGTCGGTGGCTGGGCCGCTCATCGGTTCACCGCCGGTGCCGACAGCCCTGCCGAGACCACCGTGCACAGCGTGTCCACTTGTCGGCCGGTCAATCTCCTATCCCCGGCGAGTGGATCACCGAACTGCACGAAGATGAGTTCGAAGGCGAGCATCCAGCGGTGTTTCGCCTCGGCAGGGGACAGGCCGGGCACGTTGCGCTGCAACAACTCTGCCCACGGTGTGAGGGAAAACCATCGTTGTGTCCAGTTCAGCTCCCGCCGAGACAGCAGCAGTCGCGACAGCAGGTTCAGGTAGAGGCGCCCGGCCGGGTCGGCGGCCAGCACCACCAGCGGGTCGACGACGACCCGGACCGCATCGGGGACCGTCAACTGTTCGGCGTCGTCGCGGTCGGCCAAGGTCACCTTCCACAGCGGTCCGAGGCGGTCCTCCAGCAGCGCCGACACCAGTCCCACCTTCGAGCCGAAGTGGTAATGCACCGCAGCCGGGTTCACGTTCGCTGCCGTGCAGACCGCCCGAACCGAAACCTCGTCGTATCCCGACTCCAGCAGCAGCCGCTCCGCCACTGTCAACAACCGTTCTCTGGTGCCCGCGTCAACGTTGGCCATGGGCTCATCAAAGCACTGATCGACCGCGGAATCAATCGTTGATTGAAACAGTGATTGAATTCGGGGCGCTATGAGGGTCCGCGGATATGACGGGGTGTGCACGACGCCGGCCGGGTTTCAGTGCACGTGAGGGGGACCCGTTTGGTGGTCCAGTTGATCTATCCCCGCTGTTTCGAGCCACGATCATGCGAGTTGAGGGGTCGAGCTGATTGATGTCCAGAGCGTTTCGAACTCTGTGGGGCTGATGTTACCGAGGTAGCTATGGCGGCGTTCGATGTTGTAGAAGTTGTCGATGTAATCGGCCATGGCGGCTGCTAATTCGATGGTGGTGGCCCATTTGCGGGTGTTGAGCAACTCGACCTGTAACCGTGCCCAGAATGACTCCATAGCGGCGTTATCGAAGCAGTCGCCCACGGTCCCGAAAGAGCCGAGCAGGCCCCATCGCCGCATGTTCTCCCCGAGAGCTCCAGGAGGTGAACTGCGTGCCGTGATCTGCATGCAGAATTGTTGGCCCCCAACGATTCCTGTTAGAGACGGCCATGTTGACCGCGTTGTTGACCAGTGCGGTGTCAGCGGACGTCGAGAACGTACGGGCCACGATCAAGCGCGAGAAGCAGTCCAGGATCGCGCAACAGTAAACCTTCCCGTCGCGAGCGGGATGTTCGGTGATGTCGGTACACCACAGTTGGTTGGGCATCTCGGCGGTGAAGCGCCGATTCACCAGGTCAACGGAGGTGTCAACCCCAATGAGATTCGGTTTTCGCCGCTCTGGGCGCGGCAGCCCATACAGACCGCGTTCGGACATGATGGAGTTGACCAGCTTGTGATTGACGTTCATCTCGTAGTCGGCCAGCAGCGCAGCGCGGACTCTCTTGCGCCCGTAGGTCCCGCGAGAACGCAGGTGGATCTCGGTGATGTGGCTTCTCAAGTTTCGTGTCCACACCCGGCTCGCTGACCTGCGTCGTTGACGACGTTCTCAATTGGTGTCCGCACCGCGAATTCTCGCTTTGATGTCCACTGCCACAGGACGGGGCATTGATTCGCGACGTGCCTACACCGCCCTAACGGGAGTAGTACCCGGCGTTTCGTCACGTGGCGAACAACGTCGTCGACGTCTGCTGTGGACCCAAAGTTGCTCAGCGGCAACGCATCTCTAAATGGGGCTCATGGATACTAGTCATTATCCACGAAACGGCGGCGAGGGCTGGAACGCCCATCGGCAGCCAATACTCATCGCTCCGCCGGCGGTAGCGGTTGCGCTAGTGCGGGGAGTTGTTCATCTCGATATAGGCGTGCCCAATGGCGTTCTCAGCCGCCTTGCCCCCGGCGATACTGGTGGCAAATCGTGCTTGGCGCGGTGACGGTTGGCAATGACCATTCCGTAGTAGAGAACTGTGCTGATGTACTCGCCGGATTCCTCGATGGTCAGCTTGATCAGATCGCCTCCGGCGTAGGTGAGGTGCTTCCGCCGCAAACTTGGCGTCCGCCGTAGGGCCGATATGTCCCTCTCGTAGAGTCGTACCAGTTGCTGTCGCGGTCCCCCCCCCGGTAGCGATCCGCGGCGTGGTTAACGTCATGCGGGTTTGGACGGTCGGCCTGAAAGCTGTTCCAAAGCATCTGAATACATCGGTGTCGAACTCTTCTTGGATCGCTGCGGCCCGGTATCGCCAAACCTTCTCCAGATTTCCTGCAGCGAATGAGAGCAACAGAACCGCTACGGCACCGACTCCCCCGACAACGGATCGGACACTCGGGGATTTCACTGCGCAGACTGCCCAGGCGAGAGCGAGGAGAAATACCGCGGCGACTCGCCACGACAGCACGCGTTTGGCATCACAGTAGGTGCGGGCCTGTGCGGCAACGTGGCGGCGCGCGTCGCGGGTATTCTTTGCCTCGAAGATCGAGGGGGTCGTCAACGTCATGCCATCTCCGCTCGGATGAGTCTCGTGTTCGGCGTGCACCGTCCTTCCGCCGGCCGGTAGGACCGGCGGCGATTTAGGGTAGTGGCATTCGGTCGACGAACAATCCGCGCCACTTGTCGATCAGCGGCACGTTCTTTCCCATCGGCCTCCAGAAGAATCGCCTCCTCTGCCGATGCAAGCCAGCTTCGAAGGTGGGTCTGGTCTTGGCTTCTTCGCCAGGTGTCCGGCATTCACGTCGGGGCCCAGGCCTGCTGGGTCAGGCCAGTCCTCGACGATTGGTCCGCCATTGAGGCGAGCAGGAACCGCACTTCTTGACGGACCACTCGGTCCCGGACTGAGTGGTCCGTATTCAACGTGGTTGTCCGGTCGACAGCAAGGTGAGGTGGCTGAGTCCTCGTCGCCGCGGTGCGTTGTGCGCGGTGCGACGAGTGGGGCCGCGGTGCGGGGTCTTACGCGGTCAGGCGAAGCGACAGGTCCCAAAGCCGCTCGGCGTTGTCGGCGTCCAGGGCATAGGGCGCGACGCCGGTGATGCCGAACTCGTCGCGGTGGTCGACGACGGCAGCTTCACGGCAGTCCTCGAAGTAGCGGCCACTGACCCCGGCGACGTGCGGGGATGCGGCCAGCAGGACCGAGGTGGCCGCCCCCTGTTCGGGGGTCTTGACGCGGCTGCCGGCACGGCGGAAGCGTTCGTCGGCGCCGTCTTGGAAGTCCTTCCCGAGGTGGCGTTGCAGGGCGGTCATGATGCCGCCGGGCATGAGTGCGTTGGCGGTGATGCCGTCCCGGGCCCAGCGTTGGGTGACGCCGACGGCGAACAGGACATTCGCGGTCTTGGATTGGCCGTAGGCGCTGAAGGGATCGTATTCACGGAATCGATAGTCGATGTCGTCGAAGATGACCGGGGAGCGCAGGTGTCCACTGGAGCTGACCGAGACCACGCGGGCTCCGTCGGCAGCGGCCAGCGCGGCGTGCAGGCCGGTGGCGAGGGCGAAGTGGCCGAGATGGTTGGTGGCGAACTGCATTTCGTGTCCACTTGCCGAAATCTGCCGGTCCTGGATGGCCATGACTCCGGCATTGTTCACCAGGATGTGCAGCGGCCCGTCCCAGGCGCGGACGAACGCGGTCACGCTGGCCGGATCGGAGAGGTCCAGCGGGGCGACGGTGGTGGATCCGCCGATGTCGGCGGCGACCTTCTCCCCGGCGGCGGTGTTGCGCACCGCGAGGGTGACGGTCGCACCGGCGGAGGCCAGGGCGCGCGCGGTCTCGACGCCGATACCGGACGCGGCGCCGGTGACGATCGCGCGCGCGCCGCGCAGGTCGACGTCGGCGATCACCTCCGCGGCGGTGGAGGTGGCGTCAAACGGTGTGGTGATGAGTTCGGTGGTCGTGGTCATGGGTTCTACGAACGCCATTCTGTGCAGATGTGTTCCAGCGTGGGCTATTTCGAGACGAGCACGTCCGCCTTGGCGGCCGCATCGTCGCCAGCACTACTCCCGCCGGCCCAGTTCGCCCTACCAAACCGCCTACTCAAGCTTCCGTCACACGACGATGTGGAGTGTCGCGGCCATTTGCTCGTCGAAAATGCTGCCGTGCCAGTAGGCGTGGCGGTGCCGAAGAACACGGTAGTTGCCGCGGTGGTCGAGCAGGCCCGCACGTCGCCAAACCCGGGGTGGCCACGTAGCCCTCTCGTGGACTACGGGATTTGCGTGGTCCTTGGCACCTCGTTGCATGCAACTGTCAAGACATCACATGAGACAGAAGGGCACGGCGGTCATGAAGGACGCTCTGATACTTGGCGGCGGCTTCGCGGGAGTGTGGAGTGCGGCAAGTGCGGTGCGGCTGGCCCGATCGGCGGGCAGCGATAGGTTGCGGGTGCGGCTGATCAGCGCCGGTGATGACATGGTGATCCGGCCGCGACTTTACGAACGCAATCCGGACAAGATGCGGATCGACCTGGATCGGCTGCTTAACCCTATCGGTGTCGAGCGCCTCAACGCACGGGTGGAGTCCATCGACGCCGCCTCCCAGACTGTGATGGCCCACGGCGCCGATGGCGTGTTGGTGACAGCGTCTTATGACCGGCTGGTGCTGGCCACAGGAAGCCAGCTGAAGCGGCCTGCTTTCCCCGGCGCCGCGCACGCATTCAACATCGACACTCTCAACGCCGCGGTCGCACTTGACATCCATTTGCACCATGTGTCGCAGCTGCCACCACGAGCTCGGTATACGGCGGTCGTGGTCGGTGCCGGTTTCACAGGACTGGAGATCGCCACGGAACTCGTCGGACGGTTACGCGATGTGGCGGCAGGCCAGGAAGTTCGGGTGATCTTGGTGGAGCGCGCCAAGGTTTTGGGTCCTGAGTTGGGAGATGTTCCGCGCCCCGTCATCGTAGACGCTCTCGACACGCTGGGTGTCGAGCGACGCCTGGGCCGCACCGTCGCCTCGGCCACCGAGACACAGGTGGCTCTGGACGATGGTGAGGTGATCCCAGCCGCGACGCTGATCTGGACCGTCGGCATGTCCGCCAGCCCGCTGACGGCACAGATCCCAGCCGAACGTGACCGGTTCGGCCGCCTGCTGGTAGACGAGTACCTGCGCGTGACACCCACCGTCTACGCTGCCGGCGACACCGCTGCCGCCGTTGCCGATGGCGGCCACCCGACCATCCAGAGCTGTCAACACGCGCAGCCGATGGGTAAGTACGCGGGCCACAACGTCGCCGCGGATCTGCTCGGTTTGCCGATGCTTCCGTTCACTGCGGACCCATACAGCAACTGCATCGATCTCGGCGCCGCCGGGGCGTTGACGACGGTGGGCTGGGAACGCACAGTCGACAAGGAAGGCTCCGAAGCCAAAGCGATCAAGCACGCTATCAACACTCAATGGATCTACCCACCCACCGACTCGGCTGACGCGCTGCTCGCGAAGGCCGGCCATTTCAGTAACAGCGCCTATGCACAGGAGATCTCGTGACCACCACCGTTGTAGTCGTCGGCGGCGGATACGCCGGCGTCCTGGCCGCCAACCGGCTAAGCCAGCGTTCCGATACCGACATCGTCATGGTCAACCCTCGGCCGCATTTCGTCGAGCGAATTCGTCTGCACCAGTTGGTGGCCGGCAATGACGACGCCGTGCAGGACTACGCGACGGTGCTGACCGACCGCGCCAAGCTGGTGGTCGACTCCGTCACGCGCATCGACGCCGCCAGCCGTCAACTGCACCTGGCTTCGGGAGCCACGATGGGCTACGACTACCTGGTATATGCCGTTGGCAGCACCGCACCGCTGCCCGATGCGGTGCCCGGTGCCCGCGACCACGCCGTCCCGCTTGGTGAATATGAAGCGGCGCAACGGCTTACACAACGCCTGTCCGATGTCCCGTTGCAGGCGCCCATCGTAGTCGTCGGCGGAGGTCTGACCGGGATTGAAGCGGCGTCTGAGTTCGCCGAGGCCGGCCGACGCGTCACATTGGTCACCGGTGCCTTGGGCCCGTCGCTGGCAAAGGGGGGCCGCCGCTCGGTGGCGAAACGCCTGAAGATGCTGGGCGTCAACGTGGTAGAGAACGCCACCGTCACCCAGGTGCACGCGGATCGAATCACGTTGCGCGACGGCACAGACTTGCCCAGTGCAGCGACGGTGTGGACAGCTGGTTTCGGTGTACCGAACCTTGCCGCCGCGAGCGGCCTGACCACTGACCGGCTCGGCCGGCTGCTCACCGACGAGACCCTCACCAGCGTCGATGATTCCTCGATCATCGCCGCTGGCGACGCCGCCTCCCCGTCGGGTGTGCCGTTTCGGATGAGCTGCCAGCTCGCCATGCCGCTGGCCTCACACGCCGCCGACACCCTCCTGGCCCGCCTGGAGGGCAAGAAACCCACGAACCTGAACCCTGCCTCAGTGGGTCAGTGCATCAGCCTGGGCCGCCACGCCGGCACCATTCAAATGTCGCATTTCAATGATGTTGCCATGCCGATGCATCTCGGCGGGCGCCTCGCGGCCACCATCAAAGAGCAAGTGTGCAAGGGCACTGTGTCGTTCTTGATCAAGGAGGCTCGTAAGCCGGGTAGCTACTTCTGGCCCAAAGGCGGTAAGAGACAACAGAATCTACAGAAGGGTGCGGCACATGTCTGAGGTCATGGAAAGGCTCACGAAGGCCATGACGGTCATCCAGTCCGTCACACCGCCGATCATCCCCCAGGACGCCGATGCGATGACCGCGATCATCGAATGGGGCCCCGGCGACGCGGGCGCGCCGCCGCACCGTCACCCCGGCGGACCGTGCTTCGGCTACGTCCTGGAAGGCGAGATGCTCTTCGAGCTGGAAGGTGAAGCGCCGCGGGTCATCAAGGCCGGCGAAGCCTTCTGGGAACCGGGTGGCGACGTCATCCACTACTCCGATGGCAACAACCGCGAAGACGTCCCGCTGCGGTTCCTGGTGACCATGCTGTGCCGCCCGGGCGTCGACATGTTCGTCCTCGTCGATGACGCCGAACTCGAACAACGCAAAGACCGCCGCATCCCGAAAGGACACTGATGAAGATCACCGTTGTGGGCGCCACCGGACAGATTGGCTCCCAGGTTGTGAAATTGCTCTCCGACGCAGGCCATCAGGTCGCCGCGGCGTCGCGGTCGTCAGGGGTGGATGCCGTATCGGGCGATGGTGTGGCGGCCGCGTTCGGCGGCGCCGACGTCATCGTCGACGTCCTCAATTCGCCCAGCTTGGAACCCGGCCCGGCATTGGAATTCTTCACCGGCTCGGCGACCACGCTGCTGTCGGAGGCCAAGACGGCACAGGTGAAGAACTACGTGCTGCTGTCGATTGTCGGCGTGGACGGCATCGAGGCCGACGGCTACTTACGCGGCAAACACCTGCAGGAGGAGCTAGTGGCCACCTCCGGTGTGCCCTACACCATCGTGCGGGCCACCCAGTTCCACGAATTCACCGAAGGCATCGCCGGGTCACTGATGGTCGACGGTGAAGTCCGCGCGCCGGATGCGCTTATCCAGCCCGTCGCCGCGGCCGAGGTCGCCGGCTTCGTCGCCCGGGTTGCCGCCGAGGCGCCTCGCCACGGCGTGCTGAATTTCGGCGGGCCGGAGAAGATGCCGTTCACCGAGATGGCCCGCACCGTCTTCACCCATCAGGGCAAGAATTTGCCCATCACCGTCGACCCACAGGCGACCTATTTCGGCGTTCCCGTCCAGCAGAACAGCCTCGTCACCGACGACGGTGCTGAGCGGGGCAGCACCCGCCTGGTCGATTGGCTGAGTCAACAGTGATCGAAGGCGAGCTGGCAGGCCGCACCGCGCTGGTCACCGGCGGCACCGCCGGCATCGGGCTTGCCACCGCTCGTCGACTGGTGGACGCCGGCGCCTTCGTCGTCGTCACCGGACGTAACCGGGAACGCGGCGAACATGCGCAGGGCGAACTCGGACCGCACGCCCGGTTCGTTGCCGTCGACATGGCCGATCCGGCCGGCGTGGACCGGCTCTCCCGTGACCTTGAACTCGACATCCTGGTCAACAATGCGGCACGATTTCCCGCCGCCCTGACCGTCGACCAGGACGAGAGCGACTTCGGTCACACGTTCGCCACCAACGTGCGTGGTCTCTACTTCCTGGTTGCTGCAACGGTTCCCGCGATGATCCGCCGTGGTGGCGGGGCCATCGTCAACATCACCTCCATGGTGGCGTCCAAAGGTGTTCCCGGCGCCTCGGTGTACAGCGCGTCCAAAGCCGCGGTCGAGCAGTTGACCCGGACCTGGGCCGTCGAATTCGGCGCCCACAACATCCGGGTCAACAACGTCGCCCCGGGCCCGACCGCCACCGACGGCGTCGTCACCGAATGGGGCGAAACCAACGACGAACTCGGCCGCGCCCTCCCCCTGGGGCGCACCGCAGATCCCGCGGAGATCGCCGAGGCGATCTACTTCCTGGCCTCACCGAGCGCCAGTTTCATCACCGGCACCACATTGCACGTCGACGGCGGCGGCACCGCCGTCTGAAAGGATCATGATGGACTTCGATGATGTGGTGATTCGCCGCCACTCCTCGCGTATGTTCCTGTCCGACAAGCCCGTCCCGAGAGAATTGCTGAGCGAAGCTCTGACGCTGGCCATGCGGGCACCGTCGAATTCGAATGTTCAGCCCTGGCGGCTGTTTTTGGCATCGGGCGCCCGCCGTGACCGCCTCGCCGCGTCGTTGGCCGCGAAGGTGCGCACCGACCCGCCGCCCACACTGGGTCTGCCCGACTCCCACAGCCACCTGCGCCGCCAGCTCGGCGCCCTGCTCTACGGTGCGATGGGCGTAGCACGCGACGACAGCCAGGGACGCTGGAACGCCCAGCTGCGCAACTGGGACTTCTTCAACGCCCCGGTCGCCGGAATCGTCTGCATGCACCGCGACCTCGGACTGCCCGACGCCGTCGGGGTGGGTATGTTCTTGCAGACCCTGCTGCTCGCCCTGACCGAACGCGGTCTTGACAGTTGCGTGCAGGTCTCGACCGCGCTCTACCCGGACCTGGTGCGCCAGCAGCTCGACATTCCCGACGACCTGACCGTTCTGTGCGGCATCTGCATCGGCTACGCCGACCCTGCCTTTGTGGCCAACAGCATCGACACTCCGCGAAATCCAGTCTCCGAAAACGTCGTTCTTCTTGACGAATAACGTGACTGCAGACCTTCGAGACGAGCTTCGGACAGTCTTCATCTTTCAGTTCCTCACCGACGAGCAACTCGATGCGTTGTGCAGCAATGGAAGCGTCCACACTGTCGGGCCGGGGCCGGTAGCTCGTGAAGGTGAGCCGGCCAGTTTCTTCTACGTGTTCCTCGACGGCGGTGAAGTGGTTGCGACCAAGCGATCCGGCGGCCGTGACGTCGAGTTGCATCGCACTTCCGAGCTCGGAACGTACTTCGGCGCGATCTCCAGTTCCACCCACGTCCACGACGTCACTGTCCGAATGACGCTGCAATCGCGGCTATTCGTTGTTGAGGCCGAGTCGTTCGCCCGCTTTACTCAGAGCTGGTGGCCGATCGCGATGCACCTGCTCGACACCAGTGTTGCCCGCAGTCTGAGTCAGCGTCAACTGCTCGGTTTGCAGGAACGCCAACACGCCTTGGCGACCATGACCGCCGGCCTCACCCACCAGCTGAACAACCCGGCTGCAGCCACCGTCCGGGCGGTGGCCGACCTGCGCGACAGTATGGCTGAGTCCGACCGAAATCTCAGGGCGCTCGCCATGACCGCCCCCGAAGCGCTGGGCGACCTGCTCGACATCCGTGCCGGCATCACCAGCTTGGTAGCGACCCCATCACCGTTGTCTCCGCTGGAGACCGCGGACCGCGAAGAAGCACTCGACGACTGGCTCGCGAGGCGCGGTATCGCCGACAGTTGGCGCTACACTTCGGCGTTCGTCGACGCCGGCGTCGACGAAGAGTGGCTTGAGCGCATCGAGACGGCGGTGACAGCGGCAACTTTGGAGTGCGCCGTGAGCTGGATCAAGCAGTTCGTCGACACCGAGATGAGGGTCCGTGAGATCTCCGAGGCCGGCGCCCGCATCGCAACCCTGGTCAACGGCGTCAAACCCTACTCGCAGATGGACCGCGGCCCATATCAGTGCATCGACATCCACGAAATGCTACGCAGCACCGTGCTGATGTTCGGCGACAAGATCGCCATGGCCGACAAGGGAAAGCCCGTCACCCTGGTCAAGGACCTCGATTTCTCTCTACCCGAAATACACTGCTATCCCGCTGATCTCAACCAAGTGTGGACCAATTTGATAAGCAACGCGCTCTACGCAATGGACGGACACGGCACTCTCACCGTCCGCACCCTACGCGACGGCGACGCCATGGTCCGGGTGGAGATCTGCGACGATGGCCCTGGGATCCCCCAGCACATTCTCGGTCGCATCTTCGATCCGTTCTTCACCACGAAGCCTGTCGGATCCGGCTCCGGCCTGGGTCTGGACTTGGCGTGGCGGGTCGTGGTGAACCGGCACCATGGCCACATCACCGTGCAGTCCGAACCGGGTGACACGCGGTTCATCGTGTGCCTGCCCCTGGAGGCTCCGGCCCCTGCCCCCGGTTAAGCGAACTTCTGCCGGAGCTCACGTCGGGTGCGAACGCCCATCTTGGTGTACACCTTGCGCAGATGCCAATCTACGGTGTGCGCACTGAGAAACAGCTGGCTGGCGATCTCCTGGTTGGTCAGACCCTTGCCTGCCAGTTCGGCGATCTGGCGCTCTTGAGGGCTCAGGTCATCGCCGACGGCGGTGGGCGACTTCCTGGTCTTCTGCCCCGAAGCTTGCAGCTCGCGGCGGGCCCGCTCAGCGAACGCCATCGACCCCATCGTGACTAGATCCCTATGGGCAACTCGCAGCGGCTCTCGCGCCGCAGTCGCAGGACCGTTGCGGCGCAACCACTCTCCGTACAACAGCCGAACCCGAGCCAGTTGCACCACCTGGGAGGTGGCCTCGAAATACCCGATGCTCTGCAGATAGAGCGCTTCGGCGCGCTTTCCGCTGCTGAGAAGCGCTTCCGAGCGGGCCAGCGAACCCAGCGCCCGCGGCGTGCCGGCCGCCAGTGTCCGCTCGCGCAGTTGCTCAAGTGCTTGCTCGGCGAACTGCAGGTCGTCGGTGCGCACAGCCGCTTCGATCGCTTCGACCAACACGTAGCCGTGGAAGCCGAGGTCGTCATACTCGAGTCCTCGGCGTGCGGCGGCAAGGGCGTCGGGGTAGCGGCCACGCCCATTGTTCACCAACGCCGTGGCGTAATGCGCCAACCCAATCGCGCGACCCTCGCCGCGGAGTCGACTCGACTCGATTGCGGCGGCTGCGAGCGCGGCAACCTCGGCATCGTCACCCTTCCATGCCGCCACGCTGAGGCCGTGATACCGCAACGGGACGTAGTTGATGGCGTTCGACAAATCGCCGGCCTCGGCGACCAACCCAGCGGCTGTGGTCAATTCACCGTTGTCTACGTGTGCACCGGCGCGCGACAGCAGCGCCGACGGCAGCAGTGCCATTGCCCCGGCATCAGAGGCCAACCGCACGGCGTGCGCCGACACCACGCTCCAGCCGTCCTCCCACGTCTCGTGGATCAAGCATTCGTGCACCAGCGGAAAGGCTCGCCAGAACCATCCTGTATCCGAGCGGACGCACCCCATGAGGGCATCCCGTGCGCGGCGCATCGCCGGCATCGCCGCCGCGGCGCCCAGGGCCAGGCGATCGGCCAGCGCGTGGGTGATCACGTCGAGTGGCGTCTGCGGTGGCAGGTTCGCCAGCGCTGCCCGGGCGGTCTCGGCGATCTGCACAGTCAGACCAGGCGCGCTGCGACCCACGTACATCGCCGCACTCAGCGCCTCCAGGTACGTCTCGGTAGCCAGAGCAGCGTCCAGGACCTTCAGCTGCGCGGCCACCGCCGTGAATTCGGTGACCGCCTCGGACAAGGCAGCGGCATGCCCGCTGGCCCGTGCCGACGTGAACGCCAATCGCGTCCGCAACTGAGCCAATCGTGCCCGCTGCAAATCGGTCAGCGGACCCAGTTCGGCCGTCGCCAGCAGGTGGCGTGACTGGTCGAAGGACGCGATCTCGTGGTGAGCTTCCGCGGCGGCCAGCGCGCGGGTGCTACGCATGGACGGGTCGGGTGTCAACTCGACTGCCCGCGTCAAAAAAGCTGCCGCGGCGGCTGTTCCGCCCCGTTGCCGCGCTCGGCCCGCCGAGGCCTCCAGGTCGAGCGCCACCGATTCGTCAAGTGCCTCGCAGGCCAGCGCACGATGCCAGGCCCGACGGTCCGGATCCACCGCGGGGTCGGTCACTGCGGCCAGCGCTCCATGCGCGCGCCGCCGTTGTTCCGGGGTAGCCGATCGGTAGGCAACCGAACGCGCCAGCGGGTGATGAAACTGCACGCGGGTGTCGATCCTGAGAAGTCCAATGTCCTGCGCCGGCAGCATCGCGACGGGTTTGAGGTCCAGGTGCGCCAAGGCGCCGAACAGCAGCGCCGGATCACCCACTGGTTCCGCGGCCGCCGTCACCAGACACATCTGCGTTTCGGCGGGTAGTTCCGACACCAGCTGGAGGTATCGCCCTTCGACGCCAGCGCTCACCGGCCCGTGTTGCGCTCCGGTGGAATCGAGAAGACTGAGGGCTCGTGAGCTTTCGAGCAGTGCCAAGGGGTTACCGCGCGACTCGGCGACGATGCGGTCCGCGACGGCGGAGTCGAGACGCCCCGGAAGGGCCGACTCCAGCAGCTTGCGGGCGTCCCCGTCGGTGAGCCCGCCCACCTCCAGGGTCGGCAGACCTGCCGTGCCGTCGATCGCACTGCGCTGCGCGAACACCAGACCGACCGCCTCGGCGTCCAGGCGACGCGCGACGAAGAACAGCGTCTGCGCGGACACCGAGTCCAGCCACTGCGCGTCGTCGACCAAGCAGAGCACCGGCCGTTCCTCGGCGGCGGCAGCCAGCAGCCCCAGCACCGCTAGCCCGACCAAGAAGCGATGGGGCGCACCGCCGGCATCGCTGATGCCGAAGGCGTGCTCTAGAGCCTCGCGTTGCGGTAGCGGAAGTCCCACGCGGAAGCCGAGCACTGGTGCGCACAGCTGCTGCAGACCGGCGAACGCCAGATCCATGTCGGACTCCACGCCAGCCACAGACAGCACAGTGCAGTCAGCCGCCGAGTCCCGGAGGTTCTGCACAAGAGCGGTTTTGCCGATACCAGCTTCGCCGACGAGCACCAGAACCTCGCTGCGGCCAGACCGCAGGGCGGTGAGCAGCTGGTGCAGCCTTTGCCACTCGGGATCGCGGCCCGACAACGCCACGACCTGGTAGGAGGTTGTCGTCAACTCACGACCCGTGGGCCAAACACGGGCAAATTCTGCCACGCTTGCGCACGGACGGCAGAGCTACGCGTGATCCCCGGATGCCGACAAACACGGAGCCGGGTCGAGCCCAGCGCAATGAAATGCAGTAAGCCAGCCGCCCCGTTGATTCGGCGACGCGAACTCTTCCGAACCGGTGTCGACTGGTCTCGCGGGCGTTGCAGCGCATTCGCAGCGATGCCATTCACCGCGGTTCAGCGCAACGGCGAAGCAGCGCGTATGCAGGACGGTCCACCATGCCACGCCGTTCCACGGCGGCCACGATCGTGTCGCGGTCTACGGCGCGCAAATAGTCGATGACCGGCGCCCGGTCATAAATCAGTGCGCTGCTGACCACGCCGCGGTACTCGATCGAGCGCACCCGCCCGTTCGGCGTCATGGTCTCGACGTCCCTTCTCCGCGCCGAGACGTCCCGCGAACCCGTGTCGAACAGCGCAAGCAGCGACACCAGGTCGGCGGCGAACACTCCTGTGCCGTCCGTGTCCGGGTACAACAGCGGATCGACGGTCTCGGAGTCGACGAATCGCACCCCCCACCAACCACTCTCGATGAACATCTTGCCGCCCGGCGTCTCGGCGTAACTGGGGTCCACCTTCCAGGTGCCGATCAACGCCTCCATCCCCACGGGGTCCAGCTTGTCGTAGAGGACCTCCAGCTCGCGCTGGGTCACAGCTGTGGTCCCACAGCACCGGATCGGAGTCATCGTGGGGGGTCCTTTCGCTCTTGGGCGCCTCGGCGGGGCCGATCGGTGCAACCGGCCGGGGAGCTGGAATAGTCCGCGCTCAGCAACCCCAACGTCGGGGGAATGAAACTGAATAAATGACGATCATATTCAGTATGACTACCGAACAAGCAGCATTGAAGCGACAGAGGCCCGACAACAACCGTGCCCTGGTGGTCGGAATGGGTGTCAGCGGGATCGCCGCAGCAACGCGCCTGCGCGCCGCGGGATGGACGCCCGTGATCATCGAGCGCGCCGCAGAACGCCGACGGGGCGGCTACTTCATCGGACTCTTCGAGGCAGGAATGATCGCCGCGGATCGACTCGGCATCCTCGGCCACCTTCACGACCGCAATCCCGGCGCCCTCAGCTACCTCATTGACCGCAGCGGACACCAGCTTCGCACCTTCTCCATGAAGGATCTGCCGGGGCGTCCGTGGTTGATGTTGCGCGGTGACGTCGAGCAAGCCGCTTTCGCTACGCTGCCCGCTGATGTGGAGGTCCGTTACTCGACGGTGCCGACGGCCATCACACAGGACGACCAGGGGGTTGACGTCACCTTGCTGAACTCGCAGTCCGGCGACACCGTGACAGAACGCTTCGACCTCGTGGTCGGCGCCGACGGACTGAGGTCAACGGTACGGTCCCTGGCATTCGGCCCACACGAGAACTACCTGCATCGCTTGGGCTACATGGTCGCCGCATTCGAATTTCCCGGCACTCCGGCCGGTCTCGAGCCGGGCGTCAGCGTGCAGTTGGTCGAGCCCGACCGGGCGATGTGGGTGTTCGCGTTCGAAGACCACAACCCGACCATCATGATTTCCTACCGGACCGACGACGTAGACGCCGAGTTCACCCGCCCCGCCCCTGAACGCATCCGTGAAATCTTTTCCGATCAACCCCTCGGAGCCACGCTCGCCGACGTGCTCGGCGTCCTCGACCACGCCGACGATGTGCTCTTCGATTCCGCCGAGCAGGTCCACATGAACCGTTGGCACGAGGGGCGGGTGGTGCTGCTCGGCGATTCAGCATGGTGCGTCACGCTCTATGCGGGGATGGGCGTCTCGGCCGGTCTGATCGGCGCCGACCTGCTGGGTGAGCTTCTTGAACGCCACCCCCACGACACCGCGACCGCGTTGAGCGAATGGGAGCAGGGGCTGCGCCCCTATGTCCAGGAATATCAGGCGGTGGGCCTGAAACAGCGGGCGTTCTTCGTTCCGGACACGTCGGGCCAGGTCCGGCTGCGGCGGGCGATGTCCGTGGTGACACGCTTCTCGATTGGGCGTCGGGTTCTCAGCGCCATCCTGGAGGGCGCCGTGGAGGCGCGGACCGCCGACATCACGGCCACGGCGCTGCAACGTCTCGGAATCAAGCCGCCGGCGACGGTATGAATACAGACGTGACATCCGAACTCCCGGAGCACCATTCTCCGACGGCGGCACGCATCGTCGACGCTGCTCAGGACTTGTTGCAGCGGCGCGGCAGCAAGGCGGTCACCATCGCCGCCGTCGCGCAGAAGGCGCACGTCGGCACGGGCACCGTATACCTCTACTGGTCCAGCAAATCCGAACTCCTTCTCGGTCTGATCGGTCGCGACTTCCTCGACCTTGCCGAACAGTTCATCGGCGACCTGCGGACCGACCCAGATTTGGCCCGGCCCTCTCGGCTGTTCCCGAGCCTGATGAACCGGGCAGCACATCGACCGTTCGTCAAAGCGATGCTGCGCGACGACGACGAACTGCTGGGGTCGCTTGCCGACGACCCGACGTCCGCGGCACTCGTGGACGCCTTGGGGCCCGACGCGCTGATGAACACGCTGCTGCCGACCTGGCGGGACAACGGCCTTGCGCGCACGGACTGGAGTCTTGACGCGCAAACCTATGCACTCATGGCGCTCTATCGCGGCTTCCTGCTTCTCGGCGACGAGAAGCACACCGAACCAGCGACGTCGGATCCTGCGACTGTCTTGGCCCAGGCCGTCACCGCGCTGTTGGGACCTGAACGTCCGACGAAGACGCAGATGCGCAGGGTCGTCGCGGACGGCATCGACTTCCTGGAACGCGGTGCCGCTTTGGTGCGGGAAATCATCGCTGGAAAGAACACGCACTGACCCGTGGATCGCACTGGCGGGGCGACGACAGAAGCGCGCTGGACGGACACCCGACGGACTTCTAGATTGGCCGACACCCGGTGGGACGGCGCCCCGGGCGAACCGAAGGTCGGCGGCTAGCGTGCCTGCTCGCGGACTACGAGGTTTCCGTGGGCCTTACCGCCGGTGCGCCTGACAGTGTTGACGCAACGCGGTATTGGAGGCTACGTGAGCGTTGCGGAACTAAGGGGTTGCACCGCCCTGGTAACAGGCGGGACTTCGGGCATTGGACTGGCCACCGCGCAGCTGCTCACACACGCCGGCGCCCACGTCATCGTCAGTGACGAGGACCCCGACCGGGGCAAGCTAGCCGCATCTCGGCTCGGCAGCGGCACGCGGTTCCTTCCCGCTAGCCTTGCCGACCTAGGTGACGTCGATTTTCTTGCGCGGCAGACCCCGATCGACATCCTGATTGCCGCCGCCGTCATCGCCGACCTACACCTTCTCCAAGGGGTGTACTTCCTGGTGGCCGCGGTGGCCCCACCGATGATCCGCCGTGGCGGCGGCGCGATAATCAACGTTCTCCCCAGCGCGCCCGAGTTCAGCGCTGCCCTCCGATCTCTAACCCGCACCTGGGCGGCCGAATTCGGCCCGCACGGCATCCGGGTCAACAGCGTCGCTCCCGGCCCCCCGGGAACCGACAACGCACTCGGGCGCACAGCGGAGCCCAGTGAAATCGCCACAGCCATCGCATTTCTCGCTTCACCCCGCGCAACCTGCATCACCGGCACCACCCTGAGCGTTGACGGTGGAGCCGCCATCGGGCGTACGCGTCAGCGGGTCGCGCGTATGGATCGCTCACGATGGACTGACGCCCGGTCGGGCGACTCCTAACCCGGGAGAATCCGTCCGGACAGACTACGCACCAACCCAAAGCCGAACACTATGTAGCGGAACACTTTTCAACCGCGTCATCTCGACAGAAAGGCAGCACGGCAATGGCCGAACCCACGAAGAGCATTACCGTCATCGGCGCTACCGGGCTGATCGGCCGTCAACTCGTCCCCCTACTCCGCGACGCTGGTCACAACGTCACCGCAGCCTCCCGTGACTCCGGTGTCGACCTGCTCACCGGACAGGGCCTTGACGATGCCCTCGCCGACGCTGAGGTCGTCGTCGACGTGATCAATTCCGCCACCCCCGAGGACTCCGCTGAAGCCTTCTTCCAAAAGACCGCGGCCAACCTGTCCGCTGCCGCCGCCAAGGCCGGCGTCAGACATTACGTCGTGCTGTCCATCGTCGGCGCAGACGAGATGGCCCCCAAAGCCGGATACATCCGCGGCAAGGTCGCCCAGGAGGGCGCGGCTGCGACCTCGGGGGTTCCTTGGACTGTCCTGCGGGCCACACAGTTTCACGAATTGGCTGAACCCATCACCGAATCCCTGATCGCCGGCGACGAGGTGCACGCCCCGGCCGCACTGATCCAGCCGATCGACTCCTCCGAGGTCACCGCGATCCTGGCCCGCGTTGCCGTCAACGAGCCGCTCTACACCATTCACAACGTCGGAGGCCCGCAGAAGATGTCGTTCTCCGACATGGCCCGCGCCGTGCTGCGCCACCAGAGCCGCACGCTCAACGTCCTCGACGACCCGTCGGCGACCTACAGCGGGCTGAACATCGATTACACGACGCTCGTCACCGACGACGAGGCCGAACTGGGCACCACGCGGCTGGTCGACTGGCTGGCGCGCCGCTGATCTGCGGCCCCTTCCACCGCCCGACGCCACGACCCACGAAAGGATCTGCGGACATGTGTGCAATCGTCGGCTATGTGGGGCGCCGGCCCGCCTGCGACATTCTGATGGGCGCTCTGCGCCGGATGGAATATCGCGGCTACGACTCAGCGGGCGTCGCGCTGCTCGGTGGAGACGGCGGGCTGACCGTCCGGAGACGTGCCGGCAGGTTGGCCAATCTTGAGGCGGCGCTAGACGATACGGACGGCGACGTTCTCGCCGGCAGCACCGGCGTGGGCCATACCCGCTGGGCTTCGCACGGCCGTCCCACCGACCGCAACGCCCATCCACATCGGGACAGCAGCGGCAAGTTCGCCGTGGTGCACAACGGCATCATCGAGAACTATGCGGCGCTGCGCGCCGACCTGGAGGTCGCCGGCGTCGAGCTCACCAGCGACACCGACACCGAGGTGGCGGTCCACCTGGTGGCGCAGGCCTACCGCGACGGGGAGACCGCGGGAGACTTCGAGGGCTCGGTACTGTCGGTCCTGCGCCAGCTCGAAGGCCACTTCACCCTGGTGTTCGCCAACGCCGACGACCCCGGCACCATCGTGGCCGCCAGGCGGTCGACGCCGCTGGTGATCGGTGTCGGCGAGGGCGAGATGTTTCTCGGGTCCGACGTCGCCGCCTTCATCGAGCACACCCGCGAGGCGGTCGAGCTCGGCCAGGATCAGGCCGTGGTGATCACGGCGGACGGCTACCGGGTGACCGACTTCCATGGCAGCGAGGACGTCCCCACTCGCCGTTTTCACATCGACTGGGACCTGTCGGCCGCCGAGAAGGGCGGCTACGAGTTCTTCATGCTCAAGGAGATCGCCGAGCAGCCCGCGGCGGTCGCCGACACCCTGCTCGGACACTTCGCCGACGGTCGCATCGTGCTCGACGAGCAGCGCCTCAGCGATCAGGAACTGCGCGACATCGACAAGGTCTTCATCGTCGCCTGCGGCACGGCGTACCACTCGGGGCTGCTGGCCAAGTACGCCATCGAACACTGGACGCGGCTGCCCGTCGAGGTGGAGCTCGCGAGCGAATTCCGGTACCGCGACCCGGTGCTGGATCGCAGCACGCTGGTGATCGCCATCTCACAGTCCGGCGAGACGGCCGACACGCTGGAGGCGGTCCGCCACGCCAAGGGGCAAAAGGCCAAGGTGTTGGCCATCTGCAACACCAACGGTTCGCAGATTCCCCGCGAATGCGACGCGGTGCTCTACACCCGCGCCGGGCCGGAGATCGGGGTCGCGTCCACCAAGACGTTCCTGGCGCAGGTCGCCGCCAACTATCTGGTCGGGCTGGCGCTGGCCCAGGCCCGCGGCACCAAGTATCCCGACGAGGTGGCGCGCGAATTCGGCGAACTCGAGGCGATGCCCGATCTGATCGCCCGGGTGCTGACGTGCATGGAGCCGGTGACGGCGCTGGCGCATCAGTTCGCGCAGTCGCAGACGGTGCTGTTCCTCGGCCGCCACGTCGGCTACCCCGTCGCGTTGGAAGGTGCGTTGAAGCTCAAGGAGCTGGCGTACATGCACGCCGAGGGCTTCGCGGCCGGCGAGCTCAAGCACGGGCCGATCGCGCTCATCGAGGACGGCCTGCCCGTCATCGTCGTGATGCCGTCGCCGAAGAACGCCGCGATGCTGCACAGCAAGCTGCTGAGCAACATTCGCGAGATCCAGGCGCGTGGCGCGGTCACGATCGTCATCGCCGAGGAAGGTGACGAGACGGTCCGGCCCTACGCCGATCACCTCGTCGAGATGCCTGCGGTGTCGACGCTCTTCCAGCCCCTGCTGTCGACGATTCCGCTTCAGGTGTTCGCCGCCGGGGTGGCCCAAGCCCGTGGCTACGACGTCGACAAGCCACGCAACCTGGCCAAGTCCGTCACCGTCGAGTGAACCGACGCGGGCCGGACCCGCGACACTCACTTTGCAGCATGCCGGGAACGGACCAATCACGGCAAAGTGACACCGACGACCCGCTCGACAAGCGGGTCGCAGCGGGCATTTAATCGCGAGCACCGTAGTCAGCTCCCTGACTGCGCATGACGCCAAAAGCGAAAACAAGAATCTGTTCTCAGCAGGCGGACGGCTGCTTAACGATGAAACGAGACCTCAATCAATCAGCGATCGGGCCGTGTCGTGGATCGTTTCGGCCATCCGACGCGGGTTCCACCCAAGCTTGTCAGACGGACACCGCCACCCTTACTAGTCCTAGGAGCCGGCAAGTCTCACTTTGATGTCCAATTGGACATCGTGTGGACATTCCACTTGAGAACTGGACATCGAACTTAAGAAGCCACAGGTGATCGTATCGGCAACAATCAGCCGGCGAACCTCACGATCTGGAACTGGGCGGCGCCGGTGATACTGCAGCAAGGACCGCGTCAATCCAGTTACCCGACATGCAGATCGAGCTGAATGCCCTCGCGCGATCAACTGTTCAGTGATCGCGCGGCGGCGTTTTGGGGGCACCACCGCCTGCTCGTTGAACAACTCACAGGCATCTCTGGTCAAGGCCAGCTCGGCCTCCAGTGCCGCGATGCGTTTACGCGCCGCGGCGAGCTCGTCGGCCTCCACGCTCGGGATGCCGTCGATGACGCCGGCGTCGACTAGGGCTTGGTGTTTCCACCGGAACAGGGTCGCCTGACAAATCCCGGTGTCGACCGAAACGGCGCCACCGGCTCACCCGACCTCAGCCGCGCAATGATTTGCCGACGCACCGATGTGGAGTACCGACGGGGCATGTGACCTCCTGATGATCACTCTGCCCCCCAACTCTCATAACAGTGGACCAACAACACGGGTATTGATCAACTGGACCACTACAGGGGGCTCACCTCACTTGCTTTCCTTGCGACGTCGAATATGCAGTAGTCGAATATGCAGGGTTACCAGTAAACCCCAGGCGTAAGCGGCGGCGCTTCAACTGATCTCCTCACCCGCAACCGGCTGTACGGGCGATCACCGGGTCGCTGTATCCATCGACGTCCGGGAACGCGGCTTGCCGACATTGTCGGTCGCTGGTGCAAGGATGTTCGGCATGCCGGCGATATACGACACGTGTGTGTGAGCGCAGACGGCAGTACCTGTCTGGCTGAGCAGATGTCGGGAGTCCTAAATGATTGACCACGTTTATATCTCGGTCACCGATATAGACACGGCATTGGCGTTTTACACCGAAGCTCTCAAGCCGCTGGGATGGCGAATGTTCGGGAATTACGATGCGTCGTCAGGTCCCGTCAATGTGCCCGATCTCTTTGGCATCGGCGACGCCACGTACGTATCCGGTACGGGCGTCGGCTCCAGTATCTGGCTGCGTCAGCGCCACAGCGGCGAGACGGGGCTCTACCTCGGCATCGTGTGCGACAGCACCGACGCCGTTGACGCCGCCTATGCTGCAGCCATCAGGGCCGGCGGCATCGACGAGGGACCGCCGGCCGACCGCACCTACTTTGCACCCGGTTACTACGCGGCGAACGTCGCCGATGTCGACGGCAATCGGTTGGAGTTCGTCCATAAGGCATGGAACGTGACGCGCTAGGACGAATCGTTTCTCGGTACAACGAGATTGGCGTGTAGGTCTGACTAAGACCGACAGACGCTGGCGCTTGTCCGCCGTCGAAGAGCGGGTGGCGCTGCGCGCTACGAGCGCGAACAGCGCTGCGGCGAATCCGATAGCCGGAGTGCACTTTGCCCCGAACCCGATCAAGGCGCTGTAGCCAAATGCCACCCCGCCCGCCAGTAGCAACAGCCGCGGCGGTGTCCATCGTGTGGGCACGCGTAGTCGGGTGGACAGCGCTATGCCCAACGTCAAGGCGATGACATGTCCCGCAGCGCTGAAGTCGAAACTCTCCGGAGCGGTCGCGACTACGACTGCGTCGGTAAGCCAGAAACTGACCCAAGGTAGACGCCACCAGGCGGGCATTGCAGCGGTTAGAGCGCCCAGTATGGCAGCGGCGCCGTAGCTGATGCCGACGTCACTGGCGTCAGCGATCGAGGGCGGTAGCCAGCCCGCCAGTATCGCGATGGCGAGCACGGCGGCAACGATCAAGGTTGCCCCGATGTGGCCAAGCGTGAACGCGACGACCACGCCCTTTCCGCGCCAGAGCAATTCGCCCAGGGCCAGCAGGCATACCAGCCCCGGCAGCCAGGCATAGATGTCATTGTCGGCGGTGACGAAGGCGCTGCCGATCAGGGTGTCCAGGTGACCACGCGCCAGGTTGTGTAGGTTGGTGCTCAAGTGGTCGATCACACGGCCCTGTACCTGCGGCCCCACCACCGCCAAAGTAGCGGCGACGACTAGCAGCACGACAGCGTAAGTCGCAGTGAAACGCACCATGGCCAGGCTCGACAGCACTCGTGACATGAATGTCGACCGTGCCAACGCAGTATTACGGCAGTGAGGCAACCACGGTAAATTCCGCGAAAGTCCGCTCCGCGCAAGGCTGACCACGCGCGCTCTGCCAGTGCCGCTCCAGTTCGTCTGGGCGCCGAGCACGGCCCACCGTTGCTCAAGCGGGTGCTTCTCTCCCCCGCGAGATCGTCCACTGCGAGACGTCAGACCACTCGAAAACACCAGCAAGACAAAATATTCCACGTCTCCACCACGCCAATGAGGGAATCGAGGACAAGAATGACCACATGGTCGATACCGCAAACCACTACCGGTACTGAACGCCGACTGCTCGACAGCATGCTCGACCGCAACCGCACCGAGCTAATCAACACGGCGCGCGGCCTATCAGAAGAAGCCGCCCGCGCCCGGCTGGTTTCGTCAGTGACTACGCCGATCGGATTGCTCAAACATGCAGCCGTCGCCGAACGGATCTGGTTTCACCACCTGCTGGGGGGAATATCCCTGGACGAATGCGGCGGTGGCACCACCGCAGGCGATGCCAGCTTCACCGTCGCCGACAGGGAGACCCTTGCCGACGTAATCACCGAATTTGAAGCCGTCAGCAGTCGTTCCCGCACGATCACCGCTGAATTCGACCTGGACGAGACTAGGACGCATCCACACATCGGTGAGGTCAATCTGCGATTCATCTACTTGCTCGCGATCGAGGACTTCGCGCGTCACGCTGGCCACGGGGACATCCTCCGCGAACAGCTCGAACAATCTCTGCAGCGTTGATGACCCAGCATGGCTCGCTAAATTGCGATACGAACTGTTCATTGAAAGATGGTGCCGGTGAGCTTCTCCGACACAGACCAGATCTGTGACGCGTCGGGGGCACTCCGGAGCGGTGCCCAGAGTTTCTCCACACCCGGAGGTCCTCCGAGATTTCCGGGCCACTGCGGGCCGTAGAACGCGACGTCATTTGCCTCGGCCGAGGTCGCGGCCATGAGCGCGGGAAGCTCTGCGCTGGCGACAGTTCCCACGATGATGCCGCGCGCGGAAAGCCAGCGGATCATTCGAACGCCCACGGTGTCCTCGGCGCGTCCGACCTCTGGCCGTGCCGCGAGTAGGCTCGTCGGCGCGACCCCAGGATGCGAAATGTTGCTGCTAATGCCCCAATTCGCAGCGTCGCTACGCCGGCTGAGCTCGAGCCCGAATAGTCCGACGGCAATCTTCGACTGTCTGTAGGCGGACATGCCGTCATACTCGGCGTCCCAGTTCAAGTCTTCCCAGTTGATCGCGCCGCGTCGCGCCGCGATGCTCGTCTGTGAGGTCACCCGGGCCCGGCCAGCCTTGAGTAGCGGCAACAGGTGCCCTGTAAGTGCGAAATGCGCCAGGTGGTTGGTACCGAATTGCAGCTCGAACCCGTCAACGGTGATTTGCCGGTTGGGCGGGGTCATGACGCCCGCGTTGTTGATGAGGAGGTGAATGGGTGCGCCGTCTGCCCGGAGTTTCTCGCTGGGCGTGGCCACCGACTCCAGCGAGGATAGGTCGAGCGTTTCCAGCGACAGCTTCGCTCGCGGGTGCTGCTCGCGGATTTTGTGTACTGCTGCTTCGCCTTTCCGAGGATTGCGTACTGGCATGACCACCTCGGCACCCGCGCCGGCAAGCCTTGTTGCGATGCCGAGCCCGAGGCCGCCGCTCGCGCCGGTAACGACTGCTCGCTTTCCGGAAAGGTCAGGCATCGTGATGTCGTACTGCCTGCGTGGCATGTGCGAACTCCTCCACTGATTCCAACGTTGTCCACCACCCCGGTGCACGCATCAACCAGGCTCCCCGGCCCAGCGGGGCATATCCACGGTCTGACGATCCGTGGATAGCGATCCATATCCACGAGATGATGCCCACATGATCGATCGAGCAGGATTGGCTGACTTCCTCCTGCGACGGCGCGCAGCACTGCAACCAGAGGACGTCGGACTCCCCCGCGGGCGTCGACGTCGGACAAGTGGGCTACGGCGAGAGGAGGTGGCCGTGCTGTGCCACATGGCGACCGACTACTACGCACGCTTGGAGCAGCAGCGCGGCCCGCATCCCTCGGAGCAGATGATCGCCTCGATCGCGCAGGGGCTCCATCTTTCACGCGACGAGCGCGACCACATCTTCCGCCTTGCCGGACACCAGCCGCCTGCGCGGGGATCGGACATGGAGCACATCAGTCCCGGGATGTTGCGCATCTTTGACCGGCTCATCGATACGCCGGCGGAGATTGTCACTGAGCTCGGTGAGACCCTGAGACAGACTCCGCTCGGCGTCGCGCTCGTAGGTGATCTATGCCGATTCAGCGGACCGTCCAGAAGCATCGGTTATCGGTGGTTTACCGACCCGACATCCCGAGACCTCTATCCGTCCGAGGATCACGAGTTCTATTCGCGGATGTACGCTTCCGGGCTTCGCGGCGTGCTCGGTCGCCGCGGCCCGGATTCGAAGGCCGCCCGGCTCGCGGAGCTGCTGTCTGCCCAGAGCGCCGAGTTCTGCACGCTGTGGCGGGCACACGAGATCGGCATAAAACCGCGAGATGTCAAGCGCTACCAACACCCGGAAGTCGGCGCCCTCGAATTGAACTGTCAGATCCTGCTGGACCCCGAGGAAGCGCACATGCTGTTGGTCTACACCGCGGTCCCAGGCAGCGAAAGTTACGAGAAACTGCAGTTGTTGTCGGTGATTGCTGCGCCGTGAATCTGAATATGCAATCGCAGCAACCCTAAATGGTCCGCGGTAGATCACTCCCGACCAGTCAAGCGCGGCCCGGCGACAAGGGAGCCGCCACCCGGGTGGACACTATGACGTGGCCCTTTCTGCAACAGTGTTCAAAGTCGAACTCGGCGTCTCCGATGTCGATCACGGTTACTACGCCGATCACGCCCTGACCGTGGCCCGTCATCCCAGTGAAACTGATGAGCGGATGGTGGTGCGGCTGTTGGCTTTTGGGCTTCGCGCACACCGACTCAGCGACGTCGACGGTGAGTTGGCGTTCGGGCCGGGCCTGTCCACGCCTGGCGTACCGGACTTGCGGCTCGCCGACTACACCGGCCGGATCCTGGAGTGGATCAACGTCGGCCAGCCCGACGAACGGGTCTTGAGCAAGGCGGCCAGCCAGGCGGATCAGGTGCTGCTCTTCCCCTTCGCCGCCGGCGTGGCCACCTGGTGGCGCTCCGTCGGCCCCAAAGTGGCGGGGCTGACGAACCTGTCGGTGGTGCAGATACCGCACGGACCGGTGCAGCAATTGGCCCAGACTGTCGATCGACGGGTTGCCGCACAGGTGATGGTGATCGAAGGCCAGGTGACGATGACCGTGGGCGGAGTCGACGTCACCTTCACGCCCGAGCCATTGGAGTGAGCGGCCCCGCACGGCCGTCGTCACAACGTTTGTCGTCAGTTGGGCACGGGTAGCCAACACAAAGAGCAAGCCGCGGAGCCACGACCGCTCCAGAGCACGGGGGCAATCGGGTTGGCTCCTGCGGCAGTATCTACAGCCACCACAGGAGACCCAATGTTGTTGAACATTTCGATCACGTCGATGATCGCCATCGCGGGCGCGGCTGCCGCCGTAGTACTGGCGCCGGGCGCGTACGCAGACGGCGGGGATGCCCCGTGTGCGGGCGAAGGTAATGCCACCGTCTGCGAGAAGCCGGGAAACGCCAATGTCATCGCTACCCCACCAGAGCAGCCTGGTGGCGGCGCCTCCAGTGGAGGAAATGGTCAGAACGGACCCTATGGCCCCTCTGGCTCCCAACCGCCAGTCGGCTAGGTCGTATCAACCGCAGTCCACGTTCAGGCTCAGGTGAGTGTGGGCAGAGGCCGCAGCCGCTCCCCTGTACCAGTTGATCGCCCGACGAGATCGAACCCCATCCACTGGGGACGGGGTTCGGTCGGCCGTCGAGTAAAGACGACGTCGCCGAGCTCGGGTCAGGGAACCGACACGCAGCCCACACCCGGCACGCAACCTCCGCCGCCACCGGGACCTCCGCCACCGGACGGGCCTCCGGGAATGCTGCCCCCGCCGCCTCCGGGCCCACCGCCGCCGGTCGGTCCACCCGGGATCGACCCGCCGCCGCCTCCGGGGCCTCCGCTGCCGGTGGGTCCACCGGGGATGCTCCCCCCGCCGCCACCGGGACCTCCGCTGCCGGTCGGTCCACCAGGAACAGAGCCACCGCCTCCGGCTGGACCACCACCGCCGGTAGCCCCGCCCGGAGCAGGACTCGGGGACGTCGTGACAGGTGTCAAGCTCGTAGTGGGTGTCGTCGTGGTAGTCGACGTATCCGTCTTTGTCGGGTTGCCGCCGTCGTCAGAGCCACATGCAGTGGCGACAGGAAGCATGACGATGCCGGCGACCAGGCCGATCCACGCCGAAGTCCTGCGTCTAGGTGCTCGTGGTGTCGAGCGAATGGTCTTGCCAGCTGTCAATGTCATGAGTAGTTCGCCTCCCTGTCGACCTGTCGTATGTCTGTTCCCCAAGATCGAGAATTCCAATCCTCTACGAACAACTCTCGTATCTGACCGACGACCGCTCATCGATGCAACGCTGGTGTTACTTTGCGCCCCAGCGGATTCCGTGTACTTCAGCCAGTGGGCTACTGGGTGCACAACTGGGCCAATGCCGTCGTCAGTTGAGCGAGGGTCGTACGTCGACGCTGGCGTGCGCCTCTTGGAAGCTCTGGTTCGAGACCAGGGTCAGGCGTGCGTTGTCGTGGAATTGTGGGAGCGTGACTGCGCCGCAGGACGTCATGGTGGCCTTGATCTTGGCGATGGTCACTGCGAGTCCCTCGTTGAGGTCGCCTGCGTAGGGTACGTAGCCGTCGACGCCTTCCTCGAAAGCGAGGCCGCCGCCGGGCTGTTCGTAGCGCTGCCAGTTGCGGGCGCGGTAGGACCCTTCCCCCCAATATTCTTTGACGTAGCCGTCGGCAGTGGGCACCTTCGCCCCGGGCGCCTGATCGAACCGGGCGAAGTAACGACCCATCATGACGAAGTCCGCGCCCATGGCCAAGGCGAGCGCCACGTGATAATCCCGCTGCAGTCCGCCGTCGGAGCACACCGGCACGTACTGGCCGGTGCGCCGAGCGTACGTATCGCGGGCAGCCGCCACGTCGAGTACTGCACTGGCTTGGCCGCGGCCAATACCCTTCTGGTCGCGCGTGATACAGATCGACCCGCCCCCGACACCGATCTTGACGAAGTCGGCCCCCGCATCGGCCAGGTACTCAAATGCTTGTCCGTCAACGACATTCCCCGCTCCGATCACCACATCGGGATACTCGGTTTTCACCCAGGTCAGCGCGCGGGCCTGCCACTCGCTATAGCCGTCCGAGGAGTCGAGGCACAATGCATCGGCGCCGGCGTCCAGTAGCGCAGGAATCCGCTCGCGGTAGTCGTGGGTGTTGACTCCGGCACCGACCCGCAATCGCGTCTCGGCGTTGTACGCCTTTACTGCCTGAATGTCTTTGACCTGCTCGGCAATTGGACGATTGTGATGCAGAAAACTCAACCCGCCGTGACGGGCCAGTGCGATCGCCAACTCCGGTGAGCTGACGGCCTGCATGATGGCCGAGGTGAACGGCACCTGTAGCTGAAGTCGTGACTGCTCCCCGACCAAGTGACGTGCCAGGGGTGACGCGAGTTGCACATCATCAGCCCGGCATTCGGCCGATGTTTTGTTGGGCAGGAGCAAGAACTCATTGAATGTGCGGGAGACGCCCTCGACGATGTGTGCCATAGAGCAGCTTGACCGATGGCGGATGGGAGATCAATCAGCCACGCCCCAGTTGCCCCGCTCTGCTGTCGGTTGGCTCGGTGGCACTCACGGCGCGTTGGCGCCGATGCCGCGCAGCACGACGTCGATGAGCCGGTCCCCTAGGTCGGGATCGGTTGGAACATTGCTGGCCGACCAGGCGACACCGGCGGCCAAGACGTAGAGCTCGGTGGCCGTGACATCGCGACGAACGGCACCGCCCTGTTGTGCGGCGGCCAAGAGATCAGCTCCGGCTGCACGCATCGCTTCACACTCCGCGTGTAGCTGGGATGTCTCATCGTGCAACGACGCCACCACCGACGCCGGCAGACCCTGGACTTGAGCGGCACCGAGCGCGAATGACCTCAACCACTTCCCCAGGGCCTCATCGGCGGGCAGCGTGCCCTTCAGTCGCGCGGCCTCCTCCCGCAACTCGCGAAAGTGGTCGCCCAGCAACACTTCAAGCAGAGCCTCGCGAGTCGGAAAGTGCCGGTAGAGCGTGCCGATGCCCACTCCTGCCAAACGGGCCACCTCGCGTAGAGATACCTCGACCCCCTGCTCCTTGAAGGAACTGCGCGCCGCTTGCAGCAGGCGCTCGTGGGTGCGGCGACGCTCGTCGCTACGTGGACTCGGCCGCGGTTCGCCCGTCAAGTCATCTCCTGTTGTTGCGCTGCGGAGCACTGCTCCGTAACCTCATTCGGAGCGGTGCTCCGCGTGGATGCTTCGACTATACCGAGAGGTGGCAGCGAATGGTCGCCAAAGATGTTGCGTTGGTGGTGGGTGCGACCGGACAGCAAGGCGGCGCCGCGGCGCGCCATCTGCTCGCCAATGGGTGGCGAGTCCGCGCGCTGACGCGCGATCCTGCCGGCGCCGCGGCACAGGCCTTGGCTGCCGCAGGCGCGGAGCTTGTCGCCGGTGAACTCGACGATCGAACGAGCCTGGACCGCGCGGTAGCCGGGGCACGCGCGGTGTTCAGTGTTCAAGCCGCCGGCGGTCATCAACCCGGTTTCTCTGCCGACGACGAGGTTCGACAGGGTCGCGCGATCGCCGATGCCGCCAAGGACGCCGACGTCGGCCACTTCGTGTACGCGTCGGTGGCCGGAGCCGAAATGAACACCGGCGTTCCCTCTTGGGAGAGCAAGTGGCAGGTCGAGCGGTACCTGCACGAGCTCGGGCTGCCGACCACCGTTTTGCTGCCGGTGATGTTCATGGAGAATGTGCGCGGCGCCGGTCCGGTGGGCATCCAGCCGGACGGCACTCTTCGGAACTTCGTGCCACCCGACGTTCCGGTTCAACTGATCGCGGTTGACGACATCGGGGCGTTCGCCGCACTGGCACTGGAAGATCCCGATGCATTCGTCGGACGCCGCATCGAACTCGCCGGCGATCAGCTCACCTTCCGGGAAATCGCGGCGGCTCTTTCGGCCGCACTACATCGACCGGTGCAGTACCACCAATACCCGCTGACCGCGGCCCTGGGCGGGGAACTTGCAGCTCAGGGCCGAAGCACCAAACTCCTTGAGCCACATACTGTATGGCGTGCTGACATCGCGAGCCTGCGTGTGCTGTATCCACGATTGCAGACATTCGAGGGCTGGCTCCACCGCAATGCGGAGACGTTCCCGTCCCAGCAATGAGTGCCCGCAGCGCCCGCCCGTCACCGTTGGTCGAAGCCATCTTCCAGTCTGCGGGCGGCCGCTGCGCTCACCGCGATCGCCTCGTGAGCCGCAGGGCTGAGCCGTCGCTCGGCGAGGTGGGCGATGACGATGCGCCGCTGCGGTGGCCGCGTCGCCAGCTTGATCGTGCGCACGTCGGGTCGTGGGTTCAACACGGCCAAGCGTGGTGCGATTGCGACACCCAGTTCCACTGCCACCATCGCCTGCACTTCACCGTAATCGTGGGCGAAAACACTGGTGCGTGGTGTGAATCCGCCCTTCTCGCAGAGCTTTTCGAGCGTCTGAGCAACCGGATGGTCGTCGGCGCGCACCACCCATGCTTCGTCCCGCAGTTCACCGATACTGATCGAGTCCCGGTCGGCGAGCCGGTGATGCTCAGACACCAGCAACATCGTCGGGTCGTTCATCAGGTGGTGGTAGGTCAAGGTCGGATCGTCGATCCTGTTCCACTCGTAGTCCCACAGCAAGGACAACTCGGTCTCCCGTCGGCGCAACGCGTCGACCAACCGGGAGAACCGGCCGCTGAGGACGGTCAGGTCCACGCCCGGATGCCGAGTCTTGAACTCCTTGACCACCAACGGCAACAGCGAGGAACCGGCAGTCGGGAAAGTGCCGATCGCCAGGCCGCCTGCGCGCAACCCTCGTATCTCAGCGAGCTCGGCGTCGGCGGCCTGCAATTCGACCAGGATCCGTTCGGCGTGGCGCACCACCGCCTGACCCGCCTCGGTCAGCACCACACCCCGGGCATGTCGCTCGAGTAGCGGTTGCGCGGCTTCCTTCTCCAGCTTCGCGATCTGCTGCGATACCGCGGACGTGGTGTAGCCGAGGGCATCGGCGGCGGCGGTGATGGAACCGTGGGCGGCCACCTCCCGGAGGGTGAACATGCGGTTGGTGTCCATGGCTGCCAATCTCGGTGGGTTAAGCAGAATTAAAGGACACTATATCGATTCGACATTGTCGTTAACTCCTGGCGTTCTTAACGTGATCTGGGAAATCATCAATGCAGCGTGTGACACCGAGCACAACACCGTTTTTGCCTTCGTGGCACGGCAGCTCGCTGGATGCGCCACATTCTCCGGAACTGAGAGCACGTCATGACCTCTGTGGAAGTACTACCCCTGATCGCGCTGGTGGCGATGTTCGTCATCGCCACCTTCTGCCCGATCAACGTGGGGATCCTCGGCTTCATCGGCGCGTTTGGCGTCGGTGTCTTCATGCTCGGATACGACGACAAGAAGATCCTTGCCGCGTTCCCCAGCTCGATCGTCCTGACGATCATCGGCGTCACGTACTTCTTCGGCATGGCCAAGAAGAACGGCACGATCGACCTGCTGGTCAACGCCTGCATCCGGGCGGTCCGCGGTCGCGTCACCGTGGTGCCGTGGGTGTTCTTCTTCTGCGCCTCGGCGCTGACCGCGCTGGGGACGTTCAGCCCCGCCGCGGTGGCTCTCATCTCTCCGGCGGCCATGTCCTTCGCCGCGCGGACCAAGATGAGTCCGCTGGTCATGGGCATCCTGACGATCAACGGCGCGCATGCCGGCGCCTTCTCCCCCATCTCGGTGTCCGGTGTGCTGGTCTGCGACATCGTCGAATCCAATGGCCTGAGCATCAGCCCCTGGACGCTGTTCTTCGCCAGCTACGGCGTCAACCTGCTGCTGTCGGTGCTCACCATCGTCGGCTACGGCACCCTGGCCCGAACCCGCAACCTGGAGTTCAGTGCCACCGCGTCTGTCGTCGTCGAGGAACCTGTCGAGACCGGCGGTCCGAGTTCGGCCGGTCTTCACACGCCCACTGGTGGCGGCACCGGGCTGCTCACCCGACCCGTGCAGACTGACGTCCTGATCGACGCTTCGCCCACACCGGTGACCCGCGTGCAGAAACTCACCCTGGCCCTCATCGGGACGGTCCTGGTCCTGGTTCTGGTGTTCCACCTGCCGATCAGCTTCATCGCCATCGCGGCCGGTGCGGTCCTGGCGTTCACCGACCTGTCCAAGCAGAACGAGGCCATCGCCGGTATCAGTTGGTCGACGGTGCTGCTCGTCGCCGGCATGATCACCTACATCTCGGTCCTCCAGGAAGTCGGCACCATCGACCACCTCGCCGGGATGGCCATCACGATCGGCGCGCCGCTCCTGGTCGCCGTGGTCCTCTGCTACGTCATCGGCGTCACCTCTGCGTTCGCCTCCTCAACCGCACTGATGACCGCCGTGATCCCCATGGCCCTGCCCCTGCTGCACACCGGGGCACTTCCGGTCGTCGGAGTTGTTGCCGCACTGGCGATCTCGGCCACCGTCGTCGACGTCTCGCCCTTCTCCTCCAACGGCGCGCTGGTGCTGGCCAGCGCACAGGGCATCGCTCGGCCGCGGTTCTACCGGCAACTCCTGCTCAACGCCGGCATCGTCGTCGTGGTCGCGCCCGCTCTGTGCTGGTTGATCCTGGTGGTCGTCCCAGGGCTGCTCTGACATCACAGAGCCTTAAGCAGAGCTATACCCCAGTCGCCTGATTCGCGATTGTCCTTCACCCGTATCGCGGCCACAGTGGAGTCACTCCCCGAGCGCCGTACAGAAAGGTTGACCTGACATGTTCACAGTTCGCGCCACCTGGATGCGGGGCGGCACCAGCAAGTGCTGGCTGTTCAACGCCGTCGACGTCGACCCAATCGTCGCGAAAGCCGGAGGCATCGACGCGCTCCTCATCTCGGCATTCGGCTCCGAGGATCCCCGTCAGCTCGACGGTGTCGGTGGCGGCAGCTCGACGACCTCCAAGGCTGCCATCGTTCGGCGCGCCGCCGCATCCGACGTCGACATCGACTACATGTTCGCTCAGGTTGCGGTCGGCGATCGCCGCGTGGAGTGGGGCAGCAACTGCGGCAACTGCGCCACCGCGATCGGCCTCTACGCTCTCCAAGCCGGTCTCGTCGCCGTCGACGACGCCGTCACCACGGTGCGGATGCGCAACCAAAACACCGGCGCCGTCCTCGCCGCCGAGATCGCGACGCCCGGCGGCGCCATCCCCATCGAAGGCAATGCTGCCGTCCCAGGCACCAGCGCCCTTGGCGTGGCGGTGGGGCTGACCTTCACCGGGCTGTCCTCCGGCACACTGTTGCCGACGGGAAACGATCTCGACCGAGTGGTCGCTGGCGGTCGGTCCCACGCTGCCACGATGGTGATCGCCGGCGCCCCCGCCGCACTGTTCGACGCCGCCGACCTCGGCCTCACCGGCGCCGAAGACAATTCCGTCATCGCCGAGCACCTTCCGCTCCTCGTGGAATTGCGACAACAGGCCTCACTGCGAATGGGCTTGTCGAAACCAGGTGACCCCGTCAGCCACGCCATTCCCAAGGTGGGGATTGTCGGCGCGCCACGCGACTATGTCACGACCACCGGGAACACCGTCTGTGCCGACGAATACGACGTCTCCGTGCGGATGCTGTCCATGCTCGCACCGCATCCCGCCATCGGGCTGACCTCAGCTGTCGCCGTAGCTGCAGCATCGACGATCGCGGACGGAGTTGTCGCCCAGGCGCTGCACGGACCGACGCCGGCGAGGCTGCGGCTGGGGACACCGGCCGGCGTCCTGCACATGGACCTGAGCCGCGCGGCCGGTGGCCGGCTCGAATCCGCGACGCTGCATCGGGCTGCCCGGCGGATCGCCACCGCTGAATTATTCGTCACTGCACCGGCTTTGACGGCCGCCGGGGTTTGAGGACGATCGCGTCGATCTTCCTGGGCGCGGCGGCCGTGCGGGTGGCGATGATTCCGACGACCACCAGGATGGCGCCGATCGGCTGGTTCCACGTCAACCGCTCCGAGAGGATCACCACGCCGAGCGTCACGCCGACGACCGGGGTCAGATACGTGACGGTAGACGCGGTGGTGGCTCCCCAGGCATTGATGACGTTGGTGTTCCACACGTAGGCCAATCCGGTCCCCAGTGCACCCAGGGCTGCAATGCTGCCCACCGTTGCCGGGGTCGCTTCGATCGGGTGGGCCGGCAATAGCGCAGTGAGTATCAGCGCGATCACCGCCCCGATGCCGACTTGCATCGCGGCGATGGTGAGCGCCGGGAGGCCGTACGGGCTGATGAACCGCCGCAGCCATACGAAACCGATGCCATAGCAAGCCGTCGCGGCTAGACACGCCAGCTGCGCCAGCGCATTGCCCCCGCCGAGGCCGCGCCACGGCCCGAGCACCACAAGAACCCCCAAAAGCCCGATCGCCATACCGGCGATGCGGCGCGCGTTGGGGCGCTCATCGGTCAGCGCCAGCATCGCGACGGCCATCGTCATCAACGGGGTCGTGGCGTTGTAGATGCTCGCCAACCCCGAGGACACGTGTTGTTCGGCGTACCCGAACAACAGGAACGGCGCTACACACAACATCAGGGCAACCACCGTCATGTGTCCCCACACGCGCATGGGCGGCACCGTCCGACGACCGCCGAACACGAGGACGCACGACAACGTCAACGCACCAATGCCCAGGCGCCCCACGACAACCTGTGCCGGTGACAAGCCCTGCAAGCCCACTTTGATGAACAGGAAGCTCGATCCCCATGCCGCAGCCAAAGCGGCGAATTGGGCACCCACTGCCAGTGACCTCCATGAGCCCATGACGACCATCGTCTCGATGACAGGCGGCCGATGTCTGGCGGGTATCCGACATCACAGTGACGCAGCGGCTTTCGCAACCCGGCCAAGCGCGGAGGCCTCATAGGTGCTGCGTTGCAAAGCTTCTCGGGTCGGGACTGCGCGTCCGGGCGCTATGACGGAATTTTGGATGCCAGCACGTCGACGTTCTCGATTGCCGGTGACGCAGTGAACAGTTCGTCAGCGCGCTGCGCGAGTTCGGTGCCCACGCCGCCTGCCAGGTGTGTCTGTCGGCCGGCGTCGTCGTCAAAGACGTCGAAGATGCCGAACGTCGAGGCGTCGAATTGGACGGCGAACCAGGCCCGGGTATCGGGCTCCTGCTCCACGATTGCCTGGGCGTCTGCCAGGAATTGTGCAACTTCTGCCTCTTTGCCGGGCTTTGCGTGTACCCGAACCAACAGACCAACTCGTATCACTGCTCCTCCTTTGGTTGCGTCCGGCGCGGACAACCGGCCATGGCGGGGTTTCACGCGTGCGCGCGTGGCAACTCGTGGGACCCGAGTCGACACCGACCGGCTACCCGTGTCTGGCCGGCCTAAACACCGACCTGCGCGTGGAGGCGAGGGATGGCAGCACTCTTCGGAACCTAAGCCTTTTGCAGTCCACCCTCTGCGGTGTTGCTCACCGCGTCCCCGACTTCCAGCGCTTTCCACGTCGCGCGGTCGACGCGTACCGTGATCACTCGCCCGTCGTCGAGACGAATGCGCATGCGCCGGTAGAGATTTGCTCCGTCGAGAAGCGCCCGACGTTTCTCGACGACGGTGCCTTTCCACTCTGATGTCGACATCTCAGTTACCCCCGACTTCCCGCGTGACGTGATAGCGCAGGTGCGCGACGCCGGGAGCGTGCAGCACGCGCACGAGTTCCAAATTCGGTAGTCCGGGCTGGAATCCGTCGAACAAGCGCTCGCCCGAACCCAGGATCACGGCCGACACTTGCAGGTCGATCTCGTCGACCACGCCGGCCTTGACCGCCTGACGTGCGCAGGATGCGCCACCGGCAATCGAGATGTCCTTCCCGCCCGCTGCCGCTTGCGCCTGGGCGTATGCCGATTCGATGCCGTCGGTGACGAAATGGAATGTCGTACCGCCCTGCATCTCGATTGGCTCGTGGGCGTAGTGGGTGAGGACGAAAACCGGGCAGTGATACGGCGGGGTGTCGCCCCACCACCCTCGCCAGTCCGACCCGTCCCATTCGCCGCGACCCGGTCCGAACATGTTGCGCCCCATGATGGTTGCCCCCATTCCGTCCAGCATCTCGGACATCACCCGTCGGTTGACTGGGTGATCTCGGCTGGGCCCGATATGCCACTCGTGGAGGGCGAGCCCACCCACTCCTAGCGGATTCTCTTCGGACTGATCTGGCCCGGCGATGTAGCCGTCGGCTGCGATGGACATCGATAGGTTGGTTCGCGCCACGTCAAGTTCCATTCCGTCGGTTTTGAGCTGCCTCTGCCCAATAAGACTGCGGTGCCGCCGAAAACTCATCGGCGGCGGCAGTATTGCGATTCGGGTGTCGGGCGCATCTGCGTGTTGTAGCTTGGCTGGCGCTGGGTCAGGTCAATTTGATGCGACCGGAAGGCAAACCATGGCGCTCGAAGTCATCAAGACCATCCCTGTCGGCGAGACCCCGAGCCGAGTGGCACTCACTCCCGATGGTGGCCGCGCTTACGTGCTCAACGGCGGCGGTCACTCCGTCTCGGTCATCAGCACCTGGACCAATACGGTCACCACCACCATCCCCGTCGGCGACTTCCCGGACTCGGTGGCGATCTCTCCCGATGGCACGCGTGCCTACGTCACGATCGAAAACGCCGGCACGGTCACGGTGATCAGCACCGCCACCAACACCGTCACGGCGGATATTCCGGTCGGCGACTTCGCGGGCGGAATCGCGCTCACCCCCAACGGCACGCGGGCGTATGTCGCTGCGGCCCATAGTCCGGCCACGTCCGGAGACGTCGTGGTGATCGACACGACCACCAACACAGTCACCGCGACCATCCCCGTCGACGGGCATCCCCACAGCGTCGCGGTCAGCCCGAACGGCACACGCGCCTACGTCACGAACTGGGACCTGGACGGTTCGGTGTGGGTGATCAACACCGCGACGAATACCGTGATCAAGACCGTTGAAGTCGGTGACTTGCCCAGCGGAGTTACGGTGAGCCCCAACAGTTCCCGCGTCTACGTCACGAACGCGGCGCCCATCGGAACGGTCTCGGTGATCAACGCTGCGACCAACACCGTCACCGAGACGATCCCTGTCGGCAACTCACCGATCGGCGTGGCGGTCAGCTCCAACGGTGCGCGCGTCTACATCACCAACCGTGGTTATCCCGGACCAGGCTCATTGCAGGTGATCAACGCCGCCACCAACGATGTCACCGAAACTCTCGACGTCGGCGAAGACGCGTGGGCTCTGGCGGTCAGTTCCGACGAAAAGCGCATCTATGTCGTGAATCTCGGCGATGACTCGGTCTCGGTGATCAGCGACCACGTCGGGCACTTCCCCGACGTGCCCGACCTTGTCGGCGATCTTCTCGGCGGCGTCGCCGGCGACGGTGGCGGGTGGCTGATCATCGGCAACCACTTCTACAAGATCCCGCCACGTCCCCTGGCGGTGGTGCGGATCGCGCGAGCTATCGCGCCCTACCTCGGCAAGCCGATCGAGAACCGGGATTTGGCCAAACAACTGCGCAACACCCTGAATCGGCGCAAATAGCGGCTAAGCGCCGCCGGCGAGGGCCTCCACAACAGCCGACGAGAACGCCGGCAGGTCCTCCGGGCCGCGACTGGTGATCAGGTTCCCATCGATGACGACCTCGCGATCGACCACGGTCGCTCCCGCGTTCTGCAAATCGATTCGAAGGCTCGGATACGACGTGAGCGTTCGGCCTTTGGCGACGCCGGCGTCGATCAGCGTCCACGGGCCGTGACAGATGACGCCGACGGGCTTGCCGGATTCGACGAAGTCGCGGACGAACTTCACGGCCCTGTCGTCGGTGCGCAGCTTGTCGGCATTGACTGTGCCGCCAGGAATCAGCAGTGCGTCAAAGTCGGCAGGTGTTATGTCAGCGACCAGACGTTCCACAGGCTCCGTGCCGCCAGGGCTCAGGTCGTTGTCGCGCATGTCGATGGAGCCTTCTTGCATCGATACCACTTCGGTGCTGGCACCCGCTGCTTGTACGGCGTCTCGGGGCTCCTGCAGTTCCCGGCGTTCGACGCCGTCGGTGGCGAGAATCGCCACCTTCTTGCCCTCGAGCGGGGCAATGCTCTCGTCCAGATTCTGTTCGGCTTGCCCGGCATAGTCGGCCAGTTCGGCGATCGATTCGTCGCCTTCCTCAGCACGCATCGTGAACTCCTTGCCTGCGCCGCCGCGTCTGACGGCGCCGCTCGGCTGGGTACCCGGGTGCGGCCGGGCCGAAACCGCCTGCCGTACTCGTCGTCTCGACCTGCCGAGTTGTCCTGAAACACGCGGTCTCTCAAGCACTTCAGGGCATCTTCACAGGCGACGAGATCAAGTGACCCACCCGATCCGGAATAAACCGGTAATCGATGACCTTGCTCTCAAGAGTCGCACTTTTCCCGACCCATGGAGCATCAATGACTCGTCCCGTCCGCGTCGCCGTACAAATCCAGCCCGGTGGAGCGCCTGACTACGCCACGTGGCGCGATGCCGTCGTGGCAGCCGACGACCTCGGTGTCGACGTGATCTTCGGCTACGACCACTTCCACCGCCCGGCGATGAAGGCCATCGTCGACGGCAAGCCCGTCCTGTTCGACGAGCAGCCCGACGTCGCCAACTTCGAGGGCTGGACCGCGCTCGCATCGTGGGGCGAGATCACCTCACATGCCGAGATCGGGCTCCTCGTCACCGGCGTCGGCTACCGCAACGCGGATCTGCTGGCCGACATGGCGCGTACCGTCGACCACATCAGCGGTGGCCGGCTCATCCTCGGCCTGGGCGCCGGGTGGTACGAAAAGGACTACACCACTTACGGTTACGACTTCGGCACCTTCGGCTCGCGTTTCGACCTGTTCGACGAGAGCCTCATCCGCATCGAGAACCGGCTGGCCGCCCTGATCCCGCCGCCGGTCCGCAAGATTCCGATCCTCATCGGCGGCACCGGGCCAAAGCGCTCGTTGCCCGCCGTCGCCAGGCACGCCGACATCTGGCACGCGTTCCAGGATCTCGAGGCGTTCCGCAGGTCCAGCGAACGCGTGGACGAGCTGGCAGCGACGTACGGCCGCAACGGTGCTGACATCGAACGCTCCACGCTCTGGACCAATGCCGAAGCCGCCGACGGTTTCCGAGAGGCCGGCGTCACGCTCTTCCAGACCGAGCTCACATCCGACAACGGCTACGACCTCGCCTCTCTCAAAGAGGTCGTAGCCTGGCGGGACGGCGCGTGATCGCGAGCTGAGCCGCGCTAGAGCGGATTGAGGATGCGGTCCAGGAACTGTCGCGTGCGCTCTTCCTTCGGGTTGCCGATCACCTCGTCGGGTGTCCCCCGCTCCAGGATGATGCCCTGATCGGTGAAGAGCACCTGATTGGAAACCTGCCTGGCGAACTGGATTTCGTGTGTGACGATCACCATGGTCCATCCCTCGACCGCGAGATCCTTGATGACAGACAGCACCTCGCCGACGAGTTCGGGATCGAGCGCTGACGTCGGCTCGTCGAACAGCACCAGTTTCGGCTTCAATGCCAGCGCGCGGGCGATGCCGACGCGCTGCTGTTGCCCACCGGACAGTTGATACGGGTACTGGTCTTTCTTGGCGGCGAGCCCGACCTGGTCCAGCAGCGCGAGGGCTTCGGCCTCGGCCTCGTCCTTCGGCCGCTTCTGCACGATGACCGGCCCCTCGGTCACGTTCTGCAGGACCGTCTTGTGCGGGAACAGATTGTGGCCCTGGAACACGAACCCGCTGCGCGACTGGAACCGGCGCACCTCGGGTTTCGGTGTGGGCGTGGAGAAATCGATTTCGATGTCGTCCACCCGGATAACACCCGCGTCGGCCCGGTCGAGGGCGTTGAGGGTGCGCAGCAGCGTCGTCTTGCCGGACCCGGACGGCCCGATGATGGCCGTCGCCGTGCCCTGCTCGACGGTGAACGAAACACCCTTGAGCACTTTGTTGTCGCCGAAGGCTTTGTGAACACCCTCGGCCACCACGCGGTTCTCTGTCATCGCGCCACATACCTTTCCAGCCGGCGTTCAATTCGGCCCTGGCCGAACGAGAGCGCCAGGCAGATAACCCAGTAGTACACCGCGGCGGTGCCGTACAACGCGAAGAACTCGAACGTCGGTGCCGCGATGATCTGTGCTTGCCTGAGCAGTTCCGTCACGAGAATCGTCGAGGCGAGCGACGTGTCTTTCACCAGCGAGATCAACGTGTTCGACAGCGGCGGCACCGCCACCCGGGCCGCCTGCGGCAGGATGATGCGCCGAAGTGCACCAACATAATTGAAGCCGATGGTCTCGGCCGCCTCCCACTGACCTTTGGGAATGCTCTGGATGGCCGAGCGGATGATCTCCGCCGCATAACCGCCCACGTTGAGCGAGAACGCGATGACGGCCGCGGGGAACGGATCGATCTTCACTCCCAGTTCGGGCAGCGCGTAGAACACGATGAACAGCTGCACCAGCAGTGGAGTGCCGCGGATGATCGAGATGTAGAACCGCGCCACGTTGGCGAGAACGACGTTCGACGACAGCCGAGCCAGCGCTACGGCCAGCGCGAGTACCAGACCGACCACGAAGCTGATCACGGTCAGCGGGATGGTCTTCGTGATCGCGGCCTTCGCCAACGGCGCAAGGCTGTCGCCGATCAGCGCCCATGTCGACCGCGGTGCGTGCTGTGCGCGGTCGGTGTCGGGTCCACCAGATGCGTTGGCCTTGAGGTACTTCTGCGAGATGGCAGCGAGGGTCCCGTCGGCCCGAAGTTCGTCGAGGGCTTTGTTCAGATCGGGTAACAGCCCACTGTTCTTCCGGGCTGCGAAGCCCTGCTCGCTCTTCTCCCCCGTGTTGGCGGCGATCTTGACCGACTTGTCCCCCGTCTCGGCGAGGTAGGCGTACACCGCAATGCTGTCGTTGACCACGACATCGATGCGGCCCTGGTTGAGCAGCTTGATGGCTTGCGTGAAGCCTTCGACGACCTCCACCTTGGCGCCGTGGTCTCGTGCGACCTGTGCCCAGTTGCTGGTCGCCGTTTCACCCGCGACTTTGCCCCTGATGTCGTCGAGCGACTTGACGGACTTGTCGTCCGCCCGCGTCACGATGACGCCTTCCCCCACGGAATACGGCTCGGAGAGATCGTATTTGGCCTTGCGCTCGGCGTTGATCGTCACTTCGTTGGCGACGACGTCGAATCGGTTGGCCTCCAGCGCGGCGAAGATCGAGTCCCACGGCGTCTCGACGAACTCGACACGCACACCGAGCTTGCCGGCGACCGCCTTGGCGACATCGACGTCATATCCGACCAGTTCGTTCGTGGCGGGGTCGTGATAGCTGAACGGTGAATAGACACCTTCGGTACCGACGCGCAGCACGCCCGCCGCCTTGACCGGATTCTCGCCGTTCTTGCCCGCCGGCGACCCGCACGCCGCCAGTGCCAGGGCGACGAGCAGCAACACCGGCAGGAGGGCTCCTCGTATGTAGCGCACCGCCGGAAGTTAGCAAGTCGGTGGGCGGTCACCAAGGGTTCTGCTCAATCCGGCTGATATGGGCCATTACCGCCACCAGGAATGGACGGAGTAGCGCTCGCCGCCACCTCGGATTACCGCCGGCGTCCATGACTGCACCGTCCCGTCCGACAACACTGACCTGTGTCGGCTTTGATCAACGAGGAGGCTCCGTATGACAACGTCCATCGCCCGCAGCAGCCACACCGTCTCGCTCCTGGGCGGCGAGATCGTCGAGGAATCCGAATACGGCTCGATGCGTCGGGTCACCGCTGATGCCATGCCGATTCTGAAAAATCTGTCGATCAAGCGGCTGCTACTCAACCCGGGTGCCATGCGTACGCCCCACTGGCACGCGAACGCCAATGAACTCACTTACTGCGTCTCGGGAACCGCGCTGGTGTCCGTCCTGGACAACCACAGCGTGTTCTCGAACTTCGTCGTCACCGCAGGGCAGATGTTCCACGTCGACTCCGGTGCGCTGCACCACATCGAGAACATCGGTACCGACGTCGCCGAGTTCATCATCGCCTTCCGCAACGAACGTCCCGAGGACTTCGGCCTGGGCGCCACCTTCGGCGCGTTCACCGACGCCGTGTTGGGCAACACCTATGACCTACCGTCGTCCGACATCAGCAAGATCCGTCGTAGCACCGTCGACCACAAACTGGCGGCCCGCACCGGCGACCCGAGCATCCCCGCCGCAGCCCACTTCAACGATCCGCACAAGTTCGACATCGAAGCCCAAGCGCCGGGCCTCAACTACGCCAGCGGCAACGCAAGGTTCGCTCGCGACCAGTTCTGGCCCGCATTGAAAGACATCTCGATGTACTCGCTGCGCGTCACCGAAAGCGGTATGCGCGAACCGCATTGGCATCCCGTCACCGCGGAGATGGGCTACGTGCATCACGGCGACGCGCGCATGACCATCATGAATCCGGACGGCACCCTCGACACGTGGAACATGACCACCGGAGATATGTACTTCATCCCCCGCGCCTACCCGCATCACATCGAGAACATTGGCGCCGACGACTGGCATTTCCTGATCTTCTTCGACCAGCCGTTCCCGGCCGACATCGGTTTCAAAGCCTCTGCCACCGCCTATTCACGGGAAGTCCTGGCCGCCGCGTTCAACACGCACATCGAGGATCTGCCGACGTTCCCCTTCACTCCCGCAGACCCACTGGTGGTTTCGCGAGTGAACCCCGTCGACACCCACGGAGTCGCCCAACGTTGACGCCCCGTCGCGCTACTCCGCGAGCGTTACAGCCGATTGCCCATGTGCTCCGCCCGCGTGCCTGGAAGCATTGCCGCCCAAGCGTTTCGCCGCGTACATCTCCAGGTCTGCCGCCATCACCAGGTCATCGATGATCGTGGGGGCGGCGGCGTCATCGACATCGGCCAGTGCAACCGTCGCCACACCGACGCTGGCGGTGATGGCGTACGGCGTCGCGGCAATGGCCGTACGCAGGCGCTCGGCGGCCGACGACTGTTGGGGTCGGTGCGTGGTGTCGGCGATCAGGAATTCGTCGCCGCCACTGCGCCCGATCACGGCATCGTGCGAGGCCTGCTTCCGCAGTATGTCGGCCACGGCGATCAGCGCACGGTCACCGAACAGGTGCCCCCGGCTGTCGTTGAGGAGTTTGAAGCCGTCGAGATCGATCACCGTCACGATGAGATGCGCGGCCGTACCCCGGTCCCGGTGGATCAGTTCCTGGGCTTTGATCCCGAACCCGCGCCGGTTCAGCAGGAACGTCAGCGGGTCGCAGTCCGCTCGGATGAGATCGGTGCCCAGCGCGTGGACGACGATCTGAATGCTGGCCGGCACCGTGACGGTGAGGATGAAAACCAACCACATCGCGCACCCGGCAAGCACAGGGTGCCCTGACGCGGTCAGTCGTAGGGCGATCACCGTCGCCACGATCATCGCCACCTGGAAGTTGTAGGCCGCCTGAATCGCCCGGTGGGTGAACGCGACATACGCCGCGGGTACGCCGAACGTCGTGCAGACCAGGACGCCGACTGCCGGGTCGCTACACGACAGCGCAACGGCGGCGATACACATCGTGACCATGGTGGCGAAGACCGTGGACCGTCGGCGGCTGGGCAGTCCGACCACCCAGATGAGGCCGGCGAGCAGCAACCCGATGACGGCCGCGCGGGTGACCAACCGCGGGACGACGCCGACCGGGCCCTCGGGAACCGTCATCAGTGCCATCGGGACCAGGCTGGTCATGATGGCGACGCCGGCGATCATCGTGCGGACCAGGCCCGACAGTCCGCGGAACTTGACGTACCCCATGAGCCAGTCGTAGTGATCGGACTGACGCCACCACTGTTGGAGCCAACGCACGGTGCATCTCCCCCCAACGGGTTACCTGGGTGTCCGCAGTCAAACCCGTCGCAGCCGTTGCTCGCCGCCGTGACACAAATTTGCTGACGACTGATTGCATCACATGTTCGGCCAGGTTGCCAGGGGTGCAAACTGGGAATTCTCGCCCAATTGAGGTTGCCAATGTTCGATGAGTGGGTACATCCGACCGCGCTGGCGAATGACGGCCACGACATCTCCGTGCACTAAGCCATGGGGACGTGTACGGAGCTGGTGGTCATCACGCACACTGGGACACCAATCCGACGCCTTGGAGGACCGATTCCGGAATGAGTCCCGTTGCCGAATTCGACTTCGTCATCGTGGGAGCAGGCAGTGCCGGCTGTCTGCTCGCCAATCGGCTGAGCGCCAACCCCGATCACCGCGTGCTGCTGATCGAGGCCGGCGGCAAGGACAACTGGTTCTGGATCAAGGTGCCGGTGGGCTACCTGTACACCATTGCCAACCCCCGAACCGACTGGTGCTTCACCACCGAGGCCGACCCGGGTCTGGCCGGCCGGAGCATCCACTACGCGCGCGGCCGCGTCATCGGAGGGTGCTCGTCGATCAACGCCATGATCCACATGCGCGGGCAGGCAAGCGATTACGACCTCTGGGCACAAGCGACGGGCGACGAGCGATGGCGATGGGGTGGCCCGAACAGCGCCGGCGAGACCCTCGCGATTTACAAGCAGCTGGAGGACTACTTCGGCGGAGCCGACGGCTGGCACGGCGTCGGTGGCGAGATCCGCGTCGAGCCACCGCGTGTGCGCTGGAAGATCCTCGACGCCTGGCAGGCCGCCGCCGCCCAGGTGGGCATCGCCCCGATCGACGAGTTCAACCGCGGCGACAACGCCGGTAGCGCGTACTTCCATGTCAATCAACGGCGTGGCCGGCGCTGGTCGATGGCCGACGCTTTCCTGCATCCCGTCGCCCACCGCCCCAATCTCACGGTCTACACCGACACCCAGGCCGTGAAGCTACTGATGGACGACGAGGTCCGGGCGGACCAGCGATCCGGAGCTTGGACCACCGCTCGACACCGTGCCACCGGTGTGCGGCTGCGCAAAGACGGCCGAATCGTTGACGTCCACGCCCGCCGTGAGGTGATCCTGAGTGCCGGCGCGATTGGATCTCCGCATCTCATGCAGGCCTCGGGTCTGGGTCCTGCAGGATTGCTCGCCGAGCATGACGTGCCGGTGGCCGTCGACCTGCCGGGCGTGGGTGAGAACCTGCAGGACCACCTACAGCTGCGAACGGTGTACCGCGTTCAAGGCGCGCGCACGGTCAACACGCTGTACCGCAACTGGATCACCCGCGGTGGCATGGGAGTTCAGTACGCGATGCTGCGCTCCGGGCCGATGACCATGCCGCCTTCGACGTTGGGGGCTTTCGCGAAAAGTGATCCCGCGCTGGCCAGCCCAGATCTGGAGTGGCATGTGCAGCCGTTGTCGCTGCCCAAGTTCGGCGACCCACTGCACTCGTTCGGCGCGATCACTCCCTCGGTCTGTAATCTGCGGCCGAGTTCGCGGGGGCATGTTCGCATTGCCAGTGCGGACCCGCTGACCAACCCCAAGATCTCCTGCAACTACCTGTCGACAGAGGCCGATCATGACGCCGCGGTCAAAGGTCTCCGGATGACGCGGGAGATCATGGCCGCTCCGGCCCTGTCGCGCTACCGGCCTGAGGAGATGCTTCCCGGCCCGCAGGTGGTGAGTGACGACGATCTGCAGCAGGCGGCCCGGGAACTGGGCACGACCATCTTCCATCCCGTCGGTACGTGTGCGATGGGAGCCTTTGACGCACAAGGAGTTCCGCGGTCAGCTGCCACGGTGCTCGACACCGACTGTCGCGTCTACCGCGTCGCCGGTCTACGCGTCGTCGACGCCTCGGCGATGCCCACGATCACGTCCGGGAACACCAACGCGCCGGTGATGCTGATCGCCGAGCGTGCGGCGCGGGCGATCCTGACGTAAGCCGGCGTGGTCAGCGGCTCAGGCGGTCGACCAAGAATTCGGCGAGATCTCTTTGCAGTGTGCGTGAATCGTCGAGAACACCGTCCATCCACCAAAAGCCGTGGATCATCCCGGGGTAGCGCCGGACGACGACGTCCACGCCGGCGTCGCTGAGTAACCCGGCATACGTCTCTGCCTCGTCGCGCAGCACATCATGGCCGGCGGTCGCCACGAACGTGGACGGCAGATGCGCAAAGCTGTTGGCGCGTAACGGTGAAACCCGCGGGTCCTCGCTTGCGTCCACGTCGACATAGTGGTTCCAGAACCAGGCCATGTCGGCGGCGTCGAGACCGAAGCCACGGGCGAACGCGGCATACGACGGTGTGGCCATGCGCCGATCCAGTGCCGGATAGAGCAGAGCCTGGGCTGCGACCATGACGTCGGTGCCGGCCAACTCGGCGGTGGTCGCGGCGGCCAGGTTGCCCCCGGCGCTGTCACCGACCACGGCCAGCCGGCTCGGATCGACACCCAGTTCACTGGCGTGGGTATGCACCCAGCGCACGGTGGCCACGCAGTCCTGCAGCGGAACCGGAAAGCGACGTTCGGGTGCCTTCTGATAGTTGACGGCGAGCACGACGTGCCCGGTATCGCGCGCCAGGACCCGCGCTGGTTCGTCCACGAGGTCGAGGTTCCCGATCACCCAGCCACTGCCGTGCAGTACGACGATCACCGGATGCGGCCCGCGATCCTGCGTCGGCCGGTAGATCCGAACGGGAAGGTCTGCGGTCGGGCCGGGGATGAAACGGTGTTGCACCTGCGCCATTGCCGGTGCCGGCCGTTGCAGGTCCAGGTAGCCCAGTGCCGCCAGGCGCGCGTCGGGCACCGACAGCGTGGCGATACCGGGCGCGGTCGCCGCCGCGGCGAGGTGGGCGCGCGCCTGAGGATGCAGAGCGGGTGACTCGGTCACTGTGCCTCCTCGTGACTGTTGGTGAACACCAGCAACGTGCCGACAAGCGCCATCGCCGCGCCCACCCACACCGGGGAACGCCAGCCGAGGCCCAGGGCGATGGTCGCGGCTCCGATCGCCGATGCGATGGCGTTGCCGAGGTTGAACGCCGCGATGTTGGCCGCCGAGGCCATGGTCGGTGCGTCATCGGCGAAACGCATGACGCGCAGTTGCAGAGCGGGCGTCGCAGCGAATCCGACGAGGCCCATGACGACCAGCAGGACTGCCACTGGTATCCGATAGGACGCGAGCATCCCGTACGCGATGAGCACGACGGGCAGCAGCAGCGACAAGATGCGCAGGGCCCAGGTGAGATCACGATCGGCGGCCCAGCCACCGACGAAATTGCCTATGAACAAACCGATTCCGAAGAGGACCAGCAGCCATGGCACGGCGCCGTCGCTGTAGCCGGTCAGTCGGGTCACCAGCGGTTCCACATAGATGAACGCCCCGAACACGCCGCCGAACATCATCATGGTCAGCACGATCGACACGATGACCTGACGGCGGTACAGGACGGCGAAGTGGCTGCCGCCGGCCGGTATCGGCGTCGGTAACCGGGGTACCAGCGCGGCGACGCCGGCGATTGCCAGCACCCCGAGTGCGCTGATGATCCAGAACGCACTGCGCCAACCGAGATGCTGGCCGACGAACGTGCCGAACGGTACGCCGAGCACGTTCGACAGGGTGAGCCCGCCGAACATGAAGGCGATGGCAGACGCTTTGCGTTCGGGCGCCACCAGATCGCCGGCGACCACGGCGCCGATGCCGAAGAATCCGCCGTGGCATAGCGCGGTGATGATCCGGCCCAGCATTGCGACGCCGAAACCCGTTGCCAGCGCGGTCAATCCGTTGCCGATGACGAACAGGGTCAGTAGCACCAGCAGCGCGGCTTTCGGCGGGCGGCGCGACAACGCGGCAGTGACGGTGAACGCGCCGACCACGACCGCCAGGGCATACCCCCAGATCAGGGCGCCGGCAGTGGGCACACTGACGTGCAGTGCGTCGGCCACGTCGGTGAGCAGTCCGGCGATGACGAACTCGGTCAGGCCGATGCCGAACCCGCCGAGCGCCAGCGCAGGCAGGCCGGGATGAAGTCGCCGCGTCGGCGCGGCGAGACTGTTTTTGGGCAGGGTGGAACTATCCATGGGCGAGCTCCTTGGATTGAGAATTTCCTGTTGCCGCGCAGCGATATTCGCTACGCAGCGCTACTCGGTGATGGTGGTGCTGGCCAGCAGGCGCAGCGCAGCCTCATCGCTGGACCCGGGTTCGGCGTGTTGCAACAGCAGCCGGTGACCGTTGTCTTCGGGCAGATGCAGGATCTGGAAATGCAGGTCCAGCCGCCCCACCACCGGGTGGTGGTAGCGCTTGATGCCGTGCGTACACAACGCCACGGGTTGCGCCGCCCACAATTGCGCGAAGTCCTCACTGGCCACACTCAGGTTGCCGACCAGACGGGCGAGGTCGGCCTCGGCAACATGGCCGGCGCTGACATAGCGCAGCGAGGCCACTGCCAAGGTGGCCTCGGCTTCCCACTCGCGATGGAGGCTGCGCGCGTGTGCGTCGATGAACATCATCGCCACTTTGTTGGGCGGTTCGGCACTGTATGGCGCAGCCGGTGACAGGTGCGGTGCAAGCAGCGCATGGCCCAGTCGATTCCAGGCGATGATGTCTTGCAACGGCGACAGTGCGACGGCGGCGATGTCGGGCATCGCGTCCAGCAGGGTGACGCAATCGGGACGCAGCTGGGTTCGCCCCGCTCGCACCTTGGTGTCGCCGACCGCGGCCAGCCGCTGTAAGTGCGCCCGTTCGGCCTCGTCGAGCCCGAGGGCCCTTGCCAGCGCGTCCAGCACCTGGGTCGAGGGATTGGTGGCCAGCCCCTGCTCCAAGCGCGTGTAGTACGTCAACGACACCCCAGCCGCTTCGGCCAGTTCTTCGCGGCGCAACCCGGGCACCCGGCGCGGCCCCAGACCGACCAGCCCCGGCAGTAGCGCCGTGTCGGCGGCTGCCCGCCGACTACGAAGAAAGTCCGCGAGCTGCTGCCCGCCCGATCCGCGTGCGTCCGTCATGTTTTCCATCGTGCGTGACGGATCCGCGGCGCGCCTGTCCCTGGCAGTGACAGGCAGCTATCGATGCTGGGTGCGTCGCGAACTCGGGCGTGCGATGGTGCTGAGATGACAACGTTCGTCATCGACGCGCCGGTGGCCATCTTGCTCGCCACGTCCGAAGCTGCCATTCCGCCGCAGCACAGTCTGGCGGCTCCAACACTCTTGCGCTCGCAGGTCCTTGCCCTTGTTTACGAGTCGGTGCGCCGCGGCGACATCGATGAACGGGCAGGCCGGAAAGTGCTCGACGGCGTCCGCGGGCTACGAATCCGGCTTCTCGGCGATCGATCCCTGCAGGACACCGCATGGCGAATAGCGGCCGAGTTGAATTGGCCGGATACCTACCGAGCCGAGTACATCGCACTCACTCGGTTGCAGGCCGACGCACTGGCCACTTCGGACCAGGACCTTGCTTCAGCCGCAAGCGCTTTCGTGCAAACCGTGTCACCAGCTGACATTCTGTGCTGAGCTAGGTGCGCAGCCGGGTCGCCGTTCAGGCGCCGCATCAGCGGTCGGTTGCGTTCATCGGAGGCCTTTTGATCATCCCGCGCGCAGCGCGGTGTATCTGAAGCTAAAGCCCGGACGGCACGACCTTGCCGTTGACCGTTACCTCGACCTGGCCGGTCGTCGTGTTGTACGCGATCTTGCCGTGCTCGAATGTGGTGACGAGCTGATCGCCGACGGGATTCTCGTCGCTTGTGAGGACGCCCAGCGGGCCTGCCGAGCCGTTCGTGCCGGTGACCGACGGCACGCCGTCCGCGTCGCGTTGCACATTCCAGGCCTCGCGGATTTTGCCCCAGATGATGTAGGCGGGCGTGCCCGGCTGGCTGTTCTTGGCCACGATCGCGCCGCCCTGGAACTGCTGGAAGACGACGCCGCTGTCGCGAGTTCCGGCGTTGTGATCGCCTGTCAGTGGCTTGCCGAGGGCCGCCTTCTGCTTGTCCGTGGCCGACGCGTATTTGGCGGCGATCGGGCCGGTCAGCGTGACCTCGACGTCCCTCTCCCCTGTGAGCTTCACCTGGGTGGGCGGCGCCGGAACTTCGGACGTCACAACCAACGCGACCTGCGGCTGCGCCGCGACATCGCTGCTCGTGTCAGTGCTGCAGCCGGCAACGGTCAGTGCGACGGCGGCCAGGCCGGCGATTGTTGTGCGGCGGTACGTGCTCGTGTTCATAGGTTTCCCCTCACGTCTTTCCTGTGGTGCGCGTCATATTGCAGCTGATGCCCCGGCCCGGTCACGACCATAACGGAGCCACTTCAGCTGCGCGCACACTCAGCGCCTGGGGCGAGGTGCCGGGTGAAGAAGCGGGCCGCGTCCTCCCCCGCGAATTTCGGGACGCCGGTGTGGCCACCCATGTTGGCGTGCAACGTCTTTTCTCGGGAGCCAAAGGCATCGAATACCTCGAGCGCCATCTGGCGGTCGTTCGATTCGTCGTCCCACTGCAGCAGGACGTGCACGGGAATCGTGACCTGACGGGCCTCGTCGAACATGGAGCGAGGGACGAAACTACCGGCGAATAGTCCAGCGGCCACGATGCGTGGTTCGACCACCGCCAACCGGATACCGATGGCCATCACCCCGCCGGAGAAGCCGACCGGACCGCCGACCTCCGGCAACGAGAGGAGTACGTCAAGGGTCGACTGCCATTCCGGGACCGCGGCGTCGACCAAGGGCATGACGAGGCGGTCGACGATGTCGCTGACAGGCTGGCCCGCGGCAAGCGCCCGGTGCAGATCGGCGCGGGCCCGCTCAAGATCAGCCAAGCGAGGGCGATCACCACTGCCGGGTAGCTCGATGGTCGCCGCGGCGAACCCGTTCGCCAAGGCGCCGCGGGCACGGTTCGCGAGTCGCGGATACATCTGACGCAGGCCGCCGGGATGCCCCAACAGGATCAGCGGTGCGGGTGAAGAGCCGGGCGTCCAGAGGATGCCCGGGATGTTGTCAAGAGTGAATGACCGCTCGACGCTGCCGTCGTCGAGACGCTGTTCGGAAATGAAATCCATGGTCGTGCCTTTCGGGAGTGCTCGTGAGACGGCGCTCCCGGGACGACCTATCGCCCAACCGTGGCCCTGGTGAGGAGCACCCACGTCGATTCGTTCACGGGTACCGCCTCCTCGTCCTCTCGCATGGCCCGCCAACGAAACTAGCAGCGGCTTCTTTTTGCGGCCAACCATTTTCGTCACGGGATGCGGCTGTGCCGCCACACTTCGACCGGCGCCGAAGCATCGGCGGCGCATTCTGGAGCCATGAACTCTGCAAACTCTGACGAAGTCGATAACCGAGGAATCGAAGCAGTGACGCATGCGTGGGAAGAAGCGCTGGCGAACCACGATGTCGAGGCCCTGTTGGCTTGCTACGCACCGGACGCCATCCTGGAAAGCCCGGTGGCAGCGCACATCCTGGGCGGGCCTGGGGTGTGTCGGGGCCATGAGGAACTCAGATCTTTCCTGACCGAGGTGGTGGCACGTACCCCGGACGAGCGGCACTACTACCGCGCCGGATTCTTCACCGACGGCCACCGCGCCACCTGGGAGTATCCCCGCGAGACACCGGACGGCCAGCAGATGGATTTTGTCGAGGTCATGGAGATCGAGCACGGATTGATCCAGGCTCATCGCGTCTACTGGGGTTGGCGCGGAGTCGAGATCCTGGCCAGCGATGGCTACTACCGATGATTTCGATCCTGGGAGATGCGCGCGGCATTCCGTCTAGCCTGGCGGTAGTCGATCCGCGGGGGGACGAACAACGTGAATATCGATCTGAAGAACCGGGCGCACTGGCTGATGGGGTATGGGCTCCCCCGCGCGACGCTGAAGCTGCTCGCGCGCCGGGGCGACCCATTCGCCCAACTGCTTCTCGATGACGGTCAGCATGACCGCGCGTACGACCTGATCGAGCAGATTCGCCAGCAGGGACGAATGGCGCCGGCATTCGGCGGCAACGCCCTGGTGACCGCCGATCTGCAAATCACTCGAGAAACTTTGCGCGACAATCGTTTCCGCACTGCAAAACCGTACGATCGGTCGCCGTTCCGCACCATCCAGCGTCTGTTCGAGAAGACCGATCCCCGCGTCATCAATCCCGTCGAACCGCCGTCACTCCTGATGGTCGACGAACCCGACCATGCGCGCCTGCGTCGCCTGGTGTCGCGGGCCTTCACGCCGAAAGCCACCGACGGGCTTCGACATCGCATCCACGACGTCGCCGACCGCTTGCTGAACGAACTCGACGACGGCAGCGGCGAATGCGACTTGGCGGTCGCCTACGCGTCCCGAATCCCCATCGAGATCATCGCGGACATGCTGGGAATTCCCCGCGCGGAGGCGCCCTACCTCTACGAAATGGGTGAAGCCACCTCCAAGTTGATCACCACCACCGCACCTTCGTGGCGGAACTTCCAGACCGCCGTCGCGGCGCTGCGCGAGCTGGAGGGATACCTTGCCGCCCACATCGACCGATTGCGCGGTGCAAGCGCCGATGACAGCATCCTGGCCGCCGTTGTCCAGGACACCGAACTCTCCGACTTCGAGGTCAGGACGTTTGCGGGCCTACTCCTCGGTGCCGGATTCCTCACTACCGCACATCAATTCGGCAACGCCGTCGTAGCACTGCTCAATCATCCCGACCAGCTGGCACGCCTCCAGGCCCATCCGGAGGGCTGGCCCAACGCCGTCGAGGAGATCCTGCGCTACGACTCGGTCTCCCAGATCGGAGTCAGAGTGGCGACTGAGGACGTTGAGGTCGGCGGATACCCGGTGCAAAAGGGGACCGCCGTCTTCCAGCTCCTTGCCGGCGCCAACCGCGACCCAGCGGTGTTCGAGCGCCCCGACCAATTCGACACGGCACGCGCCAACGCCCGCGATCACGTCAGCTTCGGCACCGGCAGCCACGTCTGCCTGGGTGCTCCCTTGGCGCGCATGGAACTGCAGATCGGCCTGGAGGCACTGTTCGCGCGGTTCCCCAATCTCGCTCTCGCGGGTACGCCGGCCACGAACGACAGCACGCTGCTGCGCGGAATCAGCTATCTCCCCGTCTCGCTCGCGCCGGCACCGGTCAGCTCCGTGTGACGACGCGTTGACGCGTCGTCACACGGTCCGTGAAGACCCGCAGACAGCGCTGGGCTCTACTGTCGCCAGTTGGCTTGCGGCACTGACCACGACGCCGAGCTCGGTGAGCGTCCACGGCCGGCCGCGAGCGATCACGACGACGTGCTGGATGGCGAGACCCGCCAGTTTCCGGCAACGTTCGACCAGCTGGTCGGCGGACTCACCGGGAGTCAATGCGGTAGTGAGAGTGTGTTCGATCTCCTGACGCGGCCGCCCGATCTCGTCACAATGCCGCTCGAGCGCGTCGAGCTGACGACGAATCACGCTGTCCCCGTTCGGGATATCGAACAGGTTGCAGGCATCTGCGTATTCGGCAACCATGCGCAAGGTACGGCGTTCACCGGTGCCGCCGATCAGAACGGGTGGCCGCGTGGTCGGCCGTGGCCTGCCGATGGGGTGTTCAGCGCGGTAATAGCGGCCCTCGTAAGGAGATTCGTCGCCGTCCCACATTCGGCGGGCCAGCTGGAGCAACTCGCCCATGCGGTCGAATCGTTCGCCAGTCGGCGGCAGGAACAGCCCGAGCGCTCGCGCTTCGTCGGCGTTGTAGCCGGCACCCAGCCCCAACCATGCTCGTCCGCCGGACAATACGTCCAAAGTGGTGACGGCTTTGATCAACAGCGCCGGGTCGCGGAACGTCGTTGCGGTGACCAAGGTGCCGAGCCGCAACTCCGAGGTTTTGGCGGCCAGGAACCCGAGCGTGGTGTACGCCTCCAGCATCGGCTCATCCAGCCGGCTGGCGGGGTCCGCCTGCAGCAGATGGTCCGCCACCCAGAGCGTGTCAACGGCTGTGCCGTCGAGGAATTCAGCCACGGCGGCGAGATTTGCGCGAATGGCGGTTGGTCCCTCCGGCCACGAGAAGTTGGTGACGCTGACGCTGAGTCTCATGCCGGCCCACCGGGGACGGCATGCTCTGGCCGGTTGCGGGCGGCGCGGCGCTTCGGCAGCAGGAAGCCAACGGCGACAAGCCAGATCAGAGCCGAGAACCTGGCGACCGGAAGGAGCGGCGCGGCAGGCGGCCAGATGAGAACCAGCGTCGTCAGCTCGGCGGCCACGGCGATCCCGAGGCCGATCCACGCCAGGGTCCGCGGCACCAGACGCAGGATCAGCGCCGGTACCGCGAGGCCGGCCGTCAGCAGTCCGAGCATCACGACGTGCGCTACGCCGCCGGAGAGGAACACCAGGTAGTAGAGCGCGTTGATTAGTGGGCCGTCGGAGAGGATCTCCGGCCGCGACAGTGTCCACAGCAGCAAGCTCGACAATCCCAGTCCCCCAGCAGCCAGTACGCCGCCGGCCAGGGCGATGGTGGCGCCCGGTGCGGTGACGCCGAGCTGCCGTAGTCGCGCACTGGCCGTGGCCGCGTAGATCAGGAGCGGCACAGACGACCCGAAGACGAAGACCGCGCACACCTGCGCCGACGACGAATGCGCACGGAAGTAGTCGAGCACTGCCGGTGAATTCCCGTACGGCAGCGGCGGCATGCCGCCCAGCACGACACCCAAGATGACGCCGCAGAGCAGCAGGCCGAGCGAAATCGTGCCCAGAAGCCATAGCGGCGGCCCGCCCTGCTGCGGCGCCCGGCTGGTGGCGGTCGGTCGATCGCGGGTGTAATCGTTCATATGATGAACGATATTCTCGGTGAACTGGACACGTCAACCTCATTCACAAAGTGAACGGTTCTGTCCGTGTATTGTTCGTCCATGTCATCAGCTTCCAGCGCCCAGCAGCGGGGCGGTGTCGCGTTCCTGCTCGCCCAGCTCGGACACCACGCCGCTCAGTTGTTCGCCGAACGCCTTGTGGCCGTGAAGCTGACGCCGCCACACGCCGGCATCTTGCGGATGATCGCCACCCAGCCGGGCCTCAGTCAGCAGGAACTGAGCGGGCTGCTGGGTCTGCTGCCCAGCCGAGTGGTCGCATACCTCGACGAACTCGAGTCACGAGGTGAGGTCGAGCGCCGGCGAAACCCAACCGATCGGCGTCTGTACGCGTTGTACCTGACCAAATCGGGCGAGAAGTTGATGCAGACGCTTTCGGAGATCGCTCGTGAGCACGAACAAGAGCTGACGTCCGGCTTGACCAGCCAACAACGCAAGACGCTCAACGAACTGCTCGCGACCCTCGCAGACCAGCAGGGCCTGACACCGGCGGTACACCCGGGCTTCCGTCAACTCGGCCGACGGCGAGGCGCAAGGTAAACCGCACGGCGACAGCCGGCACCGGGGGCGTCCGCCCAATAGCGCCGGTAGCGGCTGGAGTTTCGCGCAATGCAGCCTGGTCACAGGAAAGCTAGAAACTAGAAATCAGCAGGGTTCGGACGTTCGATCGAACGCGCCGTCAACCCAAGCCCACGCACATGGCCCGCAATCTCCCCGAGGCTCGCCACCCACACGTCGTCCTGGGCGCACACGTACTCGATCAGCCCGTCGAGCGCAACCGCTCTCGACGGCCGCCCCGATAGGAACGGGTGGTTGGTCAGCACGAAGCAACCGCTCTCGGCACGCATGGCATCAAACTCCAAACGCCACAATTCGATCGCCTTCGTCGGGCTCTCGATCAGTCCCGAACCGCTGAACTCGGGTATGTAGCAGTACTGCTCCCAATCGTCGAGCGCCCACTGGATCGGGATCTCAACCAGTGAACTGCCGGCTTCCACGGCCAGCTCATACGGGTGGTCGGTGTCCATCAGGCTGCTGTCATAGAGAAATCCTCTGTCACGCAGCAATTTTGGTGAATGCCAGTTCAACTCCCACATCGGGGCTCGGTACCCTCTGGGCCGTATCCCCGTCACCGACTCGAGCGCCTCCAGTCCACGGTCCAGAATTGCGGATTCTTGAGCTTCGGTGAGGCCACGCATCGGCTCGTGGAGATATCCATGGTGCGCGACCTCGTGACCATGGTCGACGATCGATCGGATCACGTCCGGATAGCGCACCGCGGTGTATCCAGGGACGAAGAAGGTCGACCGAATGCCATGTTTGGCAAGGGTTTTCAGTAGTCGTGGCACACCTGTCAGCGGACCGTACGCCTGGTGACTGATCGCCGACATCCGATCGGCATGTGATGGATCGACTCCGAGCATCGCCGACTCCGCGTCGACGTCGAACGAAAACGACGCTGCGCAGCGCTTGCCGCTGGGCCACGGTACCGGCGGGACCGTCATGCGTGACACCGAGCCCGGGCCAGCAATGCGAGGAGTTCATAGGCCAGGCACGCTGCGGCGATACCAGTGAGCTCAGCATGGTCGTACGCCGGCGCCACTTCGACGATATCCGCGCCCACCAGGTTGAGGCCGTCGAATCCCCTTACCAGCTCGAGCAATTCGCGACTCGTCAAGCCGCCGATCTCAGGTGTGCCCGTACCGGGTGCATGCGCCGGGTCGAGCACGTCGATGTCGATCGACACGTAGAGCGGAAGGTCGCCGATGGTCTCTCGCAGTTGCCCGACGACGTCCTCGACGCTGCGCTTCTGGAACTCCCTGCAGTGCACCACCGTGAATCCCAGTTCCGCGTCTGACGTCAGATCGTTCGGCGAGTAGTGCGAACCCCGGATCCCAACGTGCGCGCTGTGGCCCGAGACAAACAGGCCGTCCTCGGCAGCGCGGCGAAATGGCGTACCGTGCGTCAACGGCGCATCGAAGTAGGTCTCCCAGGTGTCCAGGTGCGCGTCGAAGTGCACCAGCGCCACCGGCCCGTAAAGCTTGCGGTGCACCCGCAACAGCGGGTAGGCGATTGTGTGGTCGCCGCCGATCGTGATCAACCGCGCACCGTTGGCTGTCAACGCGGTCGCATGCTCTTCGATCTGGCGTGCCGCGGTCGCGATGTCATATGGCGTACAGGGGATGTCGCCGGCGTCGACCACCTGCTGGCTGGCGAAGGGCGACACCTGCATCTGCGGATTGTAGGGTCGCAGTACCCGCGAGCATTGCCGGACATGGCCGGGACCGAACCGGGCACCCGGCCGATAGCTCACTCCGGCGTCGAATGGAATCCCCACGACCGCGACGTCGTAGCTCGGCACATCTTCGATACGCGGCAATCGCGCGAACGTAGAGAAGCCCGCATACCGTGGTACCACGGTCCCATCAACAGGCTGAATGGGTTGATGGTTCATGTCCGGCACCGTGTCGCTCCTCCATTGATCTGAATAGTCTGGCCGACGAATGCGCCCATGTCCGAGCGCGCCAGCAGGGATACCGCTCGTGCGATCTCCTCCGGTTCACCGATGCGGCCCAACGGAATACCGCGTCCATACTGCTCGTGCATCTGTTCCAGGCTGATGCCTGCGTCGTCGGCGTCCACCTGCAGTTGCGGCGTATCGATGACGCCGGGCGCGATCGCGTTGACAGTGATGCTCTCCGGCGCCAATTCACGGCCGAGGGACTTCGTGAGGGCGATCAAGCCGGCCTTGGACGCCGAATAGGCGGTGGCATTGGGCCATCCGACGACCCCCCATTCCGACGAGATGATGACGATGTTGCCGCCGCCTCGATTACGCATGCCGGCAAGCACCGCCTGCACCAGGTACACCGTGCCCGCCAGGTTGGTGTCGATGATCTTCCACCAGTCGTCGTCATCGTGGTCGACGAACGGCGCCATCGTCATGTATGCGGCGTTGCACACGAGAATGTCCACCGGCCCCCGCGTGCGCTCGATCTCGCCGACCATCGCGGCGACGGCATCGGGATCGGAAACGTCGGCAACGGCGGGGAACCCGTCGACCGCAGTGACTACGGCATCCATCGGCGCGTCGTGCACGGGACCGTTGACGCCGACGATGGCGCCCTCGCTCGCCAACCGCGTGGCTATCGCCGCGCCGATCCCCTGCGTCGCGCCGGTGACCAAGGCGATACGTCCGGAATGCATCAGATCACCGCCCCGCTGTTCGGCGACAGGACTTCGCCGGTACAGAACTGCGCGTCGACCAGATACCGGACCGCCTCGGCGACTTCCGCCGGACGCGCCAGCCGTCGTGCCGGCAGCGTCTCGAGGTATTCCACTGCGCGCCAGGGTGAGTCGGTTGCTAGCAGAGGCGTGTCGGTGGGGCCGGGTGCGACCGCATTGATCCGAATGCCGTATTCGGCCACTTCGGCGGCCAGGCTCCGTACCAGACCGATGATGGCGCCTTTGGCGGCCGCGTAGTGTGCGTCGGCATCGCCGCCGCCGATGGCCAGCTCCGAGGTCACCGCAACGATGGCTCCCGTACGTCGCTCGATCATTGACGGCAGTACCGCTCGCACGACGTTACGCAGCCCGCCGAGGTGCACGCGCAACATGCGGTGCAGTTGTTCGCGCGTGATGTCGGCGATCGTAATCGACTCGTAGTGCCCTGCTGCGCTGACGACCACGTCGATCGGCCCAGGCTACTCGATGTATGGCGTCATCGACAGCGACCGCATCGGAGACGTCGATGCCGAACGGCGCCGGCTCGTTGAGGTCCAGTCCCACAACGTCATATCCCTCCAGTGCGGCCGCGACCGCTGCGCCGATCCCGGACGACGCGCCGGTGACCACTGCGACCGGGCTCACTGAGGCACTTCCGCATTGCTCAAGCGTTCGGCGATAGGCGCCTGAATGCCGCGGCGTACCGACAGGTAGATCACCACGCCGACGACACCCAGCACCAGCGTTGTCAGCACGCTGGCCCAGTTGATGTACCAGGGTTGGCCTGGCTGGATGCGGGGCCATGCGACGTTCACCGTCTCGAAGATGATCCACAGAGCGGCAACATAAGTGACCGGGGCTCCCCACTTCCCGAGGCTGAACGCGCCAGGTTTCCACCGACCGGTCATCCGGGCGAGAGCAGCGCCGATCACGGGCACTCCGAATGCAATGTAGAACCCGATGATGTTGAAGTTCACCAGGATGTTGTAAAACTGCGTGCCTGCGAGCAGTACGAAAACGATTGCCACGACCGCGGTCAGTCCGATGGCGTTGACCGGCAGGCGTTCTGGGCCCGCCAAACCGCCGAGCACTTTGGAGCCGGGCAGGCTGTGATCGCGTGCGGCACCCCAGATGCACCGCGATACAGCGGCTTGTACGGCGAGGAAGCTCGACACGAAGCCGATGACGAACATCGCGAGCAGCGGTTTCGTCACCCCGGCGCCCAGATGCGCAGTCAGGGTATCGGCGACCACGTCGCCGGACTGCGCGCTCACGACAGCGGGAAGGTTCGGAATCGAAAGGATCAGTGCCGCAGCGGAGAACATCACGACGAGACCGACGAGAAGCAGTGCCAGGATGATGGCCTTCGGCACGTTGCGTTCCGGTTCGTCGACCTCCTCGGCGACCGATCCCGCCGCCTCGAACCCGAGGAACGACCACCCGACGTAAGCGATCGCCAGCAGCATCGGTCCGGATGCCCACGACGCCGCATCAGGGATACCCGCACTGGAAAACAGTGCCGAGAAAGGGTTTTCGCGGTAGAAGATCAGCAACACCAAGCCGAGACCCAGTGAGCCGACGACTTCGCAAGTGATGCTCACGGCAACCATCACTTTCAACACCTGCCGGCCCACCATGTTGACGGCCGTCCCGACCAAGATGATGGCGACCGCGACAGATGTGATCTGCCATCTTTGTGGTTCGGATACACCGAAGATGTTGAGCAGGAAGCCGCCCGCGGCATATGACAACGTGCCGAGTGCGATCGTCAGCCCCCACATGTAGGCCCAGGCGGCCACCCAGCCCCATGTGGTGCCCTGTACGTGGCGCGACCACTGGTAGACGCTGCCGGCGTACGGCCACCGCGACGCAAGCTCGCCGAACACCGCGGCCACGAGCAGCTGCCCGATCAACACGATCGGGAACGCCCAGAAGAACTGCGGCCCCGCGGCGAACAGGCCCAGGGTGAAGATCGCGTATACCGCCGCAATCGGCGATACGTCGGCGAACGCCAACGACAGCGCCGAGCGGAAACTAAACCCGCGCTGCAACCGTTCGGGAACGGCTGCCGCTACGGCAGTCGTGTCGATGGATTCGGCCATCTTGGCTTCCCTTCGCTGGATGTCTCGACTGCGGCAACTGTGGGCCGAGAGCCGGGCGAAAGGAATACGTCGGTAGTATGAAATGTGGCCGATCAACCGTACGATCGTCTAGCCTCGACAGTGGTCTTGTCCGTCCCGTTGGCAGCTCGACGCTGCCTGAACCCCCATGAACTGGCATTTTGCACAGTTCGAAATCAGATGTCGGTGGGGTAACGAACCAATGGCGTATCGCGTTCGCGATCTCTTGGAGACGCCTCATCTCCGGCTGACGCTCGAGGCCGGCAGCGGCGGTTTGGACAAGCCGGTGACATGGGCTCAGACCTCGGACCTCGAAGAGCCGTGGCTGTATCTGGCCGGCGGCGAACTGCTGATGAAGAACGGGCAGACGCTGACGGAATCCGCGCGCGGCCAGACAGCATTGATCCGCGGCATTGCTGCGAACGGTGTGTGCGGGATGGTGATCGGATTGGACGGCGCCACCCCCGCGCTAACCCGGTCAGCGATCGCGCTGGCCGACGATCTGGGCTTCCCCGTCATGACGGTCCCCTATTCGGTCGGCTTCGCGTCGATCGGCCGAGCCGTCGCTGATGCGGCGGGCAGCGGACGCGTCGCGGTCACCGAGCGGGTGTACAACGTGATTCGACAATCGGTGTCCAATTCACCGCCTGCCAACGTGCTTGCACAGCTGGAGCGCGACCTGTCGTGCCGGATCGCAGTACTGGATGCCTCCACCGGCTTGGTTGCTTTGGAGTCATCCGAACCGCTGCCGGCAGATCTGCGTGAGGCGGTCGTCAGTGAAATCGGAGGTCGGCGTGGCGCGATTCCCGGGGTGCTCCACGTGTCCGTCGGAACGCATCGGGCCCTCGTTGTCGAGGTACCCGACGAGGAACCGACGGCGCTGGTGACGTACGCATTTCGCGGGCCCACCACCGACATGGTCCACCTGCAGCACTTGGCGTCGGCAGTCGCGGTCCTGCTCGCACAGCAGAATGCCCGCCGCGAACACGAACGACGGATCGGTGCGGAGGTCATGGGCCAGCTATGCGACGGCCGGATGACCGACCGCGACGGAGACCGGGAGCTGGCCGAGCGCGGTCTCGATGTGGCAACCAGCTGTGTCGTTGCCGCCGAAGGGGTTTCGGCAGCGGCCGAACGCCAGCTGCACCTTGGTCTCGGCCGCCGCGCCATACCGCATCTATTGCTGCGCCGTGCCACCCTGCTCTACGCGCTCGTACCTGTCACCGACCACACGCTCACAGTGTTGAACCAGCGACTCGGCGGCGAGGCGATCATCGGTGTCAGCGATCCGCTCGGTGTTCCCTCGCGTGCGCCAGTGGCAGTGCGCGAGGCGACGTGGGCTGTGCGCGTAGCCGTAGCGACAGCAAGCCAGATCGCGCGGTTCGCCGACGCGACGATATTTCCGGTGCTGCGCGACCCGGAGGAAGCGCGCGTTGTGGTCGGCAGAGTCCTGGGCCGCCTGCTTGCCTACGACGCGGCGCACTCCAGTGACATGGTGCGCACGCTCGATACCTATCTGCGACGCGATCGGTCGTTGGTGCAGACGGCGAAAGAACTCGGCATCCATCGCCAGACGGTCGTCTACCGGATCCAGAGAATCGAGGAGCTCACCGGAAGGCGCATCGGCGACACCGCCGCCATCGCCGAATTCTGGCTGGCCCTACGCGCAAGAGATATGTTGACCGTGCCGACATGAGCTCGGTTGCATTGTTTGACTCAAAGTGCCGAATAGGTCGCTTCGATCAGATCGATGGCACGGCGATCCCCGGCGAGCGCGTCGCGACGTAGGTTGGGCACGAACGCGAACGCCAGTTGATTATCGGCGTCACCGAAAGCGAACGCGCCACCCGCGCCGGGATGCCCGAATGCCCCAGGTCCGGCATTCTGCGGAAACGAGAACAGCTGAGACGGTCGCATGTACCCCAGCCCGTAGCTGGAGTCGAGGACCATGACAGCATCAGACCCGCTGTGCCGCGGACGGATTGCGTCGTCCAGAGTCTCCGGACGCAACAGCTCGCCGGCACTCAGTCGTGCGTAGAACTCGGCCAGTGCGCGCGCGGTGGTTATCAATCCGCTCGCCGGCCAGCCGGCTGCCAGAACGTCGGGATGGTTGTAGCGTGCGGGCGGATTGGCGGTGGCACGGGTGAACAAGGATTGTGGATCGCGATAAGCCTCGACGAGCCGTGCGACCGTCGTGGCGGGGATTGTGGTTGTGTCCGTTGCCCATTGCTGTTCGCTCGCGTCGGGGAAACCGGTACGGGCGATACCTTCGAGTGCGGCTGCGCTGGCGCCGATCATGAGGTCCGTGCTGACGTTCGATCGAACATATTCGCCCACAGTGGTTTTCGCGTGCCGGCGAACGATCTCGCCGGCCAGCCAGCCGAACGTGAATGCGTGATAGCCGTGCCTCGATCCCGGCTCCCACAACGGACGCTGAGCGGCGAGCAGACCCGCCATCAGTTCCGGATCGGCGGCCTGCTCGATCGAAACGGGACGCTCCACAGCGGGTAGGCCGGCCGCGTGCGACAGCAGATGCGCACTCGTGGTTTCGCCCTTGTCCGCCGCGCCGTACTCGGGCCACCAACTCACCACTGGCGCTTCCAAGTCGATACCGTGGCGCTCCGCCACCATCAGCGCGGCCGTCGCGGTTACCGCCTTGGTACACGAGAAGGTGACGCACGCCGTGTCGCGCTCCCAGCGTCGGCCCGTGCGCGTGTCAGCGACCCCGCCCCACAGATCGGCCACGGGTCTGCCATCGATCACGACCGAGACGGCAGCGCCCCAGTTCTGTCCGTCGGCGAAGCTTGCCTCGAAGATGTCGCGCACAGCGGCGAACGCGGGATCGACGCTCCCCTCCGTCAGTCCTGCCATATCGGCACGTTACCGCTGGAGCGACACCGAATCGCTTCGATCGGTCCGCTCAGCGGTCATGCTGTGCGAAGGTTTAGAGCGCATCAGCGCGGTCACTCACAGCAGGACAGCGATTCAGTGGGGATCACAAATGTTCGCGAACAGATCATCGCTTCGAGCATGAGCGATGTTGGCAGTCGACCTTTCGGTGTCCGCTTCGGCAGCGCCGCGGGACGCTGGGTTCTCGCCGCCACCGTTCTGGGGTCGGGCATGGCGCAGCTCGACGCGACAGTCGTCAACGTCGCGCTACCGGCAATCGGACAGGATCTCAACGCCGAGGTCGGCGGCCTGCAACTGGTGGTCAGCGCCTATTCGGTGACACTCGCCGCGTTGATCCTGCTGTCGGGCAGCCTTGGCGACCGATTGGGCCGCAAGCGGGTGTTCGTCGTCGGCGTGGCGTGGTTCACGGTGGCCTCAGCGATCTGTGCGGTGGCACCCAACGCCGAAATGCTCATCGCGGCACGCGCTTTGCAGGGCATCGGCGGCGCGCTACTGACACCGGGCAGCCTCGCCATCATCCAATCGGTGTTCATGCCGACCGACCGTGCGAAGGCGATCGGCGCGTGGTCGGCCCTAGGCGGCGTCGCCGCGGCAATCGGTCCGCTGCTCGGCGGCTATCTGGTGCAGGCGATCAATTGGCGCGCCATCTTTCTGATCAATGTGCCGTTGGGCTGCCTGGTCGCGTGGCTCGCACTACGCCACGTGCCCGAAAGCCGCGACCCATCGACCGCCGGCCGTCTCGACTATGCGGGAGCGACCGCGGCGACGGCAGGGCTCGCTGGTACGACCTACGCGGTGGTGGAGGGACCCAACCGCGGCTGGGATTCACCGGTCGTTCTCGCAGCCGGGGTGCTCGGCGTCATCGCCATGGTCGCATTTGTCCTGATCGAACGGCGCACCGCGAATCCCATGCTGCCGCTGGCCATTTTCTCCTCACGGCAGTTCACGAGCGCCAACGCAGTGACCTTCGTCGTGTACACCGCACTGGGTGGCGTCTTCTTCCTGCTTGTGGTCGTTCTCCAAACTGGGCTCGGATACTCCCCCGTCGCCGCCGGCGCCGCCGCGCTTCCGGTCACGGCGATCATGCTGGCCCTGTCGTCGGCGTCCGGTGCTCTCGCTCAGCGCATCGGTCCACGACTGCCACTGACCATCGGTCCGCTCGTTATCGCGGCCGGCATGGTGCTGATGACGCGGATCGGCCCGGGCGCCTCGTACAGCACCGTCGTGCTCCCCGCCGTGGTCGTCTTCGGGTTGGGGCTCGCGGCGACGGTCGCGCCCGTCACGGCCGCCGCCCTCGCAGCCGCTGATGAGCGCCACGCCGGTGTGGCGTCCGGCGTCAACAACGCGGTGGCGCGCACCGCGGGGCTGCTGGCCGTCGCCTTGCTGCCCCCGCTGTCCGGGCTGACGGGCGACGCTTTCCGATCGCCCGCCGCGATCACCGCCGGCTTCCACACGGCGATGCTGATCTCGGCCGGCCTTGCGGCCCTCGGCGGAGCGCTCGCGTTCGCGACGATCTCCAACGACCTGCTCGCCGAGGAACCGGACGAGGAACCCCCGAGTCACCACTATCACTGTGCGCTCGCCGAGGTTCCCGCCGGTGAACGCGGCCGTACGGAACACGGCGACGAATTCATCGAGTAATCCCGCCTTTGGGAGAAGAATGTCTACATGGCGAACCAGAGCGCCCTGACCGACCAGGAGAAGCAGGCCCGGCTCGACGTCAACCAGCTCAAGCAGTTGGTGGGCTTGGTGGAGTACGACCCGAGCAATGATCCGTTCCCCGTAACCGGTTGGGATGCCATCGTTTTCGTCGTCGGCAATGCCACCGAGGCAGCGAGCTACTTCCAATCGACATGGGGCATGGAACTGGTCGCCTACTCAGGGCCCGAACACGGCAATCGCGACCACAAGGCGTTCGTCTTGCGGTCGGGATCGGTGCGGTTCGTGCTCAAGGGCGCAGTGAGTCCCGACAGCCCCCTGATCGCGCACCACGCCACCCATGGCGACGGCGTCATCGACATCTCGTTGGAGGTGCCCGACGTCGACAAGTGCATTGCCCAGGCCAAGGCCGCCGGCGCGACGGTCCTCGACGAACCGCACAACGTCTCTGATGACCACGGCACCGTGCGCGTGGCCGCCATCGCGACCTACGGGCAGACACGCCACACTCTGGTGCAACGCGAAGTCGCCGGCGTCCGCTACACCGGCCCCTATCTGCCGGGCTACCAGCCGGCGACCAGTGGTCAGGTCAGACGCGACGGTGCGCCCCCGCGCCTGTTCCAGGCCCTGGACCACGTCGTCGGCAACGTCGAACTCGGCAAGATGGACGAGTGGGTCGGTTTCTATAACCGGGTCATGGGATTTGTGAACCTGGCCGAGTTCATCGGCGACGACATCGCCACCGACTACTCGGCGTTGATGTCGAAGGTGGTCGCCAACGGCAACCATCGGGTGAAGTTCCCGCTCAACGAACCGGCTGTGGCGAAGCGCAAGTCGCAGATCGACGAGTATCTCGAGTTCTATCGCGGACCGGGAGTGCAGCACCTGGCGCTGGCCACCAACGACATCCTGGCCAGCGTCGACGAGCTCCGCCGGCAGGGCGTGCAGTTCCTCGACACCCCGGACACGTACTACGAGGACCCGGAACTGCGTGCCCGCATCGGCGAGGTGCGCGTACCGGTCGAGGAACTGCAGCGGCGCGGCATCCTGGTCGACCGTGACGAGGACGGATATCTGCTGCAGATCTTCACCAAGCCGTTGGGAGACCGGCCCACCGTGTTCTTCGAACTCATCGAACGCCACGGTTCACTGGGTTTCGGCAAGGGCAACTTCAAGGCGCTCTTCGAGTCCATCGAGCGTGAGCAGGAAAAGCGCGGGAACCTGTGATGGCTCGGTACCAAAGCGGTTTTGGCAACAGCTTCGAAAGCGAAGCGCTGCCCGGCGCATTGCCCATCGGCCGCAACTCTCCGCAGCGGTGCGCCTACGGCCTCTATGCCGAGCAGCTCAGCGGGTCGCCGTTCACCGCGCCCCGCGCCGCCAACAAACGATCGTGGCTGTACCGGATTCGGCCGAGCGTGGCCCACTGGGGCGATTTCACCGCCGTCCCCGGCAAGCACTGGCGCTCCGCACCCGACGACGCTCCTGCCGTTCCCATCGCCCAAATGCGTTGGAATCCCTTGCCGCTGCCGGATCCCGCGGTCGAGGACACGACGTTCGTCACCGGCGTCCGTACCGTCACCACCGGCGGGGACGTCAACACCCGAACCGGATTCGCCAACAGCATCTACACCATCACGTCATCGATGGTGGACACCTACTTCTACAACGGCGACGCCGAAATGCTGTTCGTCCTCGAGCACGGCGATGTTCGATTCTGGACCGAGTTCGGGATCATCGACGCCGAGCCCTGTGAGATCGTCGTCGTCCCGCGAGGTGTGAAGATACGCATCGAGGTGCCCGACGGTCCGGCCCGCGGCTATCTGTGTGAAAACTACGGCGGCCCTTTCACTCTTCCCGAGCGCGGCCCGATCGGCGCCAACTGCCTGGCCAACTCGCGCGACTTCCTGACACCGGTCGCGGCCTATGAGGATCGGGACGTCCCATCCACGATGTATGTGAAGTGGGGCGGCATGCTCTGGCGGGCGGACATCGCCCAGTCACCGCTGGATGTCGTTGCCTGGCATGGCAATTACGCACCGTACAAGTACGACATGCGGCGGTTCTCCCCCGTCGGCCCAGTGCTGTTCGACCATGCCGACCCATCCATCTTCACGGTGCTCAGCTCGCCGAGCGAGACGCCGGGAACGGCCAACGTCGACTTCGTCTGCTTCCCCGAGCGGTGGATGGTCGCGGAGAACACCTTCCGGCCGCCGTGGTACCACATGAACGTCATGAGCGAGTTCATGGGACTCGTGCGCGGCGTGTACGACGCCAAGCCGAACGGCTTCGTACCCGGTGGCGTCAGCCTGCACAACAGCATGACTCCTCATGGTCCGGACGCCAACGCATTTCAGGCTGCCAGCACCGAGGAACTCAAGCCGGTGAAGCAGGAGAACACGCTGGCCTTCATGTTCGAGACCCGGTTCCCGCAGCAGGTGTCCTCCTACGCCGCCAATCATCTTCAGCGGCAACAGGATTACGCAGAATGTTGGAGTGGGCTTGTCAAGCGATTCGATCCGGACAAGCCGTGACAGCACTGGACATCACCCACGATCCGGGCCGACGGAGTTGGGTCGCCTCCGCGGGCCCCGATACTGACTTTCCGCTGCAGAACCTTCCGTTCGGCGTGGTGGCCGGTGCCGACGTCGAACCGCGCGGTGCTGTCCGGATCGGCGACATGGTTCTGCATCTGAGTGGCCTCGCCGAGTCCGGGCTGCTCACCGGAGAGGCACAGGCGGCGGCCGAAGCCGGGTCGGACGGAGCATTGAATGTGTTGTTCGCCTTGGGATCTGGTCCCCGTATAGCACTTCGTAGGGCGCTGCACGCACTGCTTGCCGAGGGTGCGCCGCAGCAGCAGGCCGTTTCGGCGTTGCTCATCCCACTGCGTGACGTCGACGTCCTACTGCCCGCCCGCATCGGCGACTACACCGATTTCTACGTTGGCATCCACCACGCCCGTAGCGTCGGTGCGCTGTTCCGGCCCGACAATCCCCTGCTGCCCAACTACAAATGGGTGCCCATCGGCTATCACGGGCGTGCCTCCAGCGTGCGCGTCAGTGGGATCCCGATCGGCCGACCGAATGGGCAGCTGAAGGCCGCCGATGCGTCGGCGCCCGTGCTGGCACCCACGCGGCGCCTGGATTTCGAGCTGGAGCTCGGCGCGTGGATCGGCCCGGAGAACCGACTCGGCACGCCGGTACGCATCGATGACGCCGAATCCCACATCGCCGGTTTCTGCCTGCTCAACGACTGGTCTGCGCGCGACGTGCAGGCCTGGGAATACCAGCCTCTTGGCCCATTCCTGGCGAAGAGCTTCGGCACCACGGTCTCTCCCTGGGTGATCACTCCAGAAGCATTGGCGCCGTTCCGGATTCCGTTCGATCGTCCCGAGGGTGATCCCGCGCCCCTGCCCTACCTCGACAGCCCGCCGCACCGTGCGAGCGGTGGGCTCGATATCGAGCTGCAGGTCCATATCAGCACGGCCCGGATGCGCGACGACTGCGAGCCGCCGCACCCGATCACCCGCTCATCCAGCCGCCACATGTACTGGACCTTCGCGCAAATGGTCACTCACCACACGAGCAACGGATGCAACCTGCAGCCCGGCGACCTGCTCGGCAGCGGCACCCTGTCCGGTCCTGACACTGGCTCCGAAGGCAGCCTGCTGGAGCTCAGTCACGGCGGCACAGACCCGATCAGGCTGCCCAACGGGGAAACGCGCACGTTCCTCGAAGATGGTGACGAAATCACGCTCAGCGCAAGGGCTCATCGCCCCGGCGCGGCCACCATCGGGTTCGGCGAGTGCGTCGCCGTCGTCCAATCGGCCATCACCTACCCGTGACCTGAGAGGCGTCGTGCACCAGGCGCTCCACCATGGTGTCGTCGACCTCGGCGAAGAATTCGCCGACGACATCCTCGATCTCGCTGAATCCCTTGGCGCAGAAGAGAATCGGTTGGTAGTGCGTGATATCGTAGGTTTGCACACCCATCCGGGCGATGTTCAATGGCCGCAAATCCGCGACATCGATCTGCTGGATCTCGCCGAACGAGGAGAGCAGGCCGGCGCCGTACGTGCGTACCTCACCATGCTGACGCACCACACCGAACTCCAGCGAGAACCAGAAGACCTTCGAGATGAATTCAAGCGCCTCAGTCGTCTTCACCCGCTGTGCTGCCTGCCCGGCCAGCCGGTACAGCGCCGCGAACCGCTCGTGCGCCAGGCAATTGCCGTGGCCGACCACCTCGTGGATCAGGTCCGGCTCGGGAGTGTAGAGCGGCACGGAGTGGTGCCGGATGTACTGGGTGGAGTGGAAGATGCCGTCGGCGAGCAGTCCGTAGAACTCACGCAGCGGCACCAGACCGGCCGCCGGCACGTACTGAAAGCCGGTCAGCGGCCCGAGCTTCTCATTGACCTCTACCAGTTGTGGGATCCGATCCTCGGGAAGCCCCAGCCGCTCCCTGCCCTGCAGATACTCGGTGCAGGCGCGGCGCTGGTGCAGCCGGTGCAGCTCGGCGCACGCGATGCGCCAGACCTCCTGCTCGTCGTCGGTGTAGGTCGCGACGGGCGGCGGTGTCCCGGGCTGCCAATCCATGGCGAGCGCGGCAATTGCGTTGCGCCGGGCCCGGTATTCCGGGTCGACGGCGCCAGGATGATCCGCAGCCAGATGGACGGTGACGTCATCTCCCGACCGCGTCACCGGCGCATACAACTGCGCTTCCTCGAACATCGCTGCCTCCCGGGGGTCCGGGCGTCGCACAGCGCGGCGTCTATCACCCAGGATATGCGCGCTGATCACGCACGACTGGCAAGCACCTGTTCGCGCAGGATGTCGGCGTGCCCGCAGTGGTGCGCCAGCTCCCGCAGCACCTGCAACGTGACCCAACGCAGGGTTCGCGGCCCGGACTGGTGCCCCGTCACGACGGTGTCAAGCGGTAGATCGGCGACCGCCGCCCGCGCTGTCGCACAGACATCGCGGTGCGCCGCAAGAACCGACGCGATGGTGTCGTCGTCATCGAGCTGGAAGGACTCGTCGACGCTCTGCACGAGGCCGAGTGCCTGACGGGATGTGCCGCCGACGCATTCCTCGAACCACACGCGCTGCATCCAGGTGACGTGCTTGAGCAACCCGAGAAGTGTTGTCGCTGAGGGGACGAGGCGCCGGCGGGACTCCTCCTCGGTGAGGCCGTCGAGGGTCAGTTCGACGGCACGGCGGTAGTCCTCCACGAAGGCGTCGAGCTGGGCCCGTTCGTCGTCCAGCAGTACATCGAACGAGCCCATCGCTGTCCTCTCATCACACCGTGGCGGCTGGCTGCTTCCTGGTGACCTTCACCATCATCTTGGAGTAGCCCTTTACGAAGTTGGATTGGGTGTACTCGGGCTCCCCCACAACCTCGATGTCCTCGAACCGGGCCAGCAGCTCCTCCCACAGGATTTTCAGCTGCAGCTCGGCGAGACGGCTGCCCATGCAGCGGTGGATGCCGATGCCGAACGCCAGGTGATGGCGGGCGTTGTGGCGGCCGATGATGAAGTCGTCCGGATTCTCGAACTTGCGCTCGTCGCGGTTGGCCGAGGCGTACCACATGACGAGTTTGTCGCCCTTGCGGATGAACTGTCCGTTCAGGATGGTGTCCTGCTTGGCGACGCGGCGCATGTAGGCCAGCGGGGTCTGCCACCGGATGATCTCGTGGACCGCCTTGGTGATGAGGCCCGGATCGGCCTTCAGCCGGGCGAACTCGTCGGGGTTCTGGTTCAGGGCCAGCACGCCACCGGTCATCGAATTGCGGGTGGTGTCGTTGCCGCCCACGATCAGCAGGATCAGGTTGCCGAGGAACTCCATCGGCCGATCGATCAGGTCCTTGGTGTCGTCGGACGACTGCATGAGCGTGATGAGGTCGAAGCCGGGCTTCTCGCCCGCCGCCAGCCGCGCCTTCTTGTCGTACCAGAGGGCGCTGAATGCGCGCGCCATATCGGCTGCGGCGCTGAACATCTCATCCATGTCGGCCTCGCCGCCGGTGGCCGAGGCGCTGCCGGCCACGGTGTCGGTCCAGTAGACCAACTTGCGGCGCTCGTCGTAGGGGAAGTCGAGCAGGGTCGCCAGCATGCGTGAGGTCAGTTCGATCGAGACGGTGTCGACCCAGTCGAACGGCGTGCCTTCCGGCAGACCGTCGAGCACCTCCTGCACGCGTGAGCGGATGAGTGCCTCCATCTCCTGCAGGTTCTGGGGCGCCACCACGCCCTGCACCGCTCCGCGCTGCTCATCGTGACGCGGCGGGTCCATGGCGATGAACATCTCGACGTCCAGGCCTTCGGGCGGGTCGCCGATGATGATCTGCGGCTCCGCGGAGAACCGCTCGTTGTCCTTGTCGACGGTGACGATGTCGTCGTACCGGGTGATCGACCAGAACGGCCCGAACGGGCTGTTCGGCTGGTAGTGCACCGGCGCCTCGTCGCGGAGCCGTTTGAAGTAGGACTGCCAGCGGCCCTGGCGGAACATGAACGGGTTGCTCACGTCGATGTCTGCCAGGTCGACATCCTCGACAGGAGGAATCGGGCTCTCGACGAAGACGGGCGTTTTGTCGCCGACCACTGACTTCTTCGTCTTCTGGTAGAGGTGCATGCCCTTGATCTGCAAGGGCATCGGGATCGTCGACTGAGCCCGGTTGAGTACCGGATCGACGATCGCTTCCTGCGCCTTGGTGATTGCCTGATCGAGAATGTTCACGAGTTTCTCCGTCTTGTCAGATCTGGAATTTCGGGCTGTGGATCGGCATCTGACCAATTCTCACGCCGCGGCGGTGCGGCAAACCGGGAATCGGCCACTTCTACGTCATGCGGGCACGGTTTGCCCCAGTGCGCTGCGATGCCGCCGGACGAACTCGAGGTCGCTCTCCAGCAGCGCGACGAACGGCCGGGCACCGTGGTCGCCGGCATCCACCGCGGCGCGGCATGAGCGGACGGCCTCACCGATGCGACCGATGATGTCGTCGACGAATCCTGCGCGGTCGTCGAGTCCGTATGCGTCGAGGAACATGTGCAGGCGGCGCACGACATCAGGCGCCTTCGACCAGCCGCGGGCCCGGGCGTGATCGCGCGCGTGCAGACCGACGACATGCCATGCGGCATAGGCCAGTTCGCGGCGCCGCGTGGTCGGTCCCGCCTGGTCCCAGTCGATCATCGAGTGGATTCGGCCGGTCGAGTCCGCCACCAGGTTCGCGAGGCTGACGTCGTTGTGCCCGATGATCTCGCCGTCACGCAGGCCGCGGCTGCCGTCACGCCATTGCAGTTCGGGCCCGGGCCGGAAGCTCTCCACTGCGTCGTGGAACCGACGCAGCAGACGCGCGATCCGCACCAGGTTCACCTCGAACCGCAACCATGCGGGCCAGCCCTCGGCGCTGGCGGCCGTTTGCCCGTCGATGAAGGTCAGCACCTCGTGGCCTTCGGAGTCGACGCCGAAGACCCGGGGCGCACCCTGGAAGCCGACCGACTCGAGGTGCTTCAGGAGCTCGTGCACGGCCGGGGTCCAGTGGCCGGTCGAACGGCGGACCGTTCCCCCGGTGCGAAGCACCGTGCCGCCCCAGCCGCCGGCCAGCCGTTCTGCGGTGTCGTTGACTGCAACCATCGGGGCCTCCTCGCATCGACTGTTCGTTGGCAATGACGCTACGAACCAAAACGTGCAGCTGGGAGACCCTAAGTGGCCGAATACTTACTCGAAGTGGCAACGCCGAGGGCAGATGTAAGCTACCGGCCGTGGCCGTCGTCGATCAGTACCACCTCTCCGGTGCCTGGAACTTTCGTGACGTCGGCGCCCTTCGAACCGACGACGGACGTGCGATCCGGCCCGGAGTTCTGTACCGGTCGTCGGAGCTGTGTGCGCTCGACGCGGACGGTCAGGAGAACCTGCGCGAACTGGGGATCACCGACGTCATCGACCTCCGCAGCGAGAGTGAGATCGCGTGGAACGGTCGCGATGTCCTACCGCCGGGCGTGACGCTGCACGCCGCGTCGGTCCACGACGACGGGCAGCAGAAGGCCCCTCACGAGCCTGAACGCGTCGCCACGCCAGAGTTGTTCGAGGCCGCCCTGGAGTACGCCTACAGTCGTTTTCCGCTGCTGCCGACAGGACAGCGCGCACTCGCATACACAGTGCGCGTGGTGTCGGAAGCAGAAGGCGGCGTCCTCATTCACTGCGCGGCCGGGAAGGATCGCGCGGGCTGGATCGTCGCCGCGCTCCTGCGCGCTGCCGGAGTCCGCGAGGCCGACATCCTGGCCGACTACCTGCGGAGCAACGAGGCCGTGGAACCGCTGCGCAAGCATGTGATCGCCCGCAACGGTGACGTCTCCCAGCTGTCGGACAAGATCCTCGGGGTCCACCGCGACTTCATCGCCGCATCGTGGCGGACGGTCGACGAGCAATTCGGCAGCTTCGACGCCTATCTGGGTCAGATCGGCGTCGACGCGCCCGTGGTCGCCACCCTTCGCGCCCGCCTACTGGATGAAACCGAAACTGCCACAATGAATTCGGCGAAGCAAAACGATCTTGGCGCCGCAACTTACTAGATTTGGCAATGTGGTTGATTGGGATATCCCCCGCACGCCGACAAGCGTCGGCGTGCTGCTCGGTCTGGCCAGTGAACGGGGCGTCAGCCCGGAAACGTGTCTGGCCGGCTCGCGCCTGACCGTCCGTGGTCTGCAGAGTCCGAGCGCCGAAGTCACTGCGCGGCAGGAACTGGCTGTCGTCACGAATCTGCTTGAGGCACTTGACTATCCCGATGATCTCGGTGTCGAGGTGGGACTCCGCTATCGACTTGCCACCTACGGCATCTTCGGATTCGCGTTGATCAGCAGCCCGACCTTGCGCAATGCGATCGACGTCGGTGTGCGCTATCTCGACCTCACGTTTGCGTCGTCGACGCTCGGCACCCGGGTGGTCGGCGACGAGTTCCACTTCGTCCTGGAGGCGCCGGGCACGCCCGATCGCGTCCGGCGATTCGAGATCGACCGGCTGGCCACGGCGATCGCGGTGATCAAGCGGGAACTGTCGGCCGACCTGCCACCCTTGGGCGTCCGGTTCACCCACCGCCGCCCCGCCAACCCCGACCGGTACATCGCCGCATTCGACTCTGAGCCGCAGTTCGATGCACCCGAGAATCTGCTGATTCTGCCCATCGGTCTGCTCGACCTCCCACTGCCGCAGGCCAACGCGTACAACTCCGCCGCCACCCAGGAGCAGTGCCGCAATCTCCTGGAAGAGCGGCGCAGCCGGACGGGGCTGTCGGGCCAGGTTCGTGACCTGTTGCTGGCGTCCCCGGCACAGCCTCCGAATGCGCACGAGATCGCCCATGCGCTGCTGATGAGCCCGCGGACGTTGCGCCACCGACTCGGCGCCGAGGGCACGTCATACCGCGAACTGCTCGACGAAATCCGGCAGCGGCTTTCGGAAGAGATGTTGATCGGCGGCCGCTTGACCGTTGCCGAGACGGCCAGTCGACTGGGTTATGTTGAGCTGTCGAGCTTTTCGCAGGCGTTCCGCCGGTGGCACGGGATGAGCCCGCGGGCCTTCCGCGCGTCCCGCAGCTGAGAGCCAAAGGCTCCGCCCTGCAGGCTGTTCCCGCGGTTATGCCGCGGCATCCCACCAGTCGAGTAGCCGTGTGCCGTAAAGGGTGAGCCACTTCGAGGGCTGCCCGGCCGGCACATCGACCTCGAACCACACCCGCCCCGGCTGCCGGCCCGTCTGCAACCAGGTGCCGTCCGGCTGCCGGGCAGCCCGCACGATGTCGACTGCGTCGCGTACCCGCGCATCCGGAGTGGTGCCATCCTGTAGCGCGGCGCTGCGGAAGTACTCAGCCGCGTTGATGGCGCTGTACGACCACCGCATCGGGTAGGTGAAATCGTTGATCCACTGCCCCACAGGCTGATTCGTGCTGAGCCGGTTGAGTAACCGGCGTTCGAGCAGGTACTCCTCCCCGCGCCGGCGTGCCGCCCGAATATCGGCGTTACCCGACGTGGCGGCCTCGAACGCGAGCAGTCCCTTCAGCGAATTCAGCGTCGAATGAAACGAAGCGCGGCGCGAACCTTCGACCCAATCGCAGTTCCACCCGCCATCGGGCAACTGATGCTCGAGAAACCAGCCGGCAAGGCCGTTGACATCCGCGCCGAGCCACACACCGTTGGCCAGGGTCCACGCATTGATGCAGCAATCCACCTCACCGGACCAGTAGGGCAGATCGTCGTACTCCCAGCGGGAGTGCTCGTCGAGCAACTCGACGGTCCGGCGTTCCCGCAACACCGATGCATCAAGTCCCCACTCCCGCAACGCATTCAATGTCCACCGTCGCAGTCCACGGTTGTCCTTCGTCGGCTCCGTCAGGGTCGTCGAAGTCGAAGTCCGCAGGGAAGAACGCACCGCCCGCCCACTGGCCGTCGGGGTCCTGCAGCGCGAGCAGTCGTGCACCGAAACCCTCGGTCGCGATTCGCGACCGGGTTGCCTCCCACACCGCCGGCGTGGCGTCGAGCAGGTCGCGCTCGACCTGCCAGCGCAGGGTCGGATCCGAGTCCAGCAGCCAGTCCGTCAGGGCCTCGCTCGTCATCAGACCGCCATCACGCTAGGAGCAGTAGACCTGGCCGTTGAGCACGCAGTTCGACGGTGGCGTGTAGGTACCGCTGAGAATTCCGCGGATGCCGCCGTTGGCAGAGCCACCGGGTGGAATCACGCGGTTCCAGCTCGCCGGGGTGATCACGTAGTGCGTGCCGTATTGGGCGAAGGTACTGCTCCACGCATGCGAGATCGACTGCCCGACCGGCATGTCGAACTCGATCTTCCAATCCGCCATCGGCACGGTGCTGTAGTTGGTGACAACGAAGCGCGCGATGAAGCCGTCCTGCCAGGTGTGTTGCACCACCAACCGCGCCCCGGCTGCGGCCGCCTGAGCCATCGGAGTGCCGGCGAGTCCGATGATCGCGACGGTCAACACGGACACCACGACGTGAAGCGCTGTGCGACAGCGCTTCATGAGAGAGTCCGGTCCAGTCATCGCACCCCAGACTAAGACTCGCCGACACGTGCCCTCACCCGAGCCGCAGGTGCACAGCCATACCTTTGCACGATTGCAACCAGCACGAGACCCGGTCCGGTTCCGCGATGGCGATTGCCCGCCCATGACGAAAAATCTTGTTGCCATGTGCTTGCACTCGCCAGCGTCGAGTGCTAAAACAAATCTATGCCAGCCGATACAGATAATCGAGCTGGAAGCGCATAGATGGCATAAGAGAAAGGACAGATGGAGGTGGCCACGATGCTGCTGCGTACTGACCCGTTCCGGGACCTGGATCGCTTTACCCAAGAAGTCCTCGGCACCGCGGCCCGGCCGGCGGCGATGCCCATGGACGCCTGGCGCGACGGCGACGAATTCCACGTCGAGTTCGACCTGCCCGGCATCAACGCCGACTCGCTCGACCTAGATATCGAGAACAATGTGGTGACTGTGCGCGCCGAACGAGCGCCCGTGGATTCGTCACGGGAAATGCTGGCCGCCGAGCGGCCACGCGGCGTCTTCTCCCGACAGCTGGTACTGGGCAACAACCTGGACACCGGGAGGATCACCGCGGAGTACCGAGACGGCGTGCTCCGGCTCGTGATCCCGGTTGCCGAGAAGGCCAAGCCGCGCAAGATCAGCGTGAGCAGAGCCGGCAATGCCAAGGCCATCGACGAAAGTCGAGTGATCACCGAAGACGGCAGCCCCGTCACCAACACGGCGGCGACCAAGGAGCCGGTGAACGCCTGACCGGACCGAACAGCCGGTGCCGGGCTGCGACACTGTCCAGCCCGGCACCAGCCGGCCAACTTCCCGCGAACTGCGGCACATTCTTGAATGGTCGGTGCCATGCCGACAGTGCAAGGAGGTGAAAAGTGATGCAGTACAGCACGATTGCGGCGCCGGCGGCGACTGACACCATCGCGCCAGAAGAGCTGGCCCAATCCCTGGGTCTGGACGACCCCACGATGGTGATAGCGCTGATCGCCGAAGTCGACGCCATCTTCTGTGCCGCCGAAGCTCCTTGCCGTCAGCAACCGACACCACCAGCGATCGGGTGCGCCCTGCTCGGGCCCCGGTCCGCTGGTCGGTCTTTGGAGTACACACGTCAGCGACCACGGCGCGGGCCGGTGCGCCGCATGACGCCGGTGCAGCGCAGCCCTCCGGGGGTGATAGTCCCTGCAGCCGTCATGTGAGCCGGTGGTTCCTCCACCACGAAGGCTGGGCCGTACGCCGCCAGGGCCACACCCTGGGCGCTCTTCTGCACCACAGAATGCATACAGAAGCGCCGATGCCCAATCTAGGCAACGCCTCCCCGGCGGCGGGGCCGGTCTTCACGCCGTCAGTTTCGTCGTCGCTGCCTCTGGATACCCCTTCAGAAGGACCAAAGACAGCCGACTCCTGGAAACAGGAGCGTGACGGAAGGAGCTCGACATGGCGTTCTCGCAGATCGCATCGAAAACAATGGCAACCGCTGCCGGCATCGCAGCCGCCGGAATCCTGGTGGCGACCCCGGCGGTCGCCGACCCCACAGCGGTGATGTTCGGTCAGCGCGCGGAGATTCCCAGCCCCGGCGGCGCGATCGAATACACCGTCATCAACCTGCAGCCGAGTGGCCACAACGACGGGATCTGGTATTCGGACGTGACCGCGCGCGCCGTCAGTGGTGCACCGACGCCGAACCTCTCCGACTTCAACGCCCGGGCCGTCAACAGCTCGACATATGCGGACATGAAGGGCAATGAGGTCGACGGACTGCCCAACCAGCCGATCGCGCCGGGCAGCTACACCACGGGTCGCATCTACTTCGACGTTCGTAACGGAACCGCGCCCGACAGCGTCGTGTACCGCGACGCCGGCGGCACCGACAAGGTGGTCTGGAAGAGCTAGCCGACTGCGATGGCGGATTTCCGCCAGCGCTGCACGCGACGTGGCCAATAGCGTCGACACGTGACCAGAACTGCACAAGACGATCCGGTAATCACCGGTCCCACAGTCCTTTTCATGTCGCTCGCCGCCGCCTTGGGGACCGCTACCATCTACCCGCTGCAACCGGCCATCGCAGACATCGCACGGTCGCTCGGGTCTGGTCCGACCCCCGTCGGGGCGGCGCTGGCGTGTGGGCCGATCGGTTACCTGCTGGGCCTCGCGCTCCTGGTTCCGCTGGTCGACAGATTGTCGCCCCGGCGGGTGGTCGCCTCACAATTCCTGGCGCTCGGCGGCGCGCTCACGTTGACCACCGTTGCCGATACCGTCTGGCTGGTCGGGTTGGGATTGCTGCTGACCGGCGCCTGCTCCTCGGTGGGCGCGGGTCTCAGCTCCATCGTCGGCCGGCTCGCGCCCGAGCATCGGCGTGCGACCATCCTGGGTATCGTCACCGCCGGCATCTCGGCGGGCATCTTGGCAGGACGGATCGCCGGAGGTTGGTTGACCGACCTGATCGGTTGGCACGCAATGCTTCTCACGGTCGCGGCAGCCACCGTCGGAGTCGCCGGCGCTTGCCTGTGGTTCCTGCCGACCACCGCCGGAACGATCGAGCGGAACTACTTCGCCGAATTGGCGGCGGTGCCCGGACTCCTCCTACGGTGCCGGGTGCTCCGCCGTGGCGCGCTGCGTGGATCGTTGTGGTTCTTCGCGTTCTGCGCGGTCTGGTCCGGGATTGCTGTCGCTTTGTCGCAGGGTCCATATTTCTTGTCCGCCAAGCAGATCGGGCTGTACGCCCTGGCGGGCATCACCGGGATCTTCGCGACGCGCGTTGCCGGTGTCTACACGGACCGATTGGGTTTCCGGCCGGTGATCCTTGTCGGTCTCGCGGTGGCGGGCGCGGCCTGTCCGGTCCTTGCCTTCGGGTTGGGCAGCCCGTGGGCGACGATGGTCGCGCTGGCCGCGTTCGATGCCGGTCTGTTCGCGGCACAGGTGGCGAATCAGACCACGATCTTGGCGATCGATCCGTCCGCGCCCGCCCGATTCAACAGCGCGTACATGGTGGTCTACTTCGTGGGCGGAAGTCTCGGCACGGCGTTCGGCGCGGCGGCGGTGGCATCATTCGGCTGGCCGGCGACCATCGGTGCTTGTGGCGCAGCACTTCTCGTCGCCGGTCTGCTGACCGGCGAAACAGCTTTCCTGCAACGACATTCAGCGATTACCGACCTCTGAGGCGAACTCAGATGGTGCGTTTGAGGCCGACATGCGCGGCGTGATACCCGAGGCGGTCATAGAACGCCCGAGCCTGTTCGCGCGCTTCGTCGGTCGTCACCTGCGCCAACCGCGCACCGTGTGCGCGGCCGTACTCGTGCGACCACTGCACCAGGGCCGTACCCAAACCCTGCCGGCGCTCGGCAGCGGTGACCCGCAGTCCTTCTATCTGCAGCCGGGTCGAGCCACCGCGGGAGAGACCCGGAATCACGGTCAACTGGACGGTCGCGACGATGACATCGGCACAGTTGCGGACCACCCCGAGGTAGTTGGAACGGTCACGGACGAGGACGTCATAGGCCGCCTCGTAGTCCTCGATGTCCGCGGTTTCCCGATCCTGGCCGAATTCGTCGTCGGACAGCAGCGCGACGATCGACGCGACATCGTCGCGGGCCGCCCGTTCCACGCGAAAACTACGGTCCCCCACCCGCAGCAGTCCCCGAACCGATGTGCGTGCTTGCGACTGCAGACGCGTCACCAACAGGTCGAGCCACGCTCCGACATTCGCTCGCGCCTCGCGGGTGTCGGGATAGCGACATCGCAGATGCAGGCCCGACTCGTCCAGGATGAACCAGAGCATGACACCGTCGGTCTGGATGGCGGCGCTCACGTACTGAGCGTCCAGCCCGACGTCATCGATCCGGACCGGAAGCCGCCGCAGGTCCAGCCACGAGATCGCGAACATCCCCGGCGACATCGGCATGCCGCCCCAAGGGGACAGCACGTCCGCCAACGGCCACGAGCCGAGTTGCACTGCTTCCTTGACCGCCCCGGCTGCGGCTCGCGGATCGGCGACGGTCGACTCCAGTACCGAATTGGTGATGAACCAACCCACCGAGTCGTGCCAGGTGGTGTCGAAGCGACTGTGCACCGGGAAAACGGCGCGAAGCGGCGCGTCCGCCAGCTCCCGGGTCACGGCCGTCATCGCGGCCACCGCCAGCGCCAGCGTCGACACTCCGTCGTTGCGGGCTTGCACGGCGAACGCCGCACCGGCATCGACGTCGAACACATCCCGGACTTCGACGCGCTCGGGCCCCAGCTCGGGCTCGCCCAGCGGCAACGGGAAGCACGGCATCACCCCGCCGCTGTCGGCGATGATGCGCGCCCACGTCTCCCGGACGTGGTCCGGAGCCGCGGGACGGTCGAGGAGCGCCTGGGTGTGTTCGACAAATGCGGGCGCCGGCGGCAGCGAAGCCGCCCGGCCGTTGCGCGCACCGGCGAGCAGCGTCAGTAGGTCCCGCGCGATCACCAGCATCGACCACATGTCGACGTGGCTGTGGTCGGCGGCTATCACCACGGTCAACCCAGCGGCGGTCTCCAACAGACACAACCGATGTGAGGGCTGCTGATACGGCGAGCAGGCCGCATCCAGAACGCCGCGCAGCGCATCGTTCACCGCCTGGCCGGCAGCTATCTCATGCTCGACCCAACCACCGGGACCGACTTCGATCTCGTGAAGTTGCGGATCGCCGTCCGGCCCCGCCGAGAATGCGGTCCGCAACGTGCCATGGCGGGCCACCACCGCCAGCCATGCGTCGGCCAGCGATTCCCGGCTCACCCGCTCCGGCAAGCGAATGGACAACGCCATCCACGAACCGGGCCGGGCTCCCGCACCGACATGAATCCGCTGGTCAAAGGACACCGGAAGGCGTCGACCCGGTGCGGACACCGAGACGTCATAGCCCCAGAGGCGTCCGAACGGTAGTCGCAGGTGCGAGACGTTCGTGAGACGCATGGCGGTACCCTAGCGCCCCAGTTAGCCTGAATGCTCGGTCAGCAGGTCGACTCCACGACGAGGCGATCGGTTACGGAAAGAGTTGCCTGATGCCTACTTTCGCAGTTCCCGGAGCCGAGCTTGCGGTTGAACTGAGCGACGAAGGTGGCCATCCCGTTGTCCAACTCCACGGACTCACCTCCAGCCGTGCACGCGATCGCGTACTCAATCTCGACCTGGGCCGAGGACTCAGCGGCACGCGGCTGCTGCGCTACGACGCACGCGGCCACGGCAAGTCGACGGGTCGGAAAGTTCCCGAGGACTATCGCTGGGAACAGCTCGCCGCTGACTTGTTGAACCTGCTCGACCGATGGTTTCCCGGCGAACCGGTGCACGGGGTCGGCCCGTCGATGGGCACCGGAACGCTGTTGCACGCGGCGTCCCGCGAACCAGAACGGTTCACGGGTCTGACCCTGATGGTTCCGGCCACCGCGTGGGAGACCCGACGCGCCCAGGCCGCGCACTACGAGGCTGCGGCCACACTCATCGAGACCGAGGGCGTCGGGGCATTCATCGCCGCCAGCCGTGGCGCGGTCCAGCCGCCGGCCACCGTGGGTGCACCCGAAACAGTTCCCGACGTCGCCGACGCCCTGCTGCCGTCACTGTTTCGCGGTGCCGCGCTCAGTGACCTCCCTGCACCCGAAGCCATCGCGCGGATCGACGTGCCGACAACGATCCTGGCCTGGATCGACGACCCGGCGCACCCGCTCTCGACCGCGGAAGCCCTCGCCGCACTGATGCCGCGGTCGACCCTGACGATCGCGCACACCCCGGAGGACGTCGAAACCTGGCCCAAGATTCTGAGCCAGGATGTCGGCCGCCGAAGCTGACTCGTACTGAACGCCGCCCTTGACATCGACGTAACACTGCTGCCATGAGGCGTCCCTAGTGTGAAGCGGTCATTCACGTAGGGATAGGAACTGCATTGAGCGGAAATGCCACCCGGCTGCGAGCGATCGCCGGCGTCCAGGCCTATACGCCACCGGCGTACACCTTCGATCCGGCTGAAGCGCCCGGCGAGATCTTCGGCACGAACGTGTTCACCAAGGCCGAGATGCAGGCACGCCTGCCGAAGGCGATCTACAAATCGGTGGTGGCCACCATCGAAAAGGGCGCCAAGCTCGATCCGACGGTCGCCGATGCCGTAGCGGCCGCGATGAAGGACTGGGCGCTGGAGAAGGGCGCGACGCACTACGCGCACGTCTTCTATCCGATGACCGGCCTGACTGCCGAGAAGCACGACAGCTTCCTCGAGCCGGTCTCGGACGGGCAGGCGCTGGCCGAGTTCGCCGGCAAGACCCTGGTGCAGGGTGAGCCCGACGCGTCGAGCTTTCCGTCCGGCGGTCTGCGATCCACGTTCGAGGCCCGCGGCTACACCGGCTGGGACGTGACCAGCCCGGCGTACATCCTGGAAAACCCGAACGGCAACACTCTGTGCATCCCAACGGTTTTCGTGTCGATGACCGGCGAGGCGCTGGACTACAAGACGCCGCTGCTGCGCAGCCAGCAGGCCATGGGCATTCACGCGGAACGCATCTTGACGCTGTTCGGCCACAAGGATCTCGAGAAAGTCGTCTCGTTCTGTGGTCCCGAGCAGGAGTACTTCCTGGTCGACCGCCACTTCTTCCTCGCTCGGCCCGACCTGATCAACTCCGGCCGTACGCTGTTCGGCGCCAAACCGCCCAAGGGCCAGGAGTTCGACGACCACTATTTCGGTGCCGTCCCCGACCGGGTGCTGGGGTTCATGATGGACACCGAGCGGGAGCTGTTCAAGCTCGGCATCCCCGCCAAGACCCGCCACAATGAGGTCGCCCCCGGACAGTTCGAGGTGGCCCCCATGTTCGAGCGCGCCAACATCGCGTCCGACCACCAGCAGTTGCTGATGACCGTGTTCAAGACCATCGCCAAGAAGCACGGCATGGAATGCCTGTTCCACGAGAAGCCATTCGCCGGCGTGAACGGTTCGGGCAAGCACGTCAACTTCTCCGTCGGCAACGCCGAACTGGGGTCATTGCTGGTGCCGGGCGACACGCCCCACGAGAACGCCCAGTTCCTGGTGTTCTGCGCCGCCGTCATCCGCGCCGTGCACAAATTCGGTGGGCTCCTGCGGGTTTCGGTGGCGTCGGCGACGAATGACCACCGCTTGGGTGCCAATGAGGCACCGCCCGCGATCATCTCGATCTTCCTGGGTGATCAGCTCGCCGACGTCTTCGAGCAGATCGCCAAGGGCGCCGCGACGTCGTCGAAGGGCAAGGGCAGCATGATCATCGGCGTTGACACCCTGCCGGTGCTGCCGACCGACCCCGGTGACCGCAACCGCACCAGCCCGTTCGCCTTCACCGGCAACAGGTTTGAGTTCCGGGCGCCCGGTTCGGGCCAGACGGTGGCGGTGCCGATGATCGTCCTCAACACCATCATGGCCGACTCGTTCGACTACATCGCCACCAATCTGGAGCAGGCCGTGGCCGACGGCGAGGAGTTCGACACCGCGGTGCAGAAGCTGCTCACCGAGGTGATCACCGAGCATGGTGCGGTGGTGTTCAACGGCGATGGATACTCGGAGAACTGGCAAGCCGAGGCGGCCTCCCGCGGGCTGCCGAACCTGAAGACCACGCTGGACGCCATTCCGGAACTGATCAAGCCCGAGGCGGTCGCGGTCTTCGAGAAGTACGGCGTCTTCAACGAGCGGGAGTTGCACAGTCGCTACGAGGTTCGTCTGGAGCAGTACGCGCTGACGATCGGCGTCGAGGCCAAGCTGGCACTCGAGATCGGTTCCACCATCGTGCTGCCGGCCGCGCTGCGCTACCAAACCGAGCTCGCGCAGAACGTCGCTGCTTTGACGGCAGCCGGCATGACACCGAGTTTGACGCTGCTGCAATCGATCTCAGAGCCGATCACCGCACTCAGTGACGCGTTGGCAACGCTGACGGCGGCGCTGGCAGATCATTCGGCCGAGTCCGCCTACGACGAGGCCAAGCACGCGCAAGTTGCGTTGTTGCCCGCCATGGAGGCCGTCCGTGCCGCGGCCGACACGCTGGAGACTGTCGTGGCCGACGACCTGTGGCCGCTGCCGACCTATCAGGAGATGCTCTACGTCCTCTAGAACCGCTGGCCAGTAGGCACTTACTGCGCCTCGGACCGCACTCGGACCGCACTCGGGCCGCAGTAAGTGCTCCTGTCAGCATCTGGTCCACAGCCTTGCGCGTACGGTCTTCTGCTTTGGGCAACAGGTGCGAATACGTGTTCAGCGTCAACGACGGCGAGCAGTGGCAGTTACCCGCTGCACGGTGACTGCGTCGCACCCGGCGGCAATCAAGCCCCCGGTGCGTAGACGATGCGCTCACTGCCGTACTTCGGTGACCGCAGTTCGACTCCGCCGCCCTTGAGCATTTGCGCTTCGCGTTAGACGTGAACCTCGTGGCGCATGAAGTCGAGGGGTTCGCGTTCAGGCACGACGTTGGGAATGTCGGAACGGGAGCCCTGAGCACCTACAAGCCTCGGTTAACTCGAAATTGCGCGAGCCCCGGCACGGGGGGTACCGGCCCCACTGCCGTTCAAGCGTCAGCCGTCGATCCTTCAGTTGCCCTCAAGTGTCACCTGCAATTGCTTGATGGAGTTCAACTGATTCCGAGTCAGTGTCACCCACTTGATTGTGAGTTCGCGCCCCTCCTTTGGAAATAGGATGGCGTGCATGCGTCCTGGCACCGGACTCAGGCCGATCAGGGCGGACGTGAACATCTCGCCAGTCGGGACTTTCTCCATTGCGAGGTACAGCATGGGTGTTCGCTCCCAGCTCATCTGTCCCTGCAGTGTCACCGCCTCGATTCGGTGCAATGCGCCCTCTGGACCCCGTAAGTAAGCCCCTATCTGGTGAACATCGAACGTGTGACCGTGTGACCACGTCGGATTTTCGGCTGGGGCCGGCTCATCGCTGGACGGCGGAAATCCTGACGGCAGCCGATCTGTCATCGGCTTTGTGAGACAGAGGGTTTCGGTCGATGCGACGAGCATGGATTCTGCGAATTCTCGGAAGTCAGTATAAGCCGGGTGCGGCTTGGCTTCTGCGTCGAGAACCGGAGTCGCCCAGGGGATTGTCAAGAACTCGGGCGCGTCGCACATGTGAACGTGGATGTGCCATTGCGGCCATGTCAGGTAGTGCTGCGAGGCTCTGAACACCTCCGATGGCGGGCCTTTCATCGGGGCGAGGTCGGGAAAGTCAAGTTCGATTGGCCTGGTCCATTCCTTGATCACGTAGAGGTCGACACCGTGATAGGCCGCCTTCTTTATCGCGGCTTCGGAGTACCCCGAGGTGCAGACGATTGCTCGGTGCGTCACCGAAGGCATGTCTTTCAGCTTGAGGGCGAGTGCTTCGACGTGCGAAACATCAAGCGACTTCTTCCAGTGCTTCACTTCGTAACCAGCGAAGTGATAGACCTCGCCGCCTGGTATCGAGACCGTCACGTCTACATCGCGTCGAGTCTCAGACGCTTCGTCTGCAACCTCATCACCGACGATGACGTTATGGCCCACGCCCCCGCCGTGCTTTAGCGCGAACAAGCCGACGAGGTATTGAACGAGCATCGGGGAAAGGGGCACCTTGTGCGGCTTGGTCACGGCGTCCACGGTATCCGCCAGGGTGCTCACTGCCCCGTAGGGCGCCGAACGGACCCTAGATGGTGCCCCTCCCGCAAGCGCGAATCGGCGTACAGCCCTAGGGCCGCAGCGATTCCACGAACGGTGGTTGTGGGTAGGTTGGGGGTTTGGGCATTTCAAGAGATATTTTCGCCATTTGTCCGAATCCCACTCACCCTCACAGACATCAGTTCGGGATTGCTCTACGTCCCCTGAGCAGCGGGTCCGCCCGATTTCCAGAACGCCGGCAAATTTTCGACTACCAGCGCATACTCGATGCGAGATTGTCTCGATGGCCAAAGGAAATCGGTGGTGAATCTTTGCCGTGACTGATTCACAGCGCGTCGATCGATCCGATGTCTGCATTCTCGGCGCCGGTATCGCCGGCCTCAACGCGCTGGCGGTCGCCGCCCAATACCTGGGGCCCAATGGCAAAGTCGTCCTCGTAGACCGGCGGCCGCGTGTCGGCGGGATGTGGCTCGACACCTACGACTACGTACGCCTTCATCAGCCGTATCAGCTGTTCACCGCCGGCAACATCAAATGGACGCTGGGTAGGGAACGCGGTTACCTGGCGAGCAAGCCGGAGATCCTCGACCATTTGCAGCACTGTATGGATGTGGTGGCCCGGCGAGTCGATCTCGACGCGCGCTTCGGCTGGGCCTACGTATCGCACGAGGAGACCGACGGCATAGTCCGGGTGACGCTGCGGGACCCTTCAGGACATGAGCGACTGGTGGAGACAAAGCGGTTGATCAAAGCGTTCGGCTTCCAGGTCGAGCCGAACCCGCCACTACCCGTTACCAGTCATCGCGTCCGGTCGACCACACCCAACGACCTTGCCCAGGTCATCGAATCCGACGCGCCGGTGTGGATTATCGGCGGCGGCAAGACCGGCCTGGACACCGCCCACCTGCTCATCACCCGTTGCCCGGGACGCGAGGTGAATATGGTGGTAGGCCGCGGCTCGATCGCACTCCGACGGGATGTCCTGCTGCCTGAAGGGATTCGTGGGCGGTGGTTCGGCGGGCTGCCGTTCACCACCCTCGGGGACGGACTCGCCAAGCGCTACGACGGCACCAACGAAGACGAGGTCCTCCGCTGGTATTACGCCACGCTCGGTACCGGCCCAACCGGCGAGAAATGCGACTTCGCGCATGGCTTCGGCGGCGTGACGTCCGACGCGGAAATGGCTGTCATCAACGGCGGCCTCCGCCGGGCCGACAACGAGTACTTCACCGACGCGGTCGACCGTGATGGCTCAACGGAACTCAAGTTCCGCAGCGGCCGCACCGAGCAAGTACCCCAAGGCACCTGGTTGGTCAACTGCACAGGACTGTTGTTGCGTGGCTCGCATCCGTATGAACCGTTCGTCTCACCGTCGGGACGCACATTGTCGATTCAACAGAGGTCGACTGCCATTCCCCTCACGCTCCAAGCGGCGTATTTCCTGACCCACTTGATGTTCACGGAAGGGCTGCACACCCTGCCGTTATATGAACTCGACGCCGAGGACTTGCGCGACAAGATGGGGCGGTCCCCGGTCCCCCCAGGCTTTCCCCTGACTCTCTACAACCTGAGTTTGGCCTTCGACTATTTGCCTAACAAGGTATTCGCCGGTTTCGGCTCGGACCTGTTGCTCTGGTATCCGCTGCCTCGACGGCTGGCCGCGATGGTGCGGTTCCAGCGCACGCACCGCCGGGACCGGGAACGTCATCGGGCCACGCTCGACACGATCCACAAGCGCTACGACGTCCGCTGCGGGCCGTTGGAGCATCTCACGGGCCAGGTCTAACCGCGTTCTGCGAGAACGTGTTTCAGACGCCGGTTGCACCATCGATCCGTTCGCGGATGACGTCGGCGTGCCCGCAGTGGCGGGCGTACTCGGCGATCATGTGCGTGTAGATCCAGCGCAGGCTCACCTCGCCGCCCATGAACGGGCTGGTGTCGTCGAGCCGGCGCGCGGCACAGTTTGCACGCGCATGGGCGACCTCGTCGTGCCAGATGCGAAACGCAAGCGGGTACGACGACTCCGGTGACAGCTCGAACCCGCCGTCGTGGCCCTCGGGGTGATCCGAGGGCCCGAAAATCGGTGGTGCCTGCTCACCGGCGAGCACCCGGCGGAACCAGTTGCGCTCCACCTCCGCGGCGTGCCGCAGCAAGCCCAGCAGCGTCAGCTCAGACGGCGGTGCGGACGCGGTGCGCAGCTGCTCGTCGTCGAGGCCCTCGCATTTCGCCGCCAGCGTCGCGCGGTAGAAGTCGAGCCAACCCTCGAGTGTGGTGCGCTCGTCGGCATTCATGGGCGGCACCGGCCGCTGCACGGAAGTCACGCTTCTCGATGGTGCCAGGCCATCCCGACATTCTGCCGATCGCCGAGGAAAATCCCGTTTCTGTCGAAATCCGGGGTAGTCGTTCGTGTAGAAGGTGAAGGGTGGCAACCGGCCGCCCCCAGATCGAGGAGTGACGGTCATGCACTACCTACTCGCCATGCATCAGCCGGTCGGCGATCCGCCACCGCCGGACGTGCTGGGACCGATCATGGATGCGCTGGACGCGGTCGAGCACGATATGAAGGCGGCGGGCGTGTGGGTGTTCTCCGGCGGCTTGCACGGTCCCGATGCGTCGACCGTCGTGCGGGTCAGCGACGGCACCGTCCTGACGACGGACGGCCCGTACGTCGAGGGCAAGGAACATCTGGGCGGATTCACCATCATCGACGTGCCTGATCTGGATTCCGCGCTCGGCTGGGCGCGCAGGCAGGCGGAAGCCGTGCGGCTCCTACCCATCGAGGTGCGCCCGTTCCGGGGCGATCTGAGGAGCTGAACACAACCGTGCCGCAGATGGCGCCCGTAGAGATCGCCGGTGTGTTCCGGCGGGAGTACGGGCGGGCGGTGGCCGTCCTGGTCCGTCGATTCGGTGACATCGACCTCGCCGAGGAGGCGGTCCAGGACGCCTTCACCAAAGCGGTCGATCGCTGGCCCCAGACCGGCCCGCCGCCGAGCCCTGCCGGATGGATCATCACCACCGCCGCCCACACGATCGTCGACCGGTTCCGCCGGGAATCCGTCCGCGGCGAGCGACACGCCCAGGCGGCACTGCTCTACCCGGCGGCCGATGGCGAACAGCCCGAAGAAGGCCCCGTGCACGACGACCGGCTCCGCCTGATCTTCACGTGCTGTCACCCGGCGCTCGCTCTTGATGCGCGGGTCGCACTGACGCTCCGCCTGCTCGGCGGCCTATCCACCAAAGCGATCGCCAGCGCCTTCCTGATCCCGGAAACCACTGTCGCGCAACGGCTGGTCCGCGCCAAGCGCAAGATCCGCGATGCCCGCATCCCCTACCGCGTGCCGCACGACAGCGACCTGCCCGACCGTCTGCACGGGGTACTCGCCGTGGTGTACCTCATCTTCAACGAGGGACACACCGCCAGCTCGGGCGACGATCTCGTACGGGCCGATCTCACCGGCGAGGCGGTTCGGCTCGGCCGGCTGCTGGCCGAGCTGATGCCGGACGAGCCCGAGATATGGGGACTGCTCGCGCTGATTCTGCTGACCGATGCACGACGCACGGCGCGGACAGATGCGGACGGCAATCTGGTGCTGCTCACCGACCAGGACCGCAGTGAGTGGGACCGCGGCCTCATCGGAGAAGGGCAGGCGTTGGTGCGCCGATGCCTGCGCCGAAACCAGCCCGGGCCCTATCAGATCCAGGCCGCCATCAACGCCGTGCACAGTGACGCGCCGACTGCCGCCGCCACCGACTGGCGCCAGATTCTCGCGCTGTACGACCAGCTGATGGCCATTGCCCCGACTCCCGTTGTCGCGCTCAATCGCGCCGTGGCGGTCGCCGAGGTACATGACCCGCAGCCCGCGCTGGACCTGGTGGAAGCGCTCGATCTGGCCGGCTACCACGTCTACCACGCGGTCCGCGCCGCATTGCTGTCTCGCCTCGGCCGCACAGCCGAGGCGGCCGAGGCCTACCGCCGCGCGGCCGCGCTGACCGCGAACCCCATCGAGGAGGCATACCTGCGCCGCGCTCACGACGCCTTGGACAGTTGACCGGATCCCGACCGTCAGCGCGATTTCGTCAGCAGGTCGACGAGTTCGACCGGATGCGACAGCATCGCCATGTGGCCGCCGGGCATGACCTCGGGTTCGATGCCGAGACGATCCGCGACCACGCGCCGCATGAATCCTTCGGGGAAGAACCGGTCGTCGCGGAAGAGGATGAACCGCGTCGGAACCTGCGGAAGTGCTTCCGCCGGCCACGGTTTCAGCGACGGGGTCTCGGATTGCGCGCGTTCGATCTCTTCCGCGACCACCGCGAGGTCGACGCCGTTGTAGTACAGCGCGACGGCATCGTCGATGTCGTACCCACCCACTGCGGCCGCTTCCCGTTGCGCGGCAACACATCCGGTGGCGCTCCACCAATCACCGGGGCGCTCCCCCGGCCGCGGAACCATCGCCGAGACATAGACCAACTCCGCCGCACCGACCCGCGGACAGGCCAGCGCTCCCGTGAAGCCGCCGAATGAATGCGCCACGACCACAGGAGGTTCGCCGTCATCGAGTCGTTGTGCCGCGACCACGTCGGCATAGGTGTTCAGATCGGCCGCATCATCGTCGCACGGCAGGTCAACCGCGATTCCGCGATGCCCACGAACAGCCAACTCGCGCAACACAAATCGCCAGTACGACGGATCGCACCCACCACCCGGAACGAGCAGGAACGTCGTCATGAGGCCGCGGTCACAGCCTTCCGACGACGAAAGTCGCGGCCTGGTCAGCCATTCCGTTCGAGCCGTACGTGATGTGCGCGAACGACGGCCCAGCGGCGGGCGCCCCGTTGCAGATGGTGTCGTCGGGCACGCACAGCTCGATCGTCTTGGCCACATACGCGGGCCCGATGGCTATCGGTGGCGCGCCGATGTCCGCCATGAACTGAGACGAGGGCTTTCCGAACAGCACAAGCGCCGCAACGTGGTTCGCGATTGCCGGCGGCATCGGCTTGGGCGCGTACCAGGTGTACTCCGCCAAATCCGCCGGGATCTCCTTCGGGAGCGCGTTCGCGGTCGTGAACCCCGACACCACCGCGCCCTGCGAATATCCGCCGAGGACGATCCTGGTCTGCGGGCAGGCCGCCGCGGTCGCTTCGACATGCGTGGCGGCGTCCTTGACCCCGTCGACGACGCTCTGCACGAAGTCCAGACGGTTCCCGAAATCGCTGCTGGCCGCATAGTTCACCGGATACACCGCGACGGACTTGTTGCCTGCCTGTGCCTGCAGCGCATCGACGAGCGCGCGGCCGGCCATCCCGATACCCGGTGGCTCGCTGGTGCCGCGGGCGAACACCACCTCGACATCGGGACAGGGCTCGGCGGACGCCGGTGGCGCCGGAGCACCCACAAAAGCGGAAGCGACGACCGTGGCGACCCCGGCGAGGTGGGGTAACCGCCTGGCGTGGAACAGCTTGATGATGTCCATATCAGCTCCAGCTCACTGCGACCGGCCTTTCCATGCTGACACACAGCAGATGGCGGGCGATACCCGCGAGCCACAGGAATCTGCCAAGAATCCACCAAGGGCGGCATCTCACCATTGCTCACAACGGTCGACGCAGGCCGAACCAGCGAGAGGGAGACACCATGATCACCACCATCAAAAAGGCCGCGGGCACGGCGCTGCTGTCGGGCGGCCTGACACTGATCGGTTTCGGACTGGCTTCGGGCACCGCCCAGGCGTTCAATCCGCAGCCGGAACCTCCGACCAAGCCGACCGTCTCGGTCCAGTCGCACACCACCGCGCCGAGTTCGATCGGTGGCGGCAGCTCCACCGCACCCAAGGTGACCGCCGGCGGCGTCCGCGGATGCGACGGTTCGGTGTAGCCGAGGGGCCGAGGTCAGCCGACGGTCAGCGTGTCCCCGGCGACCGTCACCGTCTTCGGCGCCAGCGGTTCGTCCGCCGGCCCGGTGACGACGGAGCCGTCGACGACGCTGAATTTGCTTCCGTGGCAAGGACAGTCGATGGTGCCGTCGGCGACCTTCGACAGCGTGCACTGTTTGTGGGTACAGACCGCGGTGAACGCCTTGAACTCACCGGCCTTCGGCTGAGTGACGACGACCTTCGCCGCGGCGAGAACCACGCCCCCACCCACCGGGACGTCGGCTGTCTTCACCGACGGGGACGCGGCCTTGGTCTCAGTGCTCGTGGACTGGCTGCCCGACGACGGCGACTCTTTCCCGCCGCAGGCGGCAAGCACCATCCCGGCGCTGACGGCACCCGCGCCGAGGAGTACTCCCCGGCGGCTCGGGTGTCCGGTTTCGGCCATGGCCGGCTTACCGCCGGCCGCCTCCGGCGTTGTACCCGGGCGAGGCCACTTCGTCCTCGGTCAACTGGTAGGGCGGCGTGAACAAGCTGGGGTCGTCGAGCGACGACTCAGGAGCGTTGAACGGTCCCTGCGCCGCTTCCGGGGCCGCGGGGCCGTCGGCCGGCGGCACGCAGGTGCCTTCGGAGGCGACCAGGCCGTCCGAGCACTGGAGTTCGTCAGCGTGCGCGATCGGCATGCTGATCAATGCAGCCACCGCTGATGCAACGCCGAACGTTGCTGCCCCCATTGACATGCGAGCGAATCGCGTCGTCGTTGCACTCATTTCATACCCACTCTCCGGCGCTATCTGGTCCGGTGAAGGTAGCACCCTTGAGGCTGCTGTGATGGTTCGTTCCTGCACTTGAGTCAATTGCGTTTACACACTGTTTTCACAGCAGACCGTAGGCCTGCTCCAGCGCCACCAATGCCGCACCGGTCTTGATGGCCAGCTTCTGCATGTGCGGCATCGAGTCGCGGCAGCCGGTGAAGCCGAAATTCAATGTGCCCGAATAGCTTTGACACGTGATGTTCAGGCCGACACCATGGACGGGAATCGACACCGGATAGGTGGACACCAGCTCGTTGCCGCGGAAGTACAGCGGGTAGTCGGGTCCGGGGACGTTCGACAAGATGACGTTGTAGGACGCCGGGGCCACCTTGGGGGCACCCACTGTCGCAGCCCCGGTCTGCACGAGGAACGGCGCCATCAGCGCCGCCGTATAGGCGAGGATCGCCGTACTGGTCATCCCCGACAGCTGATCTTTGGCCGCCTTCGTCGACGCGCTGATGGCCTCGATCCGCTCGCGGGCGTCGGCGAGGTCGGTACCGAGGGTCGCGAGAATGGCGCCCACGGCATTGCCGCCGCCGGGATCGTCTTTCGGCCGAATGTTGACCGGCAACATGGCGATCAGCGACTTGTCGGGCAGGGCGTCGAGTCCGAGGAGATAGTCGCGCAGTCCGCCGCCACAGATCGCGAGCGCGACGTCGTTGAGGGTCGCGCCGGCCGCATCGGCGACGGCCCGCAAGCGCGCGATGTCGTACTGCTGCGTGGCGAACCGCCGGCTCCGGCCGATGCGACCGTTGAAAATGGTGTGCGGCGCCTGCCCCGGTCCGACGAGCGGATTACTCCTGCTCACCGCGGTCATGGCCAGCTTGGCGAACGCGGCAGGCAGATCGATGACGGTCGACAACTCCGAGGTGATGGATCGCAGCAGCCCACCGATGTCGGGAATGAGGCTGCTGTCCTTCTCGTCTTTCTTGCGCTCCCGCTTCGGCACCGGGTTCCGGAAGAACAACGGGGTGTCGGTATCGGAGGGGTCGGTCGACATCGACCGGATGAGCGTCTTCATCGCCGTGTAGCCGTCGACGAGCGAGTGGTGCATCTTCACGTACAACGCGACGTTGCCGTCGTCGAGGCCCTCGATGATGTGCAGCTCCCAGGGCGGTCGCGTCAGGTCCAGTTGCCGAGCATGCAAGCGGGAGATCAGGATTCCCAACTCGCGCTGGTCGCCGGGACGCGGCAACGCGGACCGCCGTACGTGATACATGACGTCGAACTTCGGGTCCTCGACCCACCGCTGCAGCGGATTGAGCAGGAACCACGGCGTCTGCAGTTTCATGTTCCACGGCGGCTCGATCTCGTTCGACCCGTAGATCTCGTCGCGCAGTTGATCCAGGATGTCCCCAGCGTCGCCCGACGTCGGGCGGAACTGCATGAGTCCCGCCACGTGCATCATCGTCTCGGGAGATTCGGCCGCCAGGAACATCGAATCGAGCGGCGACAGTCGTTTGCTGGTCACCCGGGTGAACATACTGCGGTCACCGCGCGAAGACGGCGCCTTCGACGAGGATCGTGGTCCCGACCGCAATCAGGACCATCGGCAGCAGCCCGAGGTACGGCAGCACGGCGGCCGGAAGCAATGCCGCACCGAGAAGCGCGGCGCATATCGATACCACCACGATGGCGACGAAGCCCAGATACTGCCCCGCGATGACCCTCGTCGCCGCACTGCGGTGACCGCGCGCCTGGCCGAAGAACACTGCGAGTACCACGAGGTCGTCGATGTTGGTGACCGCGAACGTCGCGACCGCCGACGAGATGGTGGTGACGCTCATCGCGGTGGACGATACGGGACGCCGCCGGTCCGCAGCGCAGAGTTCGTCTCGCGGCTACCTGGCCGATGCCGGCCCATGACACAGTGCCCGCGTGACCGTCGACTCGGCGAGTGGCCTGCAGCGCGCCGTCGACCGATTCCACCGGGGCTGCGAACTGGCCGTCAGCCGGCTGCCCTTCGGACTCAAAACGGTTGTCGCTCCGACGTTCCTGGGCTTCGCCCTAATCAACGGCTGCACGTTCGCGATCGACCTGTTGTTGCTCACCGGACTGCGCGACGGGCTGGGGCTGCCACTGGCGGTGGCGGTCACGGTGTCGTACGTCTGCGCGTTCGGGCTCAGTTACGTGCTGAACCGGATCTTCAACTTCAGTTCGCACGGCGCGGTCGGTCCGCAGTTGGCCGTCTACGTCGTCGTGGTCGCCGTCAACTACCTGGCGTTCATCCTGGGGGTGTCGACCGGATTGTCGGCGCTCGGCGTCGAGTACCACGTCGCCCGGATGGCCGCGGGCGCCTGCGAGGCGGTCTACATGTACGCGGCGATGCGCTGGGTGGTGTTCCGGCGCTGACCTTGCGGTGACCTGCGTCTCATGGCATGCAAAGATGCTGCAGCGGTGTTAATTTCGCCTGGTCAAGTTGTACTGAGGTACCAAACGGGGGTAGTCGGGGACGGCAGGGCACATCAGACGCGCCGGCGAGAATCATTCGCTCCACGCCGCCATCACCGCCGCTGACTCATCAGCGAGATTCCACGTACGTCACCACGGGCGACATCGTCGCCCGAATGGTCGCGCGCTGCGTATCAACCGCAATCCCCTCCTCGTGCACAGATTGGAACTGCCCCGTGGCCGGTTTGAACCGCTGCAGTGCAACAGGTTTCGTTGTCGCACTCTGCGTGGCGATCAGTGTGCAGCCGTCGGCGGCGGCATCGGTTGAAAGCCCCGACGTCACCTTCTATCTGCAGGGCACGTGCCTGTGCGACGTCTCACCCACCTCACGCGAGGCCCTCGGGTTGGCCGACGGATATCTGGATTCCAGCGGCACCATCCATGGCATCGGCTACCCCGCCGGCCTGTTGTTCGGAGCTGACGCCGTCATCGGTACCACCAAGGTGAACGCGACCCTCGCCACGGTCCCCGACGGCGCCGACGTCACCCTCGCCGGCCTGAGCCAGGGCGCCATCGTCCTGAACTATGTGAAACTTTCGCGCTCGCTGCAGGATTCGTTCAGCCGTCGTCGTGCAGACAATCTCCAGTTCGTGACCTTCGGTGACCCGCAGAACACCACAGGCGGCATCACGACCAAGAATCCGGCACTGCAACTGTTCGCACCGAACGTGCCAAGGGCAAGCGCATACCCCACCACCGAAATCGTCCGCGAGTACGACGGCTTCTCGGATTGGCCGGACAAGCCGACGCGTTTGGCTGTCCTCAACGCCGTCATGGGAATCGGATTCGTGCACACCGACTACGGGTCGGCCGCCAACCCGGCGACACCGGGAACGCTCACGACCGTCCGCACCAATGCCGCCGGCGGCACCACCACGCATTACGTGGTGCCCACCCGGCGATTGCCACTCACACAACCGTTGCGTGATGCCGGGCTGAACACGTCCCTCATCGACGCCCTGCTCCGACCGCAGATCGATCGGGCCTACGTCCGCCGCCCGCAGGTCGCACCGCGCGAACCCGCGGCCCGGCCGTCGATCGTCGCCCTGGCTGCAAAGGCTCTGGGCAGGGCCAAGCCGGCGCCACCCCAGAGCGCGGACGCGTCGGCTGCGAGGGAAGACAAAGAGAAGGCGCCGAAGCCTAAGCGGGGGTTCGGTTTTCGGAAAACTCGCCATGGCGGGGAATCGAGGAGGTAATTCGCATGTGGGTCAAGACGCAGACCGTGACGCTGTCGGTGATGTGCTCGGCAGCCGTCGTGGTCACCAGTGCCGCGCCGGTTCTCCCGACGACGCAGCCGACGCCGGTGCACAGCGCCGAGTACCGGTACGCGCTGACGGCGGCGGCCGTCGACGCCGCCTTCAACCCGATTCGGTACGTCGGCAACGTCGGCGGTGCGGCCCAGGCCGTCGCCTCCGACGTGATCTACTGGCAGACACCGGACTTCCCGCTGCTGGTGCTGAGCGCACAGGTCGACTCCAGCACCGGCCAGTACGAGGCCGTGGAGAAGGTGACGTCGACGGCGGCGCACCTGCAGAGTCTGGTCAGCGCGGTCACCGCGTTCCCCGGCGCATCGTCCTCACCTCAGGTGAAGCAGCTGGTCAGCGGAATCGGGTCGGCAGGCGCCGCCGCGGCCGGCGCCACGCGGACCGTGACGGCCACGCTGGCGCCCCACCTCGCACCGCTGACCCCGGTGATCTATGTCGTCAGGGTGCTGCGGGCAGCGGTCGGCGTCTACTACGCCGTCGCCACGCTCTCGACCACGGGAGTCGGCACCGTGCTCAGCGGGCAGAACCCGTTGACGGCGGTTGCCAACGTCGTGTCGTCGGTTCAGAGCCTGGCCAACGTCCTCACCCACGCGCCACGGCCGGCCGCCGCGGCTTCGACCGGTACGACCGCCGAGTCGACCACCCAATCGACCGCCACCGCGGCGCAAACGGCCGCGAAGCCAACGGCTGGTGTCACTCGGGCCCTGACAAAGGGCACCAAATCCCAAGAGAAGCAGGAAGAGTCGCCCGCCTCCGAGCGCAAATCGGCAGCCAAGAAGCCAGGTGACCACGCCACGGCACCCAAATCGGCTGCCACACCGGCCAAGTCGAAGCCGTCCGACGCGGACCAGTCGACGGCTGCCGCCGACCCGCAGGATGCCAAGCCGGCCGCGCCCACCAAGAAGTCCAAGCGCGCGGCCAAGAGCGACGACTCGTCGGCCAAAGCAGACACGGGCAAGGCGGACACGGCCAAGGCAGACACCTCCAAAGCGTCCAAGGAGAAGGGCGACCGCGGGAGCCGTAAGCACTGAGCGTCGGTGCGCGTGCGCTAGAACGGAGGTACGCGACCGCACCGACGAAGGGGACGCCCGCCATGGCGAAGACGCACCACTACGAACTCGACGTGACGTGGACCGGCAACACCGGCACCGGAACCTCGGGCTACCGCGAGTACGACCGCGCGCACGATGTGACCGCGGATGGCAAACCGACGATCCTCGGCAGCGCTGATCCGTCGTTCCGCGGCGACCCGCAGCGCTGGAACCCCGAGGAACTGCTCGTGGTCTCGCTGTCGCAGTGCCACATGCTGTGGGTGCTGGCCCTGTGTTCGCAAGAGGGCATCGTGGTGACCGGTTACTCCGATCACCCGTCGGGGACCATGACCCAAACCCCGGACGGCGGTGGGCATTTCACCGAGGTGGTACTGCGCCCGGTCGTCGAGATCACCGACGACCGGCACCGCGAGGCCCTCACGAGCGTCCACGAGCGGGCACATCATCTGTGTTTCATCGCCAATTCCGTCAACTTCGACGTCCGGTGCGAAGCGCAGGTGAGCGTCGCCGAATCGGCGTGACCCACGGTGACCCCGTGGGAAAATGCCGCATGGCCATCAAGATCGACGCACTCGATTCCGCGCTGCTGTCGGCGCTGGCGACCGACCCGCGCACCCCGATCCTTGAACTGGCGTCGCGGCTGAAGGTCGCCCGCAACACCGTGCAGGCGCGCATGAAGCGGCTCGAGGAATCCGGCCTCGTTCGCGGCTACCCGCCGAACATCAACCTGTCCGAACTCGGCTTCGCCGTGCACGCGCTGGTCTTCATCGAGACCGACCAGACCAAGATGGACGCCATCATCGAGGCGCTGCGGGATGTCCCGCACGTGCTGGAAGTCCACGCGACGACGGGGCGGGCGGATCTGCTGGTCCGGATCGCCGCCCAGACACAGGAAGAACTGCTCAGCGTCATTCAGCGAGTGCACCGGATCGACGGGGTCAAGCACTCCGAGACCATGCTGGCGATGGCCACTCCGGTCGAATACCGATCACTCCCCCTTGTGCAGTACGTGACGGGGCGTCGAGCAAAATGATGCGTGCGTCACAGTGCGCCACGTCACAATTGAGCAGTCTGATCAATATTTTCGCCGACTGTTGACGCAGAACACACTCCACGGCAGATTTCGCTGCACCGATTGCAGTTAGTTCTCGCTTTGCAGCTCACGATCTGGGTTGTGGGAAGTGTGGAGGTTGTCAGTGACCAGTGTTCTGTCCCGATCCGAACTCGCCGCGACCAGTCCGGCCGCGCCCGGCGCCCCCTACTATCTTCAAGACCGGTACCGCGCCGGCGCCGGCCCGGTTCTGCTCACCGGCGTGCAGGCCATCGCGCGGATGATGGTCGAGCAGCACGTCCGCGACCTGCGCGCCGGCCGCCGCGTCGCGACGTTCGTCTCCGGCTACCAGGGCAGCCCCCTCGGCGGCGTCGACAAGATGCTGCTGGGCATGCCGAGCGTCCTGACCGAGCACGACGTCGTCTTCACCCCCGGGTTCAACGAGGAACTCGCCGCCACCGCGGTCTGGGGCAGCCAGACCGACCTGCCTGCCGGCAAGGCAACCCACGACGGCGTCATCGGCGTCTGGTACGGCAAGGGGCCCGGCGTCGACCGCGCGACGGACGCGCTGCGCCACGCCAACATGTACGGCGTCAACCCTCGCGGCGGCGTGCTGCTGCTGGTCGGCGACGACCCGGCCTCCAAATCCTCGACCGTGCCCGCCGTGAGCGAGCGGTCCCTCGCGGCCCTCGGTATCCCGGTCCTGTTCCCGCGCAACGCCGAAGAGATCATCACGATGGGCATGCAGGGTGTCGCGCTGTCGCGGGCCTCGGGTTGCGTCGTGGCGATGAAGATTGTCGCCGACGTGGCCGACGGCGCCTGGACGGTCGATGCCGACGTCGCCGACTTCGCGATCACCGCACCCGAAATCCTCTGGGACGGAAAGCCGTTCACCTACGTCCAGCGGCCGATGGCCGCCCCGGCCGACAGCCTGCTCGCCGAGGCCGACCTCTACGGTCCGCGCTGGGCGACCGTCCGTGCCTTCGGTGACATCAACCAGCTGGACGTACTCGAGGTGGATCCGGTGCGCGCCAAGGTCGGCATCGCCGCCACCGGCACCACCTTCGACGCCGTCCGCCAGGCGCTGCTCGACCTCGGCGTCGACGACGCGGCACTGCACCGCGCGGGAATCCGCCTGCTGCGCATCGGAATGCCGTATCCCGTCGGGCAGGAGTCTGTCCGGACGTTCGCGCGCGGTCTCGAGCAGGTGATCGTCGTCGAGGACAAGACGGCGTTCATCGAAACCCAGGTCCGTGAAATCCTCTACGGCACCGCCGATGCCCCGCAGATCGTCGGCAAGCACGACGCGGCCGGTGCGCCGCTGTTCCCCCTCGGCGGCGAGTTGACCGCCGCGCGCCTGCTCGCCCCGCTGCGCCGGGTGCTGCGCGATCACGTCGAGCTCAAGCGCACCCCGCCCCCACCGCTGTCGCTGGAAGTGTTGTCCGCCAAGCGAACCGCCTACTTCTGCAGCGGCTGCCCGCACAACCGTTCCACCGCGATCCCGGAAGGCTCCATCGGCGGCGGCGGCATCGGCTGCCACACCCTGGTCACCATGTCCGGCCGCAGTGACAGCGCCGTGGTGGGTCTGACGCAGATGGGCGGCGAGGGCAGCCAGTGGATCGGGCAGGCGCCGTTCACCGACGTGCCGCACCTGTTCCAGAACGTCGGCGACGGCACGTTCTTCCACTCCGGACAGCTCGCGGTGCAGGCCTGCATCGCGGCCGGGGTCAACATCACCTACAAGCTGCTCTACAACGAGGTCGTCGCCATGACCGGCGCGCAGGACGTCGAAGGCGGCCTGGTCGTGGCGGGCCTCACCCACAAACTGACGGCCGAAGGCGTCAAGCAGATCATCATCTGCGCCGACGAACCCAAGCGGCACAACAAGAAAGCCCTCGCCAAGGGCACGCTGTTGTGGCACCGCGACCGGCTCGACGAGGCGCAGAAGGTGCTGCGGGACATCCCGGGCGTCACCGTGCTCATCTACGACCAGCACTGCGCCGCCGACGCCCGCCGTCAGCGCAAGCGCGGCACACTGCCCACCCGCAACACCCGCGTGGTGATCAACGAAGCCGTCTGCGAGGGATGCGGCGACTGCGGCACCAAGTCGAACTGCCTGTCCGTACAGCCGGTCGACACCGAATTCGGCCGCAAGACCCGCATCGACCAGACGTCGTGCAACACCGACTACACGTGCCTCGACGGCGACTGCCCGTCGTTCGTCACGGTCGAGCTGACCCCGGACAAGAAGGGCCGCAAGGCATCCCGGCGCAAGGCGCCGGAGCCGCCGCGGGTCGCGGATCCAGGGTTCGGTGTCCCGACCGGCACCCAGAACGTCCTGCTCGCCGGCATCGGTGGCACCGGCATCGTCACGGTCAACCAGGTGCTCGCGACCGCCGCACTGCGCGCCGGTTACGAAGTGAAGAGCCTCGACCAGATCGGCCTGAGCCAGAAGGCCGGACCGGTCGTGTCGCACCTGCGGTTCTCGACAGCCGCCCTGGAGCCGTCCAACCGGCTCACCTCGGGCAGCGCCGACTGCATCATCGCGATCGACCTGCTCACCGCGACCGACAACCGGAACCTGGCCTACGGCAGTGCCGAACGCACCGTCGCGGTCGCCTCGACGAGCCAGACCCCGACCGGCGACATGGTGTACGACAAGTCCGTCGCCTACCCGGAGACGCAGTTGCTGCTGGACCGGCTGACCGCCGCCACCCGCACGCTGACTCATTTCGATGCACTGGCCGCGGCACAGGCCCTGTTCGGCAACACCGCAGCGGCCAACTTCCTGGTCGTCGGCGCCGCCTTCCAGAACGGCGGCCTGCGCCTGCCCGAGGCGAGCATCGAAGAGGCCATCGGCATCAACGGTGTCGCGGTCGCCGCCAACGTGGCAGCGTTCCGCTGGGGCCGTGTCGCGGTCGCCGATCCGGCCGCGTTCGCCGCCGCCGTCGACTCCGTGCGGCCCAAGGCCGCGCCCGCCGTGGCGAGCCCGGAGCTGTTGGCCAGCACCACGTTCGACGGTGAGGTCCGCCGGCTGGTCGAACTGCGCGCCGGTGAGCTGGTCCGCTACCAGAGCGCGAAGGTCGCGCGGCGCTACGTCGAAACGGTCCAGGCCGTATGGCAGTCCGAGCGCACCATCACCGGCAACACGGCGTTCAGCGAGGCCGTCGCCCGCGGGCTGCACAAGTTCACGGCCTACAAGGACGAGTACGAGGTCGCCCGGCTGCTGGTCGATCCGGCCTTCCTGGCGGACGTGCAGGCGCAGGTGCCCGGTGGGGAGAACCTCACCTACAAGCTGCATCCGCCCGTCCTGCGCGCCATGGGCCGCACGAAGAAGGTCGGTTTCGGGCCGAAATCGCATGTGGCGCTGAAGATGCTGGCCAAGGCCAAGGTACTGCGCGGCACCAAGCTGGACCCGTTCGGCTATGCCCACGTCCGGAAAGTGGAGCGGGAGTTGCTGTCTCACTACACGGCCATGGTGCTGCGCCTGGCGGCCGAGCTGACCGTCGACAACTACGCCACCGCCGTCGAGGCAGCCGGACTGCCCGACATCGTCCGCGGCTACGAGGACATCAAACTCGGCAACGTCGAACTGTACTGGGCCCGCCTGCGCGAGCTCGGCATCCCGGCCTGACCGGCCACCACCGCAGCTGTCCTGCCGCCACACCTGCGGCAGCGTCAACCCATGCCGCCGAACATGCGGCACCAGAAAGGAAGTAGTAGTGACCTCTGTGTCCACCTCACCGGTGTCCACCCCCGCCGGAGTCTTCGGTCGCTCGCACAAGTTGAGCTCCCGCAGTCACGAGCAGGTCGTCTTCTGCGAGGACGCCGAGTCCGGCCTCAAGGCCATCATCGCCATCCACTCGACGGCGCTGGGCCCGGCCCTCGGCGGCTGCCGGATGTACCCCTACGCCGACGAATTCGAGGCACTCGAGGACGTGCTGCGGCTGTCGTGGGGCATGACATACAAGGCCGCGGCGGCCGGGGTGAACCTGGGCGGCGGCAAGTCCGTGATCATCGGCGACCCGACCAGCGACAAGAGCGAAGCGCTGTTCGCGGCCTTCGCGCGCTACGTCAACACCCTGGGCGGACGGTACGTCACCGCGGGCGACGTCGGCACCAACACCGATGATCTCGACATCATGGGCAAGTACACCTCGCACGTCACCGGCCGCAGCGCCGTGGCCGGCGGCTCGGGTGACAGTGCCCGCCTCACCGCGCTCGGTGTCTTCAACGCGATGCGCGCGGGCGCCGAATCCGTTTGGGGCGCAGCGACGTTGGCCGGTCGGACCGTCGGTGTCGAGGGCGTCGGCAAGGTCGGCCGCGAACTCATCGCACTGCTGCTCGCGGACGGCGCGGACGTGTACGCCACCGATGTGAACGCCGCGGCACTGCTGCGCCTGTCGAACGACCACCCGTCCCTGCGCCTCCTCAATTCGGTTGCCGACGCCCCTGTCGATGTCTATGCTCCGTGTGCCCTCGGGTCTACGCTGACGCCTATGAGCGCTGACACCATCGAGGCGAAGCTGGTTTGCGGTGCCGCAAACAACCAGCTCGCGACCCCGGACGTCGAGCTGTTGCTCGGCCGTCGCGGGATCACCTGGGTACCTGACTACGTCGCCAACGCCGGCGGCCTCATCCAGGTCGCCGGTGAGCTGCACGGCGCGGACCGCACTGCCGTCGAGGCCGACGTGACCCGCATCTACGACCGCTGCCGCGACATCATCGCCACCGCGCGCGAGGCGGGCATCAGCATCGGCGCCGCCGCGAACCTGTTCGCCGAACAGCGGCTCGACGGAGCCATCTGATGGGCGCCGGCGGCGGGCTTTTCCGCACCAAGTCGGTCGAGCAGTCGATCCGGGACACCGATGAACCCGATTCGAAGCTCCGCAAAGACCTGACGGCAAGGGATCTCACTGTTTTCGGCGTTGCCGTCGTCATCGGCGCCGGCATCTTCACCCTTACCGCTCAGACCGCGGGCAACATGGCGGGGCCGGCCGTGTCGGTCGCCTTCGTCATCGCGGCGATCACGTGCGGGCTCACCGCGCTGTGCTACGCCGAGTTCGCCTCGACTGTGCCCGTCGCCGGCAGCGCCTACACCTACGCGTACGCCACCTTCGGTGAGCTTGTCGCGTGGATCATCGGCTGGGATCTGATCCTCGAGTTCGCGCTCGCGGTATCCGTTGTCGCCAAAGGCTGGTCGCAGTATCTCGGCCACGTACTAGGCGGGACGGTGTCACCGGTGGTGCACCTCGGGTCGGTCAAGTTCGACTGGGGTGCGCTGGTGATCATCGCCATCGTCGGCGTGCTGCTGGCCACCGGAACCAAGCTGTCATCGCGAGTTTCGGCCGTCGCCGTGGCGATCAAGCTGTCGGTGATCGTGCTGATCCTCGTTGTCGGTGCCACCTACTTCAAGGCCTCGAACCTCACGCCGTTCATCCCGGCGGCGCAGCCCTCGGCGAAGGCGGACGGCGTACACCAGTCAATGCTGGCCTGGCTCACCGGAACTGGCGGCACGAGCTTCGGGTGGCTGGGTCTGCTGACCGCCGCCAGCATCGCGTTCTTCGCCTTCATCGGCTTCGACGTGGTCGCCACCGCTGCGGAAGAGACCCGCAACCCGCAACGCGACGTTCCCCGCGGCATCTTCGGCGCGCTGGCCATCGTCACCGTCTGCTACGTCGCGGTGTCGTTCGTCCTTACCGGCATGGTGCCGTACACCGAATTGCAGGGAGAAAATGCCACCCTCGCAACGGCATTCGCCCTCCACGGTGACACGTGGGCCAAGAACATCATCTCCATCGGCGCGTTGGCGGGCCTGTCTACCGTCGTGATGGTGATGTTCCTCGGCCAGACCCGCGTCCTGTTCGCGATGTCCCGCGACGGTCTGCTCCCCAAGCGGCTTTCGCACACCGGCAAGCACGGCACCCCGGTGCGACTGACCGTCATCGTGGGCGTGGTGTGCGCGGTACTGGCAGCGTTCGTGGACTTCGGCACGCTTGCGGGCATGGTCAACATCGGCACGCTCGTCGCCTTCATCCTCGTGGCGATCGGCGTACCGATCCTGCGGCGCACGCGGCCCGATCTCGAGCGCGGCTTCCGGGTGCCCTTCGTCCCCGTGATACCCATCCTCGCAGCACTGTCGTGCCTGTGGCTGATGATCAACCTCGAGGTCGAGACCTGGCTGCGGTTCGTCGTGTGGATGGTGGTCGGCGTCGCGCTGTACTTCGTCTACGGCAGGTCTCACTCGAAGCTCGCGCAGCGAAAGGCCGAGGCGCACAAGCACCTCAACGTCACCCAGATCGCGGCGTGACCCTCAGCTGCAGGTAACGCGAATCTCGAAGGGTTTGGTCACCATCACCGGCGGTAGCGCTGCCGTCACCCCGGTAGCGCTACCGCTGATGGTGTACGTGTTGCCGTCCTTGGACGCGGTGGCCTGACCGCCCGACATGCCCTGCTGGTAGCCGAGGATGACGCCATTGACGTTGCCGAGGATCACCGAGTGCACGGTCGCGGCGTCGGGTGTCAGGACGACCGCCACTCCCGAAACCTTCTGTCCGATGGCGATGTTGAAGTTTCCGACGGCGTTGGTACAGACCACATTGCCCGTGATGTTCTGCCGCACCCCGTCGACGGTCACCTCGGCTTGGCCCGGTGGCGGATTGCCGGTCGCCGGTTGAGTTGGCGAGGCCGTCGTGGTGGATGCCGACGAGGACGTGGACTTGGTGGTGGTGCTACTGCTGGTCGAGCTCGTCGTCTCCGACGGCGGTTTCTCGGAACTGCAGCCCGCGGCCCCCACGATGACTGCCATGCCCAGCACACCGATCGCAACCTGTTGCCTCATGGCGCCCCTCTTGTCGTCGTCGCAAACCCTGCTTGACCACATCTACGCCGTTGAACCGGTCGCCGCATTTCTTTTCTGAGATGCGACGACCGGCTCTCTCCGGTGGCTACGGCACCATGCCTACATCGGCATGAAATTGCCGAACCACCAGAAGTCCCACTGCTCGATGGCCAGCCTGCCGGCAATCAGCGAATACCCCACGGCGGCAGTCATAAACGGACCCAGGTCTATGGCGTCGGGTGATTGGGGAGAAAGACGTCGTCGAGGGTGACCGTGCGCAGGTTCCGGGTGCGGACCATATCGGCGAGCCGGTCGAAGACGTGCGTCACCGGGGCGTGGTTGAGGTGGCCGAGGACGATGTTCTGCGGACGGAAATGCATGTCGGCCATCTTCACGATGTAGTCCTCGGTGATGACCGTCGAATCGGCCAAGGACCCCGTCCACATCGTCGTGACGGTGTAGCCGAGGTCGGCGGCGACGGCCCGGACGGCAGCGTTGTGCCGGCCGTACGGCGGCCGCAGATACGGTCGCGCGTCGATGCCGTACGTGTGGGCCAGGAACGCATGATTGCGCTGAATCTGGTCGGCGATCTGCGCCGGCGACTGCGTGGTGAGGTCCGGATGCGACCAGGTGTGGTTGCCCAGCTGAATCTGGCCCGATTCGACCAGCGGCCGCAGCAGTGGCGCATTGTCGGTCCAGGACCGGTAGGTGCCGTTGACGAAGAACGTCAGCCTGATGCCGGTGTCCTTCGCGAACTGGGCGTACAGCCGCACGACGTTGCTGTCGACGCCGTCGTCGACGGTGAGGGCCAGCAGGTCGCCGTGGCCGGGCAGGACGCTCAGCACGCCGGTCCCGGGCAGTGCGACGCGGGCCGCGGCCGGTGGTGGTGGCAGCAGCGCCGGTTTTGTTGTCGCGGCTGCGCGCAGCAGTTCCCGCGGGTGCGGCGAGGCCGCGGCGTGGGGCGCCGTCAAGGCGGTGGCCAGCGCCGTTCGCGCCACCTCGATGGTCGCCACGGCAGGCGGGATGGTGATGGCTGCGCCGAGGCCGGCCAAGAAGGCTCTTCGGTTCAGCACGGACACGGCCCGGAAAGTATCAGCAATTCCTGGCAATCGCTGAAGGGGCGCCTGCGATCAGTCGAGGCAGAACTCGTTGCCCTCCACGTCCTGCATGACGATGCACGACTCGTTGATGTCGTCGGCGGGAAGCAGCCGCACCCGGACCGCGCCGAGCGCGACCAGCCGCTCGCACTCCGCCTCGAGCGCTGCGAGGCGTTCCTCCCCGGCCAGCCCGGTGGCCACCCGCACATCCAGGTGCACCCGGTTCTTCACCGTCTTGCCTTCGGGAACGCGCTGAAAGAACAGTCGCGGGCCGACCCCTGCGGGATCGACGCACGCGAACTTCGAACCTCGGTGTTCGGGTGGCAGCGCGCGATCGAAGTCGTCCCACGTTGCGAATCCCGGCGGCGGCGCCGGGACGACGTACCCCAGCACGTCGCACCAGAACCGCGCCACGCGCTCGGGTACCGCGCAGTCGAACGTGACCTGAAACTTCTTGACATCAGTCATTATTCGCCTCAGCGGTTCAGCTTACGAAGGCCGGCGACGGTGTCGGCCAAGGTGATTCGCGGATCGCGGTAGGTGACACCGAGTTCGCGCTCGCTCGGGGTGTCATCCGAGTCGGGCATCTGGGTGTAGTACTGCATCGCCGCTTCGGTGAACGGTGTCTGGAACGGCAGCAATGGTCCCAGCCGATCGAGCACCTGGCCGGCCATCCGCAGCACCGTGTCGGGAATCGGAACGGAGAGCATGGTCTTATCGCCGACTTCGCTCAACAGCCGGGCCAGCTCGTCCACCGGAATGCGATGGCCGCCCGCCATGTAGCGGCGGGGTCCCTTGCCCGGCTCCAGCAATGCCGCGTGGAGATCGGCCAGATCCCGACCGTCGACCACCGTCCACGCCGCGCTGCGACCCGGAATCGCCCCGAGTTGAAGTGCCTGCGCCACGCCTTCGCCGGCCTCGCCGAACTGGTTGCCGACCGGCGGACCCATGACCATGCCGGGATAGGTGATGTTCACCGGCGCCCCGGCGTCCTGCATCCCGCGGGCGTAGATCTCGACCTGGGCTTTGGACCGCCCGTAGCCGTCCGTACCGCCGAACACCGGAAGGTCGGCCTCGAGCTTCTCCACATCGGGATTGAACAGCGCGGTGATGCTCGATACGTGGATGATCGGATCGAGGCCCAGTTCCACGGCGCCGCCCAGCACGTTGCGCGCACCGTCCATGTTGGTGCTCAGCATCTGCGCCGCCTGGTTCGGATCGGTGGCGACCAGCGCCGCGGCGTGCAGCACGGCGTCGCACCCGTCCAGCGCGCGCAGCACCGAGTCACGATCGGTGATGTCGCCGACCACATGGTCAGAGACGTCGACGCCCAATTGGGCCACACTGGTCTGCAACCGAGCCGCGTTGCGCACCAGGAACCGGACCGAATGTCCCTTGTCCGCAATGGCTTTCGCACTCCAACCACCGACGAACCCGGTCCCGCCCGTGACCAGCACCCGCATGACGCCTACCCCCTCCGAAGTGAACTGCCGCTGCCCAGACGCTAGTACCTGCCATCACGCCGCAGGGTGGATCCGCGCGATGTAGACATCGCGTCTGACGATGCGTGGTGCTTCGGGCCCGGTGGTACGTGGTATTTGACCGTCGTCAGGCGCCACAACCGTAGGCTGCCGCTGTGCACATCGACGTGATGACAGTTCCGCAGCCCTTCGCTCAGATGGGCGCACTCGCCCAGCGCGCCCAAGCCGCCGGATTCTCCGGTCTTCTCCTGACCGAGACCGGCCGGACCGCATATCTGAGCGCGGCGGTCGCGTCCCAGGCCGCGCCCGGACTCGAACTTTCCACCGGTGTCGCGGTCGCGTTTCCGCGCAGCCCCTTTGTCACGGCGGCCTCGGCGTGGGAGCTGCAGGAAGCCACCGGCGGCAAGTTCAGGCTCGGTCTCGGTACCCAGGTGCGGACGCATGTGGTGCGGCGCTACGGCATGCCCTTCGAACAGCCGGGCCCGCGGCTGCGCGACTACGTGCGCGCCGTGAAGGCGTGTTTCACGGCCTTCCGGACCGGCAAGCTCGACCATCACGGCGATTTCTACGACCTGGACTTCATCACGCCGCAGTGGAGCCCGGGACCCATCGATGCGCCCGATCCCAAGGTCGACATCGCCGCGGTGAATCCGTGGATGCTGCGCATGGCCGGCGAGGTCGCCGACGGCGTGCACATCCACCCACTCGGCGAGCCGGGTTACGTCGCCCGCCACGTGCTGCCCAATGTGGCTGCCGGAGCCGAGAAGGCGGGCCGCTCCCCCGCCGATATCGACACGATCATCCCGGCCATGACGATTGTCGGCGACACCGACGAAGAACGCCACAACGAACGTGAATTCGTCCGCGCCAGCATGAGCTTCTACGGCAGTACCCCCAACTACGCGTTCATCTGGGACGAAGCCGGTTTCGAAGGCACCACCGCGCGCCTGCGGGAGAAGCAGAAGGCCGGCGATATGGCAGGCATGATGGCGCAGATCACCGACGACCACATCGCCGCCTTCGCCACCGAATCCACCTGGGATGACCTGGCGGACAAGCTGATTGCCAAGTACGAGGGTGTCGCTACGCGCGTCGTTCTCTACAACGCCCTCGGCGGGACCGACCGGTTCGAACGGTACGGCGAGATCGCCCGGCAGTTATCGGCGCGCTAGCGCCGGCTAGCCCTGCACCGTCGGGCGGATGGTGATGTCGCCGATTTCGACGTCGTGCGGCTGCTCCATGGCGAACGCAATCGCACGTGCGACCGCCTCCGGGGGCAGGCCGAAGTCATCCATCTTGCGGCGAATCTGGTCGCGAAAGGCGGGATCGTCGATCGCGGCATCGAGCTCGGTGCGGACAAAGCCTGGAGATATCGACGTCGTTCGTACGACGCCACTCGTCGACTCCTGCCGCAGACCTTCCATCAGCGTTCGCACCGCGTTCTTGGTGGCGGCGTAAACCGCCTGCCCCGGAACGATTTTCAGCCCTGCCGTCGACACCGTCGTGATGAAATGCCCGGCACCCTGCTGCTGGAATACAGGTAGCGCCGCGGCGATGCCGTGGAGCACGCCGCGCAGGTTCACGTCGATCATCTCCGACCAGCCGTCGGTGTCCAGCGCGGCGACGGGTCCGATCTTGCCGATCCCCGCATTGCTCACCAACACATCCAGCCGGCCGAACTCGTCCACCGCGCGAGCCACCAGGGCGTCCACGTCGGCACGCAGTGTCACATCGGTCGTGCACGTGACGACCCGCCCGCCGGCGGCGCGAATCTCGCCGCCGAGATCGTCGAGCCGGGCGCCCCGGCGGGCACCGAGAACCACCGCCGAGCCACGTTCGGCGAGCAGCCGGGCTGTTGCTTCGCCGATGCCACTGCTGGCACCCGTGATGGCGACGACTTTCCCTGCGATACCGGTCATCTCAGCCCTGTCTACGCGCCGTGTCCGGGGTTGAGATCCTTCACGTCGTCGAAGAACACCGGGCGGCTCGCGGCGCCGGAGGCACCGCCGGCGACAGGTGCCAGCAGATGCCCCACATGGTCGCCCATGTCGAACCTCGCGATGATCTCACCGACGAACCAGGCCAGCGCCGAATCGAGTACCGGAGTGCCTTCCGGCCCGACGTGCCAGTCGCATCGCTCGAATTTGTCGACGGCATCACCCGTCTCACCGCCGAACAGTTCGGCCACCTCCAACTGCTCGCGCGGCAGCAGATGCACCGCGAGATGGGTTGCCGTCCGTGCGATCGAGGTCGTGCGATTCTCCGTGGACAGCCCGACGAGAAACCTCGGCGGATCGATGCTCGCCTGCGTGGCGAAACCGACGAGGCATCCGCCGGACTCGCCGTCGGCCTGCACGGTGACAACGAACATCGGGTAGTCGAGCACGTCGACGAAATCGTCAAATGCGGTGTCTGGTTTCATCACCGGTCCTGGCCTCGGGTTTTGGGATACCGGAGTTGGGGTAGCCACTGCTCATTCTTGCAAACCGTCAACGGGCCCCGTCGATGGTCGATACCGGAAGAAGGCCGATGTCGGGAGAAAACGGACGGTGCCGTGAAGGTGCTGCTCAAGCCATATGCGGAAGGACCGATGACGCTACCCCGAATGCAGCCCGACCAACGCGACATTGCCGAGGCCCGAGACATCGTCGGCGCCGTGGCATCGGCGTTCTCACATCACGTCGTGGGCCAGGAGCACCTGCGTGAAACGATGCTCCTTGCGCTGCTCGGTGGTGGTCACCTGCTGATCGAGAGCGTGCCCGGTCTTGCGAAGACCACCGCGGCGCGCGTCCTGGCGGCGTCGGTCGGTGGCAGCTTCCGTCGCATTCAGTGCACGCCGGATCTGTTGCCCAGCGACATCATCGGCACGCAGATCTTCGAGGCCGACACCAACTCGTTCACCACCCAGCTGGGCCCGGTGCACGCCAACATCGTGTTGCTCGACGAGGTCAACCGCTCGAGCGCCAAGACGCAGAGCGCCATGCTCGAGGCGATGGAGGAACGTCAGACCACCATCGCCGGCGTCGAATACCCGCTACCCGAGCCATTTCTCGTCATCGCCACCCAGAACCCCGTCGACCAGGAAGGCACCTATCCCCTGTCGGAGGCCCAGACAGACCGGTTCATGCTGAAGGAGCTCGTGCACTACCCGTCGATCACCGACGAGATCGAGATCATCGACCGCATGGACGCCGGGAGATACGACCGAGCCCGTCACCCGGCCCCGGTGGTATCGCTCGACGACGTGCGCCGCGTGCAGGAGATCGTCCGCGCGGTCCACCTGGATCGTGCGCTCGTCGCGTACGCCAGCCGACTTGTCGACGTCACGCGCAGCCCCGCCCAACACCTACCGTCGCACCTCGCCCGACTCATCGAATACGGCGCGAGCCCCCGCGCAACCATCGCCTTCTGTCGGTCCGCACGCGCACTCGCCGTCATCCACGACCGCGGACACGTTGTGCCCGAGGATATTTCGATGCTCGCACACCGTGTACTGCGGCATCGACTGATTCTCGGCTTCGAAGCCGCGAGTGCTCGCATCACGCCTGACGCAGTGGTCGACGCGGTGCTGCAGACGGTCCCGGTGCCGTGAGGCCGACATGGGGAAACACCTCGACGCCGCGAAAATTCACATCGGCCGCGACCCGGGCAGTCTGCTGGAAGGCGGCCGCTACGCGCTGATTCACACCCGGAGCCTCGAGTTCGACGAACTTCGCCCCTACGTTCCGGGCGACGACGTCCGGGACATCGATTGGAAGGCGAGTTCGCGCTCCGGCCACACCCTGATCAAGCAGTTCGTGTCCGAGAAGCACCACAAGATCGTGGTGGTCGCCGACGCCGGCCGAAATGCGTCGGCGCTCGCGCCATCGGGAGAGCTCAAGAAGGACATCACCATGCACGTCATCGGTGCGATCGGGCTCATGACGTTGCGCCGATCCGACGAGATCGGCCTGGTCACGGGAGACCGCCGGGGTTGTATCGACACCCGACTGCGCCGTGGCGAGACGCACATCGAGCGGATGCTGCACCACTACCTTCAGTTGACGGGCGAATCACCCGCCCGCAGCGACCTGCTGGTCCAACTCCGCTGGCTTGCCACGCATTACCGCCACCGGCTGCTGGTGTTCATCGTGTCCGACGAGCCCGAGATCAGTGACGCGTTGCGAGACGTGCTGCGCTCACTGACCGCCCGGCACGACGTGCTGTGGGCGTTGGTGACCGACATGCCGCCAGTCGACTCCGGCACCGGCCGCAGCTACGACACCGCCGACGGGCAGTTCCTCTTACCGCCGTCCGCACTCGACCGCGCCGTCACCGAGGCGTACCGGCGATCGGAAGACGAACGGCGCCAGAGTCTTTCGGAGTTTCTGACCGTGTCCGGCGTACCACATGCGCGCATCGGTGCGAGCGCCCACATCAAATCTGCGTTGACGGCGATGACGGGGGTCTACGCACGTGCCAGATGACGATCTGCTGCGCTACGTGATCGGCCCCGAGCCCTATTCGGGGTGGTGTCCGTGGGCCTCGGCCGCGCTGATCCTCTGTGTAATCGCCTGGTACGCCTGGCTGTTCCTGGCGACGTCGGCGTCACGCCGGATCGGTGACGTCCGGTTGGTCCGCGTCGTACGGGACGAGCTGATCAAGCTGCGCGCGGTCCGGGACATTCGCGGCATCGCCCGGCGCCATCGGTCGGGCGACCTCTCGGCGCCGGCGGCCGGGGCGGCGCTGAGCCGGGAACTCCGCCGGTTCCTGCATGCGGCTACGGGGCTTCGGGTGCAGTACATGCACGTCGGTTCCATCGCGGCCGGCCCGGCGGGCGCCGCCGCACCGCTGCTGTCCGAACTCGTTGACGTGCAATTCAATCCATACTCGACCGTCGATGTCGACGAGGCCTGTGCAACGGCCGAAGGACTGGTCATGCGATGGAGTTGACCTGGCCGATTGCCGCGATCATCGGATGCGTCGCGCTGGCGGCGTGCGTGGCGTTCGCGGTGCTGTGGCCCCACCGCCACCGCCCCGGCGACGTGAGACCGCTCGCCAACACCGGCCGCCTGAGGCGGCTTCCCGAATATCGCCGGGCACAGCGCCGGAACACGATCTCGGTGTGGTCCGCTGTCGCGCTGCTCGCGGTGAGCTTCGGCGCCGCACTGGTGGCCACGGCGCGACCGACCGGGCTGCCGACGCTGGACCGCCGGTCCGAAGCCGCTGCGCCGCAAGACATCATGGTCTGTGTCGGCGCCCCGGTCTCTGACGCCCCCGTGACCGCGACGCTGCAGTACTTCGCCGACGCCGCTCGTAGGTTCAGTACGGAGCGGATCGGGCTGACGTCTGCCAATCGCCGTGTCGTCCCGTTGACTCGGGACTACCAGTACGTTGCCGCGGAGTTCACCGCCTATGGTCGTCAGATCAAGCGAAGCGACGCCAGACCTTTTGTCGCGCCGGTGCGTTACGCCGGATATACCCCGAACATCGGCGACCTGCTCGCGCTGTGCATGACCGGCTTCCCACCGGCCGCCAAGGATTCGGCAACGCGCCGGTCGCTCATCTACGTCGGGCCAGAGGCTTCCAGCGGCGAGGCCGGCCGGTTGTTCGACGGCGCCGCACTTCGAGACCTGGCAACCAGCAGCAAGATTCAGGTAAACGCACTCATCATCGGTGACGGCGCGGGCACGGTCTCCGAGCTCGTACACAACACCGGCGGCAGATCACACCCGGCCACCGACATCGGAGCGTCGTTGCGTGACATCACCCGCCATCCGCCTCCGGCGAATCGGACGAACGTTGCCGCCAAACCGGTAGAGACACCGGATGCCGCACTCCTGGTGGCGCTGCTCGCAGCGGGCGGCGCCGCATGGTGGCGCCGCCGGAGCACCGAACACGCCGGATGGCGGACCTGGCGCTGGGCCGGATTCGGCATGGCCGCGCTGCTGCTGATTGCTGCGGCCACGCGCCCCACGATCGGCGCGACAGCGCCACCGCCCCAGACCGCAGGCGCGCTCGAGCCGAATGTCTTCCTGGTCCTCGACCGTTCGTCGAACATGGCGGCACCGGGTCCCGACGGCCGCTCACGCGCCGCCGAGGCGAGCGCCGACATCGCGCAACTGGTCGACCGCTATCCGACCGCCCGGTTCGCCGTACTCGGATTCGCTTCCGGCCCGGCACTGGAGTGGCCGCTGTCAGCCGATGCGTGGAGTCTGAAACCGGTCGTGACGACACCCGTCACGTATCAGACACCGGAACTGTCGCATGTCGACGCCGGCGCGGCCAGTACGGTGCTGCGCTATCAGCTGCTCAGCGCGGTCCAGCAATACCCCGACGCCAAGAACCTCGTCTACTACCTCGGCGCCGGAACATCGGAATCCGCCACTCCGCAAAGGGAATTCGACCTGCCGGAAGGTGTGGTCGCCGGCGGGGCGGTGATCGGGTACGGCGACGACGCGGCCCCCACGCTGCGGACCGTGGCCCAGCAGATCGGGGTGCCGTACGTGCAGCGGGGCGAGGCAGGGCTGCCGGACACGGCGCTCACCGACGTCGCCCGCCCCGTCCCACAGGCCGCCGGCTCCGCGTACAGCGGGACGGAACTCTATTGGGTGCTCTCGGGGCTCGCCGCCGCGCTGCTTCTCATCGAGCTGTTCATGACGTTGCGGGAAGCCGCCCGCACCCGACTGGACCGGGTACGGCTATGACAACCGACCGACGCAGGCTGCGTCGCCGACTGCTCCTGGGCTCGGCACCGATCGTCGCGGCTGTGCTGATCCTCGCCGCGAAGCTGGGATCCGTCGCTGTCGTCGGCGACTCGGCGGTCACCGACTATGCGAACCGCGATACCGCCGCGCTGTCCGACGACGTCGCAATCCTGCGTCAGTTCAACGTGATCGAGCCGAACCGGACGTCGTACGCCGGCGGGAGTCTCGCGGTGCTGCAGCACCGGCTCCACGATGCCGACCGCGAATTCAGCCGAGCACTGGCGCAGACCGCGGCCGACCAGTCGTGCCCGGTTCGCGTCAACCTCGAGCTGATTCGGGAAACCCTCGGCGACCAAGCCGCCGCAGCGGACGACCGCGACGCCGCCGTCCGGCAGTACACCGCGGCCAGGGATGCCGTCACGCATGCGCCCACCACCTGTTTCGCGGGCAACGCCGATGCCGATACGCAGCGTCGCCGGATCCGCGCCGAGGCCCTGCCCCGGCTGGACGCCAAGCTCGCGGAGACCGGTCCGCCGCCGGCCGCGCCATCGCCATCGCCGCCTCCCGCGGCACCACCACCGCCGCCGCCACCCGCGGCCGGGGATGCCACGTCGACACTGCCGCCGCCCCTGCCGCCGCCTGACGGCGCCGACCCGTTGCAAGGACTGCAACAGATCTTGCGCGACGCGGCACGGTGACTGCAGCAGGTGTGCCTGCGGTGACGTCCGGGTATGCACCTTCGGTGAGTGACACCGCCCTGTTGATCATCGACATGTTCAACGACTACCGGCACGAGGACGGCGACGAACTCGCGGCGAACGTCGCCGACATTCTCGATCCGTTGCACCGGCTGCTGACGGCGGCCCGAGCACACGAAGGCGTGGACGTCGTGTACGTCAACGACAATCACGAAGACTTCAGCGTCGGCGGCGAAGGCATCGTCGACGCCGCGTTGTCCGGGCGCCACCCCGAGCTCGTCAAGCCGCTGGTGCCGGCGGACGGCAGCACCTTCCTGACCAAAGTGCGGCACAGCGTCTTCTATGCCACCGCGCTCGACTACCTCCTGCGGCAACGTGGCGTGACCACGCTGATCCTGACGGGGCAGGTCACCGAACAGTGCATTCTCTACAGCGCCCTCGACGGGTACCTGCGGCACTACGACGTCATCGTCCCACCGGACGCGGTCGCGCACATCGACCCGGAACTCGGCGACGCGGCCCTGAAGATGATGCAGCGCAACATGGCGGCCCAGATCGTCGAATCCACGCGGTGTCTGCCGTGACGCTTAGAGCGCGCGTGTACCGACGGTGACACCGGGTATGGGCTGTGTGTGAATACGACACCACCACCAACCCCCATGGACACCGTGGCCGAAGTGGCCGCTCGTCTGCGCGTGGATTCGATTCGATCCAGCACCAGCGCGGGCTCCGGTCATCCCACGTCGAGCATGTCGGCCGCGGATCTCGTCGCCGTACTGATCAGCCGCCACCTGCGGTATGACTGGCGCGATCCGGCCGCCGTCACCAACGACCACCTCATCTTCTCGAAAGGTCACGCGTCGCCGCTGCTGTATTCGGCCTTCGCGGCCGTCGGTGCGATCACCGACGAAGAGTTGATCGACGGCTACCGCCGGTTCGGGCAACGCCTGCAAGGTCATCCGACACCGGTACTGCCGTGGGTGGACGTGGCGACCGGTTCACTCGGCCAGGGCCTGCCGGACGGCGTCGGACTCGCGCTGGCCGGGAAATACCTCGACGGACTGCCCTACCGGGTCTGGGTACTGTGCGGTGACAGCGAGATGGCCGAAGGCTCCATGTGGGAAGCACTCGACAAAGCGTCCTACTACAAGCTCGACAACCTGGTCGCCCTCATCGACGTGAACAGGCTGGGACAGCGGGGCCCGACGGACCTCGGCTGGGACGTCGCGGCCTACGAGCGGCGCTGTCAGGCTTTCGGCGCGCGGACCGTCGTCATCGACGGCCACGACCTCACCGCGATCGACGACGCGATGGCCGGCGTGGCCGCTCCGGATGCCGTGGACCGGCCGACGGTGATCATCGCCAAAACCATCAAGGGCAAAGGGTTTTCGGAGGTGGAGGACAGCCCGGACTGGCACGGCAAACCGTTGCCCGAAGACATGGCCGAACGGGCGATTGCGGAACTCGGTGGCCGGCGCCGACTGATCGTGCGCGGCCTCGAGCCACCGACGCCCGCGCCGGCAGAGGAATGGGACGCCGTCGAAGCCGTGGACCTCTCCGGTTACCAACTCGGTGCCGACATCGCCACGCGCAAGGCCTACGGCGACGCGCTGGTGTCGGTCGGCAGCCGCAACCGTCATGTGGTGGCACTCGACGGCGAGGTCGGAAATTCCACCCACGCGGGCGAATTCGCGCGAGCATTCCCCGACCGCTACTTCGAGATGTTCATCGCCGAACAGCAGATGGTGGCCGCGGCCACCGGCCTGAGCGTCCGCGGATACATCCCGTTCGCCTCCACGTTCGCCGCATTTCTGACGCGCGCCTACGACTTCATTCGAATGGGCGCGATCTCAGATGCGAACGTGAAACTTGTCGGTTCCCATGCGGGTGTCGAGATCGGGGCGGACGGCCCGTCACAGATGGCACTTGAGGACCTGGCGATGATGCGCGCCGTCCACGACGCCGTCGTGCTGTACCCGAGCGATGCCACCAGCACGGCCGCCCTGGTGCAGTCGATGGCCGAGACCCCGGGAATCTGTTACCTGCGCACCACGCGCGGCGCCTACCCGGTGCTGTACGACGCCACCGAGGAGTTCCCGGTGGGCGGTGCCAAGCTCTTGCGCGCATCCGATCACGATGACGTCACCCTGATCGGCGCAGGCGTGACGGTGCACGAATGCCTCAGCGCCGCAGAGCAACTCGCCAGCGAGAACATCACCGCGCGGGTCATCGACTGCTACTCGATCAAGCCGATGGACACCGCCACCGTCGCCGCGGCTGTCGGCGCCACCGGTGGGCGCGTCGTCGTCGCCGAGGACCACCACCCCGAGGGCGGTCTCGGATCGGCGGTGCTCGACGCCCTCGTCGCGCACGATCGTGCCGAGATTCGCCTCGCGCATCTGGCAGTCCGCGGGATGCCCGGGTCCGGCACGGCACGCGAGCTGCTTGCCTGGGCGGGCATCGACGCGGACCACATCCAGGAGGCCGCGACGATGTTGATCGCCAAGAGCGTGGTCGACAGCACGCCGCGCTGAAGATCGGACTTGCGACAATGGGACACATGGTCGAGCAGAGCCTGTGGATGCAGAAAGTCGAAGCCGATCCCGGCCACTCGCAGTGGTACATCGAACGCTTCCGGGCGCTCGCCCGCGCCGGTGAGGACCTCGTCGGCGAAGCCCGCCTGATCGACGCGATGGCATCACGCGGCGCGCGCATTCTCGACGCCGGCTGTGGCCCCGGCCGGATCGGCGGTTACCTCGCCGCGGCCGGGCACGACGTGGTCGGGGTGGATGTCGATCCCGCTCTCATCGCGGCCGCCGAACAGGATCACCCCGGGCCGCGCTGGCTGGTGGGCGACCTCGCCGAACTCGACCTGCCGGCCCGCGGTATTCCGGAGCCGTTCGACCTGATCGTGTCGGCCGGCAACGTCATGACGTTCGTCGCCCCCAGCACGCGCGTGCAGGTGCTCTCCCGACTCCGTGCCCACCTGGCCGACGACGGCCGCGTGGTGATCGGGTTCGGCGCCGGCCGCGACTACGAGTTCGGTCAGTTCTTCCAGGACGCCAGCCAAGCCGGTCTCACCCCGGATCTGCTGCTGTCGACCTGGGATCTGCGGGTCTTCACCGACAAATCCGACTTCCTGGTCGCGGTCCTCATCCCGATTGCGCCCCGGTAGCGTGGCACCGGTGAACTTCTCCCGCGTGTCCTCTTCCGTTGCCCTGACCGCCTGCGCCGCATCTCTCGCCGTCGCCCTCACCGCGTGTGGCTCCGACGAAAAGCCGGCGGCGGCGACCACGACTCAGGCACCGTTGGTGACCACCACCCCGAGCCCGGTGACCGCCCTCGACAACTCCACGACCGCAGCTGCGCGCACCTGCCCGACGGCAGAAGGACAGGGCGGATCGCCCGAGTGGACGCTCAACGGCGCCACCGGCAGCGTTGCCGTGACCGGATCCACCGATACCGCGGCCCCGGTCGTCACCGTCAAGGGCCCGTTCAGCGTGAACCAGACGCAGGTGCAGACGCTGAAGGCCGGCACCGGCCCCGTCGTCCCCGAAACCGCGACCGTCTCGGTCTGCTACGCGGGCTTCAATGGCCGGGACGGATCGAAGTTCGACAGCGCCTACGACCGCGGCGCGCCGGCCACCTTCTCGCTCCTGCGCGTGGTGCCCGGCTTCCAGAAGGCCATCGCCGGACAGAAGGTCGGCTCCACGGTCGCCGTCGCGATGACGTCGGCCGACGGCTACCCCGACGGCCAGCCGAGCGCGGGCATCGAGAAGGGTGACTCGCTCGTCTTTGCGATCAAGATCCTCGACGTGTCGAACTGACCGTCATGCTGCGGCGGTGCGGCGAACCTGTTATCAAGAACTTGGTTCATCGTTACCGCGAAACACCGTCGAGCAAAGGTGGCCCCGACCTCAACTGACGCCACAATGGAAGCGTTGGAGTGCCGCGCTGGGGAGGACAGCGCCGCATGTCAGTTGGTCGCCGCTGCCGCGACGGGAGGATATATGCGCAGCTCAGTCGGCACCGTCACCGTCGTCATGGTCGCGGTTCTGACCGCAGGATGTGGTAGCACCACGGGCACGGCCGTGCCCGTGACCACGCCGCCGATGGTGGCCCGGCCCCTGGTCGAACGGGAACTGGACGGTCTGCTGCTCAGCCCCGAACAGGTCAACGCGACCATGGGGTCTGCGGCCATGACGGTGCTCAGCGCCCAGGCCACCATGTCGGACAACAGCGCCACGATGGCGCCGCCCGAGTGCCTGGTCATCGACGGCGCCGCCGAAGCGGCGGTGTACGCCAACAGCGGCTTCTGGGCCGAGCGCGAGCAGAGCATGAACGACGGGGACAAGTTCACCCACTACCTGAAGCAGGCTGTCGTCCTGTTCCCGACGCAGGACAAGGCGCAGGAGTTCTTCAACGCGTCAGCGCAGCTGTGGCCGGCGTGCAAGCAGTACACGCACACGCAGAGTCAGTCGCAGTGGTCCGTCGGGCCGATCACCAACGCGCACGACACCCTCAGCGTCGTCTCGACAGAACAAGACGCGGCCGCACCCGGTTGGGCGTGCGGCCGCGCCTTGGCACACAAGAACAACGTCATCATCGACATCAACACGTGCAGTCCCGATCCGGCGGACACGGCGGTCCAGATTGCCAACCAGATCGGCACCAACGTCGCGGCACGATGGTGACGGCGGTGGCTACCCGCCGTTGGTGACGGGGTTCGACGTCAGCGGGATGAAGCCGTCGTTGATCCAGACGCCCCACCGGCCACCCCACGCCGAGGTCCACACGACGGGCTGACCGTCCCAGACCTCAGCCGGCTTCTTCGGGGCCCACGGCGGGACCTCCTCGCCCAGCCCGGGCGCCGGTGGCGGCGGCTGCGCGGCGGCCAGCGGCACACCGAAGCCGAGCGCGGCCGCGGCGAGCGACCCCGCGACGGCGGCGGCAGACAAGGTCTTCTTGATCGAGGTCATGCACATGCTCCCCTGCGTAGACTGCGATTACTTAGCGTATGTAATCACATTACGCCGTCGAGTCAGTGCGATGGGGTGGGCGCGAATCCGGCGGCCGGCGGCGGCGCGCCGGGCGCACCCGGTGCCGGTGTGGCCGGAGCGTCGTAGTACCCGGGCGGCGGCGGACCGTTCAGCGGGTAGTAGCCCGGAGGCAGCGCCGGTCCACCGGTCTTGGGTCCGGTGTCGACGATCGGGTTCGACGACGCCGGATCGGTCAGTGAGATGAACCCTGGTGGCAGTTTGGGCGCAGGGCCGGCACCCGCCGGAGCCCCGGACCCGCCGTCCTCGGGCACCATGGTCAGCTCTGCCAGCGGATTTCCACTGTGGAACGTGTGCCAAAGGTCCCGGATGTAGCCGAATTGACCTGGTGTGTTCCCCGCACCGTACTGCGGGTTCTCAATCTCGGGGACCGTCGGAGCGCCGATCGGCGGCGCGGCCACCGGGCCGCCGGGACCGCTCGCAGGCTCCACGACCGGCTGGCCCGGAGGAGGTGTCGTCGGTGTGGCCGGGTCCGCCGCAGCCGGACCGGCCGCCGCGAGCGCACCGGCCAGCAGCATGCCGCCGACGATCACCGGCGGTCGAAAACGCTGTCGCTCGGTCTTCAAAATGCTCGTCTGTCCTTTCACCGGCGTCCGTAACGGGTCAGGCTATCGCGTGTACCGGCCCCCGTCATCTCGTTCGGGCCTGAAAAGCCCGGTACGCCGACCTGATTTCGTCGACCCGCGCCGCAGCTATCCCCCACGGTTTCTCGACGCCGACGCGCTCATCGAGGTCCCACAGCACGCAATTCTCACCGGGACCGGCGACCTTTTCCCAGGCGATGACCGTCCGCCGGAGTTGCTCGTGCATCGGCTCCGACACCGCACCGGCGGGTGCCCCGCCTTCCGGATGATGGTGCAGGAACTGGCCGTAGGCGGCGTCGCAGAACGCCGAATACCTTGCGGTGCAGAGGATCAGGCCGTGCCAGGCCTCATCGACGGCGTGCGACGGCATACCGATCACCTGACCGTCGCGCATGGCCGCCCCGCAGCACCGCAACCACTGCCGCAGGCCCTCCGTCACGAGATCCCGTGGCTGCCAAGGGCACGTCTTGTACACCGCGTCCGGCAATTCGAGATCCGCCACCGCGGCGTTCATCTGGTCCAGCGGCCCCTGACGCGTGAATCGCACCCTGCAACTCTAGGTCGGGACTGTCGCCACCGTGGCCCGTCGCCGGGCTTCCCAGCGCCGCAGCGCCACCCGGCACGGCTCCTCGAGCAACGCGTAACTCACCGCGGCCACCGCGAAGCCGAACGTCGTCGTCAGGACCATCACCACCGGCAGCGCGCCGGGGAACGTCGTCTGCCCGAGCATGGCGAGCACCATGTCCAATGCGGCGAGATGCCACAGGAACAGTCCGTACGACCACCGGCCGAGCGTCACCATCGGGGCACCGGCCAGCACGCGATGCCGGCCGTCCGGGGTGTCCAGGACCAGCGGCGCCAGCAGCGCCCCGGCGATCACGGCGCCCAGCGCGGTCCGCACGATGAACTGTCCGAGGGTGGCGTGGTGGTGTGCCCCGGGCATCGCCAGCGGCGAAGCCGCGACCAGGAACGCGACGACCGCCACGAGCATCAGGATCGAACGCTGCCGCGCCAACCGGTGCAGCCAGCCGTACGGCCGGAACATCCACTCTGCCAACAACATCCCGACGGCGAACCACGACGCGTAGGCCGGTAGCCAATTCAGCGGATTGGCTCCGTGATACGCCGGGATCGGCAGATAGCCCCAGCCGAAACTGAGCAGCGCCACGCCCGTGATGACCGGGACCCGCAGCCGCAGCGACAGTTTCGCGACCAGGAGCGCCAGCAGGGGCACCACGAGATAGAAGGCCATCTCGACCGACAGGCTCCACATCTGGGTGAGCCCGGCGATCAGCGTCTTGGGAACGAAGACCTGGGTCAGCGTCAGGTTCGCGATCCACACCGTGCGGTCCGCGCTGCGGGCATCCGGCAGCAGGGTCAGCACCGTGACCACCGTCAGCAGGTACGCGGGCATGATGCGGACCAGCCGGGAGCGGTAGTAGGGCGCCACCTCGGGTTCGGCCCGCAGCCCGTGCGCCGCGGCGGCGTGACCGCGCCACAGCAGGAAACCCGACAACGCGAAGAACACGGCGACCGACAGGTCGAAGCGGGCCAGCAACCGGCCGACGACACCGTCGGTGTAGCCCGTCTGCAACGCCACATGCGTGAGCACGACACCCAATGCCGCCGCCGCCCGCAGCCCCTCGACCGCAGGCAGGAACCCTCGGGTCCCGCTGACGGGCTCGGGGGCAGGGGCGGTCATGCGCCCAGTGTGCCCGAGAAGTGCGCTCAGCTACCGAAAAGCCCGGCATCGACGACCCGGATCACCGGTGCGCCGTCCTCGTCGGACGCGGCCAGGTCGACTTCCACGTCGATACCCCAGTCGTGATCGTGCGCCGGGTCGTCCAGGATCTGACGGACCCGCCACACGCCGGGCGCCCGGTCGAAGATCAACATGGCGGGCCCGCGGGCGTCGGCCCCGGTGCCGATGTCCTCGTGCTCGGCGAAGTACTGCTCTCCCACCGCCTCCCAGCGCTGCGCCGTCCACCCCGATCCGGAATCCAAGGCCCCGAGTTCCGCCCAGCGGCGCCGGGCCCACAGCTCCACGCGCCGGAACAGCGCGTTGCGGACCATCGCGGTGAATGCCCGCTCGTTGCCGGTCAGCGGCCGCACCGGCGCCATGACCGCGACCTCGTCGACCTGATCGGTGCTCGTCAACTGCTCCCATTCATCGAGCAGGCTCGAATCGACCTGGCGCACAAGCTCACCCAGCCACTCGACGATGTCGGTGAGCTCGTCGGTGCGGGCGGCCGCCGGCACGCCGGAACGCAGCGCCTTGAAGGCATCCGACAGGTAGCGCAGCACCGCGCCCTCGGTTCGGGTCAGACCGTAGGCGCTGACGTACTCCTTGAACGTCAGCCCCTGCTCCCACATCTCGCGCACGACGGACTTCGGCGCCGGGTGCCCGTCGGCCGCCCACGGGTTGCTCCGGCAATACACCTCGAAGCAGTGCGTCAGCAGATCGTCGAGCGGACGCGGGTAGGTGATGTCGTCGAGCAGTTCGATGCGTTCGTCGTACTCGATGCCCTCGGCCTTCATCGCCGCGACGGCCTCGCCCCGGGCCTTCTTCAATTGCGCCGCCAGGATCTGGCGCGGGTCCTCGAGGGTCGCCTCGATCACCGAAACCACATCGCGCGCAAAGGTATCCGAATCCGGGTCGAGCAGTTCGACAGCGGCGAGCGCGAACGTCGACAGCGGCTGGTTGAGGGCGAAATCCGGCGGCAGGTCGACCGTGAGGCGGTACCGGCGCCCATCCGGTTCCGGTTCGGCCAGACGTTCCAGCACCCCGGCCTGCAGTAGTGAACGAGCAATACCGACCGCCTCGCGGATGTGCCGCAGCTGCCGTTTCCGTGGTTCGTGGTTCTCGCTGAGCAACCGGCGCATGGCCAGGCAGGGATCACCGGGACGGTCGACGACGTCGAGGATCATCGCCGTCGACACCCGCATGTTGCTCGTGAGCGCCTCGGGTGCGGCCTCGACGAGCCGCTTCATGGTGTTCTCACCCCACGGCACCATGCCCTCGGGAGCTTTGCGGCGCACCAGCTTCCGCCGCTTCTTCGGATCGTCGGCGACCTTGGCGAACTGCTTGAGGTTCTCGACCTCGTGCTCGGGAGCCTGCACGACGACGGTGCCCGCGGTGTCGTAGCCGGCCCGTCCGGCGCGGCCGGCGATCTGGTGGAACTCGCGGGCGTTGAGCAGCCGGGTTCGGGTGCCGTCGTACTTCGACAGCGCCGAGAAGACGACGGTGCGGATCGGCACGTTGATGCCCACGCCGAGAGTGTCGGTGCCGCAGATGACCTTCAGTAGCCCGGCCTGGGCGAGCTGTTCCACCAGGCGCCGGTACTTGGGCAGCATGCCGGCGTGGTGCACGCCGATGCCGTGCCGAACCAGCCGCGACAGCGTCGAGCCGAACGCCGTCGTGAAGCGAAAACCGCCGATGTGGTCGGCGATGGCGGCCTTCTCCTCCTTGGTGCTCACGTTGACGCTCATCAGCGCCTGCGCCCGCTCGAGCGCGGCGGCCTGCGTGAAATGCACGACGTAGATCGGCGACTGCTTGGTCTGCAGCAGGTCGGCGATGGTCTCGTGCATGGCGGTCGTCGCATAGCTGTAGAACAGCGGCACCGGGCGTTCGGCGCCGGCGACCAGTGCCGTCGGCCGGCCGGTACGCCGGGTGAGGTCCTCGCGAAGGACGGTCACGTCGCCGAGAGTCGCCGACATCAACAGGAACTGGGCCTTGGGCAATTCGAGCAGCGGCACCTGCCACGCCCAGCCGCGGTCGGGGTCGCCGTAGAAATGGAACTCGTCCATCACCACCAGCCCGATGTCCGCCTCGGCGCCTTCCCGCAGCGCGATGTTCGCGAGGATCTCGGCGGTGCACGCGATGATCGGCGCCCCCGCGTTCACCGCCGCGTCGCCCGTGAGCATGCCCACATTCGCGGCGCCGAAGACGTCACACAATGCGAAGAACTTCTCGCTGACCAATGCCTTGATCGGCGCGGTGTAGTAACTGCGGCGGTTCGCGGCGAGGGCGAAATACACCCCGCCCGTGGCGACCAGCGACTTGCCGGAACCGGTCGGCGTCGCCAGCACGACATTGGCGCCGCTGACCAGTTCGATCAGGGCCTCCTCCTGCGCCGGGTACAGCGCGGTCCCCGACGCCTCGGCCCACACGGCGAACGATGCCAGCAGTTCGTCGGGGTCAGCGCCCGTCGCGCGCAGCGCGGACAGGTCGGCGGGGTCGTCCAAGAGGGATATGCGGGGTGCCATCGTGGACACCAGCCTGCCCGATCACCGGACGCGCGTCTGCGGCGGGCAGGCTGCGCGCAGGCAAGATGGCTCGTGTGACGTGGTTGATCCCCGACGCGCTCATCGTGGCGCTGTCCCCCATGGCGGTCCTGCCGCCGGTGCTGCTCCTGCTGTATTCGGACCGGCCCCGCAGCACCGGCCTGACCTACCTGTGCGGGTGGCTCGCCGGGATGGCCGCCGTCATCAGCGCGGTGGTGCTGGTGTCGCCCGTCGGTCGGTCGCACGCCGCCGCGACCAGTTCCCGGTTGCAGCTCGGCATCGGCATCGTGCTGATCGTGCTCGGTGTCGTCACGTGGCTGCGGCGCGCGCACTACGCGCAGGCGACGGGCTGGCTCACGCGGCTGCAGTCCGCGTCGCCAGTGGTCACGGGTGTCACCGGGCTGGTCTTCGCGGTCGCGAACCCGAAGTTCATCCTGGCGTGCGTCGCCGGCGGTGTGGCCATCGACGCCCTGCTGACCGCGCCCGCCGAAAAGGCCGGTGCCATCGGCTTTTTCGTCGTGCTGGCCGGATCCACCACTGCCGCGCCGATCCTCGCGCACCTCGTCGCCTCGCGGTACGCCGACAAGGGCCTGGAGCGGATGCGCCACTGGGTACAGGAACATACCGCCGCGATCACCGCCGTGACGCTCACGGCCGTCGGCTCGCTCCTGGTCGTGGTGGCGTCATTGTGAGATACCTGATGGCCGCGGTACTACTGGTGGGGCTCACGATGGTCCCCACCGCCGCCGCCGATCAGGTCGCCCGGCTGCGGCCCGTCGTGCTCGAACGGATCGACCACGACACCGTCGCCTTCACCGAGGGCATGTTCGTCGAGGGCGCAACGCTGTACGAGAGCACGGGCCTCGAAGGAAAATCCGAACTGCGTGAGCTCGACGCCGGCACGGGCCAGCTGCGGCGCGCGGTCCCGCTGCCGCCGGCGTATTTCGGCGAGGGCATCGCCGACGCCGGCGCGCACCTGTGGCAGCTGACGTACGAGAACGGCGTCGCCATCGAGTGGGACAAGGCCACGCTGACGATGCTGCGCGAGGTGCCGCTCGACGGTCAGGGCTGGGGCCTGTGCCGCGCGGGCGACCGGCTGATCCGCAGTGACGGGTCCCCGGTTCTGCGCATCCATCGTCTCGGCGACATGCGCGAAACCGGCACCCTGGCGGTGACCTACAACGGAATTCAGGTGTCGGGGCTCAACAGCCTCGACTGCGTCGGAAACCGGATCTGGGCCAACGTGTTCCCCACCGACCAGATCATCGAGATCGACGCCACCACGGGCGTCGTCACCGCCGTGGCATACGCCACCGGCCTGCGCGACGCCGCCTGGCAGGGCGACATCGGGGTGCTCAACGGCATCGCGCATCTCGGCGGGGCGAGCGGCAACGGGCAGTTCCTGGTCACGGGCAAGTACTGGCCGGCGGTCTACCGGGTGCGGTTCGAACCGGCGACACCGGCGGAAATTCAGGTGCGCTGACGGCGGCCGGGTGTGACGATCAGCGCCATGCCGAGTTCACTGATCGAGGTCCGCCGTCAGTACAGCCAGTCCGACGAGGTCGCCATCATCGATGCCGTCCACGCTGCACTGGTCGCCGCGTTCCAGATCCCGGTCGGCGACAAGCACGTCCGGCTCCTCGTCCATGAGCCGCACCGGTTTTCGCACGCGCCGCATCTCGCGCATCCCGAGCGGTACACCCTGGTGACCGTCGACTGTTTCGCCGGGCGGTCGGTGGACGCCAAGCGCGCGCTGTACCGCGAGATCACGGGCCGCCTTGCCGCCTTCGACATTCCGGCCGACCACATCACGATCCTGCTCCGCGAGAGCGCGCTCGAGAACTGGGGTATCCGCGGCGGACAGGCCGCCTGCGACGTCGCCCTCGGGTTCGATGTGAATGTCTGATCGCGTATTCACGGCAGCCCCGCGGCGATAGGCTCGGAGAGCTCATCGGAAACCAGCTCAGCAAGGAGCAGTCCATGACTCTCGAAGCAGTTGCGACGTCGTTCGAGCAGAACGTCGCCGACGTGCAGGAGTATTTCGACAGCCCCCGTTTCGACGGCATCACGCGGCTCTACACCGCGCGGCAGGTCGTCGAACAGCGCGGCACCATCCCGTCCGACTATCCGGTGGCCCGGCAGGCCGCCGAAGCGTTCTATCCGCGGCTGCGCGAGCTGTTCGCGCAGAAGAAGAGCATCACGACGTTCGGGCCGTACTCCCCCGGCCAGGCGGTGGTGATGAAGCGGATCGGCATCGAAGGCATCTACCTCGGTGGCTGGGCCACGTCGGCCAAGGGCTCCATCAGTGAGGACCCCGGGCCCGACCTGGCCAGCTACCCGCTGAGCCAGGTGCCCGACGAGGCCGCCGGGCTGGTGCGTGCCCTGCTGACCGCGGACCGCAACCAGCAGTACCTACGCCTGCAGATGACCGAGGAACAGCGCGCGGCCACGCCCGCGATCGACTATCGGCCGTTCATCATCGCCGACGCCGACACCGGTCACGGCGGAGATGCCCACGTACGCAACCTGATTCGCCGTTTTGTCGAGTCGGGCGTCCCCGGCTACCACATCGAGGATCAGCGGCCCGGCACGAAGAAGTGCGGCCACCAGGGTGGCAAGGTGCTCGTGCCCTCGGATGAACAGCTCAAGCGCCTCAACACCGCGCGCTTCCAGCTGGACATGATGGGTGTGCCGGGAATCATCGTGGCGCGCACCGACGCCGAGGCCGCCAACCTCATCGACAGTGCCGCCGACGAGCGCGACCAGCCGTTCCTGCTGGGCGCCACCAATCTCAACATCCCGTCGTACAAGTCCTGTTTCCTGGCGATGGTGCGCCGCTTCCACGACAAGGGTGTCACCGACCTGCGCGGGCACCTGCTCTACGCGTTGCCCGAGGGCCAGTACGCATCCGCCGACGCCTGGCTGGACAGTCACGGCATCGCGGGCCTCATCGACGAGGCGGCCGCCGCCTGGGACCAGAACTCCGGGCAGTCCGTCGACTCGGTGTTCGACAAGGTCGAGTCGAAGTTCGTCGAGGCGTGGCAGGCGGATTCGGGCCTGAACACCTACTGCGAGGCCGTGGCCGAAGTGCTGCAGTTCCGGGCCAAGGAGGGTGAGGCCACCACGGTGAGCCCCGAGGAGTGGCGCAAGTTCGCAGCCCGCGCGTCGCTGTATGCGGCTCGGGAGAAGGCCCGTGAACTGGGCGCCGACGTGGCGTGGGACTGCGAGCTCGCCAAGACCCCCGAGGGCTACTACCAGGTGCGCGGCGGCATCCCGTACGCGATCGCGAAATCCCTTGCGGCCGCGCCGTTCGCGGACATCCTGTGGATGGAGACGAAAACCGCGGACCTGGCCGACGCCCGGGAATTCGCGGAAGCCATCCACGCCGAATTCCCCGACCAGATGCTGGCGTACAACCTGTCGCCGTCGTTCAACTGGGACACCACCGGCATGACCGATGACGAGATGCGGGCGTTCCCAGAGGAACTCGGCAAGATGGGCTTCGTCTTCAACTTCATCACCTACGGCGGCCACCAGGTGGACGGTGTGGCGTGCGAGGAGTTCGCGACGTCCCTGCGACAGGAGGGCATGCTGGCGCTGGCCCGGCTGCAACGCAAGATGCGGCTCGTCGAATCTCCTTACCGCACACCGCAGACGCTCGTCGGCGGGCCGCGCAGCGATGCCGCGCTGGCCGCGTCGTCGGGCCGCACCGCGACCACCAAGGCAATGGGTGCCGGCTCCACGCAACACCAGCACCTCGTCCAGACCGAGGTGCCCAAGAAGCTGCTCGAAGAGTGGCTGGCCATGTGGAGCGACCACTACCAGATCGGAGAGAAGCTGCACGTGCAGCTGCGGCCCCGCCGCGCCGGTTCCGACGTCCTGGATCTGGGTATCTACGGCAGCGGCGACGAGCCCTTGGCCAACGTCGTCGTCGACCCGATCAAGGACCGCTACGGCCGCAACATCCTGACGGTGCGCGACCAGAACACCTTCGCCGAGAAGCTGCGGCAGAAGCGCCTGATGGATCTGATCCATGTCTGGCTGATCCACCGCTTCAAGTCGGAGATCGTCTACTACGTGACGCCGACCGAGGACAACATCTATCAGACCGAGAAGATGAAGTCGCACGGCCTGTTCAGCAACGTCTACCAGGAGGTCGGCGAGATCATCGTCGCCGATGTGAACAAGGCGCGGATCGACGAACTGCTGGCACCGGACCGTGAGGCCCTGGGCCGCTTGATCCGCAAGGAGGACTAGACGGTCTGGTCGCCACGGTTCACGCCTGAGCCGTGGCGACCGCCGGTTCCTCTTCTGCCGCACCGAAGATCGCGATCGCTACCGCACCGGCGACCGCGGTGGCGAAAGCGACCCCGACCAGCCACCCGAGTCCCGGCTTGGCCACATCACCCAACAGCAGGACGCCGACCACGCCGGGAATCACCGTCTCCCCCATGACGAGTGCGGCGGCCACACCGTTCACCGAACCGATCTGCAGTGCGACGGTGAAGAGGTAGAAGCCACCGCCGCCGGCGACCACGACCGCCCACGCCGCCGGGTCGGAGATCAGCACGTCCAACCGGAACGGGTCGAGCCCGTGGACGATCCGGACCGCCACCGCCATGGCGCCGTACAGCACGCCGGCGATCAGCCCGGCCGGAACCGCCGCCTTCTTGCCGAGCACCTGGACGAGTACCACCCCGAAGACGAAGATCAGCACCGCGGCCGCCAGCACGCTCCAGTGCATGTGCCGGCCCGGCACCTCCGTGCCGAGTTCACCGGCGCTGAAGCCCAGGATGCACAGTGCCACAAGGACTATCGCGATCGCAGCCCAGTCCCGCGCGCGCAGCCGCACTCCGAGCACCAGCACACTCAGGACGGCGGTCACCGCGAGATTGGCGCTCATGATGGTCTGCGACAGGAACAGTGGGATCAGCCGCGCCGACACCAGGCTGCCGAGAAATCCCAACCCGTCCAGCAGCATGCCGACCAGGAACAGGGGCGTCAGGATCGCCGTCACGGTCGAGCGCAACGTCGGACCGGTTTCGGCGGCCTCGCCGTCTCGACGTGCGGCACGGGACTGCAGGACCGACGCGGTGCCATAACTGAAACAGGCGACCAGCGCCGCGAGGACGCCGATCAGCATTGCGCGGCTCCGGCTCGGGTGACCCGACGATTGACGGACATCGGCCAATTGTAGGGAGCGCGACCTGACCGGCCCGCCCGCACGAGGTCCGGGGCGTACTCCCCTTGCCCAAATCGAGACCCACTACATACGTCGGGCACAGCTGATCCACAACCTGGCGGCGTTGCATGGGCAAGCCGGAGCTCGATGGCTTCCGCCGACAACCGAGAACGGAGACGATTCACGATGAAACCACCGAAAATGATTGCGGGCCTGGCGGTCGCGGGCTGCCTGACCGCCGGCGCGCTCGCGCTGGGCACCGGTGTCGCCAGCGCCGACTGGGGCCCACCACCACCGCCGCCCGGCCCCGGCTGGGGACCTCCGCCACCGGACCACCACTGGGGACCTCCGCCGCCACCGGCTTGGGGCCCGCCGCCGCCACCGGCATGGGGACCGCCACCGCCACCTGGAAACCCACCGGGCACCTGGAACGGCGGCTGGGAACCGGACGGCGGAGTGTGCCTGTTCGGCGCCTGCATCTAGGCGGTGCAGTCGGCCGCGGAAACCGAAAGCCACCACCTAAGGCGAGCACAGGCCATACATAGGGTGACTAACGATAATGGCTACAGACCGAGAAACAGCGAGCGCCGCAACGTTGTTGTAGCAATCGATTGAGTCGAGGAGTGGAGTAGATCATGAAATCGATAAAACTCATTGTTGGTTTGGCTCTCGCCAGCGGCGTTGCCGCCGGAGCCGTCGGACTGGGCGCGGGTACCGCGAGTGCGGATACCGGCATGGCCCCGGTGCCGGCGCGCTGGGGTCACGGCCCAGGCTGGAACGGTCCGGGACCCGGACCCGGCTGGGGTCCGCCGCCGCCGCCCGCTTGGGGCTGGAACCCGCCGGGCACCTGGAACGGCGGCTGGGAGCCTGACGGCGGATTCTGCATCTTCGGCGCCTGCATCTAGCTCAGTCCGATTGCGGACGCGGCGCGGGCAGCTCCAGCAGGAGCCTCGCGCCGCCGAGCGGACTCTGCGTCAAAGACGCTGTGCCACCGTGCAGTTCGGCCTGCTGAGCCACCAATGCCAGACCGAGACCCGAACCCGAATGTGACGCGGTGGATCCTCGCGCGAAGCGATGGAACACCGCGTCACGCTCGTGTTCCGGTACGCCGGTGCCATTGTCGTCGATGGCGATCTGCACCCCGTCGTGCGAGCTGACGGCGGACAACTGCACCCGCGTCGCGCCACCATGCTTGACGGCGTTGGCGATTGCGTTGTCGACGACCAGCCGCAGCCCGACGGGCAGCCCCAGCATCAGCACCGTCGGGGACGGCACGAGAGCGACGTTGAGGTCGGGGTACACCCGCACCGCGTCGTGTGCGGCGCGGTCGAGCAGCTCGGTGATGTCGACGGGCACCAGGTCGTCAGCCGTGGTGAGCTCTCCCTGCGCGAGCCGTTCCAGCGCCGTCAGCGTCGCCTCGATGCGGCTCTGCGTGCGCATGACGTCGCCGATCACCTCGGCGCGCTGCTCCGCCCCGAGGTCCAGCGTGGACAGCACCTCGAGGTTGGTGCGCATAGCGGTCAGCGGTGTGCGCAATTCGTGCGATGCCACCGAGGCGAAGTCGCGGGCCGATTCCAGCGCGGCCTTGGTGCGCTCCTGCTCCTCGCCGATGCGGGCCAGCATGCCCTCGACCGCCTCGGCGATCTCCACGGCCTCCGAGACGCCCCGCACGTGGACCTCTTCCGGCTTCGACTGGGAATTGATCTGCCGGGCCTGCTGGGCGAGCTTGCGGAACGGGTTGATCATCACGAACCACATCGAGCCGCCGACCACGAACGTGCCGACGATGATGCCGCTGCAGATGGCCAGAATGCGGATGTGCAGGTTGCGAATCTGCCGCTGTGCCTCCGCCAGCGGTGCGCCCAGCGCGATCGACGCCGAACCCGTGGTGACGGTGCGGACCCGGTACTCGACGCCATTGATCGTGGTGGTGGCATACCCGGCCTCGAACTGCGGCAGCACGATCTCCGGCGGCATCGAGACCGTGGCGGCGCCGATGCGGACGGTCTGCACCAGTGAGCCCTCGGACTGCGGCGTGCCGGTGGGGTTCTGCCGGGCGATGCTCAGGAGGGTATTGACGTCGGGCAGGCTGCTCAGCGAGTCCAGCCGCCGATCGAGCTGGCTGTACTGGTCATTGGTGACACCGATCCACACCCAGGTTCCGATGATCAGCACCGTCGCGACCACCGACAACGCGGCGACGACGACGATGGCTCGCAACGACAAAGCCGGTATCGGTAATCGCAGCTGCACCAAGTCATCATGCCCGATGCAGAAATGCGGACGGGGCGCGTGCCCCTGGCACACGCCCCGTCCGTCGAAGAGCTGGTGTTACTTGGCGGCAGCCAGCGCCGCGTCGTAGTCCGGTTCCTGGGCGATCTCGGGCACCAGTTCGGTGTAGACGACGTTGCCGTCGGCGCCGATCACCACGATGGCGCGGGCGAGCAGGCCGGCCATGGGGCCGTCGGCGATGGTCACGCCGTAGTCCTCACCGAAGCTGTCGCGGAACGCCGACGCGGTGGTGACGTTCTCGATGCCCTCGGCACCGCAGAAGCGCTTCTGCGCGAACGGCAGGTCCTTGGACACGTTCACGACGGTGGCGCCGTCGGCCGCCGCCCGCTCGTTGAAGGTCCGCACGCTGGTGGCACACACCGGGGTGTCAACCGACGGAAAGATGTTGAACACCACGGACTTACCGCTGAACTGGTCGTTGGTGACCGGACCCAGGTCGGCTCCGGTCAGGGCGAATGCCGGGGCCGCGGACCCGACAGCGGGCAGCTCGCCGACGGTGTTGATGGGGTTTCCACGCAGGGTTATCTGTGCCATACCCGACAGTCTGTCAAGACTGCGTCACGCCCGCAGCGCTGGGGTGCTGCTGCGGCCGCTACTGCCACTCGATGATGCGGCTCAGGTACGGGTCCATGCCATTGGTGCGCACCGGGCCCACTGTCACCGAGGGCTCGGTGCCCTCGATCATCTGGCCGTTGCCGACGAACAGCGCGACGCTCTGCGAGCCGGCCGGCCCGTAGAACAGCAGGTCGCCCGGCAAGGCCTGATCCGCGGTGATCTTGCGACCGACCTTGTACTGCTCGCCCGACGACCGCGGCAGCTTGATGCCGACGCCGGCGAACGCGTACTGCACCAGACCGGAGGCATCGAAGCCCGGCGTGGTCGGCGCTGGCGTGAGGGCGCCCGCGGTCGGCGACGGGCCGAACAGACCCGACAGGCCCGGGATGATCGCGTTGGTCTGCGGCGCTGCCGCCGGCTGCGCGACACCCATCGGCTGCAGGCCGACCTGAGGCGCCGGCTGGGTCACCGGAGCGGCCGAGGTCGTGACGCTGGCCGGCGGCAGGCTGGGGCCGTTGGCATTACCGCCGCCATAGACGAACGGCACCCCGCGCTGCGACAGCGCGCGCTGGATGACGAAGTCGATGGCCTGCCGGTGGGTGCCGCCGGTCCAGGTGCTGTCGGCCGACGCGAGGGGCGCCGACACCAGCGGAGCTGCCACCGCCATGGGCGCCGCCAGCAGTGCCGCGCTCGCCACCGTCACAATGATCCGCCGCATCTCGGCCACCTCTCGTCGTGCGCCACCGGCACACGACGCTGCGTGGTCTACGCAGGGGTCGTGACCCCGGTGGTCCCTCTCGTCACAAATTTCACTAACGTCACTTTTACCCCACGCGCGCGTCTTATCCCACATAAATGCAGGTCAGCGCGCGATCTTTATCGAAAATGTGATCGAAAGGTGATCCAGGGCGGCCAAATTCGGCGCTGCCGGTGACCCGCACCACTCCCGGTCGAAGGCGCCGGGCCGCACCTCTAGGCTTGCGCCATGGCAGCGATCCTGACGGTGAATCTGGCGGTCCCTCGACCCAGCCCCGACAAGGATCAGCTGAGCACCGGAATCGACAAGCGCCCGACGTCCGAGCCGGTACCGGTCCGCGCCCCCGGCCCCATGCACGGCGGCCTCGGCAGCGGTCTGGTCGGCGACACCATCGGCGACCAACAGTTCCACGGCGGTGACGACCAGGCGGTGTACGCCTATGCCCGCGAAGACCTCGATGACTGGCAGGTGCACCTCGACCGCGAGCTGGCCAACGGCTCGTTCGGCGAGAACCTGACCACCGCGGGGCTCGAGGTGAACAATGCCCTCATCGGCGAGCGCTGGCAGATCGGCGACGGCGGCCCGCTCCTGGAAGTGAGCCGGCCCCGCATCCCGTGCCGCACCTTCGCCGAGTGGCTCGAAATCCGTGGCTGGGTCAAGACTTTCACCACACGGGCCGTGCCCGGCGCCTACCTGCGGGTCGTGACGCCCGGAGTGCTCCGTGCCGGGGCATCGATCACGGTGGTCTCCCGCCCGCCGCACGACGTCACCGTCGCGATGGTGTTCCGCGCCCTGACCCTCGAACCGGACCTGCTACCGCGGCTGCTTCCGGCCGACGCGTTGCCCGAGGCCATCAAGGACCGGGTCCGCCAGCGGGCGAACCAGCACTAGTCACGCAGCACGGCAGCCGCCGCGAGTCCGGCGACGACCTGCAGCCCCACGATGACGGCGGCCACGGCCGCCCACCCGGCGGTGTCGAAGGCGATACCGCCGACCCATCCGATGACACTCGACCCGGCGTAGTACGCCAGGTTGTACAGCGAGCCGGCCTGCGCCTTGCCCACCGTGGCCAACTGGCCGGTCCAGCCCGAGGCCGTGGCGTGCGCGCCGAAGAACCCGGCGGTGGCGACCAGCAGACCGGCGAGGACCGCGAACACGTTGTGGCTCAAGGTGATCACCACACCGATCCCCATCACCGCGACACTGCCCAGCAGGACCCGGCGCCGGCCGTACCGGCTGGCCGCGGCGCCGGCCCACGCCGACGCCCAGGTGCCCGCCAGGTAGGCCACGAATACCAGGCTGACGACGGTCTGCGGCAAGCCGAACGGCGCGGCGCTCAGCCGGAAGCCGAGGAAGTTGTACATCGCGACGAACCCGCCCATGAGCAGGAAGCCCTGCAGGTAGAGCACCAGTTGCCTGGGGTTGCGCAGGTTGGCGGCGAGCCGGTGCACCAGAGGGCCCTCGGTTTCCTCGTCGGCCGGGACGAAGCCCTGAGGTTCGGGAGCCAGCCGCATGAAGCCGACAGCTGCTGCGCTGCAGAGCAATCCGACGACGAACATGGCCCACCGCCAGTCGGTGAACTCGGCCACCGGAGCGGCCACCAGGCGGCCGAGCAGACCGCCGATGGTGGTGCCGGCGACGTAGGTGCCCGCGGCCCGGGCGGCGTGGCCGGCCTCGATCTCCTCGGTCAGGTAGGCCACCGCGATGGCAGGCACTCCCCCGAGCGCCAACCCTTCGGCGAATCGTCCGGCCAGCAGCAGCTGGAATGTCGGGGCGAACGGCACCAGCAGCGCCAAACCCGTTGCCACACAGACCGAGTAGGACATCGCGCGCACCCGGCCGATGCGGTCGGCGAGCGTCGACCAGCCGATGACACCGAGCGCCAGACCGATCGTCGACGTCGACACCATGAGCGCGGAAGCCGCCGCGCCGGTATTCAGGCTGCGCGCGATCAGCGGCAGCACCGCCTGCGGCGAGTACAGCTGCGCGAACGTCGCCACGCCTGCGCAGAACAGCGCGCCCAGCAGTCTGCGGTACTCCGTGGAACCGCGCACATGGCCGGTCCAGACGGGCGCATCAACAGTCACGAACGCAGGCTAGGAACGCCCGAGTTCATGTGTCCAATACATTAGTTTGGGTAAATTCATGCGTTTCGTGCATCAGATGCCGTCGAGCTCACCAGCTCGGCGAATCGTGCTGCGGCAGGCGACAATTCGCGGCCCTTGACCCACGCCATGCCGATCTCGCGCTTGACCCGGGTATCGGACAATGGGATGTAGATCACCGCCGGATCACCGCGACCGGGCCGCGGCACCGGTACCACGGCGACGCCGAATCCCGCCGCGACCAAGCCTTCCATCGTCGGAATCTCCATGGCTTCGAACGCGATCTCGGGCGTGATGCCGCTCTCGGCCCACACCTGATCCGTCAGCTGGCGCAGTCCGAAATCCGCCCCGAGTGCGATGAAGGTCTCGTCGGCCACCTCGCTCAGGCGCACGCGGGCACGGCCCACCAATCGGTGGTCGGCGGGCACCGCCAGGCACAACCGTTCGACGTACAGCACGCGCCAGATGCACGGGACCTGCGTCGGCCGCGGCGACGTGATCGCGACGTCGGCCTGCCCGGTACGCAGCCGTTCCGCGATGTCGTGTGCCGCACCCTGGAACAGCTCGAAGCGCACCGCCGGGGCCAGCGCCCGGAACTGCCGAAGCACCTCCGGCACAAACCAATTCGCGGCCGAATGCAGAAAAGCCAACCGGACCAGGCCGCTGTCCGGATCCAGCAGTGCCGCGATGCGGCTCTGCGCCGCATCCATTTCCGCAATGCTGCGGCGGGCGTGTTCGAGCATGATCTGCCCGTACCCGTTCAGTCGGAGCCGACGGCCGGTGCGGTCGAAAAGCGGTGTGCCGACCTGGTTTTCCAGCCGGGCCAGGGCCCGGGACAGGGTCGGCTGTGCGACGCCCAACTCTGCGGCGGCATCGGTGACATGCTCGGCCTCAGCCAGGACGACGAACCAGCGGAGTTCGTCGAGGAGCACGAAAAGCACAGTACCCCGTGAGCCCCAAGGCCCACGGGGTACTGAGTCAGGTTCTGACTAGATGTCGAACCGGTCGGCGTTCATCACCTTGGTCCACGCCGCGACGAAGTCCTTGACGAACTTCTCCTTGGCATCGTCCTCGGCGTACACCTCGGCCAGCGCCCGCAGCTGCGAGTTCGAGCCGAACAGCAGGTCGACGCGGCTGGCGGTCCACTTCGGTGCGCCGCTGGCGCGGTCGGTGCCGACGTAGGTGCCGTCGTCGTCCGACGACGGGGCCCACTTGGTGGACATGTCGAGCAGGTTGACGAAGAAGTCCGTCGTCAACGCCCCCGGCTTGTCGGTGAACACGCCGAGCTTGGTGCCGCCGTAGTTCACATCCAGGACCCGCAGACCGCCGATCAGCACCGTCAGCTCCGGACCGGACAGACCGAGGAGGTTGGCCTTGTCGATGATCCGGTACTCGGGCAGCAGCGGATCGCCCTTGCCGACGTGGTTGCGGAAGCCGTCGGACAGTGTCTCCAGCCAGGCGAACGACTCCTCATCGGTGCTGTCCTGGGTGGCATCGCCGCGGCCCGAGGTGAACGGCACCGCGACATCGAAACCGGCGTCCTTGATTGCCTTTTCGAGGCCGACGACACCGCCGAGGACAACGAGGTCGGCGAACGACGCCGCCACACCGGCCGAGGCCTGGATCTCTTCGAGCTTCGCGATCACCGGCCGCAGTTCGTCGGGCTCATTGGCCTCCCAGCCCACCTGCGGCTGCAGTCGGATCCGGCCGCCGTTGGCCCCACCGCGCAAGTCGCTGGAGCGGAACGACGAGGCCGCCTTCCACGCCGTCGAAACCAATTGCTGCACCGTCAGACCCGAGCCGGCGATGGCGGCCTTGAGGGTGGCGACATCGGCATCCGAGAGCGGGGTGCCGGCCGGAATGACGTCCTGCCAGATCCACGTCTGCTTGGGCACCAGCGGCCCGAGGTAGCGGTTGACCGGGCCCAGGTCACGGTGCAGGAGCTTGAACCACGCCTTGGCGTATTCCTCGGCGAGCTCCTCCGGGTGATCCAGCCAGCGGCGGGTGATCTCGCCGTAGACCGGATCGAACCGCATCGACAGGTCGGTGGTCAGCATCGACGGGTGGGTCTTCCCGGTGCCCTGTGCCATCGGCACCGAGTTGGCCCAGCCGCCGTCCTTGGGCTTCCACTGGTTGGCCCCCTGCGGGCTCTTGGTCAGCTCCCACTCGTTGCCGTAAAGGATCTCCAGGAACGAGTTGTCCCACTTGGTCGGGGTGTGGGTCCATGTGACCTCGAGGCCGCTGCTGACGGTCTCGTTGCCGACGCCGGGGTTGGCCCAGCCGAGGCCCAGCTGCTCCAGCGGGGCGGCCTCGGGCTCCACGCCGTTCTCGATGTCGGTGGCGCCGTGGGCCTTACCGAAGGTGTGGCCACCGACGATCAGGGCCGCGGTCTCGACGTCGTTCATCGCCATGCGGCCGAAGGTCTCGCGGATGTCGATGGCGGCGGCCAGGTAATCCGGATTGCCTTCGGGGCCTTCGGGATTGACGTAGATCAGACCCATGTGGCTGGCTGCGAGCGGATTCTCCAGCTTGGTGCGGTCACCCTTGCCGCCGGCGTAGCGGTCCTGCGACCCCAGCCACTCGTGCTCGGCGCCCCAGTAGACGTCCTCCTCGGGCTCCCAGTAGTCGGGACGGCCGAAGGCGAAGCCGGCGGTCTTGAAGCCCATGTGCTCCATGGCGCGGTTGCCGGCGTAGACGATCAGGTCGGACCACGAGATCTTCTTGCCGTACTTCTTCTTCAGCGGCCACAGGAGGCGGCGCGCCTTGTCCAGGCTGACGTTGTCGGGCCAGCTGTTGAGCGGGGCGAAACGCTGCATGCCGCGTCCGCCGCCGCCGCGACCGTCCTGCACGCGGTAGGTACCCGCGGCGTGCCACGACATCCGGATGAAAAACGGCCCGTAGTGGCCGAAGTCCGCGGGCCACCAGTCCTGCGAGTTGGTCAGCAGCTCGTCGAAATCGCGCTCGAAGGCCTCGAAGTCGAGGGTCTGCACGGCTTCGCGGTAGTCGAAGCCCTCATCAAGCGGATTGATCGCCGGGGGGTTCTTCTGCAAGATCTTGAGGTTGACGGCGTTGGGCCACCAGTCCCGGTTGCTACCTCCCTCGACAGGCGGCTTGATGCGCATCGGGCAACCGCTTTCGGCGGGCTCGGTCTGTGCTTCTCCGATCGGAGGGTGAGTTTCCTCAGGCACTGCACTTCCTTTCGAGGGTGGTGAATTGTGCTGCGATCACGGATGTGATCGTGAAGTTGTGGCTGCCGCGCAGTCGGGGCACATGCCCCAGTAGATGACCTCGGCCTCGTCGACGACAAAACCGTCGAGCACGCCGTGAGTGTCCGACGGGGTCAGGCAGGGCGCTTCCCCGGTGGCACAGTCGATGTCGGCGATGGCGCCGCACGAACGGCACACGACGTGGTGGTGGTTGTCTCCCACGCGGGTCTCGTACCGGGCCACCGAACCCGAGGGCTGGATCCGGCGGATCAGCCCGGCGGTGGTCAGTGCGGCCAGTACGTCGTAGACCGCCTGGCGGGAGACGTCGGGCAGGATCGCGCGGACCGCGTCGAAGACGCTTTCGGTGTCGGCATGCGGACGTCCCGCCACCACCTCCAGGACCGCGAGGCGGGGCCGTGTCACACGGAGATCTGCGGAACGCAGCTGCTCCGTGTAGTCGGTCGTCACGTGTTCACTTCTACGCGCTTTTTTGGACTGAGTCAAGACTTGAGAGTGATGTGTGTCACGAGAATTTGCGGCGGGAAACCGGCGACGATGTCATTGGCAGAGGTCAAAGCCGTTGTTCCGCAGACACTTTAGGCGACCCGGCGCGCCCGCGCAGGAAAATCGCCCGAACCGGCGAATCGCGGGTGCCCAGTTCGCCGCCGGCTGTAGTAGCTGAGGCTGAACGTATGCACAGAGTTTGCCGACGGCCGCCTAAACCGCGTCGCGCGATTGTTAATCTGCTGCATATGCAATGCAGCGTGACAGGCCCTCCGGTTCGCCGGCCGGCTGACGCGGGAGACCTCGGGTAGCCGCATGACCGCTGCCGGACAAAATCACTATTACTGGCTCACCTCGCTGCTCGCCGTCCGCGGCCTGCAGACCAGGACCTGTCGGGTGATCGCCGCACTCAACGCGGTGCTCGGGATGGTTCCCGTGGTGCTGATGCTCAGCCCCGCGGGTCCGCACGGCCCGGTGCGCCAGGCGATCGCCGTCGCGGTGGGGGTCTTCGCGCTCGGCGTCGGCGCCGTCTGGCTGCGCCATTCCTGGCCCTCGCAGCAGTTCTCGGCGATCTCGGTGACCCTCGGCGCGATCCCGATGAGCGCGGCCTGCCTGATCATGACCGATCCGATGCTCGGGCTGCTGGCGACCAGCGCGTTCATCTTCTCCAGCGGCTATGTGGCCTTCCTGCACCGCCCCAGCGTGCTGGCCGGCCCCTGGCTCCTCGGTGGGCTCACGCTGGGATACCTCGGAATCCGGGTCGCGTCGCACGACCCCGCGTTGGCGGCGTGCGCCGTCCTGATCATCGCGCTGCTCAACGTCTTCGTGTTCTTCACGTGCCGCGTCGCGATCGGGCTCAGCTCGACGGACATCCACCACAGCGAGATCGAACCGCTGACCGGGCTGCTCAACACCGACGGCCTGTACTCGCGCGCCGCGAACCTGCTCGCCGCCCGCAACCGGCAGGACGACCGTCACATGGTGCTCGCCGTCGTCAGCATCGACAGCTTTCCGCTGCTGTCGTCGATGTCCGGCCAACGGCGCGCCAACCGGGCCCGCATCGACGTCAGCCAGGCGCTGCGGGAGACGGTGCGCCGCAACGCCATCGCCGCGCACATCTCCGACAGCGACTTCATCGTCGCGGACACCTTCACCAGCCCCGATGCGTCACCGCTGATCGACCGCGTGCAGGGCGCCATGAAGTCCACACCGTCCCGCGTGACGGCGAGTATCGGCGTGGTCTGCACGCCGCTGGCTCCGCTTACGGTGCACCCGCCCGAGATCGTCATCGACGCGCTGCTGGCCGCCGCCGAGGAGGCCATGGAACGCGCCCGCGAGGACGGCGGCAACGACGTCCGCTACGACGTGCGGGACGACCTGCCGATCAACGAGTAGGCAGTTCGGCCCGGATCCGCGGTGCGATGAGGCCCGCCAGGTAATCGTGCCCGGCGTCGGTCGGGTGGACGCCGTCGGGCGCGATCAGGTCCGGACGGTCGACGAACCACCGCTCGGCGATCGGGTCGATGAACGTCGCGCCGGCCATCCCGGCCTGCATGCCGAGTATGTCGCGGATCTGCAGCACCCCCGGCGGTACGTCGGCCGTCGGCCATGGCGGCCCGATCACCAGCAGCTTGGCGCCGGGTGCCGTCGCCCGCGCCTGGGCGAAGGCGTCGTGCGCCATGCCCGACAGCTGCACGAGGTCGGCGCCCTGGTCATTGCGGGAGCCAAAGAACACCACCAGCGCGTCGTCCGGACGCACTGCACGCCGGGTGAGGTCCAGGAAGATGCTGCCGTGATCGCCGCGCACGACGTATCCGGCCCGGCCCTCGGCGGCGACGTCGGCGGTGATCGGAACGCCCCACGCCTCCAGGTTGCGGCCGGCCTGCGCCGGCCAGCTGTGCGGGCCCTGGCCGCCGAAGTTGGTGCCGTTGGTGTACGAATCGCTGATCACCGCGACGCGGTCGGGCATCCCCGGGCGCACATTCCGGTACGCGTGTGCCGGACCGGGCGCGCCCACCACGGACACCGCACACAGCGCAGCGGTCAGCAACAAGGTGGTCAGATGGCGCACTGGTCTCCCATGATCACTCGGTGGTAGGACGGATTCCGGTCAGCCCGCCCGCTCGGCGCGCTTTTCGTCGTCGTCAGATATCGCCTGCAGCTTGCGTTGCGTTACAACGGCTTTCGAGCCGTCCGCCGGACCGACCATGCGGCGCATCCAGTGCCGCGCCGGTTCTTCGACGTAATGGAACAGCACGACCGCACCGGCGAACGAGCCGGCCAGCAGCGCCAGGACGATGAACTTGGTGCTCCAGCTCGGCAACATCTCGATGCGGTACTGCGCCGCGGCCCAGTTCCAGCCCTGGTGCACGAGCTCGTGGACCATGTACAGGCCGAACGACACCTTGCCGCCGTAGACCATCACGCGGGTCGACAACAGCGCGGGCAGGGTTCCGGTGCCGACCGACAGGGCCACCACCAGCGGCAGGAAGAAGACGTCGACAAGGCCGAAGTCGTCGCGGATGGTCGGGATCGGATGTGCGTCGAACCAGTACACGAGGCCCACGATGAGGGCCAGCAGCACCACCGACAGCACCCCGGCGATCGTGCGGCCCCGATCGGTCAGGTTCAGCTTGCGAACGGCGGCACACGCCAGGGCACCCGCCGTGAACTGCAGGATGATGCGCGGCAGCCAGCTCCACGGCGTGTAGAACTCGCCCGTGGCGGCCAGGAACAGCAGCGGCGGCAGCGTGACGGCGAAGGCCAGCCACAGCAGCGTGCGCGCCCGGCTCGCCCGGGCCACCCGGAACAGCACGATGACCAACAACCCGAACAACAGGTACGCCAGCCATTCGGCGCTGATCGACCAGGCCGGGCCGTCCCAGCTGGAGTTGTCGAAGTACGGCACCACCCACAGCTGGACCAGGAACAGCTGACGCAGGTAGTTGGGGCCGGTGAGGGTGGCCGCCTCCGGCGACGGGAAGTCGCCGACGTTGAGCGTGAAGATGATCCAGGCCACGGCAAGATGCATGGTGACCAGATAGACGGGCCAGACCCGGGCCAGGCGGAGCCACAGGAAATGCAGCGTCGCCCGTGTCGACCAGGCCGGCCCCATGCGCTCGAGGTAGTTCCAGGTGAGGACGAACCCGCTGAGGATGAAGAACAGATCGACGCCCTGCGCGCCGCAGTCGAGTATCGGGGCCAGAGCGTCGCTCAGGGGCGGTGACGCCTGCTTCAACAGCGGACGGAAATGGAACAGCACCACCCACACTGCGGCGACGATGCGCAGGCCGGACAGTGCCTTGATTTCACCGCTCGGCACAACACTCATGACGGGAAAAGGGTAACAGCGGCGAACACCCGGGTCCCGATGGGAAACCTGTGACTTTTCTTGGATGACACTCCCGAGCGCGTGATACCCGGCCGATTTTCTTTTCCCAAGAATGGCGTGTCCGTGCAGTAACTCTGCTCACAGAAATCCAATGAGGAGCGCCCGAGGCTGGAATATTCGGCCGCTCAGGAGCATTCTGTAGACATGCTAATTAGGCGGAAATTCACGACATCGGCGGTCGCCGCGGTGGCCGCCACAGCAGCGATAGTTGCCGCTCCGGCCGCAGCGATGACCCTCACCGGGAGCATCGGCGCGGACCGGACCGTGGTGGCCGACAACGGCTACGGCGGGCCCGATGGCCAGGGCGGCGGCGGTGGCTGCGGCGACGGTGCGAACTGGCGCGGCTGCGGCGGTTGGAACCCCGTCACCGGCGGCTTCGGACACGGTTGCTTCAACGGCATCTGTGGCGGCTGGGACGGCACCCGGGGCTGGGGCGGATAACGACGCATTTGCTCGCACTGCGCGATCATTGCGTTTTCCCTATTCACGGTGCTGAATAGGAATTTGCTCTCGGCGCCGATGGGGCTTCCCACGCAGTAATTGCATTTACTTCACCCGGGAAATCCCTAAGCTCGCGGCCATGGATCTCCCGAGCCCGCGACCCGACGCGCCACATCTGGCCGACGTGGTGCCGGCCGTGCTGTCCGCGATGGGTGTGGCCGGTGCCCGGCTCGACGGCGTGCACCAGCCCATCGACCTGCCCGGCAGTGTTCGCGGCGCGTGCGTCCTGCTGATCGACGGTCTCGGTGCGCAACTCCTCGACACCTACGCCGACGACGCTCCGGTGTTGGCGGGACTGCGTGGACGGAACCTGCGCGTCGGGTATCCGTCGACCACCAGCGCGGGTCTGGCGGCGGTGGGAACCGGCCGGCGCTCCGGCGAACACGGCATGGTCGGTTACTCGTTCCGGATTCCCGACCACGGCGTGGTGAACGCGCTGCGCTGGACGCCGCACCCCTTCGGCGCCGATCTGCGCGACGTGCTGGTGCCCGAGGACGTGCAGCCCCTGCCGACCACGTTCGGTCAGGCCACCGCCGCCGGCGTGGCGGTGAGCGTCATCTCGGGCGCCGAGTTCACCAATTCGGGGCTGACCCGCGCGGTGCTCCGCGGCGGCCAGTACGTCGGGGTGCACCGGCTCGGCGACCTCGCCGCCCGCGTGCAGCAGGCCGTCGCCGACGGCGGCTTCTGCTACGGCTACCACGCCGATCTCGACATGCTCGGCCATCTGTACGGCGCCGGGTCGACGGCGTGGCGAATGCAGTTGCGGCAGGTGGACCGGCTCGTCGAATCGATCGTCGAGGCCTTGCCGGCCGGCGGGCTGCTGGCGGTCGTCGCCGACCACGGCATGGTCAACCTCGACGAAGCCCACGTCGTCGACATCGATGCGTGTCCCGAGCTGCTGGACGGCGTCGTCGCCGTCGCCGGGGAGGCCCGGGCGCGGCACGTCTATGTCGCGGCGGGAGCAGCCGATGCGGTCGCCGACGCGTGGCGAGAAACGTTGGGCGCCAAGGCCTGGGTGCGCACCAAGGAGCATGCCATCGCCGAGGGCTGGTTCGGCGCGCGGGTCGGTGACGCGGCGCGCAGCCGCATCGGCGATGTCGTGGCAGCGGCCCGGGACAACGCCGGACTGGTACGTCGGACGGTCGAGCCTCTTGAATCTGCCCTCATCGGGCAGCACGGATCATGGACAGATGCCGAGCAGCTGGTTCCGCTGCTCATCGCTTCCGGTTGACCGGGACTATTCGGGCTTCAGATGTGCGTCGTCGGCGAAAACGAGAGTGCCACTGTCCAGCAGGACAGCCCAGCGGCGCGCCGCGTCGACAATATGGTCTTCACCGACATCGACCGAATAGCCCGCATGATCGCCGTAGTCCTCCACGATCACACCACGCACGTCTTTGGCGTCGCCACGGTTTACGCGAACCCGCATGTCAACGGCGAACTTGGCGTTCCTACCCATAACCACCCCAGCATTTCTGGTAATCACCGCAGGTACGGAACCTCGGCCCACCGACCTCTGCCCCGACGTCAGTAGGTACCGAACTTTAGGCCACCGCGACCACAGCGGCAAAGCAAACACCCCTGATTGACAGGTAGATGGTACGCGTCGTACCAAGCGGCGTCGGCTACCGTCTTCGCCGTGATCGTGCTGCTGCCGCCCTCGGAGACCAAGCGCCCAGGTGGCGACGGACCGCCGCTGCGGCTCGGGGCGCTCAGTGTGCCGGAACTCACGCCGCTGCGCACGGCGCTGCTCGACGAGCTCGTCGAGCTCGCAGCCAACCCGGAAGCCAGCCGCAAGGCCCTCGCCATCTCCGCGTCGCAGGACTCCGAGATCCAGCGGAACGCGGAACTGCGCAGCGCCCCGACGATGCCGGCCATCGACCGCTACACCGGGGTGCTGTACGACGCCCTGGACATCGGCTCGCTGCGCGGCGCCACCGCAACCCGTGCCCGCGCACGGCTGGCAGTCGGATCGGCGCTGTTCGGGCTGCTGCGCGCCGACGACCAGATTCCGGCCTACCGGCTGTCGGCATCGTCGAAGCTGCCCGCCGGCGGGACCCTGGCCAGCCGCTGGAAGCCGGTCCTGGAACCCGTGCTGGCGCAGCTGCAGCAGCAGGAGCTCATCGTCGATCTGCGGTCCGGCTCATACGAGGCGCTCGGCAAGATTCCCGGTGCGGTGACCGTCGACGTCTACACCGAACATCCCGACGGGCGGCGCACCGTCGTCAGTCACTTCAACAAGGCTCACAAGGGCCGGTTGGCCCGAGCGCTCGCCGGCAGCCGCGCCGAACCGGGCGACGCCGCCGCCGTCGCTGCCGTCGCCCGCCGTGCCGGGATGCGCGTCGAACGCGACGGGTCGCAGTTGACGGTGGTGGTCACGGCGTGACGCCGGCGGTCTGCGATAATGGTTCGTGAGGGGAGTATTCCTTCGCCGCAGTGTCGTCATCACGTTGTCCAATGTCGGGCAGCCGGTGCTGCGGGCCGCTACGGCGGTGGTAGAGACCTCGGTCGTTCACTGACGCCCGGAGGCACCCTCATATGAATGTTTCGACGCTGGAATGGTCCATCACCCTCGGGGTGACGATCGCCGTACTTCTCTTCGACGTGGTGGTGATCGGCCGCCGCCCGCATGAACCGACCACCCGCGAAACCGCCGGATATCTGGCGCTGTACATCGGCCTCGCGATCGCGTTCGGCATCTGGGTATGGCAGTTCCACGGCGGTCAATACGGTGTCGAGTACTTCGCGGGCTGGCTCACCGAGTACAGCCTCTCGATCGACAACCTGTTCATCTTCCTGATCATCATGGCCAGCTTCAAAGTGCCGCGAATCTTGCAGCAGGAGGTGTTGCTGATCGGCATCATCCTGGCGCTGATCTTCCGTGGCATCTTCATTGCCCTTGGCGCCGTTGCCATTTCGAAGTTCTCGTGGATCTTCTACCTGTTCGGCGCGTTCCTTGTGTACACCGCGATCAAGCTGGCCCGCGACACCGAGCACGACGACGACGCCGAGAACTCGATGGTGCGGTTCGCCCGCAAGTACCTCAAGGCCTCGGACCAGTGGGACGGCAGCAAGCTGCACACCGTGGTGAACGGGAAGCGGGTCCTGACCCCGATGATCCTGGTCATCGTCGCGCTCGGGACCACCGACCTGTTGTTCGCGCTCGACTCGATTCCGGCGATCTACGGCCTGACCCAGGAGCCGTACCTGGTGTTCACCGCCAACGTGTTCGCGCTGATGGGTCTGCGCCAGCTGTACTTCCTGCTCGGCGACATGCTCAAGCGGCTGGTCTACCTGTCGCAGGGCCTGGCCTTCATCCTCGCGTTCATCGGCGTGAAGCTGGTCCTGCACGCACTGCACGAGAACACGCTGCCGTTCATCAACGGCGGTGAGCCCGTGCACGTACCGCAGATTCCCACGCTGCTGTCGCTGGCGGTCATCATCGTCACGCTCGTCGTGACGACGGTGGCGAGCCTGTGGAAGACCCGCGCCGACAGCAAGGCCGTCGCCGGCTGACCAAATCAACCGGTCACGGTTGCCAGATCGCTTGCGCGCCAGCAGGATGCCCTGGTGACCGATCTCGTGGACGATGCCGTCGGGCAAGCGCAACTGGTGGCCGGCGGGGCGGTGAGCAGCGCCGAGCTGCTGGAGGCCGCGATCGCCCGGCTCGAATCGGCGCGCGCGCTCAACGCCGTGGTCACCGATCTGTTCGACCGCGGCCGTGAACAGGCCCGCCGGCTCGATGAGTCCGGCGTGCTGCGCACCGGCACCGCCGGACCGCTGGCCGGGGTGCCGTTCCTGCTCAAGGACCTCGGGGCGTCGCTGGCCGGCGCCCCGGAGGCCATGGGGTCACGGGCGCTGCGCAGCCATGTCGCCGACCAGACCGCCTGGATCGTGCATCGGTATCTGGACGCCGGGCTGGTGATCTTCGGCAAGACCAACACCCCGGAGTGGGGCAACCACTGCACCACCGAACCGTCCCTGTTCGGGCCGACTGTCAATCCGTGGTCACCGGAGGTCACCCCAGGCGGATCGAGCGGAGGGTCCGCCGCCGCCGTCGCGGCCGGCATCGTGCCCGCCGCCTCTGGTGGCGACGGCACCGGCTCGATCCGGGTGCCGGCATCATGCTGCGGCGTCGTCGGCCTCAAACCGCGCCGCGCCCGCACCTCGTTCGCGCCCAGCGCCGGGCACGGGCTGGAGGGGCTGGTCAACGAGCACGCCCTCACCCGCACCGTCCGCGACAGCGCGGCGCTGCTCGATGCCGTCACCGGTAGTGCGCCGGGCGATCCGTACTCTGCGCCCCGGCCCGCCCAGTCGTTCCTCGACGCCATCGCGCAGACGCCGGCGGCGCAACGCATCGCGATCGCGGTGGATTCGCCGTTCCCGGGGCCGGGCACCGACCCGCAGGTCGCCGCCGCTGTCGAGGCCACCGGCGCGCTGCTGGCGGGCCTGGGCCACCACGTCGAGCCGTCGGCGCCGAGCATCGATCCAGACGCTGTCGCCGACGCCGTCGCGGTGCTGCACCGGGTCAGCAACGTCCAACTGCATGAGCTGGCAACGGCGCACCTGGGCCGCCCGCCACGCGAAGACGAATTCGAACCGAGCACGTGGATGATGATCCGCGAGGGATTCACCACCACCGGTCTGGCCTACGCCGAAGCGATCGCGGCCGTCCACGACCAGACCCGGCGGTTCGCCGCCGGCATGGCCGGCCACGATGTCCTGCTGGTGCCGACCCTGTTGTCGGGACCGCCGCCGTACGGCCTGCTCGATCAGCCCCGCGCCAGCACCCGGGAGTTCTTCGACGTCGAATTCGCCACCACCGGCTGGACGTCGCTGGCCAACGTGACGGGCTGGGCCGCCATTTCCCTGCCGCTGGGCCGCACCGCGGACGGACTGCCGATCGGCGTCCAGCTGATGGCGCCGGACGAGACCATCTTGCTGCAACTGGCCCGGCAGCTGGAGCAAGCCGCGCCCTGGGCGCACCACTACCCGCGCCACTGAGCCCGCCCGTTGCGGCGTGCGACAATTCGGCCATGGTCATGTCGATCGATCGCCCGAAGCTGGAAGGCAACATCGCCGTCGGCGAGGACCGCCAGATCGGTTTCGCCGAGTTCGGGAACCCGCAGGGGCGTGCCGTGTTCTGGCTGCACGGGACGCCCGGCGCGCGCCGCCAGATCCCGACCGAGGCCCGCAGCTTCGCCTCCCGCAACAACATCCGGCTGATCGGCATCGACCGCCCCGGCATCGGTTCCTCGACGCCGTACCAGTACGAGAACGTGCTCGGGTTCACCGAGGACCTGCGGACCATCGCCGACACCCTCGGCATCAACCGGTTCGCGGTGATCGGCCTGTCCGGCGGTGGCCCGTACACGCTGGCCACGGCGGCCGCCATGCCCGACCGGGTGGTCATGGCCGCGGTGCTCGGCGGCGTCGCTCCGCTGATCGGCGAGGACGGCATCAGCAGCGGCCTGATGGAGCTGGCCAAGATCGTGCGGCCGATCCTCGAGGTCGCCGACACCCCCATCCGCTGGGTGGCGGGGTCGCTCATCAAGGTGATCGCGCCGTTCGGCTCCCCCGCCCTGGACCTGTACGCGCGCATCTCCCCCGACGGCGACCGCAACCTGCTGAGCCGCCCCGAGTTCAAGGCGATGTTCCTCGACGACCTGCTCAACGGCAGCCGCAAGCAGCTGGCCGCGCCGTTCGCCGACATTGTGGTGTTCGCCCGCGACTGGGGCTTCCGACTCGAGGACATCAAGGTGCCGGTGCGCTGGTGGCACGGCGACGCCGACCACATCGTGCCCTACGCCCACGGCGAGCACGCGGTCGCGCGCATCGCCGACGCCGAGATGTTCACGCTGCCGGGCGAGAGCCATCTGGCGGGTCTCGGTGTGCCCGAGGAGATCCTGACCAAGATTCTCGAGGTCTGGGACGCCGACCTGGCGGACCAGTAAGGCCGGTCAGACCGTCACAGGCTGACCGCTGAGTACGCGGCGCAGCATGTGCATGGCGACGGTCGTCGACCGCTCCCGGATGTCGGCCCGGTTGCCGGGCAGGTGGATCGTGCGCGTGTGGGTCGCACCGTCGGCCAGCCCGACACTGAAACACACTGTGCCGACCGGCTTTTCGTCGCTACCACCGCCGGGGCCGGCGATGCCCGTGATACCCACGGCGACGTCGGCGCCGAACCGCTGCAGCGCGCCGGCCGCCATGGCCTCGGCCACCGGTTCGGACACCGCACCGTGGGCCGCGATCAGCGCGGGATCGACGCCGAGCAGGTCGGCCTTGGCTTCGTTCGAATACGACACCACGCCACCGGCCAGGTAGGCCGAGGAGCCGGGCCGGTCGGCCAGGCGCGCCGCCAGCAGACCCGCCGTGCACGACTCGGCCGTCGCGATGGTGCGGCCCGAAAGGAGTTGCGCCACATGGTCATCGACGAGTGCGCCGTCCTCGGAGAAGACGTCGTGCGGATGACGCGCACGCAGCAGCGCGGCCAGTTGCCGGTAGCTGTCGGCGGCGTCCGGTTCGTAGCGGGTGACGATCTCCAACTCGCCGCGACGCAGACACGTCGTGATCTCCAGCCCCGCGAAGCCGGGCACCAGGGTCTCGGCCTCCCGCAGGGTCTCGGCCAGCCCGGACTCGGGTAGCCCGAACATCCGGATGGTCTCCTGGCGGTAGACGGTGCGGCCGGCGATCGCACGTTGCGCCGTCGGCGTCTCGATGGCCCGGCTCCACATCGGCCGTAGCTCGCGGGGCGGTCCGGGGAGCACGATCACCGTCGGTGCGCCGCCGCCGCGGGTGACCACGACACCCGGTGCCGTGCCGACGGGGTCGAGGATCTCGACGCCGTCGCCCGCCGGCACGAGTGCCTGTTTACGGTTGGCCGCCCGCACCGCCTCGAAATCGGCGCCCGGGAACCGGCCCATGAAGGACCGCAGGATCTCGGCGATGCGCTCCTCGAGCGCTTCGTCGAGCACCAGCTCGCGACTACAGAACTTCGACACCACGGCGACGGTCATGTCGTCGGCCGTCGGCCCGAGCCCGCCACTGGTGACGATCAGGTCGACACCTTGTGCGGCAAGGAAATTCAGTTGCGCATCGATGTCCTCGGGCCGGTCACCGCAGATGGTGATGTGGGCCAGCTCGACGCCGAGTTCGAGCAGCCGGTCGGCCAGCCACGGCCCGTTGAGGTCCTGGACCCGGCCGGTGAGAACTTCGGTCCCGGTCACCACGATGCCCGCACGCACGCCCATGGCGATCAGGGTACGGCGCTGCGGGCCGGGTCAGACCGCCAGCCAGGCGCGCACGGTGTCGAGCTCGCGCGTGTACTGCTCCATGATGTCGTCCTGGAACCGCGTGCCGCCGCTGATCGCGTCGTCACCGCGCCAGATCACGCGGACCCGGGACGCGCCACGCAGGTAGACGTCGACGCGGTCGTCCGTGTGCCGCTGCCACCCGCTTGCGGCGGTGCGCTCGGCCAGTGCGGAGCGTTCGTCAGCCATGTGTTTCTCCTTCACGTCGACTCACCATCATGTCCTATGCGCCCGGTCTCGGGACCCGCGGTACCGCGTCGGGCGCCGCGGGCCGGACGTCGGGCTCGGCCAGACCGGGGTCGGCCACCGAGGCCCGCGCGGCGGCCTCTGCCGAGTCCTGCGGCGGACGGCCGCCGGTCACCGGCACCGTCACGGGTGGCGTGTTGTAGCCGCCGACCCGGACCCAGCCCGCGTTCACGCCCGGTTTCGGCACCAGCCCCCGGACGTGCGCGGTCTCCCCCGGGTACACGGTGACGTAGTTGTCGCTGTACTCGATGGGCAGGATTTCGTCGGCATCCGGCGCGGTGGTCAGCTCGGCCCGATCGAAGAACGCGACCTGCTTGGTCGGGTTGCGCAGCGTGATGTCGACGACCTGCTGGCCGTCACCGTTCACCGTGCCGGCGGCGCTGACCTCCAGGCGGGCCTTCGTCATGTAGTTCAGCGGCGTCATGTCGGCCCACGCGGTCTGGTGCAGCTCGAAGGCGACGTCCTTGCGGGGGTCACCGATGTCGTCCTGCTGCGACTGCCAGTAGTCGTTGTCGGCGATGACCTCGCCGACCGGGTTCACCAGTTCACACCGGACGAAGAACACCCGGGAATCGGGCACCATCCGCGGCAGCGTCAGCGCCACCGCGGCGGCACCGGAGGCGACGTCGTACGGGTCGCTGGTGCGGTCGTCGCGAAGGGTCCCGTTGATGTCGTACACCCGTGTGCGCACGCGCAGGCCCACCGCGTTCTCCGGGCTCTGGTTGGTGATGCTGACCTTGGCGGTGCTGTGGTCGCCGGTCGCGTACGAATCGAACGTCACCGACAGCGGCTGCAGGCCCTTCTTGGCCCCGTAATAGGCACCGCCCGGCCGCAGGTAGTAGTCGAAGATGTTGCCGAAGAACGACGGCCAGTGGTTGTTGAGCATCCAGTAGATCGTCATCTTGTGGTCCGCCCAGCCCAGCGCGGCGAACGACTCGAACTGGGCCCGTGTCGCCTCGTAATGGGCGAGCTGGGCCTTGCGCGTGAATTCCTCGGCGCCACTGGATGATCCGTAGCGCTGCACGACGGCGTCGCGGATGCTGGCCAACGCCTCGTTGCCGGGATTGGAACCGGCGTGGAAGTACCACATGTCGTTGATGGGCCAGAGCTTGTCCGGCGGGATGAACTTGCGCAGGCTCGCGAACGGCGGGATGTGTTCGTTGTCGCCCTGTTCGGCCGACGCGCCGCGTGCGGCGGCGTAGTCGCCGTCGAACCAGTACGCCGGGGGCCGCCACGTATAGGGACCGGCCATCTGGATACCGTCCCACAGGCGGTTGCCCGACGAATCGGTCGTGTACGACGACACCGTGTCGACAACGGCGTTCTGCCAGTGCAGCTTTCGCAGAATCTCGTGGTACTGCTCGAGGATGTCGGCGGGCGGGTGCCCGTCGCTCGCGTTGGCCCAGACGAATGCCGACGCGTGCGATCGCAGCAACATGATCTGCGAGCGGAGGCTGTCCTGCGCGACCCGGTGGTCCTCCTGGCCCCACTGTGGCCACTTCTCCCACTGGTTACAGCACATCCAGCCCACCATGAGTGGGATACCCAGTTCGTCGGCCCGCTCGATGAAGCGCGCGCCGGGAATCTTGGATTCCATCCGGATCATGTTCAGACCCAGATCCTTGACGTAGCGCAGGATCGCGTTGTCGCGGTCGGGGTCGTCGCGGTACAGCAGGTCGGGGGTGTACGTGGCCCCGCGCGCCAGGAAATCGCGGCCGTTGACCTTGAGGTAGAAGTTGCCGCCGGAGCCCAGTTGCGGGAATTCCTCGCTGCCGTCGCGACCCTGCTCGATGGAGCGGATGCCGAAGCGCTGCTTCAACTCGTCGGTGGCCTGGCCGTACTGCAGGAACTGGATCCGGAGGTCGTAGAGGTCGGGCCGGCCCATGGTGTAGGGCCACCACAGGTCCGGATGGGAGACGCGCAATGCCTCGTAGTCGCCGGGACTGAACGTGACATCGCGGCTCTCCCCCGGCCCGAGCGAGACCGGCTTCTCGATGTCGATGTCCGCCTTGCCGGCGCGCGTGATGGTCGCCCGCACGACACCGTTGACGCGCTGGTCGGAGTAATTCGTCAGGCCCGACCGGACGCTCAGCTGCGCGCTGTCGGTGCGCGGCAACGGCAGCTGGCTGTTCACGGTCGCGTCGGTGATCGCCACGTCGCCGGACATCTTGAGGGTGACGGGCTTGAGGATGCCGGCGTTGCGGTCCGCCACGAACGAGTTGCCGTTGGCCGGGTTCTTACCGGGGCCCTGATACCCGAGGTAGTTCCAGTTGATCCAGTCGAACCAGCTGTCGGCCAGCTCGACACCGTCGACGTCCTGCAGCGCGCGCTCCGGGGTGACCTTGACGGCGAGCGTGTTGGTCCGGCCGCGGTCGACCCACTTCGACACGTCCAGGGTGTGGTCGACGTACATGCCCGCGACCTGCCGGTTATCGGCGATCTGATGCCCGTTCAGCCAGATCTCGGCGCGGTAGTTGATGCCGGGAAAGTTCAGCCGGTAGGTCGAGTGCCCGGCCGGTGCGACGAACGTCGTGCGGTACCACCAGTCCTGCTTGTAAAGGTCCTGCGGCACCTTGGTCAGCAGGTTGTCGCCGTAGTAGAGGTCCGGGTAGGTGCCGTCGTCCTGCAGCGCCTGCAGCACGGTGGACGGCATGTGCCGCACCTGGTGCCAGCCGGCGCCCGCCGCGGGGAATCCGTCGAGGCTGAGCTGCGCTCCGGTGGCGACCAGGCCCTGCGCGGACGCCAGCTGCCAGCCCTGTGCGAGCTCGACCTCTGCGGCCGCGCTCATGGGCTTCAGCAGGCGCGGCAGATCACCGGTGCACGCGAACAGCAGCACCAGAGACACGACGGCACCCAGCACTGCACCGCGGCGCAACTCGGTTGATATAGCCCTGCTCCCTCCGAGAACATCAGCATCTGAACGCGCTTCTACAACCGAATGCGCGATGTGGGGGCACCTCATTGTGCCCCGTCAGACCGCCAGTTCCGGAATCGCTGAGGTCAGAACTTATGCGGCACGTCGGTCGTCAGACCGCCGTCGACGACGAACTCGCTGCCGGTGGCAAACGACGATTCGTCGCTGGCCAGGAATACCACGAAAGTCGCTACCTCATCGGACTGTCCGGGCCGCCCCAGAGGGGCCGTCATCATGTCGTCGGGAAAATATTTCGTCATCGGCGTGCGGATGAAGCCCGGCAGCACCGTGTTGACCCGGATGTTGTCCTTGCCCAGGTCGATGGCCGCCGACTTGGTGAGGCCGCGCACCGCCCATTTGGATGCGACGTACGCGTGCAAAAGTGTCGCACCGCGCATGCCCTCGATGGACGAGATGTTGATGATCGAGCCGCTGCCTGCCTCCCGCATCGGCGCGACGACGGCCTGCATACCCAGGAAGGTGCCGGTCAGGTTGACGTCGATGCACTTCTGCCACTTGGCCATGTCGAACTCGCCGATTTTTCCAAGGGCACTGATGCCGGCGTTGTTGACCAGAACGTTCAGCAGACCGAACTGTTCGGTGGCCGTGGCGACCGCGGCTGCCCACTGGTCGGCGTCGGTGACGTCGAGGTGCACGTAGCGCGCGGCATCCCCGAGTTCGGCGGCCAGCGCCTCGCCCGGCTCATCGAGGATGTCGCCGATGACGACCTTGGCGCCCTCGGCGACCAGCATCCGGGCGTGCGCCGCACCCATGCCCCGTGCGCCGCCAGTGATCAGTGCAACTTTTCCGTCCACGCGTCCCATGACCGGTCACGCTACCGCCCGGCCGATGGGTAGCCGGGAAGCCCGGCATACTGGTCAGCATGGCTGCGCCGAACGCCGGACCGATCACCGGGCCGATCACTGCGGCCGACGGCGATGCCCCTGGTGCGAACAGCTCGAACATCGGCGCGTTCTTCGACGTCGACGGCACGCTGGTGTCCGGTTTCATCGCGACGGTGCATGCGGCCCACCGGTTCCGGCAACGGCAGGCGGCCTTCGGTGAACTCACCGGAATTCTCGAAGCGACGTTGCGATACAAGTTGGGCCGCATGGAGTTTGAGCGGTTGCTGGTGCGCGCCGCCGGTTACCTGCGCGGTGAGTCCCTCGCCGAACAGGAGGCACTCGGCGAGCAGCTGTTCCGCAGCCACGTACAGGCCAGGATTTTTCCGACGATGCGCGAGGTCGTGCACGCGCACCAGCGGTCCGGCCACACCGTCGTGCTGAGTTCGTCGGCCCTGACCATGCACGTGATGCCGCTGGCCCGCTACCTCGGGGTCGAGCACGTCATCTGCAATCACTTCACCGTCGACGCCGACGGCGCCCTCACCGGTGACATCGTGCGGCCCATCGTCTGGGGCCACCGCAAGGCCGCGGCGGTCGAGGCGTTCAGCCAGGCCAATCAGGTTGACCTGCAACAGAGTTACTTCTACGCCGACGGCGACGAGGACCTGCCGCTGATGCACGTCGTGGGGCACCCGATTCCGGTGAATCCACGTCCCGGGCTGGCGGCCGAAGCGGAGCGACTCGGCTGGACGGTGGTCCGCGCGGCGGCCCCGCCCAGCGATCGGTCCGGCTGGCTCCGGCGGCTCGTGCGCCGCTGACGTTCTGGAACGGCCGTCGTCCGGAATCTGGGCCCAAATCCGCGCGTAGTCTTGCGCGCCGGTCGGTGACGCGGTACTAAATTAGAACACGTTTCAGTTTGCCGTTTCTGCCCTCGGCCCCCAGCACAAGGACTTCCCATGCGCACCGCTATCTGCGACCAACTCGGCATCGAATACCCCATCTTCGCCTTCACCCACTGCCGCGACGTGGTCGTGGCGGTGAGCAAAGCCGGCGGCTTCGGCGTCCTGGGCGCGGTCGGCTTCTCCCCCGAGCAGCTCGAGATCGAGCTGAAGTGGATCGACGAGAACATCGGCGACCACCCCTACGGCGTCGACATCGTCATCCCCAACAAGTACGAGGGCATGGACCAGGTCGACCTCGATCCCGAGGTGCTCAAGAAGCAGCTCAACGCCCTGGTGCCGCAGGAGCATCTGGATTTCGCGAAGAAGCTGCTCGCCGACCACGGCGTGCCCGTCGACCACAGTGACGACGATGCCCTGCAGCTGCTGGGCTGGACCGAGGCCACCGCCACCCCGCAGGTCGAAGTCGCGCTGCAGCACCCCAAGTGCACGCTGATCGCCAACGCGCTGGGCACCCCGCCGAGGGACATGATCGACCACATCCATGCCGAGGGCCGCAAGGTCGCCGCGCTGTGCGGCTCGCCGTCACAGGCCCGCAAGCACGCCGACGCGGGCGTCGACATCATCATCGCCCAGGGCGGCGAGGCCGGCGGGCACAGCGGTGAGATCGGCTCGATCGTGCTGTGGCCGCAGGTGGTCAAGGAGGTCGCGCCGGTCCCGGTCCTGGCCGCGGGTGGCATCGGCAGCGGCCAGCAGATCGCCGCAGCGCTGGCGCTCGGCACGCAGGGTGCGTGGACCGGTTCGCAGTGGGTGATGGTCGAGGAGAGCGAACACTCCGAGCAGCAGCACGCCGCGTACGCCAAGGCCAGCAGCAAGGACACCGTGCGCAGCCGGTCGTTCACCGGCAAGCCGGCACGGATGCTGCGCAACGACTGGACCGAGGCCTGGGAGAAGGAAGGCAACCCGAAGCCGCTCGGAATGCCCTTGCAGTACATGGTTTCCGGCATGGCGGTGGCAGCCACGCACAAGTACCCGAACGAGAGCGTCGACGTCGCGTTCAACCCCGTCGGCCAGGTGGTCGGCCAGTTCACCAAGGTGGAGAAGACGTCCGCGGTGATCGAGCGCTGGGTGCAGGAGTACCTGGAGGCCACCGGCCGGCTCGAGGAGCTGAACGAAGCCGCGTCCGTGTGATCGAGGCCGCCGGCAGCGGGTTCCTGATCGCCGTCCTGTGGATGGACCTGATCTTCGATGTTCAGGTGCTCTCCCACCGCAGGGCGGCCGAACTCCCGGAACCCGTGCTGGCGTCCATCGCCGCGTACTACCACCGGGCCACCACCACGTCCCGGCCGATGAGCCTGTCGATCGCCGCCGTGATGGTGATCCTTTTGGCGGCGTTCGCTTTTGACGCTTTTCGCGGCGTCCTTCCGGCGTGGCTGGTCGGGGTCGCCGCGGCCCTGGCCGGCGGGCCGGTTCTTTTGGCATTGCTGCGCACCGTCCCGCACGCCGTGGCACTGGGACACCGGCGCGGGACCATCGCCGAACAGTCCCGGCTGGCGCGGTCGGTGTGCCGCGACCATCTGTTCTGTTTGGCCGGCATGTCCGCTTTTCTGGTGCTCTGGTTGGTGAACTGACGCGCTTGCGCCTCGGATTGCAGTCACCTGGTGGCTGGGATCCGAGGGTTAAGCGAATCGGGTCTGATCAGGCCGCGAGATCGACGGCGGGATACGCACACGCCGGTCCGCACGGGTGGCCGTACACCTCCACGCCGCGCTGCTTCAAGATCTGGGCGATCTTCCCGGCGGTCTGACATGGCCGGTCAAAAACCTGCTGGTAGCTGAGTCGGACCGTCAACCGGCCATCGACTGCGGCGTCCAGATCACGCTCGAAATCATTGTTCCGCGCGGCTGCCGAGTCGTGGAACAGCCGGCCATCCAGCTCGACGACCAGTCGCTGCCCGTACTCGATGTCGCGGTAGCGCACTCCCGCCGACGAACGCGACCGGGCCTGCCGAGTGGCTCGGGGCAGCCCGTGCGCCCGCTCAACACGGTTCAAGTAACCGTGTTCGAGGACCGAACATGTCCCGTCGGCGATGTCGACCAGGACGGCGCGCAGCCACCGTCGACGAGGTATCCGCGCTCGGCCGTCCAGTGCCGCGAGGAGGCGCTGCGCGGTGGTGCGTCGCGACTGGCAGGCATCCGCGAGAACAGCGATCGCCTCGAATTCCGTGGTCCGGCAAGCGACATCGAGGGCGGCCTCCTCGTAGCGGACCCTCGGCGGTCCGACGTGCCACAGGGCGCGCTGGTCCAACTGAGCGAGATGGTGGATGCGCACGCCGTCGGGCTCTACCAACACAGTCCGGTTCACATCCACGGCGACGTGGATCAGCGGACCTTCGCGCCACATCGCCGATTCCAGACACAGCGCTGCGGGTGCCGCGTAAAGGACTGCAGCCCAAGCGCGTTGCTGCCAAGTGGGCGGTCCAGTGTGGTTGACGTAGACGCCGTCATGGATGCGGGCCCATTCGTTTCGCCTGAGCATCCGGCGGATGTACGGGTCGTGTCGGCCGGCTTCGAGGACTTGTCGGCGTGCGATGACACCAGCCTGACGGCCGAGCACCTCAGCAATTTCAGCGTCAGCCACCCCGCCCCCGTTGTCCACGACGTCGATCTTCGCCACAACGCGCCGTCGTCCGCCAGATCCCGGGTGAGCAGGCTGTGGATAACCGCCAAGACCTCGGATTGCAGTCACCTGGTGGCTGGAATCCGAGGTCTTGGCGGACTCGATCCCCTTCACCCGCGCCTGCCGATTATGTATGGTTGCATACATAATCGGACGGAAGGGCGCGGATGGCTGGTCCTCGTGAACGCATGATCGTGTCTGCGGCACTGCTCATCCGCGAGCGGGGCGCACAGTCGACGGCCATCGCGGACGTGCTCGCCCACAGCGGGGCACCGCGCGGCTCGGCATACCACCACTTCCCCGGCGGCCGCACCCAACTGCTCTGCGAGGCAATCGATTTCGCCGGCGAGTACATCGCCCGCCGGATCGACAAGGCCGGCACCGCGCTCGAGGCACTCGACGTGCTGGTCGACGGCTTCCGGACCCAACTCACCGAGACCGAGTTCCGGGCCGGCTGCCCGGTGGTCGCGGTCGCCGTCGAGGCCGACAACCCGCCTGTCATCGAACGCGCCGCAGCCGCCTTCACCCGCTGGCTCGGACAGCTCGAAGAGCAGCTGCGGGCCGACGGCGTGTCCGCCGAACAAGCCGCCGAATTGGCCATGCTCGCCACCACCGCGATCGAAGGCGCCGTGCTGGTGGCCCGCACCACCGGCTCCACCACCCCCTTGGACCTCGTGCATCGGCAGCTGCGCGCCCTCGTGACTGCCGCCATCACCCAACGGAAGGCGTCTTCATGACCGAAACCCAGGCCGGCTGGCAGTCGACCGCCTGCATCCTGTGCGAGTGCAATTGCGGCATCGTCGTCCAGCTCGACGGCCGTACCCTGTCGAAAATCCGTGGCGACAAGGCACATCCGGCCTCGCAGGGCTATACCTGCAACAAGGCACTGCGGCTGGATCACTACCAGAACAACCGCGACCGCCTCACCTCACCGATGCGCTGGCGCCCTGACGGCACCTACGAGGAAATCGACTGGGACACCGCCATTTCCGAGATCGCCGAGGGCTTCTCGCGGATCCGCGACGAGTACGGTGGCGACAAGATCTTCTACTACGGCGGCGGTGGCCAGGGTAACCACCTGGGCGGCGCCTACAGCGGCGCGTTCCTCAAGGCGCTCGGCAGCCGGTATCGGTCAAATGCGTTGGCGCAGGAGAAGACCGGCGAGTTCTGGGTCGACGCGCAGCTCTACGGCGGACATACCCGCGGCGAGTTCGAACACGCCGAGGTGTCGGTGTTCATCGGGAAGAACCCCTGGATGTCACAGAGCTTCCCGCGAGCCCGCACCGTGCTGCAGGACATCGCGAAAGACCCGCAGCGGTCGATGATCGTCATCGATCCGGTACTCACCGACACCGCCAAGATGGCGGACTTCCACCTGCGGGTACGCCCCGGGACGGACGCGTGGTGCCTGTCGGCCCTGGCGGCGGTTCTGGTCCAGGAGAACCTGTGCGACGAGGCGTTTCTCGCCGAACATGTCACGGGCGTCGAACCGGTACGGAAGGCGCTGTACGCGGTGGACATCGACGAGTTCGCCCGGCGCTGCGGCGTCGACGCCGAGCTGTTGCGCGCCGCGGCACGCCGGATTGCCGATGCGGCAAGCGTTTCGGTGTTCGAGGACCTCGGTGTTCAGCAGGCGCCCAACAGCACCTTGTGCTCGTACCTGAACAAGATGTTGTGGATCATGACCGGCAACTTCGCCAAACGCGGTGGGCAGCATCTGCATTCGTCGTTCGCGCCACTGTTCGCCGCGGGCGGCGTCGGCCGCTCTCCGGTGACCGGCGCTCCCATCATCGCCGGGCTGCTGCCGTCCAACGTCGTGCCGCAGGAGATCCTGACCGACCATCCGGACCGCTTCCGCGCGATGATCGTCGAGAGCAGCAACCCCGCGCACTCCATCGCCGACTCGAATGCGGTGCGCGACGCGCTCGGCGCGCTCGAACTGGTGGTGGTCATCGACGTCGCGATGACCGAGACCGCCCGGCTGGCCCACTACGTGCTGCCGGCGGCGAGCCAGTTCGAGAAACCCGAGGCCACGTTCTTCAATCTCGAGTTCCCGCACAACACCTTTCATCTGCGCCACCCCCTGATGACGCCGCTGCCCGGTACCCTGCCCGAACCCGAGATCTGGGCGCGGCTGGTGCGCGCGCTCGGCGTCGTCGAGGACGCGGAACTCGACCCGCTGCGCCGGGCCGCCCGCGACGGCCTCGACGCCTACCTCGGAGCGTTCTTCGGCGCGGTGGGAGCCAACCCGGCGCTGGGCCGCGTGCTGCCGTATGTGCTCTACGAGACCCTGGGCCCGACGCTGCCGGACGGACTGGCCGGTGCGGCCGCGTTGTGGGGGCTGGCGCAGAAGACCGCCATGACCTACCCGGATGCGGTTCGCCGGGCCGGCCATGCGGACGGCAACGCGCTGTTCACCGCGATCCTCGAAGGCCGATCCGGGGTGACGTTCACGGAGCACGAGTACGCGGACGACTGGACGCTGGTGACGCACCCCGACCGCAAGTTCGTCCTCGAGATACCCGAGATGCTCACCGAACTCGCGGCGCTCGCCACCGACCGGCCGCCGCTGATCTCCGACGAATACCCGATCGTGCTGTCGGCCGGTGAGCGCCGGGCGTTCACCGCCAACGACATCATCCGCGATCCGGGCTGGCGCAAACGTGACGCCGACGGCGCGCTGCGGGTCAGCGTGGAGGACGCCGCGGCGCTGGGACTCGTCGACGGCGGACGGGCCCGCATCACGACGGCCGCCGGGACCGCGGAGGCCTCGGTGGAGGTCACCGATGTCATGCTGCCGGGCCACGCCTCGCTGCCCAACGGGTTCGGCGTGGACTTCACCGAAGCCGACGGCGAGAAGCGGGTGCCCGGCGTGGCGCCCAACGACCTCACGTCGGCGGACTGGCGCGATGCGTTCGCGGGTACCCCGTGGCACAAGCATGTGCCGGCCCGGATCGAGGCGCTGACGGCCTGATCAGCTGGCGACCGGGTCGCCCGGCAGGAGCAGCCGGTCGATCGTGCTGACGCTCTCGGGCGACAGCCCCTCGCGCATGACCGCCTCGAGAAACTGTGCCGCAACAGTTTTGACTTTGACGTGCGTCAGTTGCGAGCGCCACGTCAGGATGTCGAACGCGCGGTCGGCGTCGATCCCGTAGGCCGCCATCAGAATGCCCTTGGCCTGCTCGATGGTGGCGCGGGATTTCACGACCTGCTTGATCTCCGACGTCAGGTCGGCCTGCATGGTGTCGGTGACGTCGACGTAGTAGCCCTGCGTGCCGACCACCTCACCCGATTCGTCGGTCATGTGGTCACCGACCACCACCATCCAATGGGTCTTGCCATCGGTGTCGATGATCCGGTGCCGGCTGCTGAACAGGCCGCCCGACCGCACCCGCTCGAGGATTTCGGCCACCCTCGCCCGGTCGTCGGGGTGCTTGTGACTCAGCAGCAACTCGGTCGTGGGCTCCACCTGCCCCGAGTAGCCGTGCATCCGCGCCACCTCTTCGGACCAGACCCACCGCTGATCGGCGACGAAGAACTTGAATCCCCCGGCTTTCGGCGAATCGCCGCCGGCCAGGACCGCAGCGACTTCCCAGTGCTCGGACGCGTTGTCGGCATCGGCGTCATCGGCCAGTGCATCAGGCATACGGAACCAATCGTTTGATCTCTATGAGGGCTACACCCAGGCCGCGTTGAGGGGCGGGCCCGCAAATACTAGCCGTTATGTCAGCTCTCTGACATAACAAATCACCGACGCGCCGTGACTTGTCCGTATCGGGACGGCGCACCCGTCGAGTAGCTTGCATGGGTGGGCACGGGGGTTGAGCTGAGCGATCTGCACCGCAACGCGGTGCTCGCAACCCTCGACAGCGACCGCCTCGACCGACTGCTGCCGCACATCCAGATCGACTTCAGCCCCATCGGCCACGTCGCCCAACGGGCCGGAAACCCGTTGAGCCACATCCACTTCCCCCTTGATTCGGTCTATTCGGTCCTGGCCGAGTCCGAGCACGGCGCCGGGATCGAAGTGGGCACCGTCGGATCCGAGGGCCTGGTCGGCATCGCAGGCCATCTCGGCGCGCGCAACAGCCGCCAGACCGTCGTCTGCTGGTGCGCCGGCGACACCGCCTACGTTCCGGTCGCGGAGTTTCTGCAGGTGACCACCGAAGGTGGCCCGTGGCACGACGCGATCGACCGGTTCACCGACTATCTGCTCATCCAGACGGCCCAGAACGTGCTGTGCACCAGCGCGCACTCGGTGCGCGCACGGTTGGCGCGCTGGCTGCTGGCCGCCCACGACCGCTACGACTGCCAACAGTTCTCGAGCACGCAGGAAAGCCTGTCGCAGATGCTGGGTGTCCAGCGCCCGACCATCTCCGACACGGCGGCACGGATGCAACGTGAGGGCTTGATCATCTATCGACGCGGCAACATCGAGATCGTCGACCGCGTCGCGCTCCGGCAGATCGCGTGCGAGTGCTACCGCGTCGTCCACCAGGCGCTGACGGCTGTGCGCGACGCGGGCCGGCCGAGCTAACCGGCCGGAGCGTCCGGCGCGGGCGGAGCTGCCACCGGCGCCTGCGGACCGGCGGGCATCCCCGGCGGCGGTGCCGCATCGGCGTCCATGGGTCGCTGCGCCAGCAGCACGAGAGCCTCCTTGGGGCTGATCTCGCGCTCCTGGACGGCGTGCCAGACATCGCGCAGATACGACAGCTGGTCGGTGTCCTGCGACCCCTCAGCGGTGGTCGTTGTGTACGGCGGCAGATTCTCGGGACTGGACAGGTGCGGCACCGGAGCGGCGTTCGCCACCGGGACCGGCTTCCCGACCGGGGCCGGCTTGGGATCCACGGGCGGTGGCGGCGGATCGATCGGCGCGGCGGAGAGGTCGACCGGCGCCGTGTCGTCGGCCCACGCGGGCGCTGCCGACGCGACCGGCAGCAGCAACGCTGCGCAGGCCAGACCCACGGCGCGGAATTTGACGCTGTCCAGGATTCTCATGTGTTGCCCTCCCGTCCGTCTCCGGTAACCAATGGTGCTACAGGTGACTGCGGTATTGCTGGGAATTTGCCGGATCAATGTGGTGCGACCGTACGAATCCCCCATCGGGGCCGGCACCACAACGCACCTGCCGCGGGCGCATCAGCTACGACGAATAGTGCTGCGCTCATCGGCGGGCATCGGCATTCGCCCAGAATCTGAGCCGAATTATCGGCATAACCTTGCGGCTCCGACCGGCACGCGGTACTAAATTGGAACACGTTGCAGAGTGAGGAGCGTCACATGACGGCACCCAACATCCCAGCCGGATTCGACTTCACGGACCCCGACATCTACGCCCAGCGGCTCCCGGTCGCGGAACTGGCCGAACTACGCCACGTCGCGCCGATCTGGTGGAACGAACAACCCATGGGCAAGGGCGGCTTCGACGACGGTGGCTACTGGGTGGTGACGCGGCACAAGGATGTCAAGGAGGTGTCCCGCCGCAGCGACGTGTTCTCCAGCCAGGCGAAGACCGCCATCCCCCGGTACCAGGACGGCACCGTCACCGAGCAGATCGAGCGCGGCAAGTTCGTGCTGCTGAACATGGACGCACCGCACCACACCCACCTGCGCAAGATCATCTCGCGCATGTTCACGCCCCGCGCCATCGAACTGCTGCGGGACGAATTGAGCCGGCGCGCACAACAAATCGTGCAGGAGGCCGCGACCGCGGGCTACGGCGACTTCGTCGAGCAGGTGTCCTGCGAGCTGCCCCTGCAGGCGATCGCCGGGCTGATGGGCGTGCCCCAGGAAGACCGCAAGAAGCTGTTCCACTGGTCCAATCAGATGGTCGGCGACATGGACCCCGAATTCGCCGGCAACGACGCCATCACCGCGTCGGTCGAACTGATCATGTACGGCATGGCGATGGCCGCCGACCGGGGCGCCAACCCGCGCGACGACCTGGTGACCCGCCTGGTGCAGGCCGACGTCGAGGGCCACAAGCTCTCCGACGACGAGTTCGGGTTCTTCGTCATCCTGCTGGCGGTGGCGGGCAACGAGACCACCCGCAACACCATCACCCAGGGCATGATGGCGTTCGCGGAACACCCCGACCAATGGGAACTCTTCAAGCGGGAACGTCCGGCGACGGCAGCCGACGAGATCGTCCGCTGGGCCACGCCGGTCACCTCGTTCCAGCGCACCGCGACGGAGGACACCGAACTCGGCGGCGTGCCGATCAAGAAGGGCGAACGGGTGGTGATGTTCTACCGGTCGGCCAACTTCGACGAAGAGGTTTTCGAGGACCCGTACACGTTCAACATCATGCGCGACCCCAATCCGCACGTCGGCTTCGGCGGGACCGGCGCCCACTACTGCATCGGGGCGAACCTGGCCCGCATGACCATCGACCTCATGTTCAACGCGATCGCCGACCACATGCCGGACCTGCGTCCGCTCGGTGAGCCCGAGCGCCTGCGGTCCGGCTGGCTCAACGGCATCAAGCACTGGCAGGTCGACTACACCGGCGCTAACGCGAAACCGGCTGTCGCGCACTGACCTTCGACCGGTCGGGATAGTCGAGCAGCGACTGCCAGTAGTCGTCGGACAGCTCCTGGCCCGAGTGCAGCACCATCGCCAGGCCGGTCGCCATCGCAACGCCGAGCAGGCCGAGCCACAAGCCGGTGACGGCGATGACCACCCACAGCACGGTCGTCAGCGCGGGCCACGGCGATACCAGTATCAACACGGGTGCGAAGAAGAAACCGGTACCGACGTACCAGGCCGATCCGGTTCGGTCGGCGGCCATGACCGCCCGCAGCCAGACCGGCGGCGCCGGTGTCGACGGCTCGGTTGCGGGGTGGGTGGTGCGCATCTCGATCGCCTCCTGCTGCGTTGTCGGACGATTCGAGACTGTCCCCGTCAGGTAATTGCCGCAATTACCTCGCAGGTAGTCGCCACCGGGTCGTGCAGCCGCGACACTTGATTCGTGACCGTCACCAGCGCCGCCCCGACACATTCGCCGCAACCGTTCGGAGCGCTCATGCGGCAGTGGCGCCAGCGGCGACGCATCAGCCAGCTCGACCTGGCGATCGAGGCCGACGTGTCGGCCCGCCACCTCAGCTTCATCGAGACCGGCCGGTCGACACCGAGCCGCGCCATGGTGCTCAAGCTCGGCAGCGTGCTGAATGTTCCTGCACGAGAACAGAACCGGCTGCTCCTGGCCGCGGGTCATGCGCCGGTGTACGCCGAGCGGTCGCTCGACGACCCGGAGATGAGCGCCGTGCGCACCGGGATCGATCGCGTGCTCGCAGCATACGAGCCGTTCCCGTGCCTGGCCGTCGACCATCTGTGGAACATCGTCGCGGCCAACGCCGGCATCGCGGTGCTGCTCCAGGGCGTCGCACCCGAGCTGCTGAATCCACCCAACGCCCTGCGCATTTCACTGCACCCGGACGGGCTGGCACCCCGCATCCGCAATCTCGGGCAGTGGCGGCACCACGTGATCGGTCGCCTGCGCCGCGAGGTGGCCGGCAGCGCCTCGACCGAGCTTCACGATCTGCTCACCGAGATCGAGGCCTACCCCGGCGGCGACGTCGAATCGTCCGACCTCGGCGGCGTCGCGGTGCCGCTGGAGATCGACGGTCCCGACGGCGAGGTGCTGACATTCCTCAGCACCGTCACCACTTTCGGCACAGCGCTCGACCTGACCGCCGCGGAGTTGAGCATCGAGGCGTTCCTGCCCGCCGACGACGCGACGGCGCAGGCAATCCGCGAAACCGCTACGCGTTGATGACGATCGGGTCGCCGATGTTCACCTGGTTGTAGTACCACGACGCGTTGTCGGTGCTCAGGTTGATGCAGCCGTGGCTCACATTCGAATTGCCCTGCTGCGCAACGGACCACGGGGCCGCGTGGACGTAGACGCCACCCGAGGTGACCCGCACCGCGTAGTAGACCGTCAACTTGTAGCCCTCCGGGTCGTTCAGCGGGATGCCGATGGTCCGCGAGTCCATGACCACGGGGCTCTCTTTCGACATGGCGGTGAACGAACCCACCGGGGTGGGGTGCTTGGGCTTGCCCATGGACGCCGGCATGGTCTTCACGACCTGGCCGTCGATGCTCACCGTGAAGGTGTGTCCGCTGATGCTCGCGACGCCGAGGGTGGCCGTGGCGGTCTCGAACGACTGCTTGACCCCGCCGACCGACACCGTGATGGACGAGTGCGCCGGCCAGTACGTGGTGGGCGTGAACTGCACCTTGTTGTCCGCGAGCCACGAGAATGTCCCGGCGGGTGCCTTTGTCATCTTCGGTGACGAGAACTCGATGGTCCCCTCGGCGCGGCCCCTGTCGGCCACCGGCCGACCGAAGGTCACCGTGACGGGCATCCCGACCCCGACGGCAGGTCCGCCACTCGGCGTGATCGCGACGACCGGAAGGGACTCGGGCAACGCCGCGACAGCAGCACCCACGGAGCCGCTCAGCATCATCACCGCAGATGCGGCGACAGCCAGCGCATAACGCACAGTTTTGGGCAAGGGGTCCATCCTCCGGTCCGAGATACGTTCACTACATATCGTAGTTCGGCGCCAGGCGTTACTTCGGTTAGCCGCACGCCGTGGGTCCCGACCTCAGGCTTTACTGCGGTGGCGCGACGGGCTCAGCCGGCGGGGCGACATCGGCAGGCGCCGGAGCCGGCGGCGCCGGGGCCTCGGCCGGTACTGCGACGGCGACCGCATTCGACGGCATTTCCACCGGCGGGATGTCCGTGGCGGCGGGCGGCGCGTCGGCTGCCGGCAGGCCTTCGGGGTGCGCTGCCGGTTCCGGCTCGACGACGGGAGCCGCCGGCGGCTCGACGACCGGCGCATCGGACAGCGGCGCCTCGACGGGCGTCGACAGCTCGGCCGACGGCTCGGCGGCGGGCGCCACATGCACCGTCGGAGGCTCGGCCGGCGTGACCGCCTGCTCGGCCGCCGCGGGTCGCGGGCTCTTGGTGACGGACGTCGAGGTACCACCGTGCGAGGGCAGGAACTGCAGCGTGACCGCCATCGACACCGATGCCACGAACGCCGTCGATCCCACGGCCAGCATCGTCAGGGGCAGCGCGGGCGAGCTCGACACCTGCTCCCAGCGGGACGAACCGCCCGAACGATGCCGGCCGGCCGGCGCGAAGACAGGTCGCTCGAACTGCTCCTCGAACGCGTCGAAGGTCGGATCCCAGCCGAAATCCTGACCGGCCCATTCGTCGGGGCGCGCCTCGTCACCGAAGTAGTACGGCTCGGACAGTTCGGAATCGCCCGACCGTACCGACACCAGCGCCGCGCCGCGGGCAAGGGCCAAATCCGCTTCTTCCGGCGTGAACACCGGCACCGAGAGCGCATCCTGCAGCCCCGGCAGGATCGCCTCGAAGTTACCGGCGGACCCGATGACCACGAGTGCCTCCGGCTGCCAGTCCGCGCGGGTGAAAACTGCGCTGAGCCAGCTGGTCAGCCCCGCCCGGGAGCCGATGGAGTGGTTCACGGCCGTGTGAACGGCGCCGCTGGCCGCGTGCACGATCATGGTGATCGCGAATTCGGGCTCGATGGTGCAGACCGCGGTGGTCCCACAGCCCAGCGCGTCGGCGATGCCGCGGGCCACGGCCTCGTTGGCCTCCGGGAAGCGCACCGGCACCACGTTGTCGAACCCCGAGTCCGACAGCGACTGCATCAGCATCGAGGCCTCGGCATCGGCGTCGTCGCTCCACGTCAGCCCGATCGACTTGAGCCGCAACCCGCGCGTCGCCGCCCGGGCCTCGCTGCGCAGCACGGCGGCGGTGGCATCACCGGAATTCATGATCTCGACGGCGTCGTGGTCCATGGTGAACCCGTCGACGTCGTTGCCCTCCACCAGAACGAGGCCGATGGACGACGGAGTCATGGCCAACCCGAGCACCGCGTCCACGCAAACAACCCCTTCAAAAAACGCACGGCGGCGACGCACGACCGGCGATGACGCGCGCTTCGGCGTGCGGGAACTATCCGGAATCGTGGTGAGACAAGCCACCCTTTGACCGGTGACCTTACCCGTTACCTGGGCCACAATGCACCCGTCCGCAAGCCACCGACCTGCGATGATTTGCCAGTTGCCCACGGCGCTGTGTTCAAACCGTTATCAGTATTAGCCATCTTCACGACCGCCGCTCGGCGTGGCCCGCTCGCCACCGCGAAGTTTGACGCGAGCCAGCTGAGGTAATCCAGTGGCCTAGTTGTGACCTGTCGCTGCCTGATCCTGTGACGGGGCGGCGCGAGAATTGTGGACAAGACCGGCCAGGAGGTCAACATCATGACGGCACCGCCACTCACCCAGCCCACCGTGGTGTCCCATGGCGAGGTGGGCGTTCATGTCCGCGGGCTCGGCTGCTCCTACGCGACGTGCACCTGCGGCTGGACCGCGCGGCCCCGGCACCTGCGGGCCTCTGCCGAGCAGGACGCCTGGGCCCACTCCATCGAATCCGGCTGCGCCCTCGCCTTTCCCCTCGTCAACCGCTAGCGCGTCACCGCCCGGCGCCGCCCGGCGCAATCTTGCGCAGCGGGCCAGGTCGTAACACAGTGGGTTATGACCGAACAGTGGATTAAAGGATGCGCAGTGCAGCGGATCTCCTTCCGCGACGGACTGGTGCTGGACCTGGAGGACTACAACGAGCTCGTCATCTCGGCACCGCTGGCCCTGACCCTGCCTGCCACCGAGACCGACCCGCAGGAAGTCGTCGCGATCAACCCGGCCGACGTGCGCAAGCAAGAGCGGCCGTTGTTCGATTTCGCCGGCCAGAAGTGCACACACGCCGAATGGGATGACAACGGCAGCCTGCACCTGGCGTTCGCCGACGGACACCGCATCGACGTGCCCATCGATCAGGAGCACACCTCGTGGGAGCTCTACGGCAAGCACCACGGCTATGCCGCGTGCCTGCCCCACGGGCGGGTGCGGGTGGTCCGGCACGATCTGCCGGACGACGAGACCGTCAACAGCTGACCGGGCCGGCCGCTCACCCGAAGGCGTAGTCCTCCGGGTCGACGGTCCGTGTCCAGGTCCAGTAGTCGACCAGACGCCACGGGCTGAGCGTGTAGATGTCGCCGTCGGCGTTCTTGTAGAACGAGTGCCGGATGGACGGCTGCGACCACACCATGGTGCGCATCTCGGCCTGGCTGCGCTGCACCCAGTCGTCGAGCTTCTCGGGCCGCGGTTCCATCCACCTCCCGTGTCCGGCCAGCAGCAGGTCCAAACATTCTGAGATGTAACGCATCTGGCATTCCGAGTGGAAGATCAGGCTGCCACCACTGGCGAGGTTGGTGCCGGGACCGTACATGCAGAAGAAGTTCGGGAATCCCGGGACCGTGATACCGAGATACGCGGTGGGCCGTTCACCCCACTGCTCGGCCAGCACGCGGCCGTCACGCCCGACGACGGTCATGGGCCACAACACCTTGCCGGCGTGAAAACCGGTGGCGTACACGATCACATCGGCCCGATGGCGCTGCTCGTCGGCCGTCACGACGGCGTCGTGCTCGATGCGCGCGATGGGTGTGCGGATCAGTTCGACGTGGTCCTGTGTGAGGGTCTGGAGCCAACTTCCGTTGTCCTGCAACGTGCGTTTGCCGGTGGCCGGGTAGTCCGGGATGACCTTGGCCAGCAGGTCCGGGTTGTCACCGATCTGGCCTTTGATCCACTCGGTGAACATGATTCGGGTGACATCGTTGATCTCGCTCACCGCGCGTTGCTGATCGGGATAGTCCGGGTCGACGCGGGCCGCGGCCAGACCTTTGTCGCAGCCGGGCCAGAACAGCAGGAAGCGGTACCAGCGGCCGTAGAACGGCAGGTGCTTCAGCGCCCACTTGACGCCGTCGCCGACCATGGCGTGGTAGTTGGGGTTGGGAAACATCCATTGCGCGGTGCGCTGAAAGATGTTGAGCGAAGCGACTTTCCCGGCGATCGACGGCGCGATCTGGAAGCCGCTGGCGCCGGCGCCGACCATCGCGACATGCTTGCCGGTGAGGTCGACGTCGTGATTCCACTGCGCCGAGTGGAATGCCGGGCCCGCGAAATCATCACGTCCCGAGATGGCCGGCAGGTAAGGACGATTGAGTTGCCCGACGGCGCTGACGACGGCGCGCGCCGACACCGTCTCAACCGTTCCGTCCGCGGTGCGGACAGTCACCTGCCATGTCGCGGTGGCCTCGTCCCACGTCGCGCCGGTGACCTCGGTCTCGAACCGGACGTGCGGGCGGATGCCGTACTTGTCCAGGATGCGTTCGAAATACGCCTGCAGTTCGGGTTGTTCGGCGAAGAACTGCGTCCAGTGGTCGCTGGGTTCGAAGCTGTAGCAGTAGAAGTGATTTCCGACATCGACGCGGGCGCCGGGATAGCTGTTGTGCCACCACGTGCCGCCGACCCCGGCAGCGCGTTCGATGATGGTGAACGGAATTCCCGCCTCTTTCAGTCGGATACCGGCGAGCAGTCCCGATTCGCCGCAGCCGATGACGAGGACCGGAAAATCCGCGGCCGATTCGGCGTCACGTCCCGCAGCCCCGGCTCGGACATCCGTGCCATCGAGCTCCATCTCCTCCAGCACCATCGGCACGTACTCGTCGGGCACCGGTTCGCAGACCAGCCACTCCATCATCTCCTTGAGCAACTCCGCGCCGATCGGTTCCGGCTCGGGACAGCCGCGGTCACGGTAGTCGGCGATCACCTGCAGAGCCAGGGTGCGTACCGCGGCTTTGTCGTCCTCGGACATGTAGCCCTGGACCTCGTTGAGGAACAGCCCGGCAGGGCGCAGGGCACCGCGGATCAGCTCCGGATCACCGGACATGTGCACCAGCGACAGCATCAGCGTCGGGATGCTGACGTCCAGCAGAGCACGGGCGATGTCCTCGTCGGAGGTCGTAAACGGTTGTCCTGCATGTGGGTTGCGCACCACAAGGAACTATCACGTCCAACGGAATGTTCGCAGCCGATTCTCCCGCGGTGCGGTACAGCCGGGCTTTACGCTCCGAAGATGGCCATCGCGTTACTCGAGAACGGCGTACCCCCGGCGGACCTCGCACTGTCCGACATCGACCTCGGTTCGATCAAGTTCTGGGGCCGGCGCGATGCGATCCGGGACGGCGCGTTCGCCACGCTGCGGCGCGAGGCACCCATCGCCTTCCACGGCGAGCTGGCCCAGGAGGGGTTCGAAACGGGCCCCGGCCACTGGGCGTTGACGCGGTACGACGACGTGTTCTTCGCCAGCCGTCACCCGCACATCTTCAGCTCCGCCGACGGCATCACGATCCCTGAACAAACGCCGGAATTGGCCGAGTATTTCGGCTCGATGATCGTCATGGACGACCCGCGGCACACGCGGCTGCGCAACATCGTGCGCAGTGCGTTCACCCCGAAAGTGGTGGCGCGGACGGAGGCGTCGGTGCGCAACCGGGCCCGCGGCCTGGTCGAGTCCATGATCGAGCGGCACCCGGACGGGCACGGCGACATCGTGGCCGACCTGGCCGGTCCCCTGCCGCTGCAGATCATCTGCGACATGATGGGCATCCCGGAGCCGGATCACGAACGGATCTTCCACTGGACCAACATCATTCTCGGGTTCGGCGATCCCGATCTGACCACCGACTACGAGGAGTTCTTCCGGTGCGCCATGGACATCGGCGCCTACGCCACCGCCCTGGCCGATGATCGGCGCAGCAATCCCCACGACGACCTGACCACTGCCCTGGTGCAGGCCGAGGTCGACGGCGAACGACTGACCTCGAGCGAGGTGGCGTCATTCTTCATCCTGCTGGTGGTCGCGGGGAACGAGACGACGCGCAACGCGATCAGCCACGGGGTGCTGACGCTGAGCCGGTTCCCCGACCAGCGGGACCAGTGGTGGGCCGACTACGACGCGGTGGCGCCCACCGCCGTCGAGGAGATCATCCGCTGGGCCTCCCCCGTCGTCTACATGCGCCGGACCTTGACGCAGGACTTCGAGCTGAGCGGCGTGAAAATGCAAGCCGGGCAGAAGGTTACGCTGTGGTACGGCTCGGCCAACCGCGACGAGGCGAAATTCGACCGGCCCTGGCTGTTCGACGTGCACCGCAACCCCAATCCGCACCTGGGCTTCGGCGGCGGTGGCGCACACTTCTGTCTGGGTGCGAACCTGGCCCGCCGCGAGATCGCCGTGGCGTTCGAGGAGATTCACCGGCGGGTGCCCGACCTGGCGGCCACCGACGAGCCCGACCGGCTGTGGTCGCAGTTCATCCACGGCATCAAGCGCTTGCCGGTCAGCTGGACGCCGCCGCGCTGACCGGTTACTGGACGATCAGGACACCGACCATCCCGGGGTGATACACGCAGTAGTACGGATAGCGGCCCGGTGCCGTGGGTGCGGTGAAGGTGGCTTGCGCATTGCCGCCGACCTTGACGTCGAACTGTCCCTTCACCTTTGACGTCACGGTGTGAGCGACGTCGTCGCTGTTCACGACGGTGATCTTCGCGCCGGGCGGCACGGTCAGCGGGTCGCCGAAGTTGAGCGCGGTGATGGTGATGGCCGGCCCCTGCACCGGACCGGTCACCGGTACGGCGCTGGTTGTCGGGGTGCTGTTGGGTGCCGGGGCCGGAGCCGAACACGCCGCGGTCACTGCCGCGGCGAGTGCCGCTGCCACGAGCAGAGCCGGGATGCGCGTCGTCGTCATGCCAGGTACCTCTGCAGCCAGGACTGCGTCTGTGCCCAGGCGTCGGCGGCCGCGGTGGGGTTGTACCGCTGGCCCGAGTCGTTGAAGAACGCATGATCGGCGTCGGGCTCGACGACGATCTGATGGACCATGCCGGCCTGCTCGAGCGCGGCTGCCGCGGCGTCCTTGCTCGCCGTCACGCGCGCGTCCTTGGCGCCGTAAAAGGCCAGCACCGCAGCCTGTTTCGAGCCGGCGAAGTCGTGCGGGTCGGGCAGCGGACCGTAGAACGGCAACGCCGCCGCCAGCCTCGGCTCGCCGGCGGCCAGGAGCTGCCACGTGAGCCCACCGCCGAAGCAGAATCCGAGCACCGCGAGCTTCATGCCGGGCGCCCGCCGCTGCAGTTCGTCGAGCCCGGACCGCAGGTCGGCGATGAACTGGTCCGGCGGAATCTTGCCCAGCGCCGCGGTGGCCTCGGCCGGATCGGTGAAGGCCGCGGTGCCGCCTTGCGCCGACAACAGGTCGATGCCCAGCGCCGAGTACCCGATACCGCCGAAGCGGCCGACTACCGACCGCACCCAATCGGTCAGGCCCTTGTTCTCGTGGATCACCAGGACGGCACCGCGCGGCTGGGCGGCCGCGGCCCAGGACCCCTGCAGCTTGCCGTCGGCCCAGGTGATCGGTTCGGGCTGGATTGCGTTCTCCATACCGGGCGGTGGGCCGGGCGCGATCGACGGCTTGCCCGACGACGTGCTCGACGTGGTGGCCGCGGTGGGGCCTCGATTCTCACCGCATGCCGCGATCAGCGCACTGGCGGCCGCAGTGCCAACGCCCAGCAGCGCGAGCCTGCGCAGCGCCTCACGACGGGACAGCAATCCGTCGACGTGGTCGGTGGCGATTTCCTCGGCGATGTACCGCTGCAAGGGGGTCACCCGAGCCAGTATCCGCCCTGATCCTGAGCGTCGTCACAAGGTTTCCCCAGGACGAGTAGACATTTTTTGGAAAGTGTTCACTTTTTCATTGACATGGGCCTGACCGGCACGCTTCTATAGTTAGGTGACCTCTGCAACGACGTTCGACACGATCATCGCGGGCGGCCGTTGGTTCGACGGAACCGGCGCGCCTTCCGCGGTCCGGGACATCGGAATCCGCGACGGACACGTCGTGGCGATCGGCGTGGACCTGGACGACACCGGGTGCCCGAACGTCGTCGACGCCACCGGCAAATGGGTGACGCCCGGCCTGTTGGACATCCACACGCACTACGACGTCGAGGTGCTGGCCGGCCCCGGCCTGGCCGAGTCGCTGCGGCACGGCGTGACCACCGTGATGCTCGGTTCCTGCTCGCTGTCCACGGTGCACGTCGGCGGTGAGGACGCCGGTGACCTGTTCGGCCGGGTGGAGGCCATCCCGCGCGACCACGTCATCACCGCCGTCGACGAGAACAAGACCTGGGACACCGCAGAGGGTTACGTCACCGCGCTCGAGGACCGGCCGCTCGGGCCGAACGTGGCCGCATTCATCGGCCACTCCGACATGCGCACCGCCGTCATGGGTCTGGACCGCGCCACCCGCAAGGACGTGCGTCCCACCCGCGGCGAGCAGGCCGAGATGGAGCAGATGCTCGCGGCCGCGCTGCAGGCCGGATTCGTCGGAATGTCTTCGCAACAGCTGCTTTTCGACAAGATCGACGGCGACACCTGCCGGTCCCGCACTCTGCCGTCGACCTATGCCAAGGCGCGCGAACTCCGCCGGCTCAAGACACAGCTGCGTCGCTCGGGCCGCATCCTGCAGTCGGGTCCGGACCTGCAGAACCCACTGAACCTGGTGTCGCAGTTGGCCCAGTCGCTCGGCCTGTTCCGCGAGAACCTCAAGACCAGCCTGCTGTCGGCCGCCGACATCAAGGCCAACCCGTACGCCATCACCATCATGGGTCCGGTCGCCCGGCTGGTGAACAAGCTCGGCGGCAACTTCCGGTGGCAGCACCTGCCGGTGCCGTTCGAGGTGTACGCCGACGGCATCGATCTCGTGGTGTTCGAGGAATTCGGTTCGGGCGCAGCGGCTTTGCACCTGCGCGACGAGGTCGAGCGCAACGACCTGATGCGCAACGACGAGTACCGTCGCCAGTTCCGCAAGGACTACGAGAACAAGTTCGGCGTGCGCGTGTGGCACCGCGACTTCTTCGACGCCGAGATCGTCGGCTGCCCCGACGCATCCCTCGTCGGCAAGACGTTCGGCCAGGTCGGCGTCGACCGCGGGCTGCATCCGGTCGATGCCTTCCTCGATCTGGTGCTCGAATACGGCCGCGATGTCCGCTGGCGCACAACGATTTCCAACCACCGCCCCGAGGTGCTGAAGAAGCTGGCCCGCGACCCCGGCATCCAGCTGGGTTTCTCCGACGCCGGTGCGCATCTGCGGAACATGGCCTTCTACAACATGGGCCTGCGCCTGCTGCGGCACGTGCGCGACGCCGAGCGCGCCGGTACGCCCTTCCTGTCCGTCGAGCAGGCCGTGCACCGGCTCACCGGTGAACTCGCCGACTGGTACCGCCTGGACGCCGGGCATCTGCGCGTCGGCGACCGCGCCGACCTCGTCGTCATCGACCCCGAGCGGCTGGACGATTCGCTCGACGCCTACGCCGAGGACCCCGTCGAGCAGTACGGCGGGCTGTCCCGCATGGTCAACCGCAACGACGCCACCGTCGCCGCGGTGTTCGTCGGCGGCCGGCAGGTCGTCCGCGACGGCGTGCCGACCGATCTGGTCGGCACCACCCGCACGGGCCGCTTCCTGCGGTTCGCCCGTCAGACCCCTGCCCTGCCCGTCGCCAAGGAAGGTGAGTTCGCCAGTGTCGGTTGAGGATACGGTCCACGGTCTGTGGCAGGCGCTGTCGGCGCGCGATTGGGAGCGGCTGAAGGATTTCGTGTCCGACGACTGCATCTACCTGGACATGCCGGTGGGGCCGGCCGCCGCCGCGCGCGGGCCCGAGGACATCGTCAAGCGGCTCAAGATCGGCCTGGAGCCGCTGGCCTCATATGAGAACTTCGACGGCCTGTTACTGACCAACGGCGCCGACGCCATGTACGAGCACCATGAGGAATGGCATTGGGAGACCGGGGAATCCGCGATCCTCAAGTTCGTCACCGTGCACCGCGTCGAGAACGGCAAGGTGACGCTGTGGAAGGACTACTGGGACATGGGTGCGCTGTCGAACTTCGCGCCGCCGTCCTGGCTGGAGAACTTCGCGACCGCCGACATGTCGTGGATCTTCGACGCGACGGGCCTGGTCTAAACCCCGCTCAGAGGGTGATCTTGCAGGCCTGACCGATGTCGAGGGTCCGCAGCATGCGGCCCATGCCGAGCCACATGGCGCACGACAGCGCCAGGTCGGTCAGCAGCTCGTCGCTGAAATGCGCTGCGGCACGGGCCCAGAAGTCCTCGTCGTCGCGCAGCCCGGTGTGGTCGGAGGCGAACCGGTAGGCGAACTCGGCGGCGATGCGCTCCTGCTCGGAGTAGCCGGGCCAGGTCTGCCACACGCCGGCGTGGTTGTAGAGGTCTTCGTCGACGCCCTCCGCCTCGGCCGCCGAATCGCGGGTGTTCTGACACACCACGCACTCGTTGTCGAGGGCGATCACCACGCGGGCCAATTCGCGCACGCGCAGCGGCAAGCGGCCCTTGGTGTAGACGGCGTTGGTGAAACCCGCCATGGCCGTGCCGATGTCGGGTGACTTGACCACCCAGGCGGTTACGTCTTCGTCGGTGAAATCTCCGATTCGGCTCACTTTTCGCACGCTACGCCAAAACTGAAACAAGTTCTAGTTTCTTGGCGGACGAATTCAGCGCGAACGACAACGGCCCCGCCCCGGAGGGCGAGGCCGCGTCCGAGCGGGACTCGTTACGACGGCGGGCGCGACACGCACTGGGCCGCGTAGAGCTGCTCGCCGAGCTTGTCCATCAGCTCCAGCTGCGTTTCCAGATAGTCGATGTGGCCTTCCTCGTCGGCGAGGATGGCCTCGAAGATGTTGGCGCTCGTCGCGTCGCCCTTCTCGCGGCACATGATGATGCCCGGCTTCAGCCGGGTGACCACCTCGTACTCGATGGCCAGGTCGGCCTCGAACTGCTCGCGCAGGGTCTGCCCGACGCGCAGCGAGAACAACCGCTGGTAATTGGGCAGCCCGTCCAGCAGCAGAATGCGGTCGGTGAGCGTCTCCGCGTGGCGCATTTCCTCGAACGACTCTTCACGGGTGTGCTTGGCCAATTCCGTGAAGCCCCAATTGTCCTGCATTTTCGAATGCAGGAAGTATTGGTTGATCGCGGTGAGTTCACTGGTCAATTGCTCGTTGAGCAGCTTGAGGATTTCGGGGTCGCCTTGCATTTCGGCTCCTTTAACACCATCGGGGCTGGGTCAAGTGTCACGGGCGCGGAACAACATCGCGCCGGTTCCCAACCTAGTCCAGCGCCACCCACGGGGCGACGGGATTGACCCCCGCGTTTCCCATCCGATTCGGGCCCGCATCCCAGGTATCGAGATCCGGGACTCCGCCGCTGGCCAGCGGCTATGGACTGGCTGCCCTAAGTAAGGTTAGACTGCACTAACCCCCGCGACGTCCGTCGCGGTCCCGAGCGAACCCATGGAATGGCAGGACCCGATGAGCGAGCAGCCGCTGCACTCGCTCATTCTTGCCGCCGATTATCGCGTCGACGATGTGGAATCGATGTGGGAGCGGCTGAAATCGCACCGCTCGATTCTCACCGAACTCTCCGCACACCACGTGGTGGTGTATTCGTCACTTTGGGAACCGGGACGGGTATTGGCCACCGTGGGCATCCGTAATGCGAATTCAGTCCGCGAAGTTCTGCGTTCGCCCGCGATATTCGAATTCTTCGACACCTCCGGCGTAGACGACATCCCCGCGGTCTTCGCCGGCGAAGTGGTCGAGAAGATCGACCTCGCCACGCCACCACCGGGCCAGCATTCCGTCGCGTCCGTCGTCGTCGGCGTCGTGACCGCGGTCGAGGACGTCCCCGCGTTGATGGACAAGGTGCACGACGCCGCCGCCCGGTTCCGGGACGCCGGCGTGTGCAAGGTCTGGGTATACCGGGCCTTCGACGACGGCCACGAAGTGCTGATCCTGCAACAGATCGAGAACGAGGCCGCCGCCCGCCGTTGGATCGATCACCCCGACGCCGCCGCCGAATGGATGTCGGCCGCCGGATTCGGCGTCTACCCAACTGTTTTCGTCGGAACCCTGGCCCACATCACGTCGATCGACGAGGCGGCCGACTGATGTTCGTCTGTCTGTGTACCGGGGTGACGAGCCAGGTCGTCACCGAACTCGTCGAGGGTGGAGCGACCACGTCGAAGCAGATCGCCGAGAAGTGCGGCGCCGGCCTCGACTGCGGCCGCTGCCGCCGCACCGTGCGGGCCATCATCGAAGCGGCCCGCACCGACTGCCCGGTCCACAAGGCGGGTTAGCGCTACCCCTTGCGCCCCACGAAGGCGGTCAGCGCGTCGGCGTTGGCGGCGCCGCCGAGCAACTCGGCGAACTGGCCCGACTCGCGCTGCGTCGCCGCGACGATCGCCTCACGGGTCGGTTCCACCATCGCGTGCTTGACGGCCATGAGGCTCGAAAGCGGCCGCGACGCAATGATTTCCGCATGACGACGGGCCTCGGGCAGCAGGTCGTCGGGCTCACAGACCCGCCACACCAGACCCATGCGCAGGGCTTCCTCGGCGCTCACCCACTCCGAGGACAGCAGCAGCCAGGCGGCGTTCTGCCGGCCCATCAACCGCGGCAACAGGTATGACGACGCCGCCTCCGACGCCACGCCCAGGCTGGTGAAGGGGCATTTGAGCCGCGCCGTCGTCGACATGAACGCCAGATCGGCGTAGCCGAGGATCGTGGTGCCGATACCCAGGCCGACCCCGTTCACTGCACAGATCAGCGGCTTCGGAAACGCCGTCAGCGCCTCGATCAGGCCGGGAAAGCCGTACTCCCCCATCTGATATTCAGGGTTGGTGACCATCTCCTGCATTTCGACCAGGTCGTTGCCGGCGCTGAATGCCCGGCCGGCGCCGGTGAGCAGGACCACCGACACCTCCGGGTCGGCCGCGGCCTCCTTCAACGCGATCGTCGTCGCATCGTAGAGCGCCTCGCTGAACGCGTTGAGCGCGTCGGGCCGGTTGAGGGTCAGGGTCCGGACCCGGTTGGTGTCGTCGATCTCAACGAGCGCGGCGGGGTCGGTCACAGGTTGTCTCCAAACGGGTTACGCATGATGTAGCGGCTGGTGGGCACGGTGTCGATGTTGACGTTGGCGCCGAAGGCCGACGTGCTGGCGGCCATCTTGCCCGCGCGGTCGGCCAGGTCGGCATCGTCGGCGGCGCCGAAGAAGGCATGCAGGCTCGTGGTCGCCTCGATGGGGAACAGCTCCTCGACGATGGCGCCGAGCTGCGGGGCGTCGGGCGTCAGCGAACGCACCACCGCGTTCTGCGTGTAACCGAACGTGGACTGGGTGTCGATGGCCACCTGCGTGTGGTCGATGTGCCAGCGGCGGAACCACTCTCGCTCGTCCAGGCCATCGGGGCGGCGCAGCAACGCGACGTTGGCAAGGCCCGTGGTGCGCTCCCCGACGAAGATCGCCGGGCCGGCCATCGGGACCGACTCGGTGACCAGATATGCGGCCAGCTCGGCACATTCGGCGCGCAGCCGATCCAGCACCGCGGTCATCTGCGCGCCGTAGTACTGCTGCGTCCACACGCTGATCACCGCGACGACCGGCGGCTCGAGCGTCGTCAGCAGCATCAGCGAGTCCCGGACCGCGCCGTCCTTGACGTTGACCGCCAGTCCGGGCACCCCGAGCGCCAGCAGCTCCTCGGCGACCTCGGTACGCAGCCGCTCGCACCAGGCGTCATCGGCGGTGTCACGCCGCAGCGTGACCATGACCTTCTCCATCGAATCTCCCCGTCAGTCCCGCGCCCAGCGCGGCGTGATGAATACGCCCTCGGCCTCCACCGTGATGCCCTCGGCATCGGCGATGTGCCCGACGGCATAGGTCTTGATGCCCTCGGTCCGCACGATGCGGGCCTCGGTGTGCAGATCGCCGAGCCGCGTCATGCGCCGATAGCGCATGGTGAGGGTGCCGGTGAGCCGCGGTTGTCCCGGCAGGCTCGCCCCCTCGCCGAGGACGTGGTCGAGGATCATCGCCGACACCCCGCCATGAACGTGGCCCGGCGGGCCTTCGTACGCGGCGCCCAGATGGAAGTCGGCCGACACACTGCCGTCGGCAGCCCGGATGAGGACGACAGGCGGCGCGATCGGGTTTCGAACCCCGATCACCGCATTACCCCAGGGCATTTCACTGCCCTGCGCGCCGAACCTGATGCCGAACGAACCCTCGAGCTGCTGCGCGCGGAGCTGGGCGGTGGCGGCGTCGATCTCGGCCTGCACGGCGGCGATGGCCGCGGCTCCGACCTCTGTCCGGATCGTGGCATCGATGAGCTCGCGTACGGACTGCGTGAGCGGTTCGTAGACGGCTCGCATCCGCGCCACCTCGTCGGCGCTCAGCTTCTGCATGGTGTCCTCGAGCACCCTTGAACTAGAACACGTTCTAATCAGGCTGTCGAGAGTGGGGTCCCATTGCCTGCGCGGCAACGGTTTTCGCCACGACGGCGGCGATTCCCGGCGGGCAGATCGCCGCCGCGGATCACTACGGCCGCAGCAACCGCGAAACACAATTTCAGCAAATCCAATCCGCGAACCCCGGGAACGGATTTACCGAGACCGGCGGTGCACCCCTCGACTCTCGCGACGCGGCGGCGCACCGCGCAGTACTGGTCCCCAAATTAACAGCTCAGCAACCCGGCCGAAACTCTTCTAGCAGCTAGATAGCCCGGGGCGGTATCACATCGCCGAATCGCCGCGACGCACATTTGCCAAACATCCGCCCCTTGCGCCGGAATGCTGTACATCGTCACAGCCGCCGATTAGAGTCTCGACACAGGCGCCGCCGGTGTTCTCGTAGCAAATTTCGGTGGACAACGCGGCAATGCGATCCCGGATACTGCGGGCGAGCCGGCGGGATCCGGTTGTAAAGGAGTTCAGGACGATGCGGATCGATCCGTTCGCTGGCTATCAGGTTTCGCACGTGACCGTCGTCGACTCGTATGAAGTCGTCCATGCCGGCATCGCGGCCTGGCTCCGCGACGACCACGCGCTCTGCGCGACCCCGACGTCCTACTACGTCGACACCGAGGAGTTCCTGCGACGTCACCCCGTTCCCGAAGACGACGCCCAGGTGGTCGTACTGGGACTGAGGGCGGACGAAGCGAACAGTCTCGCCGCCGTCCGCGACCTCACCAACCGCGGCTACCACGTCGTGGTGTACTCGCATCTCACCGACCGCGACGTCATCCGCACTGCGATCGACTCGGGCGCCCGGACCTACCTGATGCAGACCGCAGGACGGGGGCACCTGCTCAAGGCCATCCGGGCCGCCGTCACCCCGTTCCCCTACGTGGGCCCGAACGTGGCAGCCGCTCTCGACGACCGGGACTTCTGCCTGCGCCCGGTACTGGCACCGCGGGAGCAGGAGGTACTGCTGGCGTGGTTCCGGACGGACAGCAAGGAACTCGTCGCCCAGCAGCTGTTCCTGGCGCCCAGTACCGTGCGCACCCATCTGCAGCGCATCCGGGCCAAATACATCGCCGCCGGCCGCCCGGCCGGCACCAAAGCCGCGCTGGTCGCGCGCGCCATCCAGGATCGGATCATCAGTATCGACGATCTGTGACTCCGTAAACTCCGTGCCATGACCGTCACCGCCGATGATCTGCGCCACCTGAACCGCTGCGTCGAGCTGGCCCGTGAGGCGCTGGAGGACGGCGACCAACCGTTCGGCTCGCTCCTGGTGGACGCCGACGGTGTCGTGGTCTTCGAAGACCGAAACCGGGTGTCCGGCGGAGACCAGACCCAGCACCCCGAATTCGCCATCGCCCGTTGGGCGGCAACCAATCTCGATCCCGCTCAGCGCGCCGCAGCGGTGACCTACACCTCCGGTGAACATTGCCCGATGTGCTCGGCCGCGCACGCCTGGGTAGGCCTGGGCCGCATCGTCTACGCGACGTCGTCGGCGCAACTGGTCGGCTGGCTCGGCGAGTGGGGCGCCGCGCCCGCCCCCGTTGCGGCGCTGCCCATCTCGGCCGTCGCGCCCGGCGTGCCGGTCGACGGCCCCGTCGCGGAACTCGCGGGCACCATGAAGGGGTTGTACGAAGCGTGCTTCCGGCCGTGAGCGCCGTTCCGAGTCTCAACTGTTAGCCAACTGCTATGTCTCTCTTCGGCATCGGTCCATGGAACCTCGGCGTCCTGGTGCTTCACTTGTAATCACGGGAGCCTGCCGTTACCCCCGAGACGGCAGGCTCCCGCTTTTGGCGGCCACTCAGGATCACCACATACTGTCGTCGCCGTGAGCCGGGCACAGTCCATGAGACCGATCATCCGCGGCGTCCTGCTGGACATCGCTCCGCCACTGATCGCGTACTACGGACTGCGGGCCGCGGGCGTCTCCGAATATGTGGCCCTGCTCACCGCCACGGTGTTGGCCGGCGGCAAGGTCGCCTACGACGCGATCAGCGCTCGCCGTCTCGACCCGTTCGCGGGCTTTCTCATGCTCAACTTCGGGCTGAGCCTGGCCGTCGGCGTCAGCACGTCGGATCCGCGAATGCTGCTGGCGGGCAACACGTTGGTGGGCGGCCTCGGCGGCCTGATCTTCCTCGGCAGCTGCGTGGTCGGCACGCCGCTCACCCAGGTCGTGTCGGAGCGCGTTCAGACCGGAGAACAGGACACCAACCCGGCCGCGGTCGCCTACCGGCGGCGGGTGCACGTTCTGCTCTCAGCGATGTGGGGCATCGGGTTGCTCCTCGGCAGCGCACTCCATCTGGCGGTCATCTTCTCCATGTCGGTCGACGCTGCCAACGCCCTGACCTCGGTGTTGTCGCTCGCCACCACCGCCCTGCTGATGACGGCGACGTTCGTGGTCGGCAGGCGGGCCGCGGACCGCTGGGAACAGCGCGGGCAACGCGAGCCGACGAGCGCGGAACAAATCGAGACCCCCAAAGGTTGAGCGCAGGAGATTCAACTTTGGAGGTACGGATGTCTGACGCCACAACAGCGCCCATCGCTGTTCCCGTCCTGTTTGTCACCGAGCCGATCGTCCTGCCGGGCATGGTCGTGCCCATCGAACTCGATGAGGCCGCGCGTGCCGCGGTCGACGCGGCCCAGGCCGCCGCAGCCGCCGGCGAGGCCGGGAAGCTGCTCATCGCGCCCCGCCTCGACGACCGCTACCCCACCCACGGCGTCCTGGCGTCGATCGTCCAGGTCGGCCGCGTGCCCAGTGGCGGAACCGCCGCCGTCGTCCGCGGTGAGCGGCGCGCACACATCGGGTCCGGCACATCCGGCCCGGGCAGTGCGCTGTGGGTCCTGGTCGACGAGATCGCCGAGACCGAGGCGACCGAGGAAACCCGCACCCTGGCAGCCGAATACAAGAAGCTGCTGCTGGCCATCCTGCAGCGCCGGGAGGCGTGGCAGATCGTCGACGCGGTCAACCAGATCAGCCAGCCGTCGGCGCTCGCCGACACCGCGGGCTACGCGTCCTACCTGACCGACGTGCAGAAGCGCGAGCTGCTGGAGACCTCAGATGTGAGTCGTCGCCTCCGCCGGCTGATCGAGTGGACGGGCGAGCACCTGGCCGAGGTCGAGGTGAACGACAAGATCGCCGAGGACGTCCGCGCCGGAATGGACAAGCGGCAGAAGGAATTCCTGCTGCGCCAGCAACTGGACGCCATCCGCAAGGAACTGGGCGAGCTGGACGGTAGCGCCGGGGCCGAGGAGCCCGCGGACTACCGGACCCGCATCGAGGCTGCCGATCTGCCCGAGAAGGTGCGGGAGGCGGCGCTGCGCGAGGTCGGCAAGCTGGAACGGTCCAGCGAGCAGACCCCCGAGGGCGGCTGGATCCGGTCCTGGCTGGACACCGTGCTGGAGCTCCCGTGGAACGAGCGCACCGAGGATTCGACGGATCTGAAGGCCGCCAGGGAGATCCTGGACGCCGATCACCACGGGCTGGACGACGTGAAGGATCGCATCGTCGAGTACCTGGCGGTGCGGGCCCGCCGCGCCCAGCGCGGTATGGCGGTCGTCGGCGGCCGCGGCTCCGGCGCCGTCATGGTGCTGGCCGGGCCTCCCGGCGTCGGTAAGACGTCGCTGGGCGAGTCGGTGGCACGTGCGCTGGGCCGCAAGTTCGTCCGCGTCGCCTTGGGCGGCGTGCGCGACGAGGCCGAGATCCGGGGACACCGGCGCACCTACGTCGGTGCACTGCCGGGCCGCGTCGTGCGCGCCATCGGTGAGGCCGGTTCCATGAATCCGGTTGTGCTGCTCGACGAGATCGACAAGGTGGGCTCGGACTACCGCGGCGATCCGGCGGCGGCGCTGCTGGAGGTCCTGGACCCGGCGCAGAACCACACGTTCCGCGACCACTACCTGGACCTGGATCTGGACCTGTCCGATGTGGTGTTCCTGGCGACGGCCAACGTCATCGAGAACATCCCCAGCGCCCTGCTGGACCGCATGGAACTGATCACGCTCGACGGCTACACCGAGGACGACAAGGTCGCCATCGCCCGGGATTACCTGCTGCCCCGGCAGGCCGAACGGGCGGCGTTGACCACCGACGAGGTGACGGTGACGGACGCGGCGCTGCGCAAGATCGCCGCGGACTACACCCGCGAACCGGGCATGCGGCAGTTCGAGCGACTGCTGGCGAAGGCGCTGCGGAAGGTGACCACCAAGCTGGCCAGCGGCGTCGAGTCGGTCACCGTGGATGAGCCGGATCTGGTTGATTACCTGGGCCGTCCGCGGTTCATGCCGGAGTCCGCGGAGCGCACCGCGGTGCCGGGCGTGGCGACCGGACTGGCCGTCACGGGTATGGGCGGCGATGTGCTCTACATCGAGGCCGGAGCCAACGACGGTGAACCGGGTCTGCAATTGACCGGTCAGCTGGGCGACGTGATGAAGGAGTCGGCGCAGATCGCGCTGTCGTACGTGCGGTCGCACGCGGCGGAGCTGGGCGTCGATCCGAAGGCGCTGGATCGCCGCATCCACGTCCACGTGCCCGCGGGCGCGGTGCCCAAGGACGGTCCGTCCGCGGGTGTGACGATGGTGACCGCGCTGGTCTCCATGGCCACCGGACGGCAGGTGCGTTCCGACGTCGGGATGACGGGCGAGGTCACGCTGAACGGGCGGGTGCTGCCCATCGGCGGGGTCAAGCAGAAGCTGATGGCGGCTCAACGTGCCGGGCTGACAACGGTTTTCATCCCGTCACGCAACGAGCCGGATCTGGACGAGGTCCCGGCCGAGGTCCTGGACGCACTCGACGTGCGGCCCATGACCGACGTCGCCGACATCATCGCTCAGGCGCTGGAGCCGGCCGCTGAGGTCACGGCGGCGGCGTAACCCCAACGCGCAGGCCCAAATGTTCCTGTTCACCTCATGGTGGTGGGACGTTTGGGCCTGCTCGCGTTAGATGGGTACCGACCTGCTGCCGGTCCGCGTCGACCTGGACTGAGTCTCAGGCGATGTCTGCCGACGGTGGTTCGTCGGCCAGGTGGATGGCGCGATGCTCGATGAGCTCGTGGATGCGGTCGGGCCCGAGCCGGGCCCGGAAATCCTTGACGGTGTAGCCGACGACCACGCCGTCGGTGAGGGCGCGCACCGTCGCGGTGCGCGGAATCCCGAACAGCGGCCCGATCTCGCCGAAGTACTCGCCGGGGCCGGCGGTGAACAGCAGCATCGTCTCGCCGTCGGGCATCTCGCGGGTGATCTCGAACCTGCCTTCCCGCACGACATAGATCAGGTCACCGATCGTCGTCTGCTCGAACACCAGGTCTCCGGCTTCGAGCTCGAAGACCTCGGGCTCACGCTCGGTGCTCGCGACGGTCGGGACCAGCTCGACGACCCGGTCCGCCAGCGGCAGCATGCGGCTGTCATGCGTGGCGACCACCACGACGCGGTCGTCGGCGAGTTCCCGGATGAGCCGCAGCACCTCTTCGACCTGGATGAAGTCCAGGTGCGCCGTGGGCTCGTCGGCCAGGATCAGCGGCGGGTCCAGCGCAATGGCCCGCGCCACCGCGACGCGCTGCTGCTGACCGCCCGACATGTCGCCGGGGCGGTGCGTCATGCGGTGTGACAGACCGACTCGGTCGAGCAGTTCGGCGGCACGCTGCCGGGCCGCGCCGCGGCTCATGCCGGCGGCCCGCATCGGCACCATGACGTTCTCGGCGGCGGTGAGGCTGGGCACGAGGTTGAACGCCTGGAACACGATGCCGACGGTGTTGCGGCGGTAGTCGGTCAGCGCCTTGGGCCCGAGTGTGGTCACGTCGATACCGTCGAACAGGATCTGACCCGATGTCGGTTTGAGGATGCCGCCGATGCACGACAGCAACGTCGTCTTCCCACAACCGCTGGGCCCCAACAGGATCGCGAGCGACCCCGCCGACAGCTCGAGCTGGAAATTGTCGATCGGCCGGATCTTGTCGGCGGACTTGCCGTATTCCACCACCAGGTCACGAATCTGTAAGTCGCTCATGGTCTATGGCCCCCCGAATGCCATCGCTGGATCTATCGTCACCGCTCTGCGCATGCCCGCCAGACTGGCGATCAGCCCGATGGTGATGGCCACCACCGGCAGCAGCAGGTAGGCCCCGGCCGGGACGTCCACCCGCATCGGAAACATCGGCCCGAGCACCATCGCCAGCAGCACACCGATCGCCGCGGAGCACACGGCGATGAACACGGCCTGCAACGCCAGCCCGGCCATCATCGATTTCGTCTTCACCCCAACGGCTTTGAACACCGCGAAATCGCGGGTGCGCTCCATGGCGGACATGTAGATGAACATGCCGATGATCGTCGCGGCCACCACCCACAGCAGGACGGCCATGATGCTGATGGCGTCCACCGCGACTTTCAACGGACGCATCATGTCGTCGATGGCACCGTGGCGGTCCACCAGCCGGTAGCCGTCGAGCGCCTTGGTGGGATTACCCCGGATGCCCACCGACGCGATGACGGGCTGTCCGCCGTACACCAGGCGCTGCGCGCCCACCGTCGTCAGGAACAGGTTGGGCTGCTGCGCCAGCACGGTGGAGTTGTTGACGATCCCCACCACCTGGAGCGTGTGCGAGGCGATGTGCATCTGATCGCCGATCTTGCGGCCCAGCGTCGACGACACCGCGATCTCGTCGGGTGTGGCGGGCGGGCGACCTTGCGACATCGCCGGCATGCCCGGCCCGGCAGTCGGGGCGCCGAACAGGTTCATGGTCCGCGGCGTCCCGTTGTCGAGTGCCGTCGTGCCCGCATAGACCACCGCGGCGGCGGCCTGCACGCCCGGAAGCTTTTGCGCGCGTTCGACTTCGGTCTGCGCGAACGGCGACGATCCCAGGAACGGCCCGGCCGCCCCGTTCTGGATCATGAAGTGGTCGATGCCCAGCGAATTGACGGTATTGCTGGCCTCCACCCGGAATCCGTTGGCCAGCCCGGTGAGCACCAGCGTCATGGCGAAGACGAACGAAGTGCCGACCACCGCGATGAGAAATCGGCGGCGCCGCCACTGCAGGTCCCGTAACGCCGCGATCAGCACGTGTGGAATCTAACGTGTTCGCTGACCGTGCAGCGGCAAGATAGCCAAAGCCGACGGCTGATTGGTGCAGACTGACCACATGGCCTATGACGAGGATCTGGCCAACCGGATCCGTGAGCTGCTCGGCCCGGTCGGCGGCATCGAGGAAAAGCGGATGTTCGGCGGGCTGGCATTCCTGCTGAACGGCCACATGTCGGTGGCCGCGAGCCACGACCGTGGCCTGTTGGTCCGGGTTGCACCCGACGATACTGAGAAGTTGCTGGGACGCCGGCACGTCGAACTGATGGTGATGGGCGGCCGCGAGATGCGGGGTTGGCTGCGCGTGGCGCCCGATGGCCTGAAAACCAAACGCCAGCTGCAGGCCTGGGTCGACCGGGGCGTCGACTACGCGGGCACCCTGCCGCCCAAGTAGCGTTTGCGCACCGCGCCGTTGGGTATGCGGGGGTTATGGCACGGGATCGACAGATCGTCGCGCGGTTGCTCGACGCAGCCGGTACCACGTATGCCGAAGAAGCCGGGATAACCCTCCGCGACAAGCCGATGCCCCTGTTCAAGCTGCTGTCGCTGTGCATGCTCGCGAGCAAGCCCATCGCCGCGGAAACCGCGGTCGCCGCCGCGCGAGAATTGTTCCGCGCCGGGCTCCGCACCCCCGCCGCGGTGCTCGACGCCGACCGCAGCCAGATGATCAGAGCGTTCGGACGCGCCGGCTACGCCAGATATGACGAGAGCTCGGCGACCCGGATGACCCGCATCGCGGCCCGGGTCAACGACGAGTACGGCGGCGACCTACGCAACCTGCGGATCAGGGCCCGCCACGACGTGAAAGCGGCAGGCAAGGCCCTGCAGGGTTTCGACGGTATCGGCCGCACGGGCGCCGACATCTTCCTGCGCGAGATCCAGGACGTCTGGACCTGGGCGCAACCATATTTCGACGATCGTGCGCTCGCCACGGCGAAGGACCTGGGCCTGCCGACCGATGCCCGGAAGCTCAGCAGCCTGGCCCCGAACCGCAACGCCCGGCTGGCGGCCGCGCTCGTGCGGGCGTCGCTCGACGACACCGTGCGCGAACGTATCGAAACGTAGCTCCACAAGCAGCAATTCAGATCGATGAAGGGAATCTCGAATGGCCGGCTCACCCACTTTTGTGATCATCGGCGGCGGGCTGGCGGGCGCCAAAGCCGCGGAAGCCCTGCGCAGCAAGGATTTTGACGGGCAGGTGGTGCTGTTCAGTGCCGAAGACCGGCTACCCTACGAACGTCCCCCGCTGTCCAAGGAATTCATGGTCGGTAAGAAGACCGTCGAAGAATTCACCGTGCAGCCGAAGAGCTGGTACGCCGAGCACGACGTCGACCTGAAGCTCGGCACCGAGATCACCACGCTGGATCGCACCGCGCACATGGTGGCGTTCAACGACGGCGATCACGAGCACTACGACAAGTTGTTGCTCGCCACGGGATCCCGCGCCCGCAAGCCTCCGATCCCGGGATCCGACGCCGACGGCGTGTACTACCTGCGGACCATCGACGACGCGACCGAACTGTTGTCGCAACTCACCGAAGGCCGGCGGCTGGCGATCGTCGGAGCCGGCTGGATCGGCCTTGAAGTCGCGGCCAGCGCCCGTGGACTGGGCGCCGACGTCACGGTCGTGGAGACCGCGGCGCTACCGCTGCAGGCCTCCCTAGGCCGGGAAGCCGGTGAGGTGTTCGTCGGTCTGCACCGGGACCACGGCGTCGATCTCCGGTTGGGCACCACAGTCGACGAGATCACCACCGCTGACCACAAGGCGACGGGCCTGAGACTCGGCGACGGAGCCACCGTCGAGGCGGATGCGGTACTGATCGCGGTGGGCGCCAAGCCGAATATCGAGTTCGCGGAACGCTCTGGACTGGTGATCGCCGACGGTGGCGTCGCCGTCGACGAATCCCTCAAGAGCAGCGATGACGACATCTTCGCCGTCGGCGACATCGCGGCGGCCGAGCATCCGCTGTTCGGCGTCCCGATCCGTACCGAGCACTGGGCCAACGCCCTCAAGCAGCCGGCGGTGGCCGTGGACGGAATGCTCGGCACGGCAGCAACTTACGACGAACTGCCGTACTTCTTCACCGACCAGTTCGACCTCGGCATGGAATACGTCGGATACGCGCCGCAGTACCAGATGGCCATCACGCGTGGCGATCTCGGCACGCGCGAGTTCACCATGTTCTGGCTCGACGGCGGACATCGCGTGCTGGCCGGCATGAACGTCAACATCTGGGAAGGCCTCGACGACATCAAGAAGCTCATCCGGTCTCGGCGACCGGTCGACGTCGGAGCGCTCGCCGATCCGTCGGTTTCGTTGTCCACGTTGGCCGGATAGCGCGTCGCCGTTTTTGTCGTACCCCTCTGCTTTGATGGTGTCATGTCCAGCACCGCAACGGCTTTCGATGTCGAGCCGTCGCCGTGTGAGCGTATGGATGCGTTCTTCGCCGAGATCGGCGAGCTGACCGGGCAGCGCAATGCGATCGACGCGCGGCTGGTGGAGATTGCGGCCGAGATGGACCGTGACGGGCTCTGGGGTGCCACCGGTGCCCGGTCGATGGTGTCGTTGATGGCGTGGAAAGCCGGTGTGTCGCCGCGCAATGCGGAAGTCATGGTGGCGGTGGCGCACCGCCTCGAGGAATTCCCGCGCTGCGCTGAGGCGATGCGTGACGGCCGGTTGTCGCTGGATCAGGTCGGGGTGGTGGCCGAACACGCGGCCGACGGTTCTGACGAGCACTACGCCCAGTTCGCCGAAAGCGCCACCGTCACCCAGCTGCGCACGGCGGTGAAGCTCGAACCGCGCCCAGAACCCGAGCCGGATTCGAAGCCCGAACCCGAGCGGTCGATCTCCAAGACCAGCCACGACGACGGCTCGGTCACCTACAAAATCCGGTTGCCGAAACTGGAAGCGGCGAAGGTCGATGCCGCGCTGGCGTCGCATCAGGATGCGTTGGTCGCGGACTGGACACGCGACCACGACGCCGAAGGAGCTGTGTCGGAGGTGGCTCAACCGTTCCCGAACGGTGTGGACGCGTTCATGAGCGTGGTCGAATCCGGCTGGGACGCCGACGTGGAACGTCGCCCGCATGGTCAGCACACCACCGTCGTCGTGCACGTGAACCTCGAACAGCGCACGGCCGCACTGCATGTGGGGTCGGTGCTGACCGATGAGGAACGTCGACTGCTGTTGTGCGATGCCACCTGCGAGGTGTGGCTCAATAGGCACGGTCAGCCGATCGGCGCCGGACGGTCGACGCGCACCATCAGCCGCCGCCTGCGCCGCGCGCTGGAGCATCGCGACCGCTGCTGCCGCGTCCCCGGGTGCGGGGCCACCCGCGGCTTGCACGCCCACCACATCATCCACTGGGAGAACGGCGGGGCAACCGAACTGCACAACCTGGTGCTGGTGTGCCCGTACCACCACCGCTTGCACCACAGAGGCATCATCACCATCACCGGACCGGCCGACCGGCTGGTCGTCACCGAAGCCGCAGGCCGCCAACTCGACGGTGGATCCCTCGCGCGACCACCCACCACAGCCCGTCCGGATGTTCCGCCGTGCCCCGGACCCACCGGGGAGCGCGCTCAATGGTGGTGGTACCAACCCTTCGAACCACCACCAACACCGTCGACCAACTAGACGCACCATCCGCGGCACCTAGCATCGGTAAATCGGTGAGGATCGAGACCTCACAAATGCCGGCGACGGAGCGTCTACTGGGTGTGAAAGACAAACCGCCATTCGAGACCGTGGTGCGCGACCACGGCCCCACGGTCTTTCGGGTGTGTTGCGCCATCGTCGGTACACACGACGCCGACGACGCCTGGTCAGAGACGTTCCTGGCGGCCCTCAAGGCCTATCCCGATCTGCCGATCGACGCGAATTTCGAGGCATGGCTCGTGACCATCGCGCACCACAAGGCCATCGATATCACCAGAACCCGGACACGCCAGCCGATTCCCACCGACGTCGTACCCGAGCCGGCACGTCCCGGCGACGTCCGCGACTTCGACGATCTGGCGGCCGCCGTCGACGGGCTGCCACCCAAACAGAAGCACGCTGTGGCGTACCACTACCTCGCGGGCCTGCCCTACAACGAGATCGCCGAGATTCTCGGCGGCACCGCCGCGGCCGCACGCCGCGCCGCCAGCGACGGCATCGCCACGCTACGACGTACCTACCGCGGTGAACTTGTCGAGATCACCGCGCCGCTGCAGACCGCAGGAGGGAGCCCGCAATGATCAACGGCGAAGTCATCACCAACGACCTGAAGCGCATCACCGACATCGGCCCGGACCGGCTGGCCGAACTGCACAATCGGCTGGCCACCGCTGCCCAGCGCGACGGGGTGCTCGACGTCGCGTACCGCATCGTCGACAGTCCCGTCGGTCCGCTGCTGCTGGCGGCCACCGACCAGGGCCTGATCCGTGTCGCCTACGCCATCGAAGACCACGACGCCGTGCTGCAGCAGCTTGCCGACAAGGTGAGCCCGCGCATCCTGCGGGCCCCGGCCCGGCTCGACGCGGTCGCCCGTGAACTCGACGAGTACTTCACCCGGACCCGCCGAACCTTCGATGTACCGCTGGATTGGCGGCTGTCCGCCGGATTCCGAGCCGCGGTGCTGCATCACCTTCCGGAGATCGGCTACGGGCAGACGGCCAGCTATGCCACTGTCGCCGCGCTGGCCGGCAGCCCCAAGGCGGTCCGCGCCGTCGGCACAGCATGCGCGAAAAACCCACTGCCCGTTGTAGTTCCGTGCCACCGGGTGGTTCGCAGCGACGGTGCGATGGGCGGCTACCTCGGTGGTCCGGAAGCCAAGCGTCTCCTGCTGGAGCTGGAGGCCGCAGCATGAGCGTCTGGCAGCAGCGCGTCGCCGCCACCGACTGGGGAGCCGTCCGCACCGAGCTCGAGACGGTCGGCGGCGCGCTGACCGGACCTCTCGTCACGGCTGCCGAGGCCGCCGAGCTGGCGGCGATCTACCCCGATACGAACCGATTCCGGTCGACCATCGACATGGCCCGCTACCGGTTCGGCGAAGGCCAGTACCGCTACTTCCACCGGCCCTACCCCGAGATCGTCACCGAGCTCAAGTACGCGCTGTACCCGCAGCTGCTGCCGATCGCCCGGGACTGGTGGACGAGGCTGCGACGCGAGCCGCCGTGGCCCGACAGTTTCGACGACTGGCTGGACACCTGCCACCGGGCCGGGCAGACGCGAACCACCGCGCTGCTGCTCAAGTACGGCGCCGGCGGCTGGTGCGCCCTGCACCAGGATCTGTACGGGGACTTGGTCTTTCCGCTGCAGGTCGTCATCAACCTGACGCGCCCGGAGGTCGACTACACCGGCGGCGAATTCCTGCTGTACGAGCAGCGGCCGCGCGCGCAGTCGCGCGGCTCGGCCATCTCCATCCCGTTCGGGCACGGGCTGGTCATCACCACGCGCGAACGGCCGGTGGCATCGAAACGCGGGTGGGCCGTCGGCCCTGTGCGCCATGGCGTTTCGACCCTGCGCTCGGGAAACCGGATGACGCTCGGCCTGATCTTCCACGACGCCGCATGACGACGTACACACTCGTCGATGCCGACGGCCGCCCCTATGCCAGCGCGACACCGGGGCGCTTGGGTGGCCATCGGGGTAACAAGCTGTACGGCAGGCTGGACTGCCCATCGGCGCTGCGCGCCATCGCCAAGGGCGGCTACGTGACCCATCGGGTGTTCTTCGCCGACGAAATCACTGCCACCGCTGCGGGATACCGCCCCTGCGCGCTGTGTCTGCCCGAGGGGTACCGACAGTGGAAGGACGGGCACTGATACGCGCCCGGGATGTCAATCGAGCCCGGCGGTGCCGTCCGGCTTGACGGTCACGGTGGCACCCGCGAGGTCCTCGCGGGTGCTCGCCTCGGCCTGCGACGAATCGGTGATGACGGCCAGCGCGCGGCTGCCGCTGGGTGTACGGACGGCGACGAAGACCTTCTCGGGCGTACCCTCGCGGGTCACCGGTGTGGTCCAGGACTCGACGGTGCCAGTACCGGACCAGTCGTCCTCGGCCACCACCGTCGGCTCGGCATCGACCTCGGATTGCACATCTTCCCAACGGAATTCGTTCACCGGTGGCTCGGTGCTGTAAAGGCCGAAGCTGTGCTTGGTCAGGTAGCCACCGTTGGCGGTGATCAGCCCGATCTGGCCGGGACTAGCGACCAGCCGCTCCGCCATGGTGGCGATCGAATGCGAGACGTAGTTGTTCCACGGCCCGCCCGCGAAGGTCAGTCCACCGGTCACCGTCAGCGGCCGCGCCGGATCATCGAGCGCCAAACCCAGCTCACGCGCCGCGACCTGCACTGCCGACGGGAAGCACGAGTACACGTCCACCGCATCGATGTCGTCGATGCCGAGGCCGGCGAGTTCCAGCACGCGGCGCCCGGCGATGCGAATGGACGGTGACCCCGAGAAACTGCCGCGTTCACCCAGCACGTACGGATCATGCGCATCGGTACCCGCATGTGGGAAAACCCAACGGTCCCTGGGAATCCGCAGTTCTTCGGCCTTGCCCACCGAGGTCAGGATCAGGGCGGCGCCCTGGTCGACCATGTTGTTGGAGTTCATCAGCTTGGTGTACGGCCAGCTGATCATCCGGTTATCCGGACCGGGCTGCCAAATCTGCGCGGGAGGCACCGCCTCCCGGCTCCAGGCATGCGGATTGCCTTCTGCCACTTGACTGAACCGCGCCCACAGCCCCCCGATCCGGCGGCGGTGGTCCTCGACGCCCTCCCCCGCCGCGATCCGCAACGCCTGCTCGAACATCGGGTACACATGCGACGGCGCCACCAAACCGATCCGCAGCTCGGCCGGACCCACCATGTCCACGTCGGGGTCGCTGGGCGCCATCGGCACCGACTCGTCCTGCTCCGTTCCGGCCAGGCGCTCACCGCGCGCCTTCAACCGGGTCCGCGTCCGCCAGGTCTCGCCGCCGGCGATCAGCACCACGTCATTGCGGCCCTGCTGGATGTCCAGGCACGCCTGGTTCACCAACGACTGCGGCACGTTGCCACCGACCGGGGAGTAGCGCGTGACGGCGCCGGGCGCGCCGATGCGCTGCGCCAGCAACAGCCCGGGATCCCGGTACCGCAAGGAGAAGACGTTGACGATCCGGACGGCGTCGACCGCCTCGAGCACGCGCGCATCGGCCGCCTCCCGTGCCGCGGCCTCCATCAGGTCGACGGGCTCGCCACCCGGGTTCTCGTCGTACTGGTTGACCTGGCCATAGCCGACGAGCACCGGGGTTCGGGGATCAAGGGGCACTCCATCACGTTAGTGGTCGTCGCCAACTGTTGTGACCTGGCTCTTTGGCACCTGTCGGTACACTCGCCAGAGATGATCGACGCCTCGGCAGCCGCCGCTGCACCATGCCTACCGACCGGCTCACCAGCCGTGCGGCACCCGCGCGTCTACATCGATGTGGCCGTGGTCGTGGCCGTCCTGGTCGCGACCAATCTGCTGGCCCACTTCACCACCCCCTGGGCGAACATCGTCGTCGTGCCCCTCGCCGCGCTCGGGCTGGTGGCTCTGGTCCGCAAAAGGGGCCTCGGGTGGACCGAACTCGGACTCGGCCGCGCGCACTGGCGGACCGGCATGCGCTACGCACTCGGTGCCATTCTGCTCGTCGGGTCGGTGATCGCCGTCGGTGTACTGCTGCCCTGGACCCGGCCGATGTTCCTCAACAACCACTACGCGACCATCTCCGGCGCCCTGTTGGCGTCGATGATCGTCATCCCACTGCAGACCGTCATCCCCGAGGAACTGGCCTTCCGCGGCGTTCTGCACGGCACGCTCGACCGGGCCTGGGGATTCCGCGGCGTCGCCGCCGCGGGCTCGCTGCTGTTCGGCCTCTGGCACGTCGCCACCTCACTGGGCCTGACCAGCAGCAACGTCGGGTTCACGCGCGTCCTCGGTGGCGGGGTGGCCGGCATGATCGCCGGCGTCGCCATGGCCGTCGTCGCCACCGCTGCCGCGGGATTCGTCTTCACCTGGCTGCGGCGCCGGTCCGGCAGCCTGCTCGCGCCGATCGCGCTGCACTGGTCACTCAACGGCATGGGTGCGCTCGCCGCGGCCGCCGTCTGGCACTTCACCTAGAGACCGCGCCGGCGGACTGGCCCCTAACCGTCACCAGATCGCTGCATTTCAGACCTCGTTGCGGCTCGCCGAACGGGGCTAGCCTCGAGATGTATCAGTCAATCGAAAGGTCATGACAATGATGCACATCGTCTGGTTGATTCTTCTCGGCCTCGTCGTCGGAGCCATCGCCCGGTTCGTCGTACCCGGGAAGGATGACATGGGGTGGATTCTCACGTGCGTGCTCGGTATCGCGGGTGGTTATGTCGGCGGCACGCTGAGCAGCGTCGTCTACGCGCCGCACAAGCTCGATTTCCGCCCGCCGATCGAGCACTCCTTCTGGGGCGCGCTGGTCGGCGCGGTGATCCTCGTCCTGCTCTACCGCTTCGTGAAGTCGAAGAGTTCTACGTAGAACTCACGGCGAAAAGAATCGAGGACCGCGCCCGGTTGGGCACGGTCCTCGATTCTTTTGAGCGACTATCCGGCGGGGGCCATCTCCGGCGGCGCGTTCGTCACCGGCACCGGAACGCCGACCATCGGGTGGGCCGGATCCGCAGGCTTGGGCGGAGCGTTCGGGTCGACCGGAGGCGGCGGCGGCGGGTTCCACGGGCGGATCGACTGGGCCAGCGTCACAGCGGCGGCCTTGTCGACCGGGTGGTTCCCCGAGCCCAGCCACACGACGAACCACCGCTGCGGGTTGCGCTGGCTGCGGATCGTGGCGTCCGGCGGCGGGTTGCCGACGACACCCGCCCAGATCTGACCGTTGGGCTTACCGGTGTCGGTGAACTTGACCTCGTAGAACGACGCCGCACCCGGCAGGGACCCTGCCGTCAGCGCGGTGGTCTCCTGGCCGACGCGGGTGCCCGGGAAGGGCATGAAGAACTCACCCATGTCCGAGGCCAACCGGTTGGCGGCCTTGCCGTTGTCGGACTCGGCACCGGCGAACAGCTTCAGGTCCAGACGGCCCAGCAGCACGCTAGTGTCACTCGGGGCCTGCTCCGAACCCGCGGCCGGGGCCTTGGTCAGCAGCGCCTGGCCGTACGAGAGCTGCGTGGCGTCGGCGATCTTCCAGCCTTGCGGCACAACGTAACTGAAGCCACCGGCGTCGTTGTTGACCCGGCCGGGCTCAGCCGGCGGCGCCGGAGCGGCTGCCGGAGCCGCACCCGCGGCGGTACCCGGCGCCGGCGCACCGGGAGCAGGCGGTGGTGGCGGTGCGTTGGGGTCGGCCGGCGGTGCGGCCGGGTCCGCCGCGGGCGGCGGCGGCACATCGACCCCCGGGGCCGGAGCGGGCGCCGGTTCGCCGACCGGGGCGGGTGCCGGAGCAGGAGCCGGGGCGGGCGCAGGAGCTGGCGGCACCGGGTCGGCGTACGAGATCGCGCTCGGCAGCGCGATCGCCGCGGCCGCCGCACCTGCCACAGCAGCAGTCAGGGATTTCGGAAGGCGTTTGCGGGCACTTGTCCGCGCATCCGGGTGTCGCATGGGGACGAAAATACAGTGTTACCGGCGTGACGCAAGTGCGAGTTGCGGCTAATTCCTCCACGAGTCTGTTAGCTCGCACGCGACATCTGGACAGACCACGGCGAGATCACCCGGTTGCTGAGCCCCGATGCGGCCCCGGACGGGCCGGGCGTGCCGTCACGCGGGGCGAATCGCGACGTCCTGCGGATCGACGCCGAAGTACACCTGCTCCCCCGGAATCAGCCGCAGACCTGCCGCCACCTCCGCACTGATGTCGGCCGCCAGACCCCCGCCGCCGTCGTCGGCCGCCTCGGCACGCACCCGGATGACCGGGCCGCGGTGATCCAGTTCCGCGACCCCGACGGCGACGACATTGACGTCGGCCCCGGGCGGCTCCCGGCGCACCGATACCGCCGCCGGAGCGAACACCGCGATCGCCGGACCGCCCGGTGTCACGTCGGGCCCCCAGACACCGCGCCACGTCTGTCCCGCGGCCAGCACCGAACCGCCGTCGTCGCCCGCGCGCCCACTGACCAGATTCACGCCCGCGAACCGCGCCCCGAACACCGTCCGCGGCGCGGTCAGCACATCGGCGACAGTGCCCGATTCGACGATGCGGCCGCCTTCGATGACCGCCACCCGATCCGCGAGCGTGACGACGTCGAGAAGGTCGTGGCTGACCAGCACCGAACTACGTCCGCCGGTAGCCAGGACACCACGCAGCAGCCGGCGCATCGCCGAGGCCGCCGTGACGTCCAGACCGGACAGCGGTTCGTCGAGCAGCAGCACGTCGGGTTCGGCGGCCAGTGCCCGGGCCAGCGCGACCCGCTGTGCCTGACCGCCCGACAACTGCCCCGGCCGGCGATCGGCCAGTTCGGCGGCGCCGACCTCACCCAGCCAGCGGTCCGCCGTCCGCCGCGTCTCGGTGTGTGCGCCCCGGCGGTGGAGATGGCGGGCTTGTGGCCCGAAGGCCACGTTGCCGGCGACCGTCAGGTGGGGAAACAGCGCCGGGTCCTGCAGCAGCAGGCCGACCCGCCGGTTGTGGACCGCGACGTGCCGGCCCGACGCCGTGTCCGTCAATTGGCGTCCACCCACCGTGACGGTGCCCGCGTCGGGCCGCAGCAGGCCGGCGATCACGTGCAGCACACTGGATTTCCCCGCGCCGTTGGGCCCGACGACGGCCAGCACCTCGCCGGCGGCGACGTCGAACTCCACATCGATGCCGCGACCTTCGACGACCGCGCGTACCGCGAGACCGCCCGTCACGGTCTGGTCTCCGCTTCGAACGGCCCGCGACCGAACCGGGCGCCGCCCGTCACGAGCACCACGACGGCCGCGACCACGACCAGCACCAGCGACAGCGCGACGGCGGCATCGGCGTCGGCCTCGCGCTGCAGATAGATCTCCAGCGGCAGCGTCCGCGTCACCCCCTCGCGGGAACCGGCGAACGTCAGCGTCGCGCCGAACTCGCCCAGCGACCGCGCGAAGGCCAGCACCGAACCGGACACCAGGCCCGGGGCCAGCATCGGCAGGGTGACCCGCCGCCACACCGTGGTGGGCCGGGCCCCGAGCGTGGCCGCGACCGCCTCGTACTGCGATCCGGCCGTGCGGGCCGCGCCTTCCAGCGCGATCACGAGAAACGGCAGTGAGACGAACGTCTGCGCCAGCACGACCGCCGTCGTCGAGAAGGCGATGTGCACGCCCGCCGCGTCCAGGTACTTGCCGATCAGCCCGAGCCGGCCGAAGGCGTACAGCAGCGCGATACCACCGACCACCGGCGGCAGCACCAACGGCAGCAGGATCAGCGGGCGGGTCCAGCGCACCACCCGGGAGCCGCTGCGCGCCAGGACCAGCGCCATCGGCACGCCCAGCACCACGCAGAGCACGGTGCTGGCCGCGGCGGTCTTGAGGCTCAGGACCAGCGCGGTCACCGACGAGTCGCTGGTGATCAGCTCCAGGAAGCGCGACCAGTCGACCTTCGCCGCGACCGCGATCAGGGGCAGGACGACGAACAACGCACCCAGTGCCGCAGGGACGTAGATCCAGCGCGGCAGCCCGGGGTTCAAGGCTGTGCGAACCCGAACTGCGCCAGGATCTGGCGTCCCGTGTCACTCGTGACCAGGTCGACGAACCGCTGGGCGGCCGACGCGTCGGCCGCCGACTTCAGCACCCCGATCGGGTAGATGTTCACCGCCGACGCCGCCTGCGGGAACTCGACCTTGGCGACCTTGTCGCCCGCCGACTTGGCGTCGGTCTGATAGACCACTCCGGCGTCGGCCTGGCCGCTGGTGACCTTGTTCAGCACGTCCGTCACCGACGTCTCCTCGCTGACCGGCTTGAGTTCGACGCCGACGATCTTCTCGACCTTGCGCGTCGCCGTCCCGCACGGCACCTGACGGGCACACACCACGACGTTCAGCCCGGGCCGGGCCAGATCACCGAAGTTGTTGACATGCTTGGGATTTCCCGGCGGCGTCACGATGACGAGCGTGTTGGAGGCGAAGTTCACCGGGGTGCCCGCGAGCAACCCGGCCTTGGCCGCCTTGGTCATGTTGTTGGCGTCGGCCGAGGCGAACACATCGGCCTTGGCGCCCTGCGTCAGCTGTTCGACCAACGACGACGAGCCCGCGAAGTTGAACTGCACGTCCGCGCCCGGGTTCTCCTTCTTGTAGCGGTCGGCGAACGCGGTGAACGCCTGCTTCAGGGATGCCGCCGCGTACACGTTGATCACAGGACCCGACGGTTTCGGGCTCGAATCACACGCCGAGAGTGCACTCACGCCGCCGAGCAGGACCAACACCGCCACCGCACGCATCAACTTGCGCATGAGCCACATGCGCAAAACCCTAGGGCCCATTCCTCCGCGTGGCGAGTTTCGTCAGCTAGCTACTGTCCAGTAACATGGCGGCAACCGCGTTCAGCGTTGCACACGAGGAGGCCCTGTTCATGGACGTTCTGGTCACCGGAGGCGATACCGATCTCGGCCGCGTCATCGCCGCAGGATTCCGCGACGCCGGACACAACGTGACGATCGCCGGCGCCCGCCGCGACGAGCTCGAAGTAGCCGCCAAGGAACTCGAAGTCGAGTCGATCGTGCTGGACAACACCGACGGCGCCGCGCTGGAGCAGATGCGCGACAAGCTGCCGCAGCACCTCGACACCATCGTGAACGTCCCGGCACCCGTGTGGTCCGCCGGCGACCCGCGCACCTACACCCTGGCCGAGCGCGCCGCCGTGTGGCGCAACACGCTCGATTCGTCGCTGCTGTCGGCCGTGCTGACCGTCCAGATCCTCGGCGACCAGATGCGTTCGGGCGGTGCCATCGTCACCGTCGTCCCGGAATGCCCCAAGGACGGCACTGCCGACGCGGCGATCAAGGCGGCCGTGTCGAACTGGACCGCCGGCCAGGCCGAACACTTCGGCATCCGCGGCATCACGATCAACGTGGTCGCCGCCGGCCGCGGCTCCGAGGCGGGCTACGACGGCGTCGAGACCAGCGGCGCGACCGTCGGATCCGAGCTGACCAAGCTCGCGCTCTTCCTGACCACGCCGGCCGCTCGCCACATCACCGGCGAGACGCTGCACGTGAGCGCCGGTGCGCTCGCGACCTTCGCCTGACCCATCACTTCATCGGCCAGTTTTATTCCCGATTTGTGTCAGCTTCGCGTCCGGCGAAACACAGGACGCGGCAACGCGGTTGGTGACTAGGGTCGAATTTGTGACGATTCGACTCGGTCTTCAGATCCCCAATTTCTCCTACGGCACGGGTGTCAGTGAGCTGTTCCCGACCGTCATCGCCCAGGCGCAGGAAGCCGAGGCCGCCGGCTTCGACTCCGTCTTCGTGATGGACCACTTCTATCAACTGCCCGGGCTGGGTACCCCCGACCAGCCCATGCTGGAGGCCTACACCGCGCTCGGCGGGCTCGCCGTGGCCACCGAGAAGGTGCAGCTGGGCACGCTGGTCACGGGCAACACGTACCGCAACCCGACGTTGCTGGCCAAGGCCATCACCACGCTCGACGTGATCAGTCAGGGGCGCGCCATCCTGGGCATCGGCACCGGCTGGTTCGAACTCGAGCACGATTCGCTGGGCTACGAGTTCGGGACGTTCACCGACCGGTTCAACAAGCTGCACGAGGCGCTCGAGATCATCCTGCCCATGCTCGCCGGGGAACGGCCCACCTTCGAGGGCAAGTACTACCGGACGCGTGAGGCGATGGCCGAGCCGCGTTTCCGCGACCACATCCCGCTGATGATCGGCGGCAGCGGTGAGAAGAAGACCATTCCGCTGGCCGCCAAGCACTTCGACCACCTCAACGTCATCGCGGGCTTCGACGAGCTGCCCCGCAAGGTGCAGGTCATCAAGGAGGCTTGCGAGAAGATCGACCGCGACCCGGCCACGTTGGAGACCAGCCACCTCGTCATCGCGATCATCGACGAGAACGTCACCGCCGACGTCATCCCCGATGACTTCAAGCAGCAGGCCGTCTACGGCAGCCCGGAGCAGGTGGCCGACCAGATCAAGACCAAGGTGCTCGATGCGGGCATCGACGGCGTCGTCATCAGCCCGGTTACGAGCCTCAACGGGTATCGGCCCGGCGGCGTCACCGCCGTTGCAGAATTGCTCAAGCCGCTCCTGGCGAAGTAAACCCACAGGTCAGGTGAACAGCGGGCGTGGTGGGGCATCTCACTGCATTGATCGATTCAGCTGCGACTAGCCTGTGTGTGTAAACAGTCTTGTAGTAGTACGTCGAGGAGCCCCTCAACATGGTCCACCCCGGAGCTACGGCATCGGATCGCCACAAGGTCGTCATCATCGGATCGGGCTTCGGTGGCCTGACCAGCGCCCAGGCGCTCAAGCATGCTGATGTCGACATCAAGCTGATCGCCCGTACCACCCACCACCTGTTCCAGCCGCTGCTGTACCAGGTGGCGACGGGCATCATCTCCGAAGGTGAGATCGCCCCACCGACCCGGCTGATCCTGCGCAACCAGAAGAACGCCCAGGTGCTGCTCGGCGATGTGACGCACATCGACCTGGAGAACCAGACTGTCGACTCGATCCTGCTGGGCCACACCTACAGCACGCCGTACGACAGCCTGATCATCGCCGCCGGCGCCGGTCAGTCCTACTTCGGCAACGACCACTTCGCCGAGTGGGCGCCCGGCATGAAGACCATCGACGACGCGCTGGAACTGCGCGGCCGCATCCTCGGTGCGTTCGAGCAGGCCGAGCGCTCCAGCGACCCGGAGCGCCGCAAGAAGCTGCTGACGTTCGTGGTCGTCGGCGCCGGCCCGACGGGTGTCGAGATGGCCGGCCAGATCCAGGAGCTGTCGGACCAGACCCTCAAGGGCAGCTTCCGGCACATCGACCCGACCGAGGCCAAGGTCATCCTGCTCGACGCCGCGCCCGCGGTGCTGCCGCCCATGGGCGAGAAGCTGGGCCTCAAGGCCAAGAACCGGCTCGAGAAGATGGGCGTCGAGATTCAGCTCAACGCCATGGTGACCGACGTCGACCGCAATGGCATCACTGTCAAGGACAAGGACGGCACCATCCGGCGTATCGAGTCGGCATGCAAGGTGTGGTCCGCCGGTGTGCAGGCCAGCCCGCTCGGCCGCGACCTGGCCAACCAGTCCGACACCGAGATCGACCGGGCCGGCCGCGTCAAGGTGAACCCTGACCTGTCGATCCCCGGCCACCCGAACGTTTTCGTCGTCGGCGACATGGCGTTCGTCGAGGGCGTCCCGGGTATGGCGCAGGGCGCGATCCAGGGCGGCAAGCACGTCGCCGCCATCCTGAAGAACGAGGCCAAGGCCCGCGCGCACGGCACCAAACCCAAGCCGCGCGAACCGTTCTCGTACTTCGACAAGGGCTCGATGGCCACGGTCTCCAAGTGGAACGCCGTCGCCCAGATTCCGCTCGGCGACAAGGCCAAGCTCGAATTCGGCGGCTTCATCGCCTGGCTGGCCTGGCTGGGGCTGCACCTGATCTACCTGGTGGGCTTCAAGACCAAGATCGCCACGCTGCTGTCCTGGACGGTGACGTTCTTGAGCCGCCAGCGCGGTCAGCTGACCATCACCGAGCAGCAGGCCTACGCCCGCACCCGCATCGGGGAACTCGAAGAGATCGCGTCGTCGGTTCAGGCCACCCCCGACCCGGTGGCTTCCTGAACTAGAGCCTTGGTCCCTGCCAGGCCGACAGGCAACCCCCGTCGGCCAGGGCCATGACCACCTGATCTCGGCGTGATTCGTACCCCTCTGCGGTACGGATCACGCCGAGATCGCTTTCGGGGTAGGAAAATTCGCTGACGTAGGCGCGCGGGGCGGCGATCTCGTCATCGCTGACCGCACCGGCGCCGAGTTCGACGCGGTGCCGCACGACCGGCACCGTCTCGTGGTCGACGTGCAGCAACCCCTCCCAGAAGCCGTGCTGCTCGCCGGCACGCCCGACCTGCACCCGTTCGCGCAGCCGCACCCGGCCTGCCTCGGCGATCTGCAGCCGCGTCGTCGCCTGATGGCTGCTGCCGCCCGCGATGACGGTCGGCTCCGGATCCAGGTCGAGCTCCCCCGCCACTTCGAGCTCCCAGCTCGAGCGCGACTGAGTCGTCGTCGCACCGGGCAGCACCACCATCGCGGCGACGCTACGCACCCGCAGCCGGGCACCGGCCTCGACGATGACGCGTACGTCGATGGTGTCACCGCCCAGCGGTGTGGCGGCTGTGGACACGAGATGGACGGCGTCGGGCGCGGTGCGGCGCGCGGCCACACCGCCGACGCACTCGATGCGCGGCCCCCGGCCGGGGGTTGCGACGATCAGAACCTGGGTGTGCATCACTCAGGCGTTCGTCACCTCGGCGCCGGCGAGTTGTTCACGTACCCAGGCCTGCACCAGCGACGCGGCCGGATCCTCGGTGAGCGAGATCAGCACCGTCGGGCGGTCACCGCGCACCTTGCCGGCGTCGCGCCGCATGACATCGAGGTCGGCGCCGACCATGGGCGCCAGGTCGGTCTTGTTGACGACCAACAGATCCGAGTACGTGACGCCGGGCCCGCCCTTGCGCGGCACCTTGTCGCCGCCGGCTACGTCGACGACGAAGATCTGTACGTCGACCAGGCCCGAGGAGAACGTCGCCGTCAGGTTGTCTCCCCCGGACTCGACCAGGATGAGGTCGAGTTTGTCGTTCGACTCGATGAGGTCGTCGATGGCGTCGAGGTTCGCGGTGATGTCGTCGCGAATCGCGGTGTGCGGGCAACCACCGGTCTGCACCGCGGCGATCCGCTCGTCGGGCAGCACGGCGTGCCGGCGCAGGAAGTCGGCGTCCTCGGTGGTGTAGATGTCGTTGGTCAGCACTGCCAGCGACAGCTCGTCACGCAGCTGCCGGCACAACGCGGCCACCAGCGCCGTCTTACCGGAGCCGACGGGCCCGCCGACGCCGATGCGCAGCGGTTCACCGGGTTGCCGCTCGCGCTTGGGCCGGTCGTGGTGATGGTGCGGCTGGCCGTCGATGAAATGTGGTGGCATGGTGGACCTTTCGGTTCAGGAGGCGAACAGGGGGCGGTCGCGGCCGGCGTGTCGCTGGGCCAGGACGTCGAGCAGTGGATCGGACAGGTCCGCGATGCCTTTCGCCGCTTCGGCCGCGGTGGCGTCGCACAGCCCCGACAGCTCGAAGGTGAGCGCGGCGACGTCGGCCGGATCGAGTGCGAGCAGGCGTTGCGCTGCCGTCGCGGAGCCCGTCATGGTGGTGTAAACGACTGTGGCGCAGGTCTGTTCGGGGTCGAGGCCACTGACGCGGCCCACCACGCCCGAGGCCACCGCGAGATGTGGCCGGGTACCCACATTGCCCCAATCGGTTTCGGGCCAGACTCGGCGTGCCAGCCGCACCAGCCCACGGCCCTGCGCCCGGGATGCCTGCCGGGCCGCGGGAGCCGGTGTGCGCGCGTCGGTTTGGCGGTCTGCCGCCACCGGGTCGAGGCCGCTGTGGACCGCCGCGGCGATCGAGGCGGTGACGAGCCCCTGGGTCCGGATCCGCCGGCGCAGGTAGGCCCGCAGTGTCACCACGTTGGTCACCAGACCACTGGTGACCGCCTCCTCGACGCCGCCGGAGTGCACGTGCCCGCCGGTCGGCAACCGTGAATCCGCCAGTGCCAGCAGGGTGGCCAGGCCACTATCCATCAGAACAGCCGCTGTCCATCAGAACAGGAAGTATCTCTGCGCCATGGGCAACTCGGCGGCCGGCTGTTCCTGCCAGACCTCGCCGTCGATGCGGACGGTGAACGTGTCGGGATCGACCCGGATGTCGGGCATGGCGTCGTTGAGCGGCAGATCCGCCTTGCCCCGGCCGCGGACGTTCTTGACCGGAACGAGCCTGCGCCGCAAGCCGAGTCGCGCCGCGAGGTCGTCCTCGATGGCGGTCGGCGAGACGAAATGCACCGCGAGACCGGCTGCCACCGTCGGGTGGGCGCCGAACATCGGCCGCGGCAGGACGGGTTGCGGCGTCGGGATGGAAGCGTTGGCGTCGCCCATGGCCGCCCAGGCGATCGCGCCGCCCTTGAGCACGAGATGTGGGCGGACGCCGAAGAACGCCGGCTCCCAGAGCACCAGGTCGGCCAGCTTGCCGACCTCTACCGAGCCCAGCTCGTGGTCGATGCCGTGCGTCACCGCCGGGCAGATGGTGTACTTCGCCACGTAGCGGCGGACGCGGTTGTTGTCGTTGCCTCTCGCGCCGCCGGGGTCACCTTCGAGCGGCCCGCGACGCTTCTTCATCACGTGCGCCGTCTGCCACGTCCGCATCACCACCTCGCCGATGCGGCCCATGGCCTGGCTGTCGCTGCCGATCATCGAGATGGCCCCGATGTCGTGCAGCAGGTCCTCGGCGGCGATGGTGGACGGCCGAATCCGGCTCTCCGCGAACGCCAAATCCTCGGGCACGGCGGCGTTGAGGTGATGGCACACCATCAGCATGTCGAGGTGTTCGTCGAGGGTGTTGACGGTGTGCGGCCGCGTCGGGTTGGTCGAGCTGGGCATCACGTTCGGGTGGCTGGCCACCGTGATGATGTCGGGCGCGTGGCCGCCGCCGGCGCCCTCGGTGTGGTACGCGTGGATGGCCCGGCCGGCGATCGCAGCCAGGGTGTCCTCGACGAAACCCATCTCGTTGAGGGTGTCGGAGTGCAGGGCGACCTGCACGTCGGCCTCCTCGGCCACCCGCAGGCACGCGTCGATGGTGGCCGGTGTCGTGCCCCAGTCCTCGTGCAGCTTGAAACCGGCTGCGCCACCGCGCAATTGCTCCCACATGGAGTCGGGGTTGATGGTGTTGCCCTTGCCGAGCAACAGGATGTTCATCGGCCAGCCGTCGAGCGCCTGCAGCATGCGGCCGAGATGCCAGGCGCCGGGCGTGACGGTGGTGGCCTTGCTGCCCTCGGCCGGCCCGGTACCGCCACCGATCATGGTGGTGATGCCGCCGCCGATCGCCTCCTCCAGCAGCTGGGGACAGATGAAGTGCACGTGACAGTCGATGCCGCCCGCGGTGAGGATGCGGCCGTTGCCGGCGATGATCTCGGTGGACGGCCCCACCACGAGGTCGGGGTGCACCCCGGACATGATGTCGGGGTTGCCGGCCTTGCCGATGGCGACGATGCGACCGTCCCGAATCCCGATGTCGGCCTTGATGATTCCCCAGTAGTCGATGATGATCGCGCCGGTGATCACGGTGTCCGGCGCACCGTCGGCCCGCGTCGTACGCGCCTGGCCCATCGACTCGCGCAGCACCTTGCCGCCGCCGAAGACCGCCTCGTCGCCCGACAGGCCCGGGCCGCCACTGAGGTCCTCGGTGATCTCGATCAGCAGGTCGGTGTCCGCCAGGCGGATCCGGTCACCCGTCGTCGGCCCGAAGAGCGCCGCATACCGGGAGCGGGAAAGGGAACTCATTCGTGCCGTCCGTTCTTCGCGCGAGCGCTCATCAGCCATCCAGCTTTCCGGGCGGGTTCAGCGACAGCCCGTACACCTCGCGGGTACCGCCCAACGGAACCAGGGCAACCCGCTGCGCGACACCGGGTTCGAATCTGATGGCGGTGCCCGCCGGCACGTCGAGGCGGTACCCGTGTGCGGCGTCGCGGTCGAACTCCAGCGCGGAATTCGCCTGCGGGAAATGCACATGGCTGCCAACCTGCACCGGCCGGTCACCGCCGTTGACCACGTCGAGCGTCAGCCGCTCGGCACCGGCGTTGATGGCGATATCGCCGTCGCCGTAAAGGATTTCACCCGGGATCAGCCCCGCCCCCTCGACGGTCGCGCGCTCGGACATCGTCGGGCCTCAGGCGATCGGGTAGTGGACGGTGACGAGTTTGGTGCCATCCGGGAAGGTGGCCTCGACCTGGACGTCGGACAGCATCTCCGGGACCCCCTCCATGACATCGTCGCGGCCGAGCACCTCGCGGCCGCTGACCATCAGCTCCGCGACGGTCCGCCCGTCGCGCGCGCCTTCCAACAGGTGATCGGTGATCACCGCGACCGCCTCGGGGTGATTGAGGCGCAGTCCTCGGGCCTGCCGTCGGCGCGCCAGTTCGGCGGCGTACGAAATCAGCAGGCGTTCTTGCTCATGCGGCGTCAAACGCATAAGGGGCGATATTGCCACGGCACGCTGGGAATGGCATGTCGGGCGCTGGTTTTCGGCCCCTCACCGCACCGAGGGGTCAGCCCTCGAGGTTCTGCAGCCGCACCTGGCCCCGTGCCACCGGCCGGTCGTCCTCGTCGGTGATGGTGACCAGCCACAGCTGCTGCCGCCGGCCGCGGTGGATCGGCGTCGAGGTGGCGGTGACGGTTCCGCCCTTGAGCGCGCGCAGGAAGTCGGTGTTGTTGTTGACGCCGACGACGGTGCCGCCACCGTGCTCGGCGAGCCAGACATGGCCCGACACGCTGGCCAGGCCCTCGACGATGGCGCAGTAGACGCCACCGTGCACGATGCCCCAAGGCTGCAGGATCTTGTCGGTGATGGTCAGCTGGGCGCGGCCGCCGTCCGGGGTGACCTCCAGGTAGGTCAGTCCGATTTCGTTGTCGAAGCCCTTGCCGAGGCCCTCGGGCGCAGATGTCGTCACGAATAGCTGTCTACACGAGCGCCCGGGGCGGCGGTCACCACACCCGTGTCGCATGAAAGCGAGCAGGCCCCGCACCGAATGGTGCGGGGCCTGCTCTTCGAATGGACCGGGAATCACTGCAGCCCTCAGGATTCCGGCGCGGTCCGTTGGTCTCTCGACTCCTGAATAGTAGGCAAGGCTTGCCTAATTAGCAAGCCCTTGCCAGTTGCACCCGGTCAAGTCCGCGCACCGGCGCACCGAACCCGACAAAGGTGTCCAGCACCGCCTGCGCACGACGCATACCGTCGGCCTCACTCACCCCGGCCAGCAGCGGCACCTGCGTCGCGGTGCCGACCACCGACGCACCGACGATGTGCCACATCGCCGGTACCGCGAGGATGCCGCCACTGACATCGAAGAGCTTCGCGAACAGCGGATTCAGCGCGCGATGGCAGCGATGCGCCAGCCAGGTCGCGAGCGCCTCCTCACCCGGGAAGGCGACGACACCCTCCCCGATCCGGCGGGTCGCCGGCACTCCCCGGCCGCCGAACACCGGATCTCCGGGCAGCACCCGCAATGTCGGGTCCGCGACACCGACCCAGTCGATGCCGCCCTCCGAGTCGACGTGGACCCACAGGTTCTCCAGGCCGGGGTCCCAGGCGCGGCCCTCCAGCACCAGCAGCGGCACGACGCGGCCGACGACGACGTGCGCCAGCATCGCGGCCACCTGCTGGGCGGCCACCGCCGCACTGCCGGTGTCGCCCATCGCCGTGTCGAACATCGCCTGCATGCGGTCGCCCGTCACAGCTTCCGCGAGCGGCCACCACCGGCGACGGGAGAGGTCGTCCATCACCGCGACGCCGTAGACCCGGGGATCGCTGGGGCACAACTCGCGCAGCCGACGGCTCGACTCGTGCAGCGGGAGCATCCGGCGGATGTCCATCGTGGCGATCAGCGGGTCAATCACAGCGGAGGGCATGAACACATCCTTAAGTTAGGTTAGCCTTACTATAGTGACGACCCGCGAGATGTAAACCGCTGTGACGGGACTCACAAGCAGCACAAAAACAGCCCTGACCGGGAACCACGACGCGCCGCCGGGGCGTTGGGGAGAACATCCGAAATGGATACGACGCACGGTAGTAAATGCGTAGTACCCTGAGAAGACTGCGGAAAGAGTGAAATAGGACATGGCGAAATTGACGCGACTTGGCGAGCTGGAGCGCGAGGTGATGGACCACCTGTGGTCGTCCCGCGAGCCGCAAACCGTGCGTCAGGTGCATGAAGCACTCGCGACGCGCCGGGATCTGGCCTACACCACGATCATGACGGTGCTGCAGCGCCTGGCGAAGAAGAATCTGGTCGTCCAGCATCGTGACGACCGCGCGCACCGCTACGCACCGACCCACGGCCGCGACGAGCTGGTCGCCGGGCTCATGGTCGACGCCCTCGACCAGGCCGCAGACTCCGGCAGCCGCGTTGCGGCGCTGGTTCATTTCGTCGAACGCGTCGGCGTCGACGAGGCCGATGCGCTCCGGCGCGCCCTCGATGAGCTGGAAGCCAAGCACCGAATCCCACCGGCGACTGGCAATTCCGGCACCGACTGAGAGACACTTAGCGCGTGTCCGCCCTGGCCTTCACTCTCGTCGCGCTACTGCTGGTCGGGCCGGTACCCGCCTTGCTGGCGCGCGCATCGTGGCCACAGCGGGCCCCCCGGGCCGCGATCGTGTTGTGGCAGTCCGTCGCCATCGCCGCCGTACTGTCCGCCTTCAGCGCCGGTATCGCCGTCGCCAGCAGGCTTTTCGCGCCCGGCCCTGACGGTCGTCCCACGACCACCGCGACCAGCGAGATCAGCGTCCTGGGCTGGCCGTTGTGGATCACCCATGTCGCGGTCTTCGCGCTGACCCTCGTCGTCGGCGCCCGTCTGCTCATCGCCTTCGTCCAGGTCGCCATTGCGACACGACGCCGGCGCGCCCACCACCGGATGATCGTCGACCTGCTCGACTGTTCGCGCGACACCGCACCCGCACCCCAGGCCCGTCATCTCATCGGCCACGGCCTGCGCATCCTCGACGTCCAGCAGCCCCTCGCCTACTGCCTGCCCGGCGTGCGCAGCCGCGTCGTCCTCAGCGAAGGTGCGCTCAAGCACCTCGACGACAGCGAGATCGCCGCCATCCTCAGCCACGAACACGCCCACCTGCGCGCCCGGCACGACCTGGTGCTCGAGATGTTCATCGCCGTACACGCCGCTTTTCCCCGCTTCGTCCGGAGCGCCAGCGCCCTCGACGCGGTCCGCTTCCTGATCGAACTGCTCGCCGACGATGCCGCCGTCCGGGCCACCGGCCCGACACCGCTGGCCCGGGCCCTCGTGGCCTGCGCGTCCGGCCGGGCACCCAAGGGCGCTCTCGCCGCAGGCGGCCCGACGACCGTCCTGCGGGTGCAGCGTCTGGCCGGTGAACCCAACAGCTCCTGGGTGGCCGCGGGCGCGTACCTGGCCGCCGCCTCCGTCCTGGTCGTCCCGACCGTCGCAGTGGCTGTGCCCTGGCTCACTGAATTGCACCGGTTGTTCTTCTCGTAGACTTTGCGACTGGCAGCATCAGCTTCCGTGGCGGACGACGCCGCACCGGCCCCGGCCGGTCCGAAATGCTTTGCGCCACAACCAAACAACGAAAGGGCCAGCCGTGAGCTCGTCGGGAAACCCGGAATCAACCACCGCTACCGCCCAGATCGGGGTCACCGGCCTGGCCGTCATGGGCTCCAATCTCGCCCGTAACTTCGCCCGCCACGGCTACACCGTCGCGCTGCACAACCGCTCCGTCGCCAAGACCGACGCGCTGCTGGCCGAGCACGGCACGGAGGGCAAGTTCGTCCGCAGCGAGACCATCGCCGAGTTCCTGGACGCGCTGGAGAAGCCGCGCCGCGTGATCATCATGGTCAAGGCCGGCGATCCGACCGACGCCGTCATCAACGAGCTCGCCGACGCCATGGAGCCCGGCGACATCATCATCGACGGTGGCAACGCGCTGTACACCGACACCATCCGCCGCGAGAAGGCGATCCGCGAGCGCGGCCTGCACTTCGTCGGCGCCGGCATCTCCGGTGGCGAGGAGGGCGCCCTCAACGGCCCGTCGATCATGCCGGGCGGGCCCGCCGAGTCGTACGTCTCGCTCGGGCCCCTGCTCGAAGAGATCTCCGCGCATGTCGACGGCGTGCCGTGCTGCACGCACATCGGGCCCGACGGCGCCGGCCACTTCGTCAAGATGGTGCACAACGGCATCGAGTACTCCGACATGCAGCTCATCGGCGAGGCCTACCAGCTGCTGCGCGACGGCCTCGGCATGGCAGCCGGCCAGATCGCCGACGTCTTCGCCGAATGGAACAAGGGCGACCTCGACAGCTACCTGATCGAGATCACCGCCGAGGTGCTCAAGCAGGTCGACGCCAAGACCGGCAAGCCGCTGGTCGACGTCATCGTCGACGAGGCCGAGCAGAAGGGCACCGGTCGCTGGACCGTCAAGTCCGCGCTGGACCTCGGCATCCCGATCACCGGCATCGCCGAAGCCGTGTTCGCTCGCGCCCTGTCGGGCTCAGTGCCGCAGCGGCGCGCGACGGTCGGCCTGGCGTCGGGCCACCTCGGCGAAAAGCCCAGCGACGCCACGAAATTCATCGAGGACGTGCGGCAGGCGCTGTACGCCTCCAAGATCGTCGCGTACGCGCAGGGCTTCAACCAGATCGAGGCCGGCAGCGCCGAATACGGCTGGAACGTCAAGCCCGGCGACCTGGCCACCATCTGGCGCGGCGGCTGCATCATCCGCGCCAAGTTCCTGAACCGGATCAAGGAGGCGTTCGACGCCGAACCGGAGCTCGCCACCCTGCTGGCGGCGCCGTACTTCCGCAGCGCGGTCGAGTCGGGCATCGACAGCTGGCGCCGCGTCGTGGTGACCGCCACCGAGCTGGGCATCCCGGTCCCGGGCTTCGCGTCGTCGCTGTCGTACTACGACGCGCTGCGCACCGAACGGCTGCCCGCCGCGCTGACGCAGGGCCTGCGCGACTTCTTCGGCGCCCACACGTACGGCCGCACCGACGCCCCGGAGGGCAAGAAGTTCCACACCCTCTGGAGCGGTGACCGCACCGAGGTCGAGGCGTAGCTTCGCTCGGCACGCACGAAACTGCCCCTCTGCACCGCAGCGGGGCAGTTTTGCGTCCGCTCGGCATTGTCAGGCGCGGCCATTAGGCTGAAGGCGTGCAGTTTCTCGACGGCCACCGGCCCCCGTACGACCTGACCTACAACGACGTCTTCGTGGTTCCGGGACGGTCGGAACTGACGTCGCGCTTCGACGTCGACCTGGCGACCACCGACGGCACGGGCACCACCATCCCGATCGTCGTCGCCAACATGACCGCGGTCGCCGGCCGCCGGATGGCCGAGACCGTGGCCCGCCGCGGCGGCATCGTGGTGCTGCCGCAGGACCTGCCCATCGACGCGGTCCGGGGCACCGTCGACTTCGTCAAGAGCCGCGACCTCGTGGTCGACACCCCGGTCGTGCTCGCTCCCGACGACTCCGTCTCGGACGCGCTGGCCCTGATCCACAAGCGTGCCCACGGCGCGGCGGTGGTCGTCGACGCGGGCCGTCCGCTGGGCCTGGTCACCGAGGCCGGCTGCGCCGGCGTGGACCGCTTCGCGCGCGTCCGCGACGTGGCCACCACCGACTTCGTGTCCGCGCCCGCGGGCACCGAGCCGCGCAAGGTGTTCGACCTGCTCGAGCACTCCCCGACGGGCATGGCGGTCCTGACCAACGCCGACGGCTCGCTGGCCGGCGTGCTGACCCGCACCGGGGCCATCCGCGCCGGTATCTACGCCCCCGCCGTCGACGCGCAGGGCCGGCTCCGGATCGCGGCCGCCGTCGGCATCAACGGCGACGTCGCCGCCAAGGCCCGGGCCCTGGCCGAAGCCGGTGTCGACGTCCTGGTCGTCGACACCGCCCACGGGCACCAGTCCAAGATGCTCGACGCGCTGTCCGCGGTGGCCGCACTGGATCTCGGCCTGCCGCTGGCGGCCGGCAACGTCGTGTCGGGCGCCGGCACCCGGGACCTGATCAACGCGGGTGCGTCCATCGTCAAGGTGGGCGTCGGCCCCGGTGCCATGTGCACCACCCGCATGATGACCGGCGTGGGCCGGCCGCAGTTCTCGGCCGTCGTCGAATGTGCCGCGGCGGCAAAGGAACTCGGCGGCCACGTCTGGGCCGACGGCGGCGTCCGGCACCCGCGCGACGTGGCACTGGCGCTGGCCGCGGGCGCGTCGAACGTGATGATCGGCTCGTGGTTCGCCGGCACGTACGAGTCCCCGGGTGACCTGCTGATGGACCGCGAGGGCCGCGTCTACAAGGAGAGCTTCGGCATGGCCTCCAAGCGCGCGGTGGCGGCCCGTACCGCCGGCGACGGCGCGTTCGACCGGGCCCGCAAGGCCCTGTTCGAGGAGGGCATCTCGTCGTCGAAGATGGCGCTGGACCCGGTGCGCGGCGGCGTCGAGGACCTGATCGACCACATCACCTCGGGCGTCCGCAGCACCTGTACGTACGTCGGCGCGGCAAACCTGGCCGAGCTGCACGAGAAGGTGGTGCTCGGGGTGCAGTCGGCCGCCGGATTCGCCGAAGGGCACCCACTGCCGACGGGTTGGTGAGCCGGTCCGAGAGGGCCGACCAGCTACCATTGCCGTACGGCCGAGGACGCAGCAGGCGTCGGACGGCCATCGATATCGATTCAGCGAAAGGCAGCACGTGCCGCAGGCACCCGTTGGGGCGTTGACCGTCCCGAGCCAGACGGGAGCGTGCCAGGCCGATCAAGCGCTCCCGGAACTGGGCCTCGAGTCAATGGACGCCGAACCTCCCAGTAGCGAGCCGGGCCGTCGGCCCGGCGCCCCGAGCGGTGGTGCACAGTGACCACCGCGCTGACCATCGCGAGCCTGGCCGCGTTCATCCTGCTCACCCTCGGGACGGCGATCTTCGTCGCCGCCGAGTTCTCCCTGACGGCGCTCGAGCGCAGCACGGTCGAGGCCAACGCCCGCGACGGCGGCCGCCGCGACCGCATCATCCGCACCGCGCACCGCAACCTGTCGTTCCAGCTCTCGGGTGCCCAGATCGGCATCTCGATCACCACGCTGATCACCGGTTATCTCGCCGAGCCCGTGGTGGCGCGACTGCTGCGCGGCCCGCTGCATGCCGTCGGCCTGCCGGACCGGTTCACCGACGGGGTGGCCCTGACGCTGGCGTTGCTCATCGCGACGTCGGTCTCGATGGTGTTCGGCGAGCTGGTGCCCAAGAACCTCGCGGTGGCCAAGCCCGTGCCGACCGCGCGTGCGACGGTGCCACTGCAGTGGTTCTTCTCCCTGGTGTTCTCCCCCGTGATCAAGCTGACCAACGGCTGCGCCAACTGGGTGCTGCGCCGGCTCGGGGTCGAGCCCGCCGAGGAACTGCGCTCGGCGCGGTCCGCGCAGGAACTGCTGGCACTGGTGCGCAACTCTGCCGAGAGCGGATCGCTGGACCCGCAGACGGCCGAATTGATCGACCGCTCACTGCAATTCGGCGGCCGCACCGCCGAGGAACTCATGACGCCGCGGTCCATGATCGAGTCGCTGGAGGTCACCGACACCGTCGCCGACCTCATCGAGACGGCCATCCGCACCGGGTTCTCGCGCTTCCCGATCGTCGCCGGCGACCTCGACGAGACCGTCGGCATCGTGCACGTCAAACAGGTCTTCGCGATACCCGTCGAACTGCGGGCCGGCACCCGGCTGGCGCAGCTGGCGCGGCCCGTCCCGACGGTGCCGTCGACCCTGGACGGTGACGCGGTGATGACCCAGATCCGGGCCAACGGCGTCCAGACCGCCCTCGTGGTCGACGAATACGGCGGCACCGCCGGCATGGTCACCGTCGAGGACCTCATCGAGGAGATCGTCGGCGACGTCCGCGACGAACACGACGACGCCACCCCCGACGTCGTCGAGGTGCGCGACGGCTGGCTGGTGTCGGGTCTGATGCGGATCGACGAAGTGGACACCGAGACCCCGTTCCGCGCGCCCGAAGGCGATTACGAGACCATCGGCGGCCTGGTGCTCAAGGAGCTCGGCCACATCCCGGACGTCGGCGACACCGTCGTCCTCACCGAATTCGACCCGGACAACCCCGAACTGGACCCGGTGCACTGGAAGGCCACGGTGATCCGGATGGACGGCCGGCGCATCGACCAGCTCGAGCTGACGCAGCTGGACCCGCACGAGTCGGGAGCCGACCATGAATGACGTGCTCGGCATCCTGCTGACCATGGTGCTGCTGGGCGCCAACGCGTTCTTCGTCGGCGCCGAGTTCGCGCTCATCTCGGCGCGGCGCGACCGGTTGCAGGCGCTGGCCGAGCAGGGCAAGCGCAGCGCCGTCACCGTGCTGCGGGCCGGTGAGCGGCTGTCGATGATGCTGGCCGGTGCCCAGCTCGGCATCACCATCTGCTCGATCCTGCTGGGCCGCGTCGGCGAACCGGCCGTCGCGCACCTGCTCGAGGAGCCCTTCGACGCGCTCGGCGTGCCCGAGACGGTGCTGCACACCGTGGCGTTCGCCGTCTCGCTGGCGATCGTGGTGACGGTGCACGTGCTCCTCGGCGAGATGGTGCCCAAGAACATCGCCATCGCCGGGCCCGAGAAGGCCGCCATGCTGCTGATCCCGCCGTACCTGGTGTACATGAGCATCGCCCGGCCGTTCGTCATCTTCTACAACTGGTGCGCCAACAGCACGCTGCGGCTGCTCGGGGTCGAGCCCAAGGACGAACTGGACGTCACGGTCTCGTCTGTCGAACTGTCCGAGATGCTGACGGAGTCCCTGTCGGAGGGGCTGCTCGACGCCGAGGAACACGTCCGGCTCAAGCGCGCGCTGGACATCCGCACCCGCACCGTCAAGGACGTCGCGATACCGCTGCAGGACATCCGCGCGGTGCCCATCGCCGCACCCGGTACCGGCCCGACGGTCGGTGCGGTGGCCCAGGCGCTGCGCGAGACGGGCTACTCCCGGTTCCCGGTCACCGACGGGCACAGCGCCTACCTCGGCTACCTGCACATCAAGGACGTGCTGCCGTGCATGGACGACAACGACGCGGTGCTGGACCGGTCCATGGTGCGCCCGCTGCCCATGGTCGCCTCGACGCTGCCGGTGGCCGACGCGCTGTCGTGGCTGCGCCGCAACAACAGTCACCTGTCCCTGGTGACCACCGACGGCTACGTGACCGCGATGGTGGCGCTGGAAGACCTGGTCGAGGACCTCGTCGGCGTGGTGCGTGACGGTACCCACCGTGTCTGAGACGGTGTGCGCGCCGCTGCGGGTCCTGAGCGAGGACGACTGGGCCCCGCGCGAACAGCGCTACCTCGACCGCGTCGACGCCTTCCTGACCCCGCATGAACGGCGGATGCGTGCCGGCGAGCCGCACCCGGTGTGGGACTTCCTGTTCACGTACTACAGCCTCAAGCCCCGACAGCTGCGGCGCTGGCATCCGGGGTTCGGCCGGGCCCTGACCGGTCCCGACGCGATGCGGTTCGCGGACCGGACCGGGTACGGCCGGCGCGGCGACGCCGTGACGGTGACGCCCGAGTACCTCGCCGGCCGTCGCGAGACCGTCGCTTTCGTGGCCGAACTGTTGGCTGCGACGGCGGCCCGTCCGGCACGGCTGAACTGCTTCGGCCTGCACGAATGGGCCATGGTCTACCGCGCTCCCGAGGTACGGCACGCCCAGGTACCGCTGCGCCTGAGCCCCTCCGACACCGATGCCGTGGTCGAGTCGATGCCGCTGCGGTGCACGCATTTCGACGCTTTCCGGTTCTTCACCGACTCGGCCGCACCGCGCAACGGCGAAGCCCTCACCCGACACACCCAGTCGGCCACCGAGCAGCCGGGCTGTGTGCACGCAAATATGGACTTGTACAAATGGAGTTACAAGCTCGGACCTTTGCTGGAGTCGAATCTTTTGATGGATTGCCTTGACCTCGCGGCGGACGCACGCGTCCTCGACATGCAGGCCAGCCCGTACGACCTGAGCGACTACGGCATCGAGCCGATCGCCATCGAGGACCCGTCGGGCCGCGCCGAGTATGTGCGCCGCCAGCAGGACATCGCCAATCTCGCTGTGCCGCTGCGGGACTCGCTGCTGTCGGCGTGCCGGGCGCTGCTCACATCAGACGCCGACGGCGGCACGCTGTGACGGCCCGGACGGCGCTGCGGGTCGCCGCCGCGGCCCTGGCCGCCGTGCTGACCGTCGCCGGCTGCTCCGACGACTCGTCCGGGCGCAGTACGCAGCGCAGCGGTCAGGTGTTGCCGGGCGACTACAGCGGCGCCGGCCCCGGCACGCTCGTCGCCGCACAGCCGCTGACGACCGTCGACCCCGAACTGGCCGGGCTCACCGCGATCTCCGCACGCATCACGTACGTCTCCACGTCGGGCATCAACGACAGCCACCCCAAGGTGACGGGCTCGGTGTTCCTGCCGAAGGGCAAACCACCCGAGGGCGGCTGGCGCATCATCGCGCTGGCCAACCCGGGCAGCGGCATCAAGTCCGACTGCGCGCCGTCGTCGTCGCCGAGCCTGCTGGGCCTGCTGCCGACCGTGCGGCTCATGGTCGGCGCCGGCTATCTGGTGGCGATCACCGACTATCAGGGCATCGGGCTCGACGAGACCTATCACCCGTACCTGGACTCCACGACCGAGGGCTTCAACCTCATCGACCTGGCGCGGGCGACGCGCAAACTGGTGTCCGCCGCGTCGACCAACTGGGTCGCCGTGGGCACCGGGCAGGGCGGACAGGCGGCCTGGGCGGCCGCTGAGCTGGCCACCGACTACGGCGGCGGGCTCCGCCCGCAGGGCGCGGTCGCGCTGGCTCCGACCGCGGCGCTCGAGTGGCTGGCCGATGCCTCGGAGGGCGGGAACCTGAACCGCGACCAGCAGCTGATGCTGCAGCAGTACCTGGCGATCATGCCGCAGGCCTACCCCGGATTCCCCATCGAGGATTACCGTCGCGGCGCCGCCCGCGACCACTGGGACACCCTGTCGGCATGCCGCGGCCCGGCGGTCGCCGACCGCAGCGGCGTGCTGGATTCGCTGGGCCCGAACGACCTCGGCCCGACGACGCCGACCGCCGCCGACGCCTTGCGCGGTTACCTGCGCAAGGCGACGCTGCCGCAGGCACCCGCCGCGGCGCCGATGCTGATCACGCCGGGGCCGCCCGACGGCCTGGTGCCGCCGGAGCAGACCGCCGCCGCCGTCGAACGGGCCTGCGCCATGGGCGACGTCATCGACTACGTGCAGCCCGACGAAGCCGACGCGCTCGGCTGGATCACCGACCGGTTCAACGGGGTGCCCGCGCCGAACACGTGCCCCGGCGCCACCCCGACCTCCGCCACACCGACGTCGACGGCCAGTTCGCGCTCGGATGAATCCGACACCGACCAGTCCGGCTCGGGCAGCGACGAGGTGACCCCGACCGCCGAACAGACCACGGCCGAGACCGAGGCGCCACACCACCAGCAACCCGCGCCCCCGCCGCCGGCGGACCCCGGGAACGCCGAATGAACATCGGCCTTCTCGACGGCTGGCTCCCGACGCTGATCCAGGTGGTGACGGTGCTCGCGCTCGTCGTCGCCGTCGGGCGGCGGTCGCCGCGCTGGCTGCGGCTGTGGCTGCCGGTGGCCGTCGCGACCGGTGTCGTCCTGGCGCTGGCCTGCAGCTGGTTCATCTCCGATCAGGGCCTCGCGGGCGGGCCGGCCCCGACGTCCCTGTGGGTGTGGATCGTGCTGACCGGGGTGGCGCTCGTCGTCGCCGTCGCGGGGTGGCCGGGCCTGCACTGGTGGCGGCGGGCGGTGGCCGTGGCCGTGGTGCCGCTCTGCGCGGTCTGCGCGGGTCTGGCGGTGAACACCTGGACCGGCTACCTGCCGACCGTCGAGGCCCTGTGGCAGCGCGCCACCGGCGCCGAGTTACGCGGCGAGACCGATCTCGCGACCGCACTGAACATGCGCCGCTCCGGCGAGCGCCCCGACCGCGGCGTCCTGGTGTCGGTGCAGATTCCCACCACCGCGTCGGGCTTCCGCGCCCGTCCGGAGCTGGTCTACCTGCCGCCCGCCTGGTTCGCCCACGATGCCCCACAGCTACCGGCGGTGGTCATGGTGGGCGGCGAGTTCGGGTGGCCCGCCGACTGGCCGACGGCCGGCGGCGCGCAGCGCACCGCCGACGATTTCGCGGCCGCCCACGGCGGCAACGCGCCGATCCTGGTGTTCGTCGACACCAGCGGCCAGTTCTCCAACGACACCGAGTGCGTCAACGGGCCGCGCGGCATGGCCGCCGACCACCTCACCAAAGATGTTGTGCCATTTGTCACTTCGACGTTCTCGGCCAGTCCCGACCCGTCGCGGTGGGGCATCGTCGGCTGGTCGGCCGGCGGCACGTGCGCGGTGATGACGACCGTCATGCACCCCGAGCTGTTCCAGACCTTCGTCGACATGGACGGCCAGGTCGGGCCCAACGCCGGTTCCGAACCGCAGACCATCGCGCGGCTCTTCGGCGGTGACGCTGCGGCATTCGCCCATTTCGATCCGGCGACGGTGGTCCGCACGCACGGCCCGTACACCGGCGTCGCCGGCTGGTTCGCGGTGTCGGAGAACGGGCCGGTGGTGTACCAACCGGCTCAGGCCGGCACGCCGACGAACGTGCAACCGCCGGACAACCCGGAGAGCCACACCGCTGTCGCGACCTACATGTGTGCGTTGGTCAGCGCCGCCGGTATCGAGTGCTCGGTGGTCCCGCACGGCGGTGACCACACGTTCCCCAGTGCCGCAGAGGTATTCGCCGCGGCCCTGCCATGGCTGGCCGGACGCCTGCACACGCCGGGTGTGCCGGCCATCGGTTTGCCCGGCGCGACACCGCACTGACGGTGTGACCGGGTTCTCAATGGCCGACACGCCGGTGAGCTGCGGTTACCCACGGGTAAAGTGGATGGTCGCCGCGTGGGCTGCTTAGGAGGAAGAAGAAAATGACTGATCGTGTGACGGTGGGAAATCTGCGGGTGGCCCGCGTACTGCACGACTTCATCACCAACGAGGCTCTGCCCGGCACCGGGGTCGACCCGGACAGCTTCTGGGCCGGAGTGGACAAGGTCATCACCGACCTGACCCCGAAGAACAAGGAGCTGCTGGCCCGCCGTGACGATCTGCAGGCGCAGATCGACAAGTGGCACCGCGCCCGCGTCATCGATCCCGTCGACACCGACGAGTTCAAGACTTCGTACGAGGAGTTCCTCACCGAGATCGGCTACCTGCAGCCGGAGCCGGAAGAGTTCTGCATCCGCACCTCGGGCGTCGACCCGGAGATCACCAGCACCGCGGGACCGCAGCTGGTGGTGCCGATCCTGAACGCCCGGTTCGCGATCAACGCCGCCAACGCCCGCTGGGGCTCGCTGTACGACGCGCTGTACGGCACCGACGTCATCTCCGACGAGGGTGGCGCCGAGGCCGGAAAGGGTGGCTACAACCAGGTGCGCGGCGACAAGGTGATCGCCTACGCCCGTAACTTCCTGGACCAGGCCGTCCCGCTGGCGACCGGCTCGTGGGCCGACATCACCGGCCTCAAGATCGACGACGAGCACCAGCTGCAGGCCGAACTCGGCGACGGGCTGTCGACCGGACTGGCCAGCCCCGAGGAATTCGTCGGCTACACCGGCAAGCTCGGTGACCCGGCCTGGTCAGTGCTGCTGGTCCACCATGGCCTGCACATCGAGATCTTGATCGACCCCGAGTCGCCGATCGGTTCGACCGACAAGGCCGGCATCAAGGACGTCGTGCTGGAGTCGGCGATCACCACGATCATGGACTTCGAGGACTCGGTCGCGGCCGTCGACGCCGACGACAAGGTGCTGGGCTACCGCAACTGGCTGGGGCTGAACAAGGGTGACCTGTCCGAAGAGGTCAGCAAGGGCGGCAAGACCTTCACCCGCACCCTGAACCCCGACCGCGTCTTCACCACGCCGGACGGCGAGGGCGAACTGGTGCTGCCGGGCCGCAGCCTGCTGTTCGTCCGCAACGTCGGCCACCTGATGACCAACGATGCCATCGTGGACGCCGACGGCAACGAGATTCCCGAAGGCATCCAGGACGCGCTGTTCACCGGTCTGATCGCCATCCACGGCCTGAAGTCGACGCCGGAGAACGGCGAGCTGACCAACAGCCGCACCGGTTCCATCTACATCGTGAAGCCCAAGATGCACGGCCCCGAAGAGGTCGCGTTCACCTGCGAGCTCTTCAGCCGCGTCGAGGATGTGCTGGGCCTGCCCGCAGCCACCCTCAAGGTCGGCATCATGGACGAGGAGCGCCGCACCACGGTCAACCTCAACGCCTGTATCAAGGCCGCCGAGGACCGCGTCGTCTTCATCAATACCGGCTTCCTGGACCGCACCGGCGACGAGATCCACACCTCGATGGAAGCCGGCCCGATGGTCCGCAAGGGCGCCATGAAGAGCCAGACCTGGATCAAGGCCTATGAGGACGCCAACGTCGACGCCGGTCTGGCCGACGGTCTGGCCGGCCGTGCACAGATCGGTAAGGGCATGTGGGCCATGACCGACCTGATGGCCGACATGGTCGAGCAGAAGATCGGTCAGCCCAAAGCCGGCGCCACCACCGCGTGGGTGCCCTCGCCCACCGGCGCGACGCTGCACGCCATGCACTACCACCAGGTGGACGTCCGCGAGGTGCAGGAAGAGCTGGCCGGCAAGAAGCGCACCACGCGCACGGAGCTGCTGACCATCCCGCTGGCCAAGGAACTCGCCTGGGCGCCCGAGGAGATCCACGAAGAGGTCGACAACAACTGCCAGTCGATCCTCGGCTACGTGGTGCGCTGGATCGACCAGGGTGTCGGCTGCTCCAAGGTGCCGGACATCCACAACGTCGCCCTCATGGAGGACCGCGCCACGCTGCGCATCTCCAGCCAGCTGCTGGCCAACTGGCTGCGGCACGGCGTCATCACCGAGGATGACGTGAAGGCGAGCCTGCGCCGGATGGCCGCGGTGGTCGACGAGCAGAACGCCGGCGACCCGGCGTACCTGCCGATGGCGCCCGATCCGGAGGGCAGCATCGCTTTCCAGGCCGCGCAGGAGCTGATCCTCGAGGGCTGCAGCCAGCCCAACGGCTACACCGAGCCGATCCTGCATCGGCGCCGGCGGGAGTTCAAGGCCGCACACGCCGGTTCGTGAACGGTCAACTCCCCCATCATCGTTGATTAAAATTCGGCGGGCCCGCGTCACTCGACACGGGTCCGCCGATTGCACGCCGACACCAGGAGCAGACACCAATGGGTAGGCACAGAGCTCCCGACGACGACGAATCGAACGCCGACGAGTCACGCGACGACGCGATCTCTGACTACGACGCGTTGTCGCCGGACATCCCGGAGGCCGACGACACCGCGACCAGCGCTCTGGGATTCCGGGTGCCGGACGACTGGGCCGAGATGCACGGGATGCCTGCTGCAGAAACCCCGCGTGCTGCCACCCCACCCCCCGCCACACCGCCGGCCGACAACGGCGATCGGTACGGCACCGACGAGCCCGACTACGGCGACACCGACTATTCGGACCAGCCCGACCTCACCGCCGACAGCATCACCCAGGCGTTCCCGTCCGTCCCGCGCCGGGCCTCGGTCCGCTCGCACGGCGGCGACTGGGAGGGCGGCGAATGGACCGGTAGCCACCGGGCCATCCAGACCAAGCGGCGCGGCGTCAGCGTCGGCGTGATCGCCGCGCTCGTCACCGTCGTGGTCGTCGTCGCCGCGGTGATCCTCTGGCGGTTCTTCGGCAGCGTGCTGTCCGACCGCAGCCGGGAGGCCTCGGCGCGGTGCGTGTCCGGCTCGGTCAGCGTGCCCGTGCTGGCCGACCCGTCGATCTCCGACCAGCTCAATTCGCTGGCCGGCAAGTACAGCCAGACCGCCGCACCCATCGGCGACAAGTGCGTCAAGGTCGAGGTCAAGGCGAGCGACCCGACCACCGTCGTCGACGGTGTGGTGAACAAGTGGCCGACGAACCTGGGCCCGCGGCCCGCGTTGTGGGTTCCGGCCAGCTCGGTGTCGGCGGCCCGGCTGGTGGCCGGCGCCGGTGAGCAGGCCGTCAGCGGTGAAGCCAAGTCGCTGGCGACCTCGCCGGTGCTGCTGGCAGTCCGGCCGCAGCTCAAAGATGCTCTGGCCCAGCAGAATTGGGGCACGCTGCCCGCGCTGCAGACGAACCCGACGGCGCTGGACGGCCTGAGCCTGCCGGGCTGGGGTTCGCTGCGGCTGGCCGTACCGACCGTCGACAACAGTGACGCGGCCTATCTGGCGGCCGAAGCCGTCGCGTCCGCCGCGGCCAACGGCGGGCCGGTCAACGCCGGTGCCGGTGCCGTGCACCGGTTGACGGCCGCGCAGCCCAAGCTCGCCGACCCCAAGGCCTCGACGGCGCTGGACGCGCTGATCTCCGCGAGCGACCCGGCCACGGCGCCGGTACACGCCGTCGTCACCACCGAACAGCAGCTTTATCAGCGGTCGGAACACACCGACAACGCCAAGGGCAAGCTGGCGGCCTGGCTGCCGCCCGGCGCACCGGCGGTGGCCGACTACCCCGCGGTGCTGCTCGGCGGCGACGGCCTGTCGCACGAGGAGGTGACCGCAGCGAGCGAGTTCGAACGCTTCCTGCGCAAGCCCGAACAGCTCGCCGAGCTGTCCAAGGCCGGCTTCCGCGTCAGCGGCGGCAATCCCCCGAAGAACGATGTGGTGAACCTGGGCTCCCTGCCCGACGCCCTCGCGGTCGGCGACACGGGCACGCGCGCCACGCTGGCGAACGCCGTCGGTGGCACGTCGAAGAGCGGCGTTGTGACCATCTTGCTGGACCAGTCGATGCCGAGCAGCGACGGCGCCAAGACCCGGCTGGGCAACGTGACCACCGCGTTGATGGACCGGCTCAAGGCGATGTCGCCGAACAGTTCGGTGGGTCTGTGGACGTTCGACGGCGTCTCGGGGCGCAGCGAGATTCCGGCGGCGCCGCTGAGCGAGCAGGCGCACGCGACGCAGTTGATCTCGAACCTGAACAACCAGAGCTCGTCGGGCGGCGGTCACGTCTCGTTCACGACGCTGCGCATGCTCTACGGCGACGCGATGTCGAAGTATGTCGACGGCCAGGCGAATTCGATCCTGCTGATCACGTCCGGCCCGCACACCGACCAGTCACTGGACGGCCAGGGCCTGCAGGACTACATCAAGTCGGCGTTCGATCCGGCCCGCCCGGTGGCGATCAACGTCATCGACATCGGGTCGGACTCGGACAACCCGACGTGGCAGGCCGTCGCACAGCTCACCGGCGGCACGTTCACCGGCATGCCCACCTCGGCGGCGCCTGAGCTGGTCAACGCCGTCGCCGCTGCCCTGCCCTAGCTAGTTCTTTTCCCGCGAGCGGCCGTGTCTGCGCGCGACACGCCGCCACTTACGTACAAAAACGTCCCGCTCAGAAGCTCTGAGCGGGACGTTTTTGCGCGGACCTAGGCGAACGCCTCGATCGGCGGGCAGGAACAGACCAGGTTGCGGTCGCCGAAGGCGCCGTCGATACGACGCACGGGCGGCCACACCTTCGGCCGGAAACCCTTGCCCAGCGGGTAGGCGGCATGTTCGCGGGTGTACGGGTGCTTCCACTCGTCGACCAGCAGGCACTCGGCGGTGTGCGGTGCGTTGTGCAGCGGGTTGTCATCGGCCGGCCACTCACCGGAGCCGACCTGGTCGATCTCGGCCTTGATCGCGATCATCGCGGCGATGAAGGCGTCGACCTCGGCCAGGCTCTCGCTCTCGGTGGGCTCGACCATCAGCGTTCCCGCAACCGGGAAGCTCATGGTCGGTGCGTGGAAACCGTAGTCCGCCAAGCGCTTTGCCACGTCGTCGACGGTGACGCCGGTGGCCTTGGTGATGGCCCGCAGGTCCAGGATGCACTCGTGCGCGACCATGCCGTTCTCGCCGGTGTAGAGCACCGGGTAGTGCTCGTCGAGACGACGAGCGATGTAGTTGGCCGACGCGATCGCGGTCAGCGTCGCGGCCCGCAGACCCGCCGCGCCCATCATCCGGATGTACGCCCAGGTGATCGGCAGGATGGACGCCGAGCCGTACGGCGCCGCCGACACGGTGTGGTCGTCGGCGAGCTCGGCGGCCAGTGGGTGGCCGGGCAGGTACGGCGCGAGGTGCGACCGGACCGCCACCGGGCCGACGCCCGGACCGCCACCGCCGTGCGGGATGCAGAACGTCTTGTGCAGGTTCAGGTGGCTGACGTCGCCCCCGAACTTGCCGGGACGGGCCAGGCCGACGATCGCGTTGAGGTTGGCGCCGTCGACGTACACCTGACCGCCGGCGTCGTGCACCGCGGCGCAGATGTCGGCGACGTCGTGCTCGTACACGCCGTGCGTGGACGGGTAGGTGATCATCAGCGCGGCCAGATCGCTGGCGTGTTCGGCGATCTTGGCGCGCAGGTCGTCCAGGTCGACGTCACCGTTCTCCCGGCATGCCACGACGACGACCTTCATGCCGACCATGGCGGCCGACGCGGCGTTGGTGCCGTGCGCGCTGGACGGGATCAGGCAGATGTTGCGGCCGGCTTCACCGCGGGCCTCGTGGTAGGCGCGGATGGCGAGCAGACCGGCGTACTCGCCCTGCGACCCGGCGTTGGGCTGCAGCGACACCGAGTCGTAGCCGGTGATGCTGACGAGCCACGACTCCACGTCGGCGATCAGCTTGCGCAGGCCCGGGGTGTCCGAGGCCGGGGCGAACGGGTGCTGCTGTGCGAACTCGGTCCACGTGATGGGTTCCATCTCGGCGGCCGCGTTGAGCTTCATGGTGCACGAGCCCAGCGGGATCATGCTGCGGTCCAGCGCGATGTCCTTGTCGGCGAGCGAGCGCAGGTAGCGCATCATCTCGGTCTCGGTGCGGTACCGCGAGAACGCCGGGTGGGTGAGGAACTCCGAAGTGCGCGTATGGATTTCCGGGCCGTCCCAGTGGTGGCCGCCGCGCGTCGCGCCGAACGCCGCGAGCACCGCGTCGACGTGGTCGGCGGTGGTCGCCTCGTCGCAGGACACCGAGATGTGATCGGCATCGACGAGCCAGACGTTGATGCCGCGCTCCTTGGCAGCCGCCTGCACCTGCTCGGCCTTGCCGGGAACGCGGGCCAAGACGGTGTCGAAGAATCCGGAGTGGACGACCTCGACGCCGGCCTCCTTCAGGCCCATGGCCACCGCGAGGGCGTGGCCGTGCACCCGGTGCGCGATGGCGGTCAGCCCGCGCGGCCCGTGGTAGCTGGCGTACATCGCGGCGATCACCGCGAGCAGCACCTGGGCGGTACAGATGTTGCTGGTGGCCCGGTCGCGGCGGATGTGCTGTTCGCGGGTCTGCAGGCTCAGCCGGTAGGCCTTGGCGCCGTCGGCGTCGACCGACACACCGACCAGACGGCCGGGCAGCTGCCGGGCGTGCTTGCCGTGCACGGCCAGGTAACCGGCGTGCGGGCCGCCGAAGCCCATCGGCACGCCGAAACGCTGCGTGGTGCCGAAGGCGACGTCGGCGCCGATCTCGCCGGGCGGGGTGACGAGCGTCAGCGCCAGCAGATCCGCGCCGATGGCGACCAGCGCACCGCGCTCATGGGCCTGCGCGATCAGCGCGGACCAGTCGTTGACGGCGCCACTGGCGCCGGGCACCTGGGCGATGACGCCGAAGAACTCGCCCTCGGGCAGGCCGTCACGCAGGTCGGCGGTGACGATCTCGATGTTCAGCGGTTCGGCGCGGGTGGCCAGCACGGCCGCGGTCTGCGGGTAGATGTCGACGTCGACGGCGAGGCGGCGGCAGTCGCCCTTGACGGCGCGGTGCATCAGCGTCATGGCCTCGGCCGCGGCGGTGGCCTCGTCGAGCATGGAGGCGTTGGCGATCTCCATGCCGGTCAGGTCGGTGACCATGGTCTGGAAGTTGAGCAGGGCCTCCAGACGACCCTGGCTGATCTCGGGCTGGTACGGCGTGTAGGCCGTGTACCAGGCCGGGTTCTCGAGAATGTTGCGGCGCAGCACGGCCGGGGTCAGGGTGTCGAAGTAGCCCTGGCCGATCATCGACACCGCGACGGTGTTGGTCTCGGCGAGCGCGCGCAGCTCGGCCAGCGACTGCTCTTCGGACGCCGGGGCGGGCAGTTCGTCGAGGCCGGGGGCCAGGCCGGCGCTGGACAGCGCGTCGAGGATGCCCGCGGGCAGCGCCTTGGCGGCGAGTTCTTCCAGCGAGTCGACGCCGATGATCCCGAGCATGGTGGCCACCGCGTCGCCATCCGGACCGATGTGCCGGTCGACGAAGCGAAGCTGGTGGTGCTCGGCAGAGGAACGGGACGTGCTGTCGGTCATGACGGCCTCTCCAGACGTTCAGGCTCGGGGCAGGCTTGCCACGGAACCGCTAGGGGTTCCTCCCCCTCTGTCGTCGGTGCCTGAGAGATTCGGCCCGACGATGGTCGGCCTTTCCCCATGGGCGGGCGAGTCGCAGCTCGCCGCTTTCCAGAGGCATCGGGCTCCGGCGCGGTCCGGGGGCCTGAGAGGTTGATGGAGAGGTATTGCTCCTTCGGCGTCCATGGCTGGCGGCCACAGAACTCTCCCGCGTCGGGACGATGCGCGCGCCAGTCTACCGGTCGGTCACATAAGCCCGCGAATAGACAGCAAACGGCCCCTTCTCGCCTGGGAGAAGGGGCCGTTGCTCGTGCTTTGGGAGGCGGGACTCAGCCGATCTTGCGGTCGCGCTGCTTGCGACGCGAGGCGAGCTCGTCCTCGGGTGCGGCGATGGATTCGCCGCCGTCGGCGCGTTCGCCCGGGAAGTCGGCGATGGCGCCGGTCAGCTCACGCATGGCGCCGGAGACCGCGATGCCGAATACGCCCTGACCGCCCTGCAGCAGGTCGACGACCTCTTCGGCGGACGTGCACTCGTACACCGTGGTGCCGTCGGAGAACAGCGTGATGTTGGCCAGGTCGTGGACGCCGCGCTGGCGCAGGTGGTCGACCGCGACGCGGATGTTGTGCAGCGAGATGCCGGTGTCGAGCAGTCGCTTGACGATCTTGAGGACCAGGATGTCCTTGAACGAGTACAGGCGCTGGCTGCCGGAGCCGGCGGCGCCGCGGATCGACGGGACGACCAGCGAGGTGCGGGCCCAGTAGTCGAGCTGGCGGTAGGTGATGCCGGCGATCTGGCAGGCGCTCGGCCCGCGGTAGCCGACCAGTTCGTCGGGAACAGACTCATCAGGGAACAGGCCTGCCTGCACCGGCACGGGAGCCGGTGTCGGGGCGGCCTGCTCAGGCGCGCCGTTGGTCGTCAGGTCCAACTGCTCTTGACGTGGCGTCTCGTCGCCCACTGCCTGATCCTCTCGCCGATCGAACTAACCCTGCCTGGCGGCCACTGCTGCTCGGCGGGCATGTCCGCTGCTCGAATGTGTCGAGCATACGCTTCCCGCCGGGCCACTTCAGCCTGTCACCAGAACGAGGAAAGTATGTGGCGCGGATTCGGCGAATCCGCAAACGGCGCACCGAGTGTCGACACGCGCTGACCTAACTGAGATGCATCCGTAACAAGGGCCCTCCGGGACAGCGCACTCTGCGCCTAAGTCGCCTTGAAATCGTCCGGAGAAATGCTGTCGAGGAACTCCTTGAACTTCTCGACCTCGTCCTCGCGCACGGGGCCGGACGACTCCTCGTCACCCTCGTCCGGGATCAGCAGACCGGCTTCGGCGAGTACCGCTTCCTCGACGTAGATCGGTACGCCGACCCGCAGCGCGATGGCCACCGAGTCCGACGGCCGCGCCGACACCGTGATGTCGCGGTCGAACACCAGGTCGGCGTAGAAGGTGCCTTCCTGCAGGTCCACGATGCGCACCTCGCGCAGCGAATGACCAAGTGCGGCAATCAGATCCTTGATCAGGTCGTGCGTCAGGGGACGAGCCGGTGAGACGCCCTGCTGCTCGAGCGCGATGGCAGCCGCCTCGGACTGCCCGATCCAGATCGGCAGGTAGCGGTCACCGTCGGATTCGCGCAGCAAGAGCACGGGTTGGTTCTGCGGCTGTTCCACCCGAATGCCGACCACACGAACCTCGCCCATCTGCGTCTGCCCTCCGCAATCCGTGTGCCATCAACGAATTCGAGTCTAGTCCTCAGCGATCGAGAACGTCGCGCACGGCAGACTTGATCAGCGACGTGTGCAGCGTGATGGCGAGCGCCGCGACCTCGCGGGCCAGTTCGTCGGCCCGGTCACGGGCCCCGGCGTTGCCGGCTTTACCGATGGGGCCGGCGATCTGGGCGATCAGGTCAGACTGCCGGTCAGCGGCGGACCGGAAGGCCCGCAGGTGCCGCGGTTCGACACCGTATTCGCCCAGCGCATGGGCACATTGTGCGATGACCACGGCATGTTCGTCGAAGAACCCCGCCGGGCCGGGGATGATCACGCCGCTCTTGACCAGCGCGGCCAACAGCTCCGGCTTGATGCCGGAGCGCTGCAGCAGGTCCTCTCGGCTGAGCCGGACCTGGGCGGGCGCGACGTCAGCCGGGACACCGGCCTGGTCGCTGTCCGGATCCGGAACCAATTTCGGTACGCCGTAAGCGGATCCGTTCGACGGCAGCGCGCCGTCGGGCTGGGCGTCCAGCTGGGCCTTGATGACCTTGAGCGGCAGGTACTGATCCCGCTGCGCGGACAGGATGAACCGCAGCCGCGCGCAGTCATAGGCCGTAAAACGACGGTAGCCCGACCCAGTGCGTTCGGGCGTGACCAGACCCTGTTCCTCCAGGAACCGGATCTTGGAGATGGTCACATCCGGGAAGTCTGGCCGGAGCAGATCGAACACCGCTCCGATCGACATCCCGGCCACTGCACTGCGGTCGGGCTGCGTCATGAACTGACCGCCGGTCTAACCAGCCGAGCTGTCGTCGGTCTTGGGGCCGGTCAGGAACACGAGGCGGAACTTGCCGATCTGGACCTCGTCACCGTTGGCCAGCACCGCCGAGTCGACGGGCTCGCGGTTGACGTAGGTGCCGTTGAGGCTGCCGACGTCGACCACCTGGAACTCACCGGACTCGAGCCGGAACTCGGCGTGGCGACGGCTCACCGTCACATCGTCGAGGAAGATGTCGCTGTCAGGATGACGGCCCGCCGAGGTGCTCGGCTGATCCAGCAGGAATCGCGAGCCGGCATTCGGCCCCCGCTTGACCACCAGGAGGGCCGAGCCCACCGGCAGTCCTTCAACTCCGGAAACGGCACTGGTGCCGCTCGTCGAAGCCGGGGCGTCGAGCTCATTGAGGAAGTCCGCCCGGAAGACCGATGTGGTCTCCACCGTTGCCTCCTCGGAGCCGAAATCGGTCCCCGAACCGCTGTCGTTATCCGTCACGCGCTGCTCCTCTACTGGCTGCTGTGGCGCTCTTTTGCACGACCAGCCGGCAGGTGCTGCCAGCAGTCATCGAATGTCGCATACGTCTCACTATTGACCGTACCGCGCGGCGCGGGCCAGTGTGCCCGCCACCACCGGATCCGCCGAGCCGACTTTGGTGTCGCCACGGCCGAACCGGACCGCAGCACCCTAACAAAAGGGTTACTCGTCCAGGGTCGCCCGGTAGCCGTCCGCGTCCAGCAGACCGGCGAGCTGGCTGTCCAGTTCGGCCACGTCGGCCTGCAGTTCGATGAGCCAGCCGGCGTCATACGGATCGGAGTTGACCAGGTCGGGCGAGCCTTCCAGATCACCATTGACCGCAACGATTTTCGCGGCGATCGGGGCGTACAGCTCCGACGTCGTCTTGGGCGATTCGACCTCACCGAACACGTCGCCGGCGGCGACGGTGATGCCGACCTCGGGCAGATCGACGTAGACGACGTCGCCCAGCGCGCCCTGCGCGAAATCGGTGATTCCGACCCGTACGGTGCCCTCGCCGGTGCGGCGCACCCATTCGTGCTCGGTGGTGTACAGCAGATCGGCTGGCGTTTCGCTCACGACGCTCCTTGAGTGTTGGTGGGGTACATACGATACGGCTCGACGATCAGGCCCGGCGTCTACTTGACGGGCTGAGCGTATTGGCGCGGTTTCGGTTGCCGCAAGGCACTCACGTCGATCGTGTCGGCCTGTTGCACGGTCATTGTGCCGCCAACCCGTTTCACACTGTCCATCGCCCCGCCCGGGATGTTCATCGCGGCCGCGAGCGTCGGCGGATCCCCAATGGCGAGAATGGAATAGGGCGGGTTCATGGTCACGTTGTCGACGACCAGCGCGCCCGCGGTGCCGGTCACCCAGGTGTCGACACCGACCCGTACCGCGGTCTGCTGGTCACCGCGTCCCGACCGGATCTCCATGGCCTCGGCGCCGGCGGCGCGCAACTCGTTGATGACGTCGAGCAAGGTCTCGGGCGACACGCCGGGTGCGATGTCCTCGATGGTGATGGTGACGCCCGGGCCGGTGGCCGCGACGGTGCCGATCAGGATCGACAGGGCGCGCAGGCGCGCCTGCGCGTTCTCGATGGCGGCCTGGTCGCTGTTGCCCGACGCCTGCAACGACGACAGCGTCTTCTGCAGGTCGGCCACCTCGGTGTTGAGAGACGCCTCGCGCTGTTGCAGCGAGTCGAGCAGCACCAGCAGGTCTGCAGGCCGCGCGGTGTCGAGGGCGTCACCGGATTCGGTCTGGCGCACCTGCGTCGCGATGGCCACCCCGAGCAGCACACAGAGCAGTACGGCCAGCGCGCCGAACATCAACTGCGACCGGGTGCGCGGCAGCCGGGCCGGGACGCCGTCGGGCAGCTCGTGCCGGCCGTGGTGTTCTTCCGCGTGCTGTTCGTCGTCAGCCATGTCGCACCGTCACGCCCCGAACAACCTTCGGCGCAGCGCCGCCGCGTTGCCGAAGATCCGGATACCGAGCACGACGATGATCGCGGTGGACAACTGCGTGCCCACGCCCAGCTGGTCGCCCACGTAGACGATCACGGCGGCGACCAGGACGTTGAAGACGAACGAGATCACGAAGACCTTCGCATCGAAGATGCGTTCCAGGTAGGCCCGCAGTCCCCCGAACACCGCGTCCAGCGCCGCCACCACGGCGATCGGCAGATACGGCTGGACCGCCTCGGGCACGCTGGGGTGAAAGATCAACCCCAGCACGATGCCGACCACCAGTGCCGCGATCCCGATCATGTAGCCCTGCTCACTTTGGTCCAATCTCCTTGGCGAAGTTGACATCTCGTACCGACGCGGCCGACACCGTCAGCCGGTCGCGGGTCTGGACGCTGATTCCCACGCCGTACGACTGGGCGAGCAGCATCAGCCGCTGCATGGCAGGGGTCTGCTCGAACACCTCCTGCATGGCGTGCGGCGGCCCGATGGCGACGACGACGTACGGGCTGGCCACCGGCTGGTTGTCGACGAGGATGCCACCGCCGGCCTGCCGCATGGTCACGTTCGGCCCGATCCGCACGCCGCCGACGGAGACCGCCTCGGCACCGGCCGCCCACAACGAGTTGACGGCCAGCTGCAGGTCGCGGTCCAGGATGATCTGCGGGCTGCCGGCAACGCGCTGCTTCGACACATCGGACAGGTTCGGGCTCGGCGGCGGCTCGGTGACGGTGACGGTGAGGCCGGGGCCGGTCACCGCGGTCACGCCCGCGCCGAACTCGGCCTGCTCGAGGGCGGCCAGCAGCTCACGGCCTTTCTCGTCGCCGGCCAGCCGGCTGCGGCGCGCGGCCTCCACCTGGCCCGCGAGGGCGTCGCGGGTGGCGGTGCTGTCGCGGGTCCGCTCTTCGGCGGTGCGCGCGTTGGCCGACAGGACATGCTGGGTCTGGTCGTTGGCCGGGGCCATCGACACCGCGTGCTGTGCCGCCGTCACGAACACCACCGACACCGCGGCGACGCCGACCAGCAGCCAGGCGCCGTCGACGAACCGCCGGGAGCCGCGGCGGGCACCGTCACCGGCCGCCTCGCGGCGCTCGGCCGCGGCGGCGTAGCCCGGATCGAGATGGTCGGTCAGCAGCGAGCGCAGCAGTGACGGCACCGGAATCCGGACCGGCTCGTCGGCGACGTGGCTGTTACGGCCGGCCTCCGGCCAGTAGCCGCCCAGCGCCCGGTCCCGGGGCGTCCCGGCTTCCGTCACGCCGCCGACCTCGCGACCGGCGGCAGCTCCCTGCGCACCATGGCCACCTGGATCAGGTACAGCACCGCCGACCACAGATACATGGCGATCCCCCAGACGAGGAACGCCCAACCACAGGCCAGCACCACGCGGCTCCAGGCGTCGGGCCACTGTCCCAGCAGCACGAGCGGGAAGCCGGACATCAGCGCGAACGTCGCGGCCTTGCCGATATAGGTGACGGGCAGCGCCGTCAGCCCGCGGCCGCGCAGCAGCGGCAGCGTGGCCGCCAGCACGACGTCGCGGCCGATCAGGGTCAGGACGAACCACCAGGGCACGACGTGCGCGATCGCCAGCGCAACCGGCACGACGAGCATGTAGATCCGGTCGACCAATGGGTCCAGCAGCTCGCCCAGCCGCGACGACTGGTTCGGTACCAGGCGCGCGATCTTGCCGTCCGCCCAGTCGGAGAAGCCGCTGAACATCAGGGTCGCGACGGCCCAGCCGTTGGCATGCGCCGACAGCAGCAGGTAGAGGAACACCGGGACCAGCAGCAACCGCAACGCGCTGAGCGCGTTGGGAATCGTCAGCACGCGGTCGCCCGACTCGGCTTCCACGTCTGTATGCGATCCGCCTCCGGCTTCTCGCTGGGGGTCCATAGGGCTAAACCTAACGGAATACCCCGGGCAGGCTCAGCGCTGCCATCGTGTCGTCGGCCAGCGGGTTGTCGTGAATCATGTACGTCCACGTCGACGTCGGGCGGGCCAGCTTGGACAGATCCAGGCCGGGCTCGTCCTCCAGCACGTTGGCGGTCTCGAAGGTCTGCTGCGCGGCCTCGATGGCGTCGGCCGCCAGCGACGCGAACGCGTCGACCGCCATGCGGTGGAACTCGTCGAGCGGATCCTGGCGTCCCAGCGCGCGCAGGTGGATGCTCTCGCGGATGTCGGACAGGTACGCCAGGTGGTCGGCCCAACCGCGGTCCAGGTGGTACAGCATGATCAGCCGGCAGATGCGCTCGAGCTCGTCCTCGGCGCCCTCTTCCCCAATCTGGCTGACCAGTTCCTGGTACCGGTCCGGCGACAGCTCCTTGAGCTCGTCGCGCGCGGTGGTGGTGCGCAGCAGGGTCTCGCGGCGTTCCACGATGATCGCGCGCTGCTGCGCGGTGAGCTGGTTGTAGCGCCAGGTGTTGGCGTGCACGTCCAGCAGCCGGCCCTCGGCGACGCGCTGCGCGTGCTCGAGCATCTGGCCGGCGCGGTCGCTGATGATGCGGCCGTCCTCGTCGGTCTGCATCGGGAGCTTCTCGGGCTCCAGGTGCGAGACGACGACGTCGTCCTCCCAGCTGGAGAAGAACACCGACGAGCCCGGGTCGCCCTGGCGGCCGGCGCGGCCGCGCAGCTGGTTGTCGAGGCGTTCGGTGTGGTGCCGGCCGGTGCCGATGACGTGCAGGCCACCGAGTTCGGCGACGGCGTCGTGGTCGGCTTCGTCGGATCCGCCGAGGCGGATGTCGGTGCCGCGGCCGGCCATCTGCGTGGAGACGGTGACGGTGGCGAGCTTGCCCGCCTCGGCGATGACGGCGGCTTCTTCCTCGTCGTTCTTGGCGTTCAGCACGACGGCGGGCACTCCGGCCTTGACCAGTTTCGCGTGCAGCTCTTCGGATTCGGCGACATCGCGGGTACCGACCAGCACCGGCTGACCGGTCGCGTGGATCTCCTGGATGTGCTCGATGACGGCCTGGTTCTTGGCGGCCGCGGTGATGTAGACGCGGTCGGTCTCGTCCTCGCGGATGTTCGGCGTGTTCGGCGGAATCGGCGACACCCCGAGCCGGTAGAACTGGCGCAGCTGCTCACCGGCGGCCAGCGCGGTGCCGGTCATGCCGCACACCGTCGGGTAGCGGCCGATGAGGGCCTGGACGGTGATGGTGTCGAGCACCTCGCCGGTCTCGGTGGTCTCGATGCCTTCCTTGGCCTCGACGGCTGCCTGCAGGCCGTCGGGCCAGCGCTGCAGCGACGCGATGCGGCCGCGCGAGGCGTTGATGAGGTGAACGGCGTTGTCCCGCACGATGTAGTGCACGTCGCGCTGCAGCAGCACATGCGCGTGCAGGGCCACGTTGACCTCGGTCAGGGTCGTGCCGATGTGCTCCTCGGAGTACAGGTCGATGCCGCCGAGCGCCTTCTCGAGCTTGCGCGCCCCGGCGTCGGTCAGGTGCACGTTGCGGCGGTCGGCGTCGGTGTCGTAGTACTGCAGCGAGTCGTCGACCCGGTTCTCGGAGGTCATCTCCCCGACCAGCCGGATGATCTCCATGCGCGGGGTCTCGCGGTGGGTGGTGCCGGCGAGGACCAGCGGCACCAGCGCCTCGTCGACGAGCACCGAGTCGGCCTCGTCGATCAGCGCGACGTCGGGCCGCGGCGACACCAGGTCGTCGACGTGGGTGACCAGCTGGTCACGCAGCACGTCGAACCCGATCTCGTTGACCGAGGCGTAGGTGACGTCGCATTCGTAGGCGGCGCGCCGTTCGTCGGCCGTCGACTCGGCGGTGATCCAGCCGACCGTCAGGCCCATGGCCGCCAGCAGCGGTCCCATCCATTCGGCGTCGCGGCGGGCCAGGTAGTCGTTGACGGAGATGACGTGCACGTGCCGGCCGGCCAGCGCGTAGCCGGCAGCCGCGATCGCGCCGGCCAGGGTCTTGCCCTCACCGGTGGCCATCTCGACGACGTCGCCGGCCATCATGCGCAGCGCGCCGAGGAGCTGGACATCGAACGGCCGCAGGCCCGTGGTGCGTTCGGCCGCTTCGCGGGCGATGGCGAGGAACTGCGGGATGTCGGCGGCGTCGGCGAGCTCGGACAGCTCGAGCAGCTTGGCGGCCTTGGTGATCTGCTCGTCGTCCAGCCCCGCGGCCTTGTCGTCGAATTCGGCCGACGCCCGAACCTGATTCATCGATCGGTTCTGGTTCTTGTCGGTGGAAGCACCGAGCAGCTTCCAGAACTTGCTGCTCAGCCGGCCGGATTTCGCGGTGCTGGTTTTCGCCACAGGTCAAAGGTACCGGTCCCGTCCGGCCGCTCTGCTGCAGCCGTCCACCTGCCGGAGACCCGCGGAAGGTGACCGGCGTCTCACGTCATTGCCTGTCGCAGCGCGAACGTCAATAGGTCACGGGTACCTTGCGGGGATGGATTTGTTCACCCCGACCCTCGAATGGGGCAGTGAGCTCACTACCTCGCTGTGGTGGATCGCGAAAGCCTGGCTGATCGCCGCGGTATCGACGCTGGTGGTGGTGACCGCCATCGGCCGGTTCACGGTCTGGGGACGGCAGTTCTGGCGCATCACCGGCGCGTACTTCGTCGGCCGCGACAGCATCATCGTGTGGCTGTGGCTGGCGGCGCTGCTGCTGTCGGTGATCACCGGCGTCCGGCTCACGGTGCTCTTCAGCTATCAGAGCAACGACCTGATGACCAGTTTCCAGGTGGTGGCCTCTGGCCTGGCCGGCCATGACCAGGCCGTGAAGGACTCTGGCGCACACGGGTTCTGGATGTCGATCGGCATCTTCTCGCTGCTGGCCGTGCTGCACGTCTGCCGCATCATGCTCGACCTGTTCATGACGCAGCGGTTCATCCTGCGGTGGCGCGCCTGGCTGACCGACCGGCTCACGGGCGACTGGCTGGACGGCAAGGCGTACTACCGGTCGCGGTTCATCGACGACACCATCGACAACCCGGACCAGCGCATCCAGAGCGATATCGACATCTTCACCGCCGGCGTGGGCCCGCTGCCCAACACGCCCAACAACATGACCACCTCCACGTTGTTGTTCGGCGCCATCAACGCCATCGCATCGATGCTTTCGTTCACCGCGATTCTGTGGAACCTGTCCGGCACGCTGACCATCGCCGGGCTGACCATCCCCAAGGCGATGTTCTGGATCGGACTCGGTTACGTCCTGATCGCCTCGGTGGTGGCCTTCTGGATCGGCCGTCCCATCATCTGGCTGTCGTTCGACAACGAACGCTTCAACGCCGCCTTCCGCTACGCGCTCGTGCGGATGCGCGATGCGGCCGAGGCCGTCGCCTTCTACCACGGTGAGCTCGCCGAGCGGACGGGTCTGCGCCGGTTGTTCGCGCCCGTCGTCGACAACTACAAGCGGTACGTCAACCGGATGATCGGCCTCAACGGCTGGAACCTGTCGATGAGCCAGATCATCGTGCCGTTGCCGTACGTCCTGCAGTTCCCGCGCTTCCTCGCCGGCGAGATCAAGCTCGGCGACATGAACCAGACGGCGTCGGCGTTCGGCAGCATCCAGGACGGGTTGTCCTTCTTCCGTAACGTGTACGACCAGTTCGCCGGCTACCGCGCCGCCATCATCCGTCTGCACGGCCTGGTGACGGCCAACGACGCGGCACGGCACCTGCCCGAGCTCGCCACCGAGGACTGCCCCGACGACACCATCACGCTGGAGCAGGTCACGGTGAGCACGCCGGACGGCCGCGAGCTCATCGCGCCGCTGGATCTGTGCCTGTACCCGGGCGAGGCACTGGTGGTCACCGGCCCGTCCGGCAGCGGCAAGACGACCCTGCTGCGCAGCCTGGCCAAGCTGTGGCCCTTCTGCCACGGCGCCATGCACTTCCCGATGGAGGAGAACGAGACGCTGTTCCTGTCGCAGCTCCCATATGTGCCACTGGGTGATCTGCGCGCGGTGGTGTCCTACCCGAGCAAGGTGGGCGCCCACACCGACGAGCAGCTGCAGGAGGTCCTGCGCAAGGTCGCACTGCCCCACCTGGCGAACCGCCTCGACGAGGTCGACGACTGGGCCAAGGTCCTCTCGCCCGGCGAGCAGCAGCGCGTCGCCTTCGCCCGCGTGCTGCTGACCCGGCCCAAGGCCGTGTTCTTCGACGAGTCCACCTCGGCACTCGACGAAGGTTTGGAAATGATGCTGTACCAACTGGTTCGAAACGAACTGCCCGACACCACCGTGGTCAGCGTCAGCCACCGCAGCACCGTCGAACAGCACCACCAGCAGGAGCTGGAGCTGCTGGGCGACGGCAACTGGCGGCTCACCCGGATCGAAGACGACGGCGTGCCCGCCGGCGTCTGATCACCGCGTGGCGGCGTGGGTGCCGGCCCGGCGGCCGAAGAACGATCCCTCGCCCAGCTGGGTGCCACTGGCGTAGCCCTTGCCGTCCTGCGCGATGTTGGACGCGCAGGCGCCCGCCGCGTACAGCCCCGGCACCGCGCTGCCGTCCGCGCGCAGCACTTGGCCGTCGATGCTGACCGACAGGCCGCCCATGGTGAATCCGGAGTACAGGGCCCGGCCGAGCGACAGGTCGAATGCCGCCCACGGCCCATTGTCCTGGGCCGCAACGTAATCCGGCTGCTTGTGGAAGTCGGGGTCGGCGCCGGCCGCGGCGTTGGCGTTGTAGCGCTCCAATGTCGCCGCCAGGTTCCCGGCCGGAATGCCCAGCGCCTCTTCCATTTCCGCGATCGTCTCCCAGCCGTCGATGAACCGGATCAACGGCATCGCCGGCATCTCGGTGTGCGCTTCGTCGACGATCAGGTAGGCCACCTGGTCGGGCTGCTCGAGCACGAAAGCCGATGTGCGCGAATGGTAGGAGTCCTCGTTGACGAAGCGCTGGCCGTTCTGGTTGACGATGACGCCGGTGAGCAGGATCTCCGGCGGGTAGGCGGCAGCGGTGATGAACAGCTGGTCCAGGTTCTTGGCCACGCCACCGGCCGAGACGCCGAGCTTGATGCCCAGCCCGTCGTCGTTCGGGTTGCCCAGGATGTAGGGCTCGACTTCGCCGTGGTGCTTGGTCTTTCGCTTCTGGCCCAGCGCCGGCGTGTGCTCGGCCACCATCTCGGGGTTCATCGCGAAACCGCCCGCGGCGATGATCACCGCACCGGCCTTGACGGTGCCCGTCACGCCGAAGTTCTTCCATGCCACCCCGGCGACAGCACCGGTGTCGTCGAGCACGAGGTTCGTCGCGCCGGTCTCGTAGCGCATCTCGACGCCGAGTTCGTCCGCCCGTTTCAGCAGCAGCTTGATGACCATGTCCGCGCCGCCCAGCTCACCCGGCACCGGGACGGAGTGCCCACGGGGTGCGGCCTTGGCCTGCTCGCAGAACGGCCATACCTTCTCGTTGCCGGTGTAGGACAGGCCCTCGGTGCCCGGCGGCACCACCACCTTGCCCGGGTAGTAGCTGCGCTCGAACTGAAAACCCAAGTCCTCCAACCAGTTGAAGTGCTCGACGCTGCCGTCGCAGTAGGCCCGGATCTTGTCGTGCTCGGGGTCGTGGGCGACGGCGACCAGGTACTTGTACATCTCGTCGGCGGTGTCGTCGTGGCCGGTGGCCTGCTGCACCGCCGTGCCGCCACCCAGGTAGAAGTGGCCGCCGGCCATGGACGTCGTGCCGCCCGCGCCGGCCGCCTTCTCCAGCACCAGGACCTTGGCGCCCGCAGCGGCGGCGCTGACCGCGGCGCAGCCACCGGCGATGCCGAAGCCGATCACGACGACGTCGGCCTCGTCGGACCATTCGGTGACGTCGGCGGCGTTGACGGTCTCGGGAACTGTTTGCATCGTCTCTCCTGGGCCGGTCTCGGTGGTGTCCAGGGCGGTCGATTCAGGCAATCTGGACACGTGTCTGATCAGTGATCGACTAGACAATAACGTCGAGACGAGACCATGGCTAGAACGTGTTCTAGTTCTCTACTCGTTTTCGTCGATGCCGAGGTAGGCCGCGATGCACCGGGCCGACGCGGCGCGCGCCTGCTCGGGGTCGGCGCCGCCGGCGATATCCGCCGCGCACCAGGCCGCGCCGGATTCGCGGGTGAACCGGCGGCCGTCGTCGCTGACGGTCCACTGGGGACCGAACGACGGATCGATGTCCTGCCCCGTCGACGTGTGGATGGCGAGTCCGAGAAGCGCGCCGTCCCAGCCCATGCCCACCGCACTGGGTCCGTACTGAGCCCAGAACTCCTCGTCGTCGGTCGGGGCGATGTGGTCGAGTTCCAGACGTGCCGAACGGTCGCCCTCGTCGACGATGCGCAGCTCGATCCAGCTGGTCTGACCGTTGCACTCCCAGGTGGCGGTGAAGGTGTGCGGCGGATCGCACGTCAGCACGGTGCCGCCGGCGTTGCCCTCGATCTGGAATGTGCCGCCGAGCACGAGGTCGCCGGTGACCGGCAGGAACCATCGCGGAATCCGTTCCCGATTGGTACACGCGTCCCACAGATCTGCCCCATCGGTCGGATACGACTGACTGATCGTGACGACACGGACCTCGCCCGCCTGCCACGTTCGCGTGCCGACCGTGCGTTGCACGGCGTTGATCTGTGCGGTGACGTCGATCATCACTCCCCCTTGCGGTTGCGTTTGCCGCGCGCCACCTCGGTGGCCAGCGCGTCCAGATGTGGCCGCCAGAACTGGCGGAACCCGGCCAGCCAGTTGTCGATGTCCTGCATACCCCGGCCGTCCACGGCATACAGCCGCCGCTGACCGTCCGGGCGCACACTGGCAAAACCGTTGTCGCGCAATACCTTCAGATGCTGCGACACCGCCGGTTGACTGATCGAGAACTCGGCTTGAATCGTCGCCCCGATGGCGCCCGCGGTCAGTTCACCGTTCGCCAGCAGTTCCAGGATCCGTCGGCGAACCGGGTCCCCCAGGACATCGAAGGCGTGCACATCGCAAAGTTATAGCCGTGACTTATATAAGTCAAGGGTTACATATCTGGATGTGACGCGGACCCACGCCCACTGGCACGTTCACGCCTTCAGCGCGGGATCGACACGGGCAGCGCCCGGTCAGTTGCCGGCGGCAGCCTGCTGCACGACGGCGTCATTGGTCTGCTGGTCGGTCGCGCTCCACGAGACGGCCGCGGGGAAATGCCCCCACGTGCTGTTGAAGACGCCGACGAGGACGGCCCGGTTGTCGGGGGTGACGGTGTACACCGGCCCGCCGGAGTCGCCCTTCTGGCTGACGATGCCGTTGGACATGGTGAACCAGCCGTTGTTCACCGCGTCGACGGTGCCGCACGTCTCACCGGTGACGACGCCGAAGTGGCAGACGGGTGCGCCGCGCTGCGGATTCACCGCGGGATCGGTGACGAGCATCCGGCCGCCCGGCAGGATGTTGTTCACCATGACGTCGCCGGCGATGTTGATGGACTCCCAGTCGGAGATCTGATGGTCGGTCGCGATGGTGGCGCCGTCCGGCGTGTTGTCCCGGAACGTGATCATGGTGCCGATGAAGCGGCCGTCCTTGTCGGTGACGGGGCCGTTGCCACGGCAGTGACCTGCGGTGTAGCCCGTCCGCGCGACCGGGTCCACATAACCCAGCGTGCAGCGCGTGGTGCCCTGGTGAATCTCCATGCCCGGGTAGACGAGCACTCCGGAATCAGCCGACGCGACCGGCGCCGGGCCGCCCACAGCGAACATCGGCACAGCGACCGCGGCTACTGCCACGGCCCGCATACCCCCCACAAACATGACCTTGCTCCCATCACCTCGGGACGGACGTCGCGCCAGCCTACCCCGCAAACCCGAACACGGGACGGGAAAGCCCCCGCCCCGGGCGGCCGGCGCCCGCCTGGCACCAGCAAACAAGCTGCCCCTGAAATGCGCTGGCGGCCCGGATCTTTCGATCCGGGCCGCCAGGGTCCGACCAGGTCAGGGAATGGTCAGGAGCTGACCGGGCTGAATCAGGTCCGGGTTGTCGATTCCGCTGGCGCCGGCAATCTCCGGGTAGCGGCTGCCGTCGCCGTAGAACTGCTCGGCGATGGCCCACAGGGTGTCACCCGACTGCACGGTGTAGGTGCGTGCGGCGGGGGCCTCGGGCACCGGGGCGGGCTCGGGCTCGGCAACGACCTCAGCGACCGGCTCGGCAGCCACCTCAGGCTCGGGCGCGGGGGCGGGCTCCGGGGCCGCCTCGACCGGCGCCGGGGGCGCCTCGTCGGTGTGGGTCTCGGACGACCACTTGGCGTCGTCACCGCTGTAGAGCACGAGATTGCGATCGTCCTGCAGCACGAGACGGACGTTGTCGGCGCCGGCGGTCTGGCTGGCCCACACCGGCTTGTCCGGGGTGTACAGCACGAAGTTGCCGTCCTCCTGCACCTCGGCGCGCTTCACGTCCTGGCCGTCGGTTGCGGTGGCCCACACGGACTGCTCCCCTGCGTACAGAACCAGATTGCCGTCGTCCTGCAGCACCAGCCGGTACGCACCGTTGTTCGACGTCAGCGACTGGCCGACCTCGAGCTTCTCGCCCTTCTGAAGTGTGTCACCCATGAAGTCCAGCTCCTTTTGGTTCGATTCACCCTGTCGCTCATCGACAGTACCGGCGGTTCCGGGGAACGCCAGCGTTTGCGCTCGCCCAAATCAAAACAGTTGGCAAACAATGAGTTATCGCGAAGGATTCACAGCGTTCTGATAGCGTTTACGCCCCTGTCAGCGAACCGGCGCAGACCCCGGTCCCGCCGGCTGCCATCCCGGCGGGCCGAACACGTAACCCACTCGGTCACCGAATCCGTTGGCCTGGCGCACATCTCGGACCATCGAGACGTACTCGTGCGTCTGTAGTTTCCAGATGTCATACGTGCCAACAGGTTTGGTCAATCCGTAGTTCGGCCGGGCGGTCTCGGGCGCGAAGCTGCCGAACAGCCGGTCCCAGATGATCAGGATGCCGCCGTAGTTCTTGTCGAGGTACTGCTGGTCCCGGCCGTGGTGCACGCGGTGATGCGACGGCGTGTTGAAGACGTATTCGATTGGCCGCCAGAGCTTCCCGATACGTTCGGTGTGAATCCAGTACTGGTACACCAGGTTCAGCGAGAAACTGGCGAACACGATCCACGGCGGCACGCCCAGCGCCGGCAAGACCGCCTTCATCGCCAGGTCGCCGGAGGGATTCCACTTCTGCCGCAGCGCGGTGGACAGGTTGAAGTACTCGCTGGAGTGGTGCGCCTGGTGCGTGGCCCAGAACAGCCGCACCCGGTGGGCCATGCGGTGATAGGTGTAATAGATCAGGTCGACGCCGAGGATCGCGATCACCCACGTGTACCAGGCGTCGCCCGGCAGGTGCCACGGCGCGACGTACACGTACAGCGCCGCGTAGCCGACCAGCGCGAGGAAATTCAGCACACCGCTGGTGAACAGCGACACCGCGCCCATCCAGATGCTGGCCCAGGCGTCGGCGCGCAGATAGGCGCCGGACGGCGGCCGCTGCTCGTCGTACGCCAGCTTGCGGGCCGCGCCCCACTCCAGCAGCAGCGCCACCACGAAGAACGGAATGGCGTACGAGACCGGGTCGTGCAGCATGGTGGGCAGCACGTCGGACAGCAGATCGGAACTCACGTCGACACCTCCGCGCGCAGCGTATCTGGACGCACACCGTCCGCCGGCCGGAAATGCGCCCGCAACCTCGTCTTCCGGACGGCCCGTGCTCAGCTCCCATGGTGCTCCGAATCGCGGCAAGATGGCGCCCATGACTGATCGCACCGCGTCGCTCGTCGAGCTCGCCCGACGCCACGGTGTGGCCACCGAGTACGTCGACTGGAGCGGCGCCCAACACGCCGTCGCCGCGTCCACACTGGTCGCCGTGCTCGCGGCGCTCGGCGTACCGGCGGATTCCGAGGAGGCGCGCGCGGCGGCCCTGGCCGACCACGAGCGCGCGTACTGGCAGCGCACCCTGTACCCCACCATCGTCGCCCGGTCGGGCCAGCCGACGAGTTTCTGGGTGCACGTCACCCACGGCGCACCCGTCGGCGTGTGGATCCGGCTGGAAGACGGTTCGGTGCGGGCCGGGCTGCGCCAGCTGGAGAACAACCGGCCGCCTTTCGATCTCGATGGCCGCCTGGTCGGCGAGGCGACCTTCGAGCTGCCCGCCGATCTCCCACTGGGCTACCACCGGCTGCACGTCCAGGCCGGCGCCGCCGCGGACGCCGATGCCGTCCTGATCGTCACCCCCGATGCACTGACGCTCCCGAGCCGCCTGGGCAGCGGCCGGGCCTGGGGCCTGGCCACCCAGCTCTACAGCGTGCGTTCGCAGAACTCCTGGGGTACGGGCGACCTCACGGACCTCACCGACCTCGCCGTGTGGTCGGCCGCCCGGCATCATGCCGATTTCATCCTGGTGAACCCGTTGCACGCCGCCGGTCCGGTGGCCCCGATGGAGCCGTCGCCCTATCTGCCGACGTCGCGCCAGTTCGCCAACCCGCTCTATCTGCGGGTGCAGGCCATCCCCGAATACACCGCCGTCCGCACCCCGGCCACGCTGCGCAAGGCGCGGGCCGACGCGCAGTCCCGCGCCGACAAGAACGAGTTCATCGATCGCGACGCCGCGTGGAAGTCCAAGCGCAACGCACTCAAGGAGGTGTACCGGGCCCGCCGCTCGGCGGGGCGGGCCCTCGCGTACGACGGCTACCGGCAGCGGACCGGCCGCACGCTCGACGACTTCGCGACGTGGTGCGTGCTGGCCGAGAAGCACGGCGACGACTGGCGCGACTGGCCGGCGGAGTTTCAGCACCCCGACCATCCGGCGGTGCGGGCATTCGCCGAAAAGCACAGCAGCCGTATCGATTTCCATCGATGGCTGCAGTGGCAGCTCGATGACCAGCTGACCGCCGCCCAGGCCACCGCGGTCCAGACGGGCATGTCCCTTGGCATCGTCCACGATCTGGCGGTCGGCGTGCACCCGGGCGGCGCCGACGCGTGGGCACTGCAGGATGTGCTGGCGACCGGGGTCTCAGCGGGGGCGCCGCCGGACGAGTTCAACCAGCTCGGGCAGGACTGGTCACAGCCACCGTGGCGTCCGGACGAACTCGTGGAGCGGGCGTACGAGCCGTTCCGCGCCGTCGTCAGGGCGGTGCTGCGGCACGCGGGCGGTGTCCGCATCGACCACATCATCGGTCTGTTCCGGCTGTGGTGGATTCCGGACGGTGCGACGCCCGTCGACGGTACCTACGTCCACTACGACCATGAGGCGATGATCGGCGTCCTGGCGCTCGAGGCGTACCGGTCCGGTGCGGTCGTGGTCGGCGAGGACCTCGGCACCGTCGAACCGTGGGTTCGCGACTACCTACGCGACCGCGGTCTGCTCGGCACCTCGATCCTGTGGTTTGAGGCCGATCAGGACGGCGGACCGCTGCCCGCGCCGCGGTGGCGCGAGTACTGCCTGTCGGCGGTGACGACGCATGACCTGCCACCGACGGCGGGTTACCTCGCCGGTGCGCATCTGCGGCTGCGCCGCGACCTCGGGCTGCTGACCCGTCCGTACAAGGAAGAGGTCGCGGCCGATCGCGCCGACCAGCAGCGCTGGTTGGACGTCCTGCGGGCGGCGGGATTGTTGCCACCGAACGCGCCCGAGGCGATCGACGCCGACCAGACCGTCCTGGCCCTGTACCGCTATCTCACCCGCACCCCGTCGCGGCTGCTGGCGCTGGCCCTGCCCGATGCGGTCGGCGACGTGCGGACCCAGAATCAGCCGGGCACCACCGACGAATATCCGAACTGGCGGGTGCCGCTGGCGGGTCCGGACGGCCGGAAAATCCTCCTCGAAGACCTGTTTTCCGATGCTCGTGCGGCCGCGTTGGCGCAGGTGATGGCCGACGCCGTGACACCGGGATTGAGTTGATTCGAGTTTCTCCACCCCGGCATCTGCGCTATCTTCGCTGTACTCGAGGAGGTCAGGTGAAGAAGCTGAAGATGCTGACGGCAAGCGCCGTGGCAGCAGGTGCGGTGGCGGTGGGTGCCACCGCGATGTTCGGCTCGTCGGTGGCCGCGTCGGATCCCGGTGGTGCCGGTTCGATGAATGTGGTGGGTGAGTCCTACGCCCGCGCCGTCTCGATTCTCAAGAGCCAGGGCGTGAAGGCCACGTTCGGTGGATCGGTCGGCAGCGACGTGCCGCAGGCGCAATGCATCGTCGATCAGGAGAAGATGGGCAGCCATGGCCGCGTCATCCTGATGCTGAACTGCACCACCAAGGCCGTCGAGAACGCCCAGGCCGGTGCGCCCGCATCGGCTGGTGCCGCCGGCGGCGCTCCGGGCGCTCCGCAGGGCCCGCACGTCGGCGCCAACGGCGTGACGACGGTCCAGGCGACGCCGGTCGGCCCGCAGCCGGGCATGTCGGTCCCCGGTATGTAACTGTTTGCAGAAGCGGCATTCCAGCAGGTCAAGACATAGTTTTTGGCTGCTGGGATGCCGCTTCGGCGTATCACGGCAAAACCCAGTACCGCCGTTCCCACATAAAACGCTTACACTGAATCCACTCGCAACGATGCTTGAGGATCCGGAGGTAGCTGTTCCATGCTGCGACCACAACGTTTCACTCACGAGGTAGACCCGGGTCCGGTGCAGATCCAGGCCCGCAACGTGGCTTTCGAGACCGCGGACAAGCCGATGTCCTGGATTCCCGGCCACCCTGTCGCCTCGCATGTGGTGAACCTGCTGAACATCCTGCTTCCGGCGGGTGAGCGCTGGTTCATCGAGACGTTCAACGAGGCGCTGCCGCTCATCAAGGATCCGAAGCTCGCCGACGACGTCCGCGGCTTCATCGGCCAGGAGGCCATGCACGCCGAGGCCCACGACACCGTCATGAACGACTACCTGGTGAACAGCGGCATGAACGTCACGCCGCTGCTGGATCAGGTCGAGTTCGTCTTCGAGGAGATCCTGGCCCCGGCCAAGACGACCGACCCGCGCCGCAAGATGAACAACCTCATCGAGCGGCTGTGGTTCATCGCGGCCGTCGAGCACTACACCGCCGTCCTCGGCGACTTCGTCCTGAACTGCACGTGGGACAACTACGACGCCGACCCCGTCATGGTTGACCTGTTCCGCTGGCACGGCGCCGAAGAGGTCGAGCACCGCTCGGTGGCCCACGAGGTCGCCATGTACTTCCGGAACAGCTATTTCGACCGCATCCGCGCGATGAGCGTGGTGGCGATCCTGATGTACGTGTTCTTCCAGCGCGGCATGCGGTTCCTGGTCAAGAGCGACCCGCAGCTGAAGCTCGGCTGGTGGAAGTCGCAGCGCCTGCGCATGCGCGACTCCAAGCTGGGGCTCCTGCCGAAGTACCGGAAGCTGCTGCTCACCCAGACGCTGGTGTACTTCAAGCCGAACTACAGCCCGGAATCCATGGGCTCGACCGCGCAGGCCGTGGCGTATCTGGCCGCCTCGCCCGCCGCCCGCGCCGCACACCTGTGAGGGCGCGCCGCTTCCAGCCACGTCTGGCGCCGCCCAGCGTGATGGGTCTGTTGCCGCACGACCTGCTCGTGACGGTGGCCGACGCCGTCGTCAGCAGCACGTTCTGGGCGTCGACGCGACTGCGGAAACCGCCCGTACCCGAGGTCGTCGAACGCACCATCCGGTTGCGGATCGCCGACCGTCAGGTGGTCGCGCACGATCAGGACGTGGTGGCGTTGACGTTCGTCAGCGCCGGCGGTGCGGAGCTCCCCCGCTGGCATCCCGGTTCACACCTGGACATCCACCTGCCCAGCGGCCTGGTCCGCCAGTACTCACTGTGCGGCGATCCCGATGAACAGGGCGCATACCGAATTGCCGTGCGGCGCATACCCGATGGCGGCGGTGGCTCCATCGAGGCGCATGAGCTTGCGGTCGGGGACGTGATCACCACCAACGGGCCGCGCAACGCCTTCCCGCTGGCGGTGCCCGGCTTCGGCTCGCCGACCCGCACGCTCCGGTTCATCGCCGGTGGTATCGGCATCACGCCGATCCTGCCCATGCTGGCGCGCGCCGAGCAGTTCGGCATCGACTGGTCGATGCTGTACGTCGGCCGCAGCCGCGACAGTCTGCCGTTTCTCGACGAGCTGACGCGGTTCGGCGACCGGGTGCAAATCCGCACCGACGACGTCGACGGCCTGCCGACGGCCGACGACCTGCTGGGCGACTGCCGGCCGGGGACCTCGGTGTACACGTGTGGTCCGGCGCCGATGCTCAATGCCATCCGCGCGCGGCTGGTCGGGGCGGACGACATCGAGCTGCACTTCGAGCGCTTCGCCGCGCCGCCGGTGACCGATGGCCACGAGTTCAAGGTCGAGGTCGCCTCGACGGGCCAGACCGTCGCCGTCGCGGCCGACGAAACCTTGCTGACGGCCCTGATCAAAGCCGGTGTGCACGCACCGTATTCGTGTCAGCAGGGCTTCTGCGGCACGTGCCGGGTGAAGGTGCTCGCCGGTGCGGTCGACCACCGTGACGGCCTGCTGACCGAGACCGAACGCGAGGCCGGTCAGGCGCTGATCTGTGTGTCGCGGGCACAGGGCGACGGCCCCCTGACACTGGACCTGTAGCCGTCAGTCTTGGCTTGTGTTCGGGAGTTTCACCGATTCTCGAACACAAGCCAACGGCCGATGCCATCGACCATCGGTTTACGATGCCCCAATGCCAATGGCCGAGGGGACGGATTTCGCCGGGTACACCATCGTCCGGTGCCTGGGTTCCGGCGGCATGGGCGAGGTCTACGTAGCCCAGCACCCGCGACTTCCCCGGCAGGACGCGCTCAAGGTCCTGCGTCCCGAGATGTCCACCAACCAGGAGTTCCGCGAGCGGTTCCTGCGCGAGGCGGATCTGACCGCTGCACTGTCGCATCCGAATATCGTCGGGGTTTACGACCGCGGCGAGTTCGACGGCCAGTTGTGGATCTCGATGGAGTACGTCGACGGCACCGACGTCAGCCGGCTGCTCCGGGGCGCCGGCGGCGTATCCGATGATCAGGCGGTCGCGATCATCAGCGCCGTGGCCGGCGCGCTCGACTACGCGCACCAGCACGATCTGCTGCACCGCGACGTCAAGCCCGCCAACATCCTGATCAGCGACACCGATCCGGCGAGCCGGCGAATCAAGTTGGCCGACTTCGGCATTGCGCGGTGCGCCAATGACTCCGCCGGACTGACCGCGACGAACATGACCGTCGGCACCGTGTTCTATGCCGCGCCGGAGCAGCTGACCGGCAGCATCATCGACGGTCGTGCCGACCAATATGCGTTGGCGGCCACCGCGTTTCAGCTCTTCACCGGGGCGCCGCCGTTCGAGAACTCCAATGCCGCGGTGATCATCGGCAAGCACCTCAGCGCTCCCCCGCCGTCACTGTCCCAGAGCCGGCCCGATCTCGCTGCCCTGGACCCGGTGCTGGCCAAGGCACTTGCCAAGGATCCCAAGGCCCGGTACGACAAGTGCGCCGATTTCGCCCGCGCCCTTCAGCACGGCCTCGGCATGCCGGGCGCCGACGCCACCATCCTGGCTCCCGCCGCGGCGGGCCGCACGCAGGTCCTGCAGCCCGACAAGACCACCCGGTCGCGCCGGTCGCTGATTCTCCCCGTCGTGCTCACGGTGCTGTTGATCGCCGCACTCGTCTTCGCGGCCATCGAGTTCACCCGCGCCAAAGACGAGCAGCCGGCACTGCCCCGTCCCGCCGCGACGACCACCACGGCTCCCCCGGTGACCCCCTCGCCGTCGACCACCGAGGCGCCGCCGAGCCCGACATCGGCCGTCGCGCCCACCGAGTCTCCCGCCGAGCCGACCGAGGCGACGGTCACCAGCACGGTGACGGTCGAGACCACCACCGCGCCACCGCCGCCGACGACCCCGACCACCACCGAAACACCTGCGCCCGAACAGGAAACGCCGATCCGTGAATGCATGGACCGGACCGGGATGACGCGGCTGCAGTGCTGGGAAGAGATTCGCCGCAGCGAGCGGAGGCGCTGATGTCGCCCACGTTCGCCGTGGTCGCGCCGGTCGCGGCCAGCGTCACCGCCGACCCGGTCTGGATGACGCAGTTCGCCCGCCACCTGGAGAGCTGCGGCTTCGAATCCATTGTGGCCGTGGAACATACAGTGCTGCTGACCGAGTACTCGAGCGTGTATCCCTACGACGCCTCGGGCCGGGTGGACATCCCCGCTGACTGCGCCGTCCCGGATCCCCTGGAGCTGCTGACGTTCCTGGCCGGGCAGACGAGCACACTGGGCCTGGCGACCGGCGTGCTGGTGCTGCCGAACCACCACCCGGTGGTGCTGGCCAAACGTGTCGCGACCCTGAATGCGTTGTCCGGCGGGCGTATTCGCCTGGCCGTGGGCATGGGTTGGCTGCGCGAGGAGATCGAGGCGTGCGGGGCCCCGTTCGATGCCCGCGGCCGCCGGGCCGACGAGCAGATCGACGTCCTGCGGCTGCTGTGGTCGGACCAGCCCGAGGGCGCCACCCATTCCGGTGAGTTCTTCGAATTCGCCAACGCCGCTTGCTATCCCAAGCCGGTTTCGCCGATCCCGATCCACATCGGTGGGCACAGCCGGGCTGCGGCCCGCCGGGCCGGCCGGCGCGGTGACGGTCTGCAGCCGCTCGGCGTCGCCGGCGCGGAACTATCGGGGTTGATCGCGCTGATGCGGGAATCGGCCGAGCGCGCCGGCCGCGACCCGGGGGCCCTCGAGCTGTCCCTCGGACACCTGGTCCCCAAGGTCGACGCCGATCGCGCGGGCCGGCTCGCGGAGCTCGGCGCCGACCGCATCGTGCTGGCGATGCCACCCGTCACCGACATCGACGAGGCCAAGGACATGTTGTCGGCGTGCGCCGAACGGCTGGGGCTCACGCCGTGCCGCTGACAGTGGCCGACCGGCTGGCGCTGACGGACCTGGTGCACCGCTACGCCGCGGCCGTCGACGACCGCCGGTTCGACGACGTCGTCGAACTCTTCACCAGCACAGCGGAATTGGTCCTTCCGGACCCGCCCCGATCCCTCGACCCGGTACGGACCGAACACGGGCCAGACGGGGTGCGGGCCGCGATGGCCACCCTGGCGGGTGTTGCCCGTACCCAGCACGAGATCGTCGGCGAGGTCTACACCGACGCTTCCGACCACGCCCGTGGGCGCATCACGTGCGTCGCCCACCACTGGACCCGCGACGCCGACTCCGCCGTCACCGATCTGGTGTGGCATCTGAGGTACGACGACGAGTACGCCCGGACTGGCGACGGCTGGCGCATCCGGCGCCGTGCCCTGACGCTCAACGCCATCGAGACGCGGCCAATCCGCCGCCTCCGGGACTAGCCGCCGTCTACGTCGGCTGCGCCACGATCAGCAGCGTATCGCCGCCGACCTGCACGCCGCCGTCGCCGATCACCGCTCCCAGCCGCGCCCGCAGCTCCGCGGCCCGGTCGGCGGGCAGTACCAGGTGGTTGGAGTAGGTGAACACCAGGTCCAGCCACTGGTCGCGGCTGTACTGCTCACCACGGGGGTAGGTCAGCTGTTGCACGGCGAATCCGGCGGCCTCCAGGTCAGCCACCACGTCGCCGCTGTCCATCCCCGATCCCGTCCCGCCCGTGGGGGTCCCGGTCACCAAAGGTGAAGCGGCATCGAGGAAGTCGCGGTACACCTCCGCGAAGTCCGCGCGCGACGGTTGGACCGGGAACAGCCGGTTCCACGCCAGCGCCAGCCGGCCGCCCGGCACGAGGAGCCGGCGAATCTTCGGCAGTGCCGCCGCCGGGTCGACCCAGTGGAACGACTGGGCGAACAGGACCACGTCGAAGGTCCGGCCGGCGTCGTCCCAGTCCTCGAAGGTGTCCACCTCGACTGTGACGCCGTGCTCGGCGGCGATCTCGGCCATCCTCGGATCCGGTTCCAGCGCAACCAGTTCCGCACCGTGAGCGATCAGTTGGCGGGACGCGATCCCGGTGCCGGCGCCGACGTCGAGCACCCGGACCGAGCCCGTCCCGACCAGTTCGTCGAGCATGGCCTCCGGATAGCGGGGCCGGTGTTGGTCATATGACCGGGCGGCGCCACCGAAGGAATCAGCTCGGTCGCGCTGCCGGTACAGCTCATCAGACTCAGCCACGACTCGACGCTACCGGGAGCCCGTTCCCCGGGCACCGAGTGGTGCACGGGCGGCAGATCCAGGCATGCTGGAGCCCATGACGCGTCCGCCGCGCCGGTGGGACCCGCTCCGACCGCTCGATCTGTTCACCTCGGTGGTGTCGACCGCCGCGGTGCTGCCGATGAGCACCGGGGCGGCCGCCGCCTATCGGACGGCGTTGCTCACGGTGCGACCGCTGGTGATCGGGCGCCGGATCACCGTCCGCCTGCGTACCAGCGACCTGGCCCTCACGGTGGCCGAGTTCGATTCCCGCTGGGATGCCAGCATCTTCGCCGTCGGCCACATCGGTACCGTCAACATCACCGCCCACAAGGTGAAATGGGCTGGCACCGTGCTGAATACGATCTCGGCAAAGCTGAACAACCTGCACATCCGGCCGTCGGTGCCACCGATGCTGGCCGCCGCACCCGTCGAGTTGACGGTGGAGGTGCCGTCCGACTCGCTCGACGAGCTGATCCGGGCCGCCGAACCGCGCATCAGCACCGAGATCGGCGAGGACGGCGTCGCCCGAGTCCGGTTGTCGCGCTTCCGCTCCGGCGTCGTCGAGGTCGATCCCCACCTGCACGGCAACACCTTGTGGCTCAAGCCCCGTGGCCTGACGCTGGGTACCGCCCGGGTGCCGGTGCCCGGACTCGCCCCGGCGTACCCGGTGCGGTTGCCCGAGCTGCCGTACGGCATGACCCTGACCTCGGTGGAGCTCGGTCCGGGGGTGGTACGGGTCGGTGCGACGCTGCCGGAATGGCGGTTCGACCTGCCACGCGCCGTACTGGACGAGCTGATCAACCAACTCAGTGTGGTGGGCCGTCCGCTCGACGTGATCTGGCCGGGCTGACCCGCCGCGCTGAAGATTTGCCGATCCTTCATTACAGTCACGGTCGTGACCATCGGCTATTCCCGATATGTCGCGCTCGGCGACAGCCAGACCGAGGGCCTGTTGGACATGGACGGTACGGACGACAGCGCCGTTCGAGGCTTCGCCGACCGCCTGGCCTGGCGACTCAACGCATTACAGCCCGGACTTCAGTACGCGAACCTCGCAGTGCGGGGCCGTCGCATCAGTGACGTGCTGGACCGGCAGCTGCCGCTGGCCCGGGACATGAACCCCGACCTGATCACCAGCTGCATCGGGATGAACGACGTCACGCGGCCGGTGCGCAGCTTCGACAAGGCGCTCGAGGACATGCGGCACGTGCATACCGAACTCGCCGCCACCGGCGCGACCGTGGTCACGACGACGTTTCCCGACATCGCCCGCATCCTGCCGGTCGGGCGGGTACTGAGCGGCCGGCTGCGCCGGATCAACGAGGTCATCCGGTCCGACTCGGCCCACTTCGGCTTCCGGCTGGTCGATCTGTCGACGGCCACCTCCATGTTGGACCCCGCGACCTGGGCCGTCGACCGGGTGCACGGCTCCCCGCACGGCCATCAGCTGTTCGCCGACGCCGCTGCCGAGGCGCTGGGTTTGCCCGGCAGCGATCACCGCTGGGCAGAGGTAGAGGGTGAACTCGTGCTGCCGCGACTGCGCGAGCGGATGTATTCGCAGCTGATGTGGGCGCAGAACATGCTGATGCCCTGGGTCTGGCGGCACACGCTGGGCAGTTCGCGGGGCAAGGGGCTCGAGCCGAAGCGCCCGGTCATGGCGCCGCTCGACGCCAGCCCTGCGTTATCCGAGGCCGAGTAGACCCAAAGGCAGCGGCGACTCGCCGCGGCCGAGCGCACCGACAACCCCCGGGCAGAACGACGAGATCGCGAAGCCGGTGAACATCGTGGCCGGGCCCAGCGACATGCCGGATGAGTCGGCGACCTTGGCCGCCGCGTCAGCCAGGCTCTGGCCGGGCTGAGCCAGCATCGGGCACACCGACTGGCCGAGCGCGACCGGATCAGAGCCGTTCGGCAGCATCATGTCGGCGTTGCTGAGCGCGTTGTTGAAGGCGTCGACACCCGCATCGGCGCTGGCCGGACCGGCCGTGACGAGGCTGCCCACGATGCCGGCCGTGGTAGCTGCGATTGCGATAGCGGTACCGAATGTGCTCTTCATGATGCCCTCATCATAAGGGAAGCATGTTGCCGATGCCGCCTCGCGGCCGTCTCAGACACCCGTCCAGGCGCTCGCGATCCGGGTTCCGATGTCGATGACCTTGGCATCTGCGCTGTTGATCTCGCCTGCCACGTGGTGGGCGATGAACCGCCGAATCTCGCCGTCGACGTTGCCGACGATGCGCAGCAGCTCGGCGCGGATCGACGACGACGTGACGTGGATGGCGATGTCCGACGACCGCGGCGTCTTGACGTCGATGACGAGCAGCAGCGGATGAGCGGCCCGCGCGGTCGCGGTCAGATTGATCTCGCCGAACACCATGAATCGGGGCCGGTCGATGCGCAGGTCGAGCGTCATGTCGATTTCCAGCGGGATGCGGATCGCAAAGGTGATCTCCTCACCCAGCGTCCTGGCCACCACGGGGTGTTTGATCTGCACGCGCGCGGTGACCTTCGCGAGCCCGCCGGGGCCCTGGGCAATGGGACCCATGTCGAAGGCTTCACCGGCGATACCGCCGATCGCGTCCGCGACACGTTCCTCACTGACGGCGACCTCGAAGAATCGTCGACCGAATTCCTCGTAGGACATGTATTCGTGTTGTGGTTGCACTGGCATGGTGTAACTACGTTCTCATGTCGGGGACGGAAGCCGCGGCAACTGACGGCTTCATTCGGCAAAGAGTCGCAGGCCGATGATGCCCCGGCCGCCGAGGCCCTGCTCCGCGATGACCACACCGCGGTAGCCGTCCCGTCGGACGCCGGCCAGGACGTACCGGCCCGCGGCTATCACCTTCGCGACGCGGCTGCCGGTCAGCTCCTCGACCAGTTCGGAGACACTGAGCCGGGTGTCGAGGCCGCGGGTGATCTGCACCGGCTCGCTGAGCCGGCGCTTCACCGCGAGTTCGTCTCCGTTCGCCGCATCGGCCAACAGCCCGGTGAGCGACCGTTTTGCCCGCGTACCACCGGTGCGCAGGCCAGCAAGGAAACCGAGCGCGCCGCCGGGACCCTGGTTACGCAGCAGCGCTCCCGAGAGCCCCAATCCGGCCGGCAGCGCCGCGGCGCCGCACCGCACGAACTGCGCGACCATGCCCGGCAGCTCCCAAAATGCTTGCAGCCGAGAAATTTTCAGCGACGGGTCCGAGCCCTCGGTCACCACGTCGTACTGCAGATAGACCGGAATGCGCAGCTGCACCTTCGAGCCCATGTGCACTTCGAGCTCCAGGTCACGCACCACGGTATTGCCCAGCACGATGTCGGCGTCCCGGTGGAACATGACGGTGCGGGGCCCGATGAAGGTGTCGTAGAACTGCGCGATAGCGCGGCGCCCGACGTGCGGCCGCGAGCCGACCGGGTCCTCGACGCGTCCGTCGGCGCTGAACAGCCCCACCCAGGCGGCCTTGTCATGCGCGGCCGTGGCGGCGGGCGAGCGCTCGACGGTGGCCAGGAGGTCGTCGCGGGTCGGCGATTGCGGTACGGACATGTCTCCATCGTCCACCACCGCCGAGTTCCGCTGCGAGCGGATGGCCGGCCAGATGGTCGTGGCAGATGTCGCCGATGTCGCGCACACTGGTCGGTATGAGCAACAACGGCCCGTTCGGCATCGATCCGGAAGAGTTCGATCGCGTCCTGCGCGAGACGGGCGAGGGCATCCGGGGCGTGTTCGACCGCCTCGGCCGCGGTGCCGCCTGGGCCAATGTGGTCAACGATCTGACCCGCACGCCGCGGCACGCGACGCAGCCCGAGACCACCGGCGACACGGGCGACGGCGTGTGGGTGGTGTACACCGTGGCCGCCGACGGCGGAGCGCACGTCGAGGAGGTCTACCCCTCCGAACTGGAAGCCCTGCGGGCCAACAAGAACAACATCGATCCCTCCCGCAAGGTCAGGTTCCTGCCCTACGGCATCGGAGTGAGCGTGCTGGACGCGCCCGAGCAGGCCGGTCCGCCGCCGCATGACGACGATCAGACGCCGCGGCACGAACCCCACTGATATTGACCTGCCGACAATATCCCCGGCGACGCGGCTGACACGCTACGCTTTGCCACATTGTCGTGTGGCAGTAGTGCGAGGGGAGATGACCAGGATGTTTCGGGTACTGACGGTGGCCGCAGCGATCGCCGGAACCGCCATCGGGCTGGCACCTTTCGCGAATGCCGATCCGGCCCTGGGCGGCAGCGACGATCCCGGCCGCTACCCCACCGACGTCCCCGGCATGAACTACCAGGCTGTCAACGGCGCGCCGTGCGACAACCACGACATCTTCATCTTCGGCCGCGGCCCGGGCGGCGCCTCCATGGCCTGTCACTGGATCCCCAACCAGTGGCCGCCGGTCGACACCGGGTTCTGGGGCTACTCCTATGCGATCCAGGGCGTGAAGGACATCGGTTCTCCGTGCCCGGGCCCGCAGACCGCGGCGCAGGCCCCCGACGGCCGCCCGCTGCTGTGCCTGGGCCCCGCCGGCTGGCAGCCCGGCTTCAAGACCGGCGACGGGTTCTTCCCGAGCTGACCGTCTCCCGGCCTGACCACGCCACCCGCCTGATCGCCACACCGCGCAATCAGCGCTGGTAGCCTGCCGGCTGCCTCCTACCCCTGGCGGTAGTGAGTAGCCGATTCGGCTGCAACGCAACATCTTCGCCTCTCGTGGTTGTCGTCATCCGTGGGTAGTCGGTGGCGCCGCGCAGCGTGGTTGCCATAGCCCCGCAGCCCCACGGCTCACACGGCGGGGCCGTCGATCCCACCCAAGGCGCGCGCCGACCCGACGCGACCAGCTCAGTGCGCCGTATCACCTTGCGGGACTATCACTTTCGCCGTCGGCGTCCTCACCCTCTGTCGGATACAGCGTGGGGTGGTGGTAGTGATTTGTCCTTGGCTGGCCGACATCGAGCAGGGGTGGTGGGGTCCATTGGGTTCTGCCGTCCGGGCCCATGGTGGTGGTCCAGCCGCCGGTGTCGGCGAGGCGGTTGTCGGGTCCGCAGGCCAGGGTGAGGTTGGTGATGTCGGTGGGGCCGTCATCGCGCCAATTGGTGTTGACGTGATGGGCCTGAGACCGGGATGCGGGGGCGGTGCAGTTGGGTTTGGTGCAGCCCAGGTCTCGGGCGAACAAAGCGAAACGTTGGGCGACAGTGGCGGTACGACGCGCTCGGCCCATGTACAGCGGTTGTTCGGTGTGGTCGTCAAAGACGACGAGGTAATGGTCGGCTCCGGCGGCGGCCATCTGAACCAGATCCTTGACCGGCAGCTTGGTACCGGTGTGAGTGAGCGCCACCCCGGTGCGCTTCTCGAGGTCGGCGACGGTGCAGGTGGCGACCACCGCGACGGGGAATCCGTTGTGTTCGCCGAGCATGCCGGTCTTCAGGATCATGCGGCCGACCATCTTGTACGCATCATGGCGGCGCTGGGCGGCGGTACGGGTGTCGTTGTCGATCTGTTCCTGGGTCGGTGTACCCGAGATGCAGGGCACCGGGTCGGCGGGGTTGCACATGCCGGGGGCGGCCCATTTGTCATTGATCGCATCCCAGTAAGCACGGGTCTCGGCCTCGATGGTGCCGCTGACCTCGGAGGTGCCATCGGAGCGCTGCTTGCCATGGTTGATGGCGCGTTTCGGGTCGGGTTCAGAGTCGTCGGGTTCGGGCCCGTCCTGATCGAGCCGGTACAACAAATCCGCCGCGACTTTGCGTAGGTCCTCGGGGGTCTTGACCCGGGCATCGGCCACCAGATCCGTCTCGCACTGGGCCAGGGTGACCGGGTCGGCCGCCCACAACGGGACCTTGCCGAAAAACCAGGTGATCACCGCGACGTGCTCACTATTGATCGCCCCCTCAGCGAGAGCGGCGGCGACCAGCTCCCACACCGGGCCCAACGCCTCCCCGGTGATCGCCGAGCGCGGGCCCAGGTGATCGCAGTCCCGCACCCGGCGGCGGGCCTCCTCCCGGCTGATGCGGTGCCGCACATGCAACACCTCCGGCCAATCCTTGGCCCCGATCTCCTTCGCCGTCGCCTGCGTCTGTGCCGCAGCCAGAATCTGATGGTCGACCGCTTCGGCGGCGCACTTCAGGGTTTCGCGGCGGGACTGCACCTCCAACAACGTTCGCACATCCAGACCGCTGTAATCCAGGGCCGCGAGCCGAGCGTGCGCAGCCTCGTAGGCGGCGTACGCCTCCTCGACAGCGGCCGGATCGGTCAATCCCACGCATCGAACACTAGTTCGAACCACCGACAAGACATCACCGGGAATGTGACGCTAGTTACCCATTGTGACCAGCGCTAACAAAGTGACCAAAGTTTTTTTCCAGAACGTCGCCGGCGAGGCAGGTATATACAGCCATCCAGCGCGGCATCCCCATCCAGCAGCCTGGATCAGCCCGAGCTTTCCCCAAAATGACGCCGGATAGCCGCGAGCATCGCCGCGTGCGCTTTCTCCGCTTGCGCGGCAGTGACGGCCACGAGCGGAAAAGGCGCCTCTATATCCACCGCCTCGGTGACAGTGGTGCCGGCGCCGGCAGGTGCGAAGGTAACCGTGCCACTGAGTCGCACTGACGGAAATTGGCGCGCCTCGGTGTGCACGACGCCGTCGGGCGCGATCAGCACCGTGGCCCGGTAGGTCACGCGCAGACTGAGTGGGCCGAATGGGATGCGATCCCGCACCCGATAGTCACGACGGCGGCCCCGCGCATCCTGCTGATCGCCGAGACAGTCCACCGCGACGACGAGCGGATGCACCAGCTTCATGTTCGCCAGATCTGTATAGAAGGTGCGGACGTCATCGGGCGCCCCGGGCACCTCTTCCGTCAGCTCGAACCGGGACCGCGACAGCCACATCGACCCACCGTAACTTGACCGTTTCAGATGGTCAGCCAGTATCCGCCGGATCGGCGGCACGAGCTGCCCGGCCGGGCGTCGAAATCGGCGCCAAAACCGCACAAAGGCCTCGCAGGGCCGTTTCGGAATTAGCTGGTCACGACCTCGCAACGACCGCGACGACCTTGCATTTGCGCAAAAGCTGTGTATGGCAGTATGTTTTGTGCATTCACCTGCGAATACGTGAAATCGCCTCTGCCCCAACAAGACGCGAATAAACGTGGATGTAACGCACACCACAGGATTCGCGAAACGTGATGGCGGACACGGAATTTTGACGCTGTCGATTTTCCGTTGCTAGCGTTCATCGCCATGTTTGCTATTGCGACCGCATCGCTGCTGGCTTTGGTCAACCAGGTTTCGGGTACGCCGTACATCTCCGGCGGAGACACGGCACGCGGCACTGACTGCTCCGGACTGGCCTCCTGGGTGGCCAACGCGGCCACCGGCCGCCCCGTTTACGGCAACCGGTTCAACACCGGCAACGAAGAGGCCGCTCTGCGGGCTCGTGGCTTCCTGCCCGGCACCGCGCCCGGCGCCCTGAACATCGGCTGGAACGGCGGCCACACGGCCGTGACGCTGCCGGACGGCACCCCGGTGTCCAGCGGCGAGGGCGGCGGCGTCCGCATCGGTGGCGGCGGCGCCTTCCAGCGCCAGTTCACCCACCACATGCACCTGCCCATCGCCCCGGGTGAGGACATCCCCGCCGATCTGCCCCTCGACGGCCCGCTGGACGCGCCGCTGGCTCCTCCCGCAGGTCCGGCCGACCTCCCGGCCCCGGAGATCATCGAGGCGGCCAACTTCGCGCCTGCCCCCGAGGCCCCGGCCCCGGCCCCGGCTCCCGAGGCGCCGGCCCCGGCTCCTGAGGGCCCGGAGATGCCCGTCTAACCGTTCGACGACCCCTCTGTTTCACAGTCAGGGCTGCCACCGCTCAGCGGTGGCAGCCCTGACTGCTATTTGACGTACTCGGCCAGGTGGGACCCGGTCAACGTGTTGCCGTCTGCGACCAGGTCTGCAGGAGAGCCCTCGAAGATCACCCGCCCGCCGTCGTGACCTGCACCGGGACCCAGATCGATGATCCAGTCGGCATGGGCCATGACAGCCTGGTGATGTTCGATGACGATCACGGACTTGCCGCTGTCGACGATCCGGTCCAACAGCGCCAGCAGCTGCTCGACGTCCGCCAGGTGCAGGCCGGTGGTCGGCTCGTCGAGGATGTAGACGTCGCCCTTCTCCCCCATCTGCGTGGCGAGCTTGAGTCGTTGCCGCTCCCCGCCGGACAGCGTGGTCAACGGCTGCCCGAGCGTCAGGTAGCCCAGCCCGACGTCCACCATCCGAGCGAGGATCTTTTCTGCGGCCGGCACTTTCGCATCGCCGTCGGAGAAGAACTGCGCGGCCTCGGCGACAGGCATGGCCAGTACTTCGGCGATGTTCTGCCCGCCCAGGGTGTATTCGAGTACCGAGGCACCGAACCGGCGGCCTTCACACTCTTCACAGCGGGACTCGACGGTCGCCATCACTCCGAGGTCGGTGTAGATGACACCGGCACCGTTGCACGCCGGGCAGGCGCCTTCCGAATTCGAGCTGAACAGTGCGGGTTTGACGTCGTTGGCCTTCGCGAACGCCTTGCGGATGTGGTCGAGCAGTCCGGTATAGGTGGCCGGGTTGCTCCGTCGTGATCCCCGGATCGGTGCCTGGTCGATGGTGACGACGCCGTCGCGGCCGGCCACCGAACCGTCGATCAGGGAGCTCTTGCCCGAGCCCGCCACGCCCGTGATCACGGCGAGCACGCCGAGCGGGATGTCCACGTCGACGTCCTGAAGATTGTTGGTGTTGGCACCGCGAATCTCCAACGCCCCGTTGGCCTCTCGCACCGAATCCTTCAGCGCCGCCCGGTCGTCGAGATGCCGGCCGGTGATGCTGCCGCTGCCACGCAACCCTTTCACCGTGCCTTCGTAGACCACCTCACCGCCGCGCGAGCCCGCCTCGGGACCGAGGTCCACCACATGGTCGGCGATGGCGATCACTTCCGGCTTGTGTTCGACGACCAGCACGGTGTTTCCCTTGTCCCGCAACTGGATCAGCAGTTCGTTCATGCGGGTGATGTCGTGCGGGTGCAGTCCGATGGTCGGCTCGTCGAACACGTAGGTGACGTCGGTCAGCGCCGAGCCGAGATGACGAATCATCTTGACCCGCTGGGCTTCTCCGCCGGAGAGTGTGCCGGCGGGCCGAGCCAGGGACAGATAGCCCAGCCCGATCCCGACGAACGAATCGAGCGTGTGCCGCAACGTCGCCAACAGCGGAGCCACGCCGGCGCCGAGGCGCTTGTCGTCGGCCAGCGCGCCGACCCACTCGGCCAGATCGGTGATCTGCATGGCGCAGGCCTCAGCGATGTTGACGCCCTTGATCTTTGATGAGCGTGCCAGCTCCGACAGCCGGGTGCCCTCGCACTCGGGGCATGTCGTGAACGTCACCGCCCGCTCGACGAACGCCCGGATATGGGGCTGCATCGCCTCGACGTCCTTGCTCAGGAACGACTTCTTGATCTGCGGGATCAGACCCAGGTAGGTGAGGTTGACGCCGTCGACCTTGATCTTGGTCGCCTCCTTGTGCAGCAGGGAGTCCAGTTCCTTCTTGGTGAACTTCCGGATCGGCTTGTCGGGGTCGAAGAAGCCGCAGCCGTTGAAGATTCGGCCGTACCAGCCCTCCGTGCTGAAGCCGGGAATGGTGATGGCGCCCTCGTTGATCGACTTGCTGTCGTCATACAGTGCGGTGAGGTCGATGTCGTTGACCGCGCCGCGGCCCTCGCACCGCAGACACATGCCGCCGACGATGTTGAAGTCGCGACGTTCCTTGACGGTGCGGCCGGCGCGTTCCATGGTCACGGCGCCGGCCCCACTGATCGAAGCGACGTTGAACGAAAACGCCTGCGGCGAGCCGATGTTCGGTTCCCCGATCCGGCTGAACAGGATCCGCAGCAGCGCCCCGGTGTCGGTGGCGGTGCCGACCGTGGAACGTGGGTCGGAGCCCATCCGTTCCTGATCGACGATGATCGCGGTGGTCAAGCCCTCCAGCACGTCGACGTCGGGGCGGGCCTGTGACGGCATGAAGCCCTGGACGAACGCGCTGTACGTCTCGTTGATCAGCCGCTGAGACTCGGCGGCGATGGTGTCGAATACCAGCGAGCTCTTGCCGGAGCCGGACACCCCGGTGAAGACCGTCAGCCGCCGCTTGGGGATCTCGACGCTGATGTCCTTGAGGTTGTTCTCCCGGGCACCGACTACGCGGATGAGGTCATGGCTGTCAGCGGCATGCGTTCTGCTGGGCATACCCACACGCTAATCGGGCGCCGATCGGCCGTGCTTCTCGATTCCTGATCTCTTCTCGCGGAGCTGGGGGCAGCTCCCGCTCGCGAGCAGACATAAAACTGTCGAAAATCACTGGGGTATCGACAGTTTTATGTCTTCTCGCGAGAACACCGCTACTTACCGAAGCCTGCCTTGCGCAGGGCGTCGGCCATCGAGCCGGACGGCGCCGACTCGCGGCGGCCACCGCCGTTGCCGCGCTGCGGATTACGTCCACGATCCTGGTTGCCGCGGTTCTGGCCGCCGCCGTTGCCACCACCGCCGCCGCGATTGCCGCCATCGCGTCGCGGCTGACCGCCACCGTCGCGCCGGGACGCGCCACCCTGCTCGGGCCGCTTGCCGTCGCGGGCGCGCTGCGGGTCGTCGTTCAGCCGCAGGCTCAGCCCGATGCGCTGCCGCTCGACATCGACCTCGAGCACCTTGACCTTGACGACCTGGCCGGACTTGACCACCTCGTGCGGGTCGGAGACGAAGCGGTCGGCCATCGCCGACACGTGCACGAGGCCGTCCTGGTGCACGCCGACATCCACGAACGCGCCGAACGCGGCCACGTTCGTCACGACGCCCTCGAGCACCATGCCGACCTTGAGGTCGGAGACCTTCTCGACGCCGGCCGCGAAGGTCGCGGTGGAGAACGCGGGGCGCGGGTCGCGGCCCGGCTTCTCCAGTTCGCCCAGGATGTCGGTCACGGTCGGGATGCCGAAGCGTTCGTCGGCGAAATCGCCCGGCTTGAGCGCCCGCAGCTTGCGCTCATCGCCGATCAGTTCGGCGAGGGTGACGCCGGCGCGGTCCAGGATGCGCCGCACCACCGGGTAGGCCTCGGGGTGCACGCCCGAGGCGTCCAGCGGGTCGTCGCCTTCGCGGATACGCAGGAAGCCCGCGCACTGCTCAAAGGCCTTGGGGCCCAGGCGCGGAACGTCGAGCAGGCCGCTGCGGCTGCGGAACGGTCCGGTCTTGTCGCGATACGACACGATCGACTCGGCGAGCGATTCGGTCACGCCGGAGACCTTGGCCAGCAGCGGCACCGAGGCCGTGTTGAGGTCGACGCCGACGGCGTTCACCGCGTCCTCGACCACCGCGTCGAGGCTGCGGGCCAGGGTTCCGGGCGTCACGTCGTGCTGGTACTGCCCGACACCGATCGACTTCGGCTCGATCTTGACCAGTTCGGCGAGCGGGTCCTGCAGGCGACGGGCGATCGAGACCGCGCCGCGCAGCGTCACGTCCAACTCGGGCAGTTCGTGGGCGGCGTAGGCCGACGCCGAGTACACCGACGCCCCGGCTTCGCTGACCATGGCCTTGGTCGGCAGCCGCTTGGGACCGGACGCGCCGGCCGCCTTCAGGTCGGCGATGAGTTCGGTTGCCAGCGCATCGGTTTCGCGCGATGCGGTGCCGTTGCCGATGGCGATCAGCTCGACGTTGTGCCGCGCGACGAGGGCGGCCAGCGTCGCCTTGGCGTCGTTCCACTTGTTCTGCGGCTGATGCGGGTAGATGGCGCAGGTGTCGACGACCTTGCCGGTGCCGTCCACCACCGCGACCTTCACGCCCGTGCGGAACCCGGGATCGAGCCCGAGCGTGGCGCGGGTGCCGGCCGGCGCGGCCAGCAGCAGGTCCTTGAGGTTCTTGGCGAACACCGCGACGGCGTCCTCCTCGGCGCGCTGCCGCAGCCGGATCCGGGCGTCGACGGCGGCCGAGAACATCAGCTTGGTACGCCAGGCCCAGCCGACCGTCGCGGTCAGCCACGGCGTGGCGGCGCCGCCGGCGGCCATGTCGACACCCAGCGACTGGGCGATCATGGCCTGGTACAGCGTCTCGTCGCCACCGTCGAAGTTCAGCGACAGCGCTTCTTCCTTCTCACCGCGCAGTACTGCCAGCACGCGGTGCGAGGGCATGTCCTCCAGCGGCTCGGAGTACTCGAAGTAGTCGCGGAACTTCTGCGCGGCAGGGCTTTTCGCCGCTTCCTCCGACCACGGCTTGGTGGTCAGGGTGCCGTCGGACCAGAACTTCTCGCGCACCGCGCCGACCAGTTCGGCGTCCTCGGACACCCGCTCCACCAGGATGTGGCGGGCCCCGTCGAGCGCGGCGGCGACGTCGGCCACCTCCTCACCCAGGAACTCGGCGGCCACGTCATCGGGGTTGAGCGTCGGGTCGGCGAGCAGCCGGTCCGCCAGCGGCTCCAGACCGGCCTCGCGGGCGATCTGGGCTTTGGTGCGGCGCTTCGGCTTGTACGGGAGGTAGATGTCCTCCACGCGAGCCTTGGTGTCGGCGGCCAGCAGCGCGGCCTTCAGGTCGTCGGTGAGCTTGCCCTGTTCTTCGATCGAGGCCAGCACGGCGTCGCGCCGCTGATCCAGTTCGCGCAGGTACCGGAGCCGCTCCTCGAGGGTGCGGAGCTGACCGTCGTCCAAGCTGCCGGTGACTTCCTTGCGGTACCGGGCGATGAACGGCACGGTCGCGCCTTCGTCCAGCAGCCGTACCGCGGCGTCGACCTGACCTTCGGCGACGGCCAACTCTTCGGCCAGGCGGGCGTTCACAGACTTGACGACGGACTTGACGCTCAAATTCACGGGCTGGACCCTACCCAATGCTGCCGACAGTCGTCGGCAGCGGCGAGTAAGTTTGCGCTATGCCTCAGCCGATCCCGACGCCGCACGCCCCTGGGCGCACCCGGTAGCGCGACATGAATCCCGACGTGCGCACCCTGTGGATGGTCGTCTCGATGACCGCCCTGATTTTCGGGTTGCTGCACGTCTGGGTGGGGGCCGGTAAGCGGCGGCATCCGGCGGTCCAGCTGTGGGGCGCGGGCAACTTCGCCGGCGCCCTCGGCGCCGGGCTGCTGAGCGCGCGCGGGTTCGTCCCCGAGGCGTTGTCGGTGACGGTCGCCAACGTCTTGATCATCACCTGCTGGTCGTTGATCTGGGGTGGCCTGTGCGCCTTCAACGGCCAGCCGGTCCGCGGCCGCGTGATGGCTGCGGGACCGCTGGCGGTACTGGCCGCATTTCAGTTGATACCGCCGTTCACCGTCAGCATCCCGGCCCGGGTGTCCCTGACGGCCCTCGTCCTGGCCGGGTATTTCACGCTGAGCGTCGTCGACGGCGTCAAGGCCCAGCGCGTCGAGCGTCTGGCATCACGGCGCATCCTGATCGGCCTGTATGTCGTCGCGGCCGCGGCGACCGTCGCCCGCTCGGTGAGCCTGCATCTCGACGCCGGCGCCGTCCAGTTCGCCACGACCAGCGCGGTCGTGTCGGTTCCGATGCTCTTCTTCGCGTTCGCCGTCATGGCCATCAACCTGTGCCTGTCGCTGATGGGGTGGGAACGGCTCGAGGATCAATTGGCCGATGCCGCGATGCTCGACTCGCTCACCAGCACGCTGAACCGCGCCGGTTTCATGATTCAGGCGCAGCGCCTGGCCGAGGAATGCGTGGCACGGCAGCTGCGGTGCTCGGTCATCGTGATGGATCTAGATGAGTTCAAGGCCGTCAACGACGTCTTCGGGCACGAGGCCGGCGACCGGCTGCTGACCGAATTCGCGTGCGTGGCGCGGTCGAACCTGCGCAGCGGCGACCTGCTGGCCCGCATCGGCGGCGAGGAGTTCTGCGCGATGCTGCCGGGCGTGGACGAAAGTCAGGCTGCGGTCATCGCCGACCGGCTGCGGGTGGCGTTCGCCGCCGCGACATTCAGCCACAACGACGCCGTGCTCGCCGGAACGGTGAGCATCGGGGTCTCCCAGCTGGGGCACAAGGCGGGGTTGCGATCGGCGATCCGCCGCGCCGACGTGGCGATGTACGAAGCGAAGAGCCGGGGCCGCGACCGCGTGATCCGCGCCTCCGCAGCGGGCAGAGACTGAGCCGTCGGCTCAGTACGTCCCGCAGTTCGGCGACGTGGGCTCACCGTTGAACCGCGCCGCGATCCACTGCATCGCCGGCTCGCCGTCGACCAGCATCGGCAAGGCATGGTTGATCACCAGCTTGTTCAGGAACGGCGGTTCCTCGTTGGTGCGGAATTCGACGTCGGCGCCCTTGTCGCACCAGTCCCGGCCGAGCTGATTGGCCGCGGTCCACGGCACCAGCGGGTCGTATCGATTGCTGTTGATGAGAACCGGCGCGTTGGGCTTGTACTTGCCGAGCTTCTGCATCTCGAAAAGTGTCTTGAAGGGCTCTTCCTCGACCAGCACGTTGATGTCCTCGGTGAAGTACGGCTGCAGGTGCCGGAACATGAAGTCGACGATGGTCTGCCCGACGCACTGCCGCGAGACACTCTCGAGCATGTCCTTGCCGCGCTGGGTGAGCTTGGAGCGGATCAGGTCGGCGAACTCCGGGTAGGCGTAGATCTCGCCGTTGAGCGCGTAACCGACGACCCCGACCAGCGCGCTGCCGTCGGTGTACGGGAACAATTCCTTGAGGTCGGCCACCGGAGCCCCGGCGTATGTGCCGACGACATGCAGCTCAGGCGCGTAGGACGACGCCAACTCGGCCGCCGACGCCGCGGCACCGCCCCCTTGCGAGTAACCCCAGAAGGCAACGGGCCCATCGGGGTCCAGTGAGGTGCCCGGCAGCTTCTTGGCGGCGCGCGCTGCGTCGAGCACCGCGGCGGCCTCGGCGACGCGGTTGACGTACGTGTGCATCCCGGGAGTGCCGAGGCCCTCGTAGTCGGTCATCACGATCGCGAAACCACGCGCGACCATCGTGGCGATGAACGCCTCTTCGTAGTTGACCATGATGTCCCAGCCACCCGAATAGTGGATGCCCTGGTTGAACTGCCGCGACGGTGCGCACTGGTTGCCCTGGCCCTGCGTGCCCACCGCGTAGCTGATCAGTGGCCGCGGCCCCTTACCCGGCCAGTCGTTGTACGGCTCGAAGTAGGTGCCGGTCACGGCGACCGGGTTTCCGCGGGCATCGGTGCTGCGGTACATGATGCGCGTGCCGGTGGCCATGATGGCGCCGAGCTGGCCGGACGGCTCGAGTACCAGGCGCGAGGGTTCGGTGCGGATCAGGTCGCCGGGCCGGCCTGGCGGCAGCGGATCGGGCGGCAGGTAGAACTCGGCATACTGCGGCTCGTCGCCGTCCGCGTGGGCCGCGGGCGGTCCCGCAAGCAATGAACCGATGAGCACACATGCGGCCAGAACTCCCCCGAAGCGATGCATAACAGCACGATAACAATGGGACTCTCGTACACGAAATCATTGCTGCCCGAAATCGAGAATTTTGTTCTTGACAGACGTCGAGTGATGGGCCGCACAGAGATTACCTGCAAGCGACGCGCGACGTCAGCGAGACCGCTGTGTCCGCCACGGCATATCGCCACCAATCCCGCGTGACATCACACCTGCGAGAACGCCGCTATCGGAGTTTCTGCCCTTGCGCGCTGATTTACTGGCCATCGTTACTTCGACCCCGGAGATGAGCAGCAATGGACGACGAGACGACGGCCGCCCCCGAGACAACGGACAGCCCGCCGGTGATCACCGCGCAGGGGCTCGCTGTCATCGGCGAACACGGCGCGCTCTTCTCTGATGTCCATCTCGAACTGCAGCCGGGGTTCCACGCCATCCAGATGCCGGGCGGTCCCGCTCAGCACACGTTGTTGCTGTCGCTCGCGGGCCGGCTCAAGCCGACGCGCGGCACCGTCACCGTCAATGGTGCGACGGGGCCCCGCGGCATCCGGAAGCACTGTGCCATCGCCGCATTCGCGGACATCGACGACCTCGAAGAAATGGTGACGGTGCAGACGGTGATCACCGAGCAGCGCCGCTGGGTGTCGCCGTTCCCGGCGTGGGTCCCGGTCCAGTCGGACGTCCCGGAGATGGCGGCGGTGTTCGGCGACGACATTCCCCTGTTGTCGCCGAAGACCTTCATCATCGGGCTGTCCGATCTTGAGCTCTTCCTGCTGCGCATCACCCTGGCGCTGATGTCCGACCGGCCGGTGCTGGTCGTCGGCGACCTCGAGCAGGTCCGCGACAACGAACGCCGCGCCCTCGCGGTCCAGCGGCTCGGCGCCCTCGCCGAACACCGCACCGTCGTCGTCGGTGTGACCAACCCGCTGGGCGACGACGCCCCCGACCACGTTCTGCATGACCGCCGTATGCAGACCGGAAAGGCCTGACCATGCTTGCTGGACTCGCATTCGGCTCGGAGATCAAGCGATTCGGCCGCAGCCGCATGACGCGTGCCGCCATCGTGGTGCTGATGCTGCTGCCCCTGGTGTACGGCGCGCTGTACCTGTGGGCGTTCTGGGATCCTTTCGGCCAGGTCAACAAGATGCCGGTGGCCCTGGTGAACGCCGACCGCGGCGCAGTCGTCGAGGGCGTCCACGTCAACGCCGGCGACGAGATCGCCCGGAGCCTGACCGCCGACCACAGCCTGGACTGGCACGTGGTGAGCGACAAGGAGGCGCGGGACGGCGTCGAGCACGGCAAGTTCTATTTCATGCTGGAGCTGCCGGAGAACTTCAGCGAGGCCATCGCCTCACCGGTCACGGGCAATCCCGAGAAGGCCCAGCTGATCGCGGTGTACAACGACGCCAACAACTACATCTCCTCGACCATCGGGCGCACTGCCACGAGCCAGGTTCTCAACGCGGTGTCGACCCGCATCTCCGGCCAGGCCGTCAATCAGATTCTGTCCGTGGTGGTTTCGTCCGGAACCGGCATCAAGCAGGCGGCCGACGGGGCGCAGAAACTGGCCGACGGTGCAGCGCAGGTCGACACCGGCGCGGGCAAGTTGGTCAGCGGTCTCGACAACGCCCGCAACGGCTCGGCCAAGCTGTCCTCCGGAGCCAAACAACTCTCCTCGGGCATCACCCAGGCCACCGACCCCCTGTTGAAGGTCACCAAGGCCCTGTCCCAGGTCGGCGGGAGCACCGAGCAGTTGCAGCAGAGCGCGACGGCGCTGGAGCAGGCCGCCGATCAGGCCGGTGCGCTCGCCACCGCACAGGACACCGCGGCAGCGGCGATCGGTTCGGTGATCCAACAACTTTCGGTGAACCAGGACCCGGTTTCGGTCGGTGCGGTCAACACGCTGCGTGGCGTCCAGGACCAGTTGAACGGCCATCAGTTCACGCCACAGATCCGTCAGCAGATCACCGATGGCCGCAATGCCGCGATCTCGATGACCGAGACACTGCGGTCTCCCGGCAGCCCACTCCGGACGGCTCTCGACCAGGTGGGCAGCAGCGGCCAGCAGCTCACCGACAAGCTGAACCAGTTGCGCAACGGCGCCCAGCAACTGGCCACCGGAAATGCGCAATTGGCCAGCGGCATCGTGCAACTCGATGACGGGGCGCGCCAGTTGAAGTCCGGCACCGTTCAGCTCAAGGACGGCAACCACGAACTGGCCACCAAGCTGGCCGACGGCGCCAAGCAGGTGCCGACGTGGACCGAGCAGCAGAAGCAGGCCATCGCCGACACCATCGGTGGTCCGGTGAATCTGGAGTCCTCGCACGAGAACGGCGCCCCCAACTTCGCCACCGGCATGGCCCCGTTCTTCCTGACGCTGGCCCTGTTCTTCGGCGCGCTCGTGCTGTGGATGGTGTTGCGGCCCTTGCAGAACCGTCCTATCGCGGCCGAGGTGCTGGCCATCCGTGTGGTGTTCGCCAGCTATCTGCCCGCGGCGGTTCTCGCACTGGGCCAGTCGATCATCCTGTACTGCGTGGTGCGGTTCGCCCTCGGCATGCAGGTGGCGCATCCCGTGGCGATGCTCGGCTTCATGATGCTGATCTCGCTGGCCTTCGTCGCCGCGACGCAGGCCATCAACGCGCTGGTCGGGCCCGCCGTCGGTCGCGTGCTGATCATGGCGCTGCTGATGCTGCAGATGGTCAGCGCTGGCGGCATGTATCCGGTCGAGACGACGTCCCGGCCGTTCCAGGTCATGCACAAGTTCGATCCGATGACGTTCGGCGTCAACGGACTTCGCCAGTTGATCTTGGGCGGTATCGACGGCCGACTGTGGCAGGCCATCATCGTGTTGGTGTGCATCTGGCTCGGCGCACTGGGCATTTCGAGTCTGTGCGCCCGCCGCAACCGGACCTGGAACCTGATCCGACTCTTGCCTGCCATCAAGATGTAAGGGTTTCTACCCCAGGCTGACGGTGCCGTCCGGGTTGATGCGCCAGTTCGGATTATGGGCGATCTCCCAGATCACGCCGTTCGGATCCTGCACATGCGCGTGGAACACGCCACCGAACTGCCCGGGTTGTGGCGGCTTGAGCGTGGTGCCGCCCGCGGCGATCATGGCAGCCGCCAGCGCGATGACTTCGTCCTGGCTGTCGACGTTGTGTGCCAACGTGATTCCGCTGACCTGTGAGTGGTCGGCAGCCTGCGCGAGGTCGGCGTTGAACTTTTCCGCGAGGAAGAACCCGAGCAGTTGGCCCGGCGCCGTCTGGTAGAAGATGATCTCCCCCGGCACATCGAGCGTCGGCGTCCAGCCGAGCGCACCGTAGAACTGCCGGGTGGCATCGAGATCGACCGTGGCCAGCGTGAAGAAGTGCACTTGCTGCTTCATGGCCCCAGGCTACGTAGCCCGACCGACACTGCTCGCACGGCTCGACTAGAGCAAACCCACGCCGGCGACCAGGAGCGCGACGACCTTGACCAACTCCAGCACCACATAGGCGTAGTGACCGCGGGAGCGCGGCCCTTCGCGCCCGGCCAGCACCTCGTCGGACCGGCGGTTGAGCCCCGGCCGCACGGCAATCAGCTGCACCGCCAGCGCCCCCACGGCCACGGCGAACGCGACCATGACAGTCACCGACGGCCGATTCATCAAGGCCGCCAAAACAATTGCCGCAGCGAACACCAGCTCGACGGTGTTCAGCGCCCGGAACACCAGACGCCCGATACCGAGACCGATCGGCAGGGTGACGTTCGGCGCGCGAAATTTGAGCGGCGCCTCGAGGAAGGAGATGGCGAGCACCATCCCCAACCAGACGAAGGTGATGGCGATCTGGATCGCAGTCGGCGTACTCATCAGCGGCGAGGCTAGACGGCCAGCGGGCTGAACGCTTCGAACCAGATACGGTCACGCGCCACGCCGGCCGTCCCGAGCTGCCGGACCGCCGCTTCCATGAAGGGCGTCGGACCACAGATGTAGACGTTGACATCCGGCGGAAATGCGATGGCGCTCAGGTCAATTCGACCGCGCCGGTCGGGTTCCGTCAGCGGATAGCCGTCAGGCAGTCCGTCGTACCACGTGTGCAGCGCGGCACCGGGAATCTGCGCGACCAGATCGGCCAACTCGGCACGGTGGGCGTGACTGGCGCGGGTGCGGTCGCAGTGCACGACGGTCACCCGGCGTCCCGGCTGCTCGGCCGCGATGAAATACAGCATGCCGAGTACCGGCGTGATCCCGATGCCCGCCGAGATCAGCAGCAGTGGCGTCTCTGCCGGACTGTCCAGGGTGATATCGCCGAAGGGGTGCGACACCTGCAGCACGTCCCCTTCGAACACGTACTCGTGCAGGTACGACGACACCGCGCCGTCGCGGCGCACCGAGATGCGCCACCGGTCGTCGACACCGGCGTGCGACAGACTGTACTGACGAATCTGCCGCGCCCCGTCGGGCAGCTGCACGGCGACCGAAATGTATTGTCCAGGAGCAAAATCCGGAAGTTCGGCACCATCGACGGCGGCGAGCCCAAAGGCGACGGTGAGCGGCGACTGCTGCACCCGTTCGACCACCCGAACCGGCATCCAGACATGTTCCGGACTGGTTCCGGCCGCCGCGTACAGCTCCCGTTCCCGGCCGATCAGCATGTCGGCCATCGACCAGTACACCGCGGTCCACGCCTCGGCCACCTCCGCGGTGACGACGTCGGCGCCGAGCACCTCGACGATCGCCGCGAACAGATGTTCATAGACCACCGGGTACTGTTCCGGCGCCACGCCGAGCGACGCGTGCTTGTGGGCGATCCGCTCGATGACGTCCGCCCCGCGGGCGTCAGGGTGGACGAGCAGCGTGGCGTACATCGCGACCGATCCGGCCAATGCCTTCTGCTGCGACCCGTTGGCCTGGTTGCCGCGATTGAACAGGTCCCGCTCCAACTCGGGGTGCGCCGCGAACAGCCGGCGGTAGAAGACGGGCGTGATCTCGCCGATGGCACCGCCGACGACAGGCAACGTGGCTTTGACAACCTCGGCATGGGCCGGCGACAACGTGGACGTGGACAACATGGCAGGACCTCTCACTTCGTCGTGAATGCGTGGGCGCGACCTGGATCGACGACTCGCCGATGCCCGTCCTCCACCTGCCTGCCAGGCTATTTAAATAAGCATGATCGATGCAAGTATTACCGAGCGTGACCTACGACACAACGTAGTAGCTATTGGCTGTTGCCTCAGAACGACCGATCTGCGAATCCGACGGCCCCGATGTTTGACCGCCCCGTCAGACGGCAATGAACCAGATATGTTCACCAACAAGTTGATTCCCCTGCTGGCGGCCGGAGCGTTCGCATCGGCTGGCGTGGCCGCCTCGTTCGTGTCAGCCGATATCGTGCCGAGCACCGTGGGCGCCCATCCGGTCCTCACCAGCTACCCCCTGCAGCCCGTCGATGATCCCGGCCCCGGCCCGGGCGGTGGCGGCTGTGTCAACGGCCAGTGTGGTTCCGGCGGCGTGAACGGTGGACCCGGAGGCGGCCCGGGAGGTGCCGGCTGCGTGCCCACCCAATGGGGCACGGCCTGCGGTTCCGGCGGCGTGAATGCCGGCCCGGGTGGCATTCCGGGCGGCAGCGGCTGCATTCCCGGAGTGGGTTGCGGCGGCGGCCACGGCTAGACGTCCGTGAGGCCCGTTTCAGCGACCAACAGACGATCGACGACGCTGGTGCTCTCAGGCGAAAGGCCTTGGCGCATCAGCGCGTCGAGCAATTGAGCTGCGACGGTCTTCAGCTTCACCTGGGTCGTCTGGGACCGCCACTTCAGGATGTCGAAGGCGCGGTCCGCGTCGACGCCGTAGGCCACCATGAGCACACCCTTGGCCTGCTCGATCAGCGCACGGGCCTCGACGACGCCGGACATGGCCTTCGTGACATCAGATTGCACACTGTCGGTGACGTCGACATAGAAGCCTTCGGTGCCGATCACGTGACCGGACTCGTCGAGAATCCGATCACCGACCACGACCATCCAGCGGGTGCAGCCCGCGGCATCGATGATCCGGTGGCGGCTGCTGAACTGCCCACCCGTCTTGACCCGGTCCAGGATCTCCGCCACTTTCGCGCGATCGTCAGGATGCTGGTGGCTCAACAACAATTCGGTCGTCGGCTCGACCACCCCCGGCTCGTAGCCGTGCATCCGGGCCACCTGATCAGACCACACCCAGCGCTGGTCGGCGACGTAGTACTGGAATGTGCCGACTCGCTGATTCTCCCCGCCGCTGAAGACGGCGGCGACATCCCACGACTCCTGACTGTCGACAGGCGTATCCGTCATATCCGTCGCTCGGTGCTCGGGCATGGTCGTCGATCCGGCCGGCGAACCGGACCTGATTCATCGTAACCCGTTACGCCAGAGCGCCGTCAGGCCTGCGCGACCTGCTCCCGGATGTCCCGCAGGGTGCGCTCCAGGATGCGCGAGACGTGCATCTGCGAGACACCGATGCCTTCCGCGATCTGGCGCTGCGTCTTGGCCGCGAAGAACCGCAGGTACAGGATCCGCTGTTCGCGCACCGGCAGCGCTTGCAGCACCGGTTTCACCGACTCGCGGTCGGTGATGCGCTCGAACCCCTCGTCTACGTCACCGAGCAGGTCGGAGAGCGACTGCGCATTGTCCTCATTGTCGACGACGGGCGTGTCGAGCGATTGCGGCTGATAGGCATTGGCCGCCAGCAAGCCTTCGACGATCTGTTCCGGCGAGACGGACAACGCCTCCGCCAGTTCACTGGCGGTCGGTGTGCGCCCTAGCCGCTGTGTCAATTCCGTTGTCGCGCCCTTGATTTGCTGACGGATGTCGCGAATGCTCCTCGGCACATGGACTTTCCAGCCGTAGTCACGAAAATGGCGACGCAACTCCCCCATGATCGTCGGGACAGCGAACGCGACGAACCCCGCGCCGTTGTCCGGGTCGAAGCGGTTGATCGCCTGGATCAGGCCGAGTCGGGCCACCTGGACCAGGTCGTCAAGGTTCTCTCCTCTGCCATCGAAATGCCGCGCCAGCCGGTCCGCCAACGGGCAGCACCGCAACACGATCTGCTCGCGCTGCCGAGCGAATTCGTCGGATTCGGCCGGCAGGGCGCGGAGCTCCGCCACCAATTCCGGTACGTCCGCATACTCGTCGGCGTAGCGGGCTCCTGCAGGTAAACGCTTCTCCAACAACGAAGTTGACATGACGTGCCTTCCCCAGGCCCACAACACGCATCGGGAGATTCGGCTCCCCGAGTATCGACTCGGCGCCGTGGCATGCGTGTTGTTTCCACCATCCAGGTGGACCGGCAATCTGCCGTCGCCGACCGCCACCTTCGGCATCCCAAACAGCCGTGCCCTGATCTGGACCGCGGCCGCATACCGGACAGGTGGCGCTCAGCTGCTGTCGCTTCGGTCTAAGCAACTGCGCCATCTTGACGCTGCAACCGACCATACCGCCGAAGCCACCGGGGCACCACCGCGACGCTGCGCCGACCAGCCATCACAGCTGGTCAGACGGCAAAAAACTTTTCTGCCAGAACAGGTTTGGCCGGGAATGACCCCGGGTATGCATGGGGTCGGTATTGCGCAACAGTTGAAAACCTCGACAGGAACGGCTCTTTTCGATGGCGGTATGTATTACCTGCGGAACCGATTGCGACGAGTCGTTCACCGTCAATTGGAACGGGCGCAGCGCGAGCTTCGACTGCATCGAATGCATGGCCACCATGGTGGCCCCGATGTGCCGCCACTGCGGATGCCGAATCTTGGGACACGGGTTACGGCTCGACGGCCGCCAGTATTGCTGTGACCATTGTGCTCAGGCCGGCGACCACTCGGCCAGGCCAGCGGCGAACACTGATCGCTGGCAATTCGGATAGTGGTTCGCAGACCCGACTCGGACTTGTGACGCGACCGATGGTTTAAGCGACGGCTCGCGGGGTAAACCCGCCGTATTCGTCGACCGCAATGGAGCGATCCGACCGGTGAGCCGAGGATCGGTGGATTCCGTCATGAAGACCATCACACGTTGCATCGCAGCGGCGGTGCCCCTGACGTCCCTGATGCTGGCCGCGCCGGCGGGCAGCGTTCCGGCGCCTGCGCAGCCCTGCCCTGATATTCAAGTGATTTTCGCGCGCGGCACGATGGAACCGCCGGGCGTGGGTAAAGCCGGCCAGGCCTTCGTCGACGCCCTCACCGCACGGGCCGCGGGCCGGACGGTCGATGTGGCCCCGGTGGATTACCCCGCGTCGCTCGACTTCGCGACCGCCGCGGATGGGGTCGTCGACGCGACGAACCGGGTTCAGAGCGCCGCATCCGTCTGCCCCACCACCAAGATCGTGCCGGGCGGGTATTCCCAGGGCGCGGCGGTGGCCGCCTACATCACCGAAGACGCCGTCCCCGCCGGCGTCACCCTGCCCATGGGTATCACCGGGCCGATGCCGGCATTCGTGGCAGACCACGTCGCGGCGGTCGTCCTGTTCGGCAAGCCGTCGTCCGGCTTCCTGCAGATGGTCTACACGGGCGCGCCCCCGATCACGGTCGGTTCGCGCTACGTGTCGAAGACCCTCGATCTGTGCATCGCCGATGACCCGGTGTGTTCGAACGGCGGCGGCGACAATGCCGCCCACGTGGAGTACTCCGACAACGGAATGGCCGACCAGGCAGCACAATTCGTCATGGGCAAGCTCAGTCACTCCCCGGCGCAACCCCGCGTCGAACAGTCCGCGCCGCGCTGATCAGCGGCGGTCGGTCAAAAGCGGAAACTCCTCGGCTTCGACGCGCTGGGTGTGGTCTTCGGTGGCCTGCTGCAAGTCGGTCAGCGCCGTCTCGAATTCTGCCGAGGCCGGATCCAACCGTGCCATGCGGTCCAGCCGTTCCTTGGTGTCGTCCGTCTCGCCGCGGAGCGACTCGACCACCAGCCCCCGCCGCACCCTCGGGTGGACCAGCAGTTCCCCGCTCACTTCCTGCGCGGTCAGCGCGGCGCGCAGCTCCGCGAAGCGCTGCCGGCGCGCGGCGGCGTCGGCCGCGTGCAACGTCTTTCGGAACAACTCACGCGCCATGAGGTGCCGGGCCTTGACGTAGTCGATGACGTCATCGGTGGCGGTCGTCGACACAGTTCTCATCAAAATCCCTCCAAGGTTGGTCCGGCCGGTTTTCCAGCTTCTGTGACCCAATCCGCGGCGAAGTAAACCCTCCAATTACGCCCGAACTACTGCGGCGAGACGTCGGCGCTGCCCTCCTCGGGTGGCCAGTGGTGCCCCTGAGACGCGGCGCCCGGGTCGTGGAAGTCGCCGCGCGACAGCGGCACCCACTGCTCGCTGGCCGCGGCCTGCTCGGCGGGGAAATCTTCCAGATCGCCGAACGGCTGCGCATCCCACATCGCGAACGTCAGCGGCGTCCGGAGCCAGCTGTACAGCAGCAGATACGTCGCCTCGAGCGAATCGAGGTGGGTGCGTTCCCAGCCGTGACTGCCGTCGAGCCCGAATCCCACGAGAGCTGCCCGGGTCGCGGCGCCGGCTTCGATGGCCGCCGCCACATCCGAGCGGTAGTAGCGAAAGATGTCGCGGGCGTGGGTGATTCCCTTTTCCTGGGCCAGCTTGCACAACTTGCGGGTGAGGTAATAGTCGAACGGTCCGTGCATGTCGGCCATCGGGATGGTGACGCCGTGTTCGAGCGACTGCTGGCCGGGCGCGCAGACCGCGTTGTCGACCGACACCAGTTCCGCGACGTCGGGCGGCAGGCCGTGACTGGCACCGTGGCCGACCTCCTCGGTGATCGTCACCATGAGCGTGGTGCGGTGCGGCAGCACGATGTTGCGCTCGGCGACGACCTTGGCCAGTGTCAGTGCGACGGCCACGCCGGCCTTGCCGTCGAGGTGGCGGGAGACGACGAAGCCGTCTTCCGTCAGCTCCGGGCTGGCGACCAGCGCGACGAAATCGCCGACGTTGAGCCCCAGCTGCTCGAGATCCGCGCGCGACGACACGCTGCGGTCGACACGGACCTCGACGTCGTCCCAACTGGTCGGCTGGGTGTCGATCTCGTCGCCGAACGCATGACCACTCGCCTTGAGCGGCATCACGGTTCCGGTGAAGAACTTGTCGTTGTCGTCGGGCAGGATGCGGACCCGGGCGCCGGTGGCGAATCGCGCCGAGAAGGTGCCGACGGGCACGAGCGCGAGCCGGCCGTTGTCCTTGAGTTCGCGCACCATACAGCCGATGGTGTCGGCGTGCACCACGATGGCGCGGTCGGTGGTCTGCGACCGCCCCGGCAGTTCGGCGATGAGTGCACCGCGCCGGGTCAGCGTGAACGGCACGCCGAGTTTGGTCAGGGTCTGGCCGATCAGTTGCATCACGGCATCGGTGCGACCCGACGGGCTCGGCGTCTGCAGCAGCGCCAACAGGGTGTCGACCATCCAGCCTCGGTCGTCCGGCGACATCCGTACGTTCTCGGCATCGTCGGGCTCAGCCATCATCTCTCCAATTGTCAGTGTTGCTCGATCGGGTCTGGATGCCAGGCCCACGGCGTCGCCGCGGTTCGCGGGAACAGCAGATCAATGAACGCCTGTGCAGTCGGCCGCGGCTCGTGATTGGCCAGGCCCGGCCGCTCGTTGGCTTCGATGAACACGTACTCCTCGCCGCCCACCGACGGCACGATCAGATCGATCCCGGTCACCGGAATCTCGATCGCAGCCGCCGCGTCGACCGCCACTTTCGCCAGCATGGGGTTGAGTTCGTCGGTGACGTCGTGAATGGTCCCGCCGGTGTGCAGGTTGGCGGTGTGACGCACGATCAGTCGTTCGTTGGCGGGCAGCACGTCGTCCAACTGCCAACCAGCCTTGTGCACGGTGTCATCGGTGACGCTGTCCAGCGGGATCACCGATTCCCCGTGGGTGGCCACCGACCGGCGCCGGCTCTGTGCTTCGATCAGCTGGCGGATGGTGTGGGTGCCGGTGCCGATCACCTCGGGCGGCCGGCGGATGGCCGCCGCGATGACCTTCCCGTCGATGACGACGATGCGTAGATCCTCACCCTCACAACGTTCTTCGATGAGGACGTCGGGGCAGTGCTGCATGGCCAGGCCGATGGCACGGTTCAGATCATCGGGGTTGGTGACGCCGACGGTGATGCCCGCGCCCTGTTCGCCCCGGGCCGGTTTGACGACGGCTGTCCCCACCTTCTCCAGGAAGCGGCAGTCCTCGTCGGTGAACGTCGCGGTGCAGCCCTCCGGCACGCGGATGCCCGCCTCCGCGACGACGGCCCGGGCGACACGCTTGTCGTCACACCGGCTCATCGCCACCGCGCTGGTCAGCTCGGACAGCGATTCACGGGTGACGATGCTGGTGCCACCGTGGGTGAGCCGGAGGTAGCCGCCCTGAGCGTCGAGCACGTCCACCGCGATGCCCCGCAGGATCGCCTCGTCGGCGATGATCCGGGCATACGGGTTTAGTTGTCCCAGTTCTTCCTCCGGTTTCACCGGGGCGAACAACGGTTCGTTGATGGCGTTCTTGCGTTTGATCCCGAGCGCGGCGGGCACCCGAGTGAAGCCGATGCGCTCATAGAGCGCGATCGCGCCGTCGTTGTTGTGCATCACCGACAGGTCCATCTGGGACCGTCCCCGCCGGCTGAACTCCTCGATCAGCGAGCGCACCAGCAGGCCGCCGGTGCCGGGCCGGGTGCCGGTCGGCTCGACCGCCAGGCACCACAGGCTGGATCCGTTCTCCCGGTCCCCGAACAACTGGCAGTGATCGATGCCGGTGACCGTGCCGACCACCTGCCCGGTCTCGTCGTCCACGGCGACCAGATACACCACGTGCGGCGCGGTCTGACTGTTGGTCCACATGAGGTCGCTGTCGGCCGGCACCATGTGGCACCGCACGTAGATGTGATTGATCGCGATGCAGTCCTCGATCGAATTCACCTGGCGGACCGTCAATCCCGGGACATCGGGCGGACGATATTGCATGGGCTTCGTCAGGTCGAGCCGGTAGGTGAAGCTCGGGTCGATGAAGAATTCGTGGGCGTGCAGCGCCACGAAGACGTGTGGCGCATCGAGATACATCCCGATGTCGCGGCGGCCGCTGCCCTCCTCCCGCAGCGCCGTCCCGAACTCGTCGGGATCGTGGAACGTCTGACCGAAAACCAGCCGCCCCCAACCCATATCCTGTACGACACCCTCGGCCATCTCGCCGCTCTGCGTTGTCATCATCGGGCTGCTCCGTCGACGTGGTTGGCGAGCCAGAGTTCCAGCAATCCGATCTGCCACAACGGATTCCCGCGCAGTGGGGTGAGGTTGCCGTTGGGGTCGTCCAGCATCTGCGCGACCACATCGGGGGCGAACAGACCACGATCACGCGCGGCCTGGCTGTGCAGCGCATCGCGGACCAGGTCGAGGTACGGGCCGGCGAGGTGCTTGAGCGCGGGCACCGGGAAATAGCCCTTGGGCCGGTCGATGACGTCGGCCGGAATGACCTTGCGCGCAGCGTCTTTCAGCACACCTTTACCGTCCTGGGCGGTCTTGAGTTCCGGCGGGCATGTCGCCGCGAGCTCCACCAGCTCGTGGTCGAGGAAGGGCACGCGCCCCTCCAGACCCCAGGCCATGGTCATGTTGTCGACGCGTTTGACCGGGTCGTCGACGAGCATGACGGTGGTGTCGAGCCGCAATGCGCGGTCGGTCGCGGTGCCCGCCCCGGGATGGGTGAAGTTCTGCAGCGCGAACGCGCCCGCGGAATCGTGCTCGAGCCGCCACCTCGGCTGCAGCAGGCGGTTGACCGCATCGTGACTGCGGTCGAAGAACGCGGCGCGGTAGCGCTGCAACGCGTCGGCTGGATCGTTGTCGATCGCCTGCGCCATCGGTGGGTACCAGTGATAGCCGGCGAAGATCTCGTCGGCGCCCTGCCCGGACTGCACGACCTTCACATGCTGGCTGACCTCCTGCGACAGCAGGTAGAACGCCACACAGTCGTGGCTCATCATGGGCTCGCTCATGGCTTCGACGGCACCGGAGAGCGCAGGCAGCATGCGTGACGAGTCGATACGGATCTGGTGGTGATCGGTGTCGAATTGACGGGCGATGATGTCCGAGTACTTGAACTCGTCGCCCTCCTCGCCACCGGCGGATTCGAACCCGATGGAGAAGGTGGCCAGGCCGTGCTGGCCGGCTTCGGCGAGCAGACCGACGATCAAGCTGGAGTCCAGGCCGCCGGACAGCAGGCAGCCCACCGGCACGTCGGCCACCAGCCGACGCTCGACCGCGGTGCGCAGTGCCGCCAGCACGGCGTCCCGCCAGTCGTTCTCGGTCCAGTCGGCCCGCTCGAGCGACCGCTCGAAAATCGGTTCCCAGTAGGTCGTTTCCGTGCGCTTGCCATCGCGTTCGATGCGCATGACGGTGCCCGGCGGCAGCTTCTGCACCCCACGCAGGATGGTGCGCGGGGCGGGCACGACCGAGTGGAAGCTCAGATAGTGTTGCAGGGCAACAGGATCGAGTTCGGTATCGACGCCGCCGCCGGCAACCAGGGCCGGTAGCGACGACGCGAAGCGCAGCGCTCCCCCGGCGGCCTCACACCAGTACAGGGGCTTGACGCCGAGGCGGTCGCGCGCCAGCAGCACGCGGCCCGATTCGATCTCCGCGACCGCGAAGGCGAACATCCCGTAGAGATGCTCGACGACGCGCTCGCCCCACTCCTGGTATCCCTTCAACACCACCTCGGTGTCACTGTGGGAGAAGAATCGGTATCCCTTACTCGAAAGTTCCTGGCGCAGTTGGGGATAGTTGTAGATACACCCGTTGAAGACGACGGTGAGGCCCAGCTCCGGATCGTGCATGGGTTGGTGTCCGTGACTGGACAGATCGATGATTGCCAGACGCCGGTGGCCCAACGCCACCCCGTCCCGCACCCACAATCCGCTACTGTCCGGGCCCCGCGGTGCCATGCGGTCGGTCATGGCAGCAACCGCCGCCAGATCAGCACCACGGCCCCAGGCGATTTCGCCGGCAATGCCGCACATGGTGGAAGTCAGCTCCCTTGGTGGACGTCTCCGGCTCCACCGTACCCGATGTGCACCGTCGACGTGCGGATGATTCAAATTTGTTCTGCTGCAGTATGTTTGCTCGCGGAGTTGTCAGCGATCCGATTTACGGCGACGAAAGCACCCGTCCCGCAGACCGCGCTCCGTCGGCTTCATCTGGAGTTTCCTATTGATTTCCAATCGATTTCGTGATGCGGAGTCCGGTTAGCCGGCTACCGCCTTGCGCGGTAGCCGACTAACCTCGTCAAAATGTCTGTGCCACTACCTCATTGGGCAGTGGGATACGCGCGCGGACCACGCAATTGCGCCCGCTGCCGTCGGCGCCTTCGTACCGATCGCCGCCACGCGTCGAATCGACCGTATTGAGTTGTCGCTCGCGTCCGTCAAGGACTGCTCCCCTCCATGGCTTCGCTCGATCAGCTCAGGGCAGGCGCTGCCCTGGGGCTCACATACCCGGGCACGGGCCGGGTGAAACCTCGAAGCCGCAAACTCGTCGAAATCGCAGGCACACTGGTCAGGTGATCGATTTCCGCGGGTACCTGCTGGTCGCCGCCCTGCTCGCCACGACCGCCCTGACGCTGGTCCTCGGGATCACCGATCCCGAGGCACCGCTGTCCTACCCGACTCGGTTCCTGGTCTGGAACATGTTCCTGGCCTGGATCCCGATGTGCTTTGCCGCCGCGTTCTCGGTAGTGACCCGCCGCCGCTGGCTGCTTCCGCTGGGTCTGGCCTGGCTCGCGTTCCTGCCGAATGCGCCGTACCTCGTCACCGACCTGGTGCATCTGGGTGAGCAGGACGAGCTGTGGCGCCACGTCCTGCAGTACGGGTTCGCCGCGTGGACCGGCATCCTGCTGGGCACCGTGTCCCTGTTACTGGTGCACAAACGCATCGATCGCGAGTTCGGGCCGGTCTGGGGCTGGCTGACCGTGGTCACGTCCGTGGGGCTCTGCGCGATCGGCGTGGTGATCGGCCGCTTTCAGCGGTGGAACTCCTGGGACCTGGTCACCCGGCCCCACGCCGTCGTGGCCGCCACGTTCGAGTGGGTGCGCGCGCCGCTGTCGTACGTGCAGTCCACCGGGGTCGGGCTGGCGGTCGCCGCGTTCTTCGGGTTGGCCTACGTGACCATCTGGGCGCTGGGCGGCGTCTCCCGCCCGCAGGTCAGCGCGAATCCAGGAAGGTGATGACGGCCAGCACCCGGCGGTGATCTTCACCGGTGTCGGGCAGGTTCAGCTTGCTGAGAATGCTGCGCACGTGCTTCTCGACGGTGCCTTCGGTCACCCAGAGCTGATGCGCGATGCCGGCGTTCGACCGGCCCTCCGCCATCAGGGCCAGCACTTCGTGCTCGCGTTCGGTCAACACCGCCAGCGGGTCCTCCCGCCGCTGCGCCGCGAAGAGTTCCTGCACGAGGGCGGGGTCGACCACCGATGCGCCACCGGTGATGCGGTGCAGCGTCTCGAGGAAATCGGTCACATCGATGACGCGGCTCTTGAGCAGGTAGCCGATGCGCTGGCCGCCGCTGAGCAGTTCCATCGCATGCTCGACGTCGACGTGCGCCGACAGGACCAGGATCGCGACGTTCGGCAGTTCGCCGCGGATCATCTTGGCGGCGTCCAGGCCCTCGGTGGTGTGCGTCGGCGGCATCCGGATATCGGTCACCACCAGGTCGGGGACGGTGTCCCGGACCAAGGCGAGCAGCTCGCCGCTGTCACCGGCCTGCCCGACGACGGTGAAGCCCGCGCCGGTCAGCAGGCTCGCCACGCCTTCCCGAAGCAGCACGTCGTCGTCGGCGACAACGACGCGCGTCCCCTCCACTGCGTCCACTTATGTCCTGTTCGTCTCGACCCATGGCCGCCGTGCCATCAGACGCCGGACGTGCCGCTCATTGCGTTCATCTTGCCTGGCCGCGGTCCCGCATCGCTCGCGGTCCTGTGAATCGGCCCCGGACCCGCTGACAGCGGGCTCGTATTGCAGCTAGCCCTACCCCCTATTTGGGCGCTGGCATCGACGACACCGACGACGCCGCGGAGCATTCTGAATACCAGCCGGACACGGCCAACCGAAGAATTCAGAACACCGAAAGCTGGTAGAGGACAATGCATATCACCCGCACCCGGATCATCCCGCTGGCCGCGACCGCCGCGGCGGCCCTGGCCATCGTCGTCGCCCCGACCGCGGCGGCCGCCACCCTGCCCACCGGATCCACCGTCACCCAGAGCAACGGCAACGCCCAGGTCGTGGCGACCCCGGGCCCGGCAGCCCAGGAAGCCGGCCAGTTGCAGCAGCCGTTCGGCGGCGACTACGGCTTCCTGCTGTTCCACAACCACTGACCTGATCCCGAACCCTCCCGTCCGACCGAAAGCGAGCCCCGATCATGAAGAACTCCCTGAAGCGCGCCACTGTCTGGTTGTCCATCGCCGCGGTCGCCGGGGCACTCGTGGTGGCACCCGTCGCCGCCGCGGACACCAACCCGACCGTCCCCTCCGGCACCGACACCTACAGCCAGTACCAGAACGGCGAACACAACACGAACGCGCCGGCAGGTCACATCGATCAGTCGTTCTGACGCTTCGGCCAAGTCGCCGTCTGCGCCGTCCTGACCACGGTTAGGGTCGTGACGAGATCAGGCGACCAGGCGGGAGGCGGCCCATGGACCCGGCACGATGGAATCCGGCTGTCTCCACCCCGCCGTGGTACGTCGGGCTGCTGGTCGCGGCGGGACTGATCGCCGCCGAGGTCGGAGTGGTGCAGCTGTTGCGCGATCCGCCGCCGCACAGCACCTACGCCATCGTCTTCATGTTCGGCGTGCTGGTCATGAGCGCGGGCTGGGGCCTGGGCCTGTCACTGCTCACCACCGTCGCCAGCACCGTCGCCTATCTGTGGGTGCATCTGGACAGCGGCCCGCTCCTGCCCCTCAAGCCCATCGACATTCTCACCGTCTCGGTGTTCCTGCCCATTGCCGGGATCGCGAATGTCCTTGGCTGGCAACTGCGTAACCGCGCACGCGACGCGTACCAGAGCTGGCAGGTCGCCACCGAGGCCACCGAGCGCGTGCGTGAACTGGCCGATCAACAGGGGGCGCTGCGACGGGTCGCGACACAGATCGCCGAAGGCAGGTCACCATCTGACGTCCTGTCCGGCGTGGCCGACGAAGTCGCCGCGGTACTGCACGTCCGCAACGCCGGGCTCGTCCGCTACGAATCCGGCGGCACCGCGACTCTTGTTGCCGCACACAACGAGCCGGGACTCACAGCAATCTCCGTCGGGACCACCTTCCCCCTCGACGGCGACGGCGTCATCGCGACGGTGCGCTCGACCGGCCGCCCAGCGCGCATGGACACCCACGACGACGCCGATGGTTCGACGGCGGCGCTCGCCCGCGACCTCGGGCTGCGCGCGTGCGTCGGCGTGCCCATCACGGTCGATGGAGAGCTCTGGGGCGCAATGGTTGTCGGCACCTCCGGTCCGGACGCACTACCAGACGACACCGAAGACTGTCTGAAGGACTTCGCCGAACTCATCGCCACGGCCATCGCGAACGCGCATGCGCGCGCCGAGCTCGTGGCATCCCGCGCCCGCATCGTCACCGCCTCGGACAACGCACGGCGTGGCATCGAACGCGACCTGCACGACGGCGCCCAGCAGCGTCTGGTCACCCTGGCCCTGCAGGTTCGCACGCTCCAGATGGCTATCCCAGAGGATCCCGCCGAACTGCAATCCCGGATTGCCGGCATCGGCGACGGCCTGCGCACCGCCAGCGACGAGCTGCGCGAACTCGCGCACGGGGTCCATCCCGCGATCCTGTCGCGCGGCGGACTACGTCCGGCACTGCGCGACCTCGGCCGGCGCGCGCCGCTGCCCGTCGAGGTCAATGTCGACGTCCCGGTAAGGCTGCCGCAGGCCGTCGAGATCGCCGCGTACTACACCGTCGCCGAAGCCCTCACGAACGCCGCCAAGCACGCGCAGGCGTCCGTGGTCACCGTGAACGTCGATACCGACGCGACATCGTTGCGCATCGCCGTCGCCGACGACGGGGTCGGCGGTGCGAACCTCGACGCCGGCAGCGGCCTGCTCGGGCTCGAGGACCGGGTGGCCGCGCTCGGCGGCAAGCTCCGTGTGTCCAGCATCGCGGGCGCCGGCACCACACTGGTCGCCGAGATGCCGCTGGAAGAAGCCGTCGCCGTCGGCACAGATAGCAGCTAGCAGGAATGCCCCGACGGCATCACCCGCGCGACAATGCAGTACATGACGAACGCCCAATCTTTGCGATGCGTCATCGTCGACGACAACGCCGACTACCTCGCCGCGGCGACGGCACTCCTGGAACAGGGCGGCATCGACGTCGTCGGTACGGCGCGGTCGCTCTCGGACGGGATGCACACCGTCGAACGGCTCCGGCCGGACATCGCGCTGGTGGACGTGAACCTCGGCGAGGAGAGCGGATTCGACCTTGTCGCCCAACTGAACTCCCACGCGGGCACCGCCACCGTCATGGCCATCCTGACTTCGACCTTGACCGAACTGCCCGTCGCAGAGTTGACCGACTCGCCCCCGAGGTTCCTGCCGAAACTCGATCTGTCGGGTGACGCCATCCGCGCCCTCATCGCCTGACGGCCCGAGTTGCGCTGGGCCGCACGGGGCCGCGCCACACAGCCGAAACGGCCCGGCTCCCCACCAATGTCACCCCTCGATACCGCCTTCTCATCGAAAACCCTTGGAAGGCAGAAACACTGGTCTGGTGGAGCCGGGCCGGTCGCCGGACGCGATCAGAGAGGCTGATCCAGCGCGCCGGCAGACTGGTTGGTCTCGTCGCTGTCTGCGCCGGCGACAGGTGCCAGGGTTAACGCTCCGATGGCGGCGACAGCGGCCAGCCAGGGCGCGAAGTGCTTGACGGTGATCTTCATGGTCGGTCCTCGCTTTCACGTCGACAGCCGGAGTTCCGGAGTGCTTCCATCGTCGGTCCTGACCTGCACGTTTGTCGCTCCGGCGAGCACCCGTTCCCGCGTTGCAGCTAGCTGGAAGATGCTCCGATTCCTGACGTCGTCCACGTGGGAGTAGCGGGTGTCGATGAAAATCCTTTGAGTCCAGTGGAGCCGTGCTGTCACGATTGCTCATGCCCGTCAACATCAGGGAAGCCGTTGCTGCGGACGCAATGGCTGTTGCAGAGGCTCATGTCCGGTCATGGCAAATCGGCTACCGCGGTCTGCTTCCAGCTCCGTACCTTGATGCCTTGCGACCCGAAGACAGGGCCAGCCGGTACTCCTTCGAACAGATGAACCCCGAGGGTCCCTTCACTCAGGTCGCTATTGACGGGGACACGATCTGCGGTCACGTCACCACAGGTCGTTGCAGAGACGACGACCTCCAAGGCGGTGGCGAGATCTGGGCAATCTACGTCGACCCGCACAACTGGGGCTGCGGAATCGGGCATCGCCTCATCACCGCTGGTTGCGCGCACCTGCGGAGTCGCGGCTACAACATGGCGTCACTGTGGGTTCTATCGGCGAACGACCGAGCCCGACACTTCTATGAATCGGCGGGTTGGTACTACGACGGGACACAACGCACCGACTCCATCGGCGACCATCTCGTCGACGAGGTGCGCTATCAGCGGTCACTGCACATCACAGATTGATCGGCATCTTGCCCGAGATGCCGCTGCGATGGAACCGGCGTAGTCCACCAAGGCTTCAGCGGTGTAGTCGTCGGACGTCGAGGGCGGTCTCGATCACCTCAGTGCCACGTTGATCGATGAAATACGCTCCGGCGGTGCCATTTTCGGCGACAGCTTCCACGAGCTGCGTGCCGCGGTACACCAGGCCTGCACCGTCATCGGTGGCAAACGCGGATGGGAGAATTCCGGTACCGACTAGTTCATGCAGCAGCGGCCGACGCTGCGCTTCTGAGTCGTAGTGCACACCGTTGGCGTAAGGCAGGAATCCCAGTCCGTTGGTGAGAGGCTGCAGTTGCGGGCCAAACGAGTCGGTGGTGCCGCCAGCGTGCCAGCAGATCGAGCCGGCAGAGATTCCGGTCAGTACTACTCCGGCCTGCCACGCTGCACGTAGGGCTTCATCCACACCATGCAACCGCCACATCGCCAGGAGCCCCGCAACGCTTCCGCCGAACACCCACACCACATCCTGCGACAGCAGGTGCGCGGTGACGTCGTCGTGTGTGGGCATCGGAAATAGCGCCAGGTGTGACGGGATGAAGCCGCGGATCTGCGCCGCTTCCGTGAGGTGGTGCAGTAATGCCTTGTCGTCACCCATCGCCGTCGCCAGCAGGCAGACGCGCGGGGGCCGCCCGGTGACACCGGAGAGTTCGACCGCGTAGTCGGTCAGGGCGGTGAACTCGAACCGCGTGCGCTGACCTGTTCCTATTCCGCCGCTGGTCGCGAGAATGGTGGGTGCATCTGCTGGCATAGCCTCGACGGTAGGTGCACCGTCCGCTGGCGGACAATCGAATTTTGCTGAACATGCCCATCCCACCATCAGGCACACCGCCTCGCTGTCAGTGCCCCATGCGAGTGGTGATCCCCGCCGCCGAAGGCCCATTCGCCACATGGCACGGGGTCGGACGCTGACTTATCATCAGCATCTGCGGCAAACTACCGAGGCGGCGACAAGGTGGAACAGAAGCGGCACTACGTGGCCATCGGCCGCGGAGAAGGTCTGGTCGCCCGATTCGGTGACGTACTGACATATGTGGCCGACGGCGCCAGAGCCCGCCCGCTTCTGCGCTTGCTGACCACCGTCGCGCCGCCGGCATTGCCCCAGGCGCTCGCCGCGCTCGCGTACGGGCCGGAATCCGACACGGTGCCGCCCTTCGGCGCGCTGGTACCGGCCGGCGACTGCCTGCACCTCATCGTGCGCGGCGACGTGATCGCCGACGTCGAGGCCGGGGGCGGTCAGCAGCGCCTCAGCAGCGGCGGCCGGCCGTTGGTCGACGAGCCCGTCGCCCCCTGGTTCGACCGGATCACAATCTGCGGCACCACAACGACATTCGTGCCCTGCGCGGACACCGATCTGGTCGCCGGCGTGGTGCCCGGCGGCGGCTTCGTACTGCAGTCGCGACTGGCGCGGTCCACCGCCCAGCAAGCACCACAGCCCGCGCCCGCGACCACGCGCGCCCGTCCCGTCACCGGAAACCTGACCGCCGACGACGGCGCCGTCTACCCGTTGGACCGCGCGTACATCATCGGCCGCAATCCGATGATCGATCCCGCGGTGGTCAGCGGGGCGGCGTCGCCGATCAGCCTGCCCGACGATCCGCAGGTGTCGCGCGTGCACGCGTATGTCACGGTCAACGGCGGCATGGTCCTGGTCCGCGACGCGCAGACCGTCGGCGGCACGCACATCGCGTCGCCGGGAGACCAGACCTGGACGCAGATCGGCGACCAGCCCGTCGAGTTGCTCCCCGGCTGCTACCTGCGGATCGGCCAGAAGATCCTCACCTACCAGGTGCCGGCCCAGAGTCAGTAGGCAAGCCTTTCGGTGTCGGACAGAATGTCCCAGTTCCCCGTCCGCAACACCCCCAGTGCCACCGGACCGACACGTCGCTGCTCGCGGACCGCTTTCTGTGCGGCCGCGAGGTCGGCCGGATGGTGCCCCAGCACCGTCGCCCCGACTGCGCGGCCCTTCGACACCACCAGCCTGCGATAGGACGGCACCGCCGGCCGGTCGATGACGACCACCTCGTCGCCGGCGCCGGGGTCCACCGGGCCGATCGAAAACAGCTCCAGTTCAACACCTTTGAGGATGGTCGGTGGGGTCTCGACCGGCACCGTCCGGTCACCGCCGAGCGCGTTCACCGCCGCCGCTTCGGCCTGTTCGGTGGCCACCGGCCACAGGCCGAGCACCCGGCCGCCGTGCTCGGCCACGTCGCCGGCGGCGTAGACGCCGGGCACGCGGGTCTGCATGCGATCGTCGACCAGAACGCCCTTACCGACGGGAAGTCCTGCATCCCTGGCCAATTCGATGTTGGGCCGGATACCAGTGGCGGCCAGGAACAGCTCGCACGACAGGATCCGGCCGTCCTTGAACCGCACGCCCGTGACGGCGGGGTCGCCACGCACTTCCGCGGTTTCCGCCTTGTGCGCGATGGTGATTCCCGCGCGGGCGAAATGCTCGGCCACGAGCTGCGAGCAGCGCGCGTCGATCTGTTTGCTCAGCAGCCGGGTACCGCGTTCCAGCACCGTCACGTGCAGCCCCAGCTGATGCAGGCAGTACGCGGCCTCGAGCCCCAGGAGCCCACCGCCGGCCACCACTGCGTGTCGGGCCCGCCGTTCCTGCACGTAAGCGCGGATCCGCATCGCATCGGCAGCCGAGCGCAGCACGACGCTTCCGGGCCGGTTCAGTCCGGGAATGTCAGGGACCGAGGCGCTGGACCCCATCGCCAGGATCAGCCTGTCGTAGGGCAGCGTCTCGCCAGTGCCCAGGCGTACCACCCGCGAGCGCAGATGGATGCCGGATGCCCACGTGTTCAGCCAGGCGGTGACACCGTGGTCGTCGTACCACTGTTCGGGCAGCAGGTACAGCCCCTGCATCGCTGACCGGCCGTACACCAGGCGCGAGATGCCCATCCGGTTGTACAGACCGTGCGGTTCGGCTCCCACCAAATGGATTTCGCAGTCGGGATGGCCGCGGCGCAGGAAGTCCGCGGCCGTCACGCCCGCGATGCCGTTGCCGATCACCACGATGCTGACGATCGAGCGGTCGTAGCCGACGGGCCTGCTCGCGGTGGTGTCGGCGCGCTCAGGTGTCAGCGACACCGTGACGTCGCCACCTTGGATCCGGGCGCAGCACGCCATCCGGCTGGACTTGCCCAGACCCAGCCGGTTCAGCGTCTTGAGCTCGTCGGCCTCTGCCGGCGACAGACAGCTCATGCCGTCGACGATCGACACGGGGTCGGCGCCGCACACCCCCATCCGGCAGCCCGCCTCGATCGGCTGTCCACTGCTTTCCGCGACGTCGAGCAGACTCATGCCGATGTCGGCCCCGACCGGCTCGGCATCTGATTCGAAACGCACTCGCACCGCGGCGGTTTCGCCGCCGGCGCCGTCCGCGCGCGCCGGCACCTTCGGCTGGTTGAGCAGCACCGGTTCGGGCCGCGCTCCGGTGACGTACGCGAATTGCAGCTCACTGACCCGGGTTCGGGCCAGCCACCACAGCGTCAACACACCGATTGCCGAGGTGATCAGCCACCGCAACCAGGGGGCGTCGAGACCGGTGATCTGTCGCACCGAGTCGACGATGATGGGACCGGAGAACCAGTAGTACGCGTTGATCGCCACCGCGGCGAAGATCGCCGTCACCATCGCCTGGCTCAGCGGTGTGACCGCCTGCAGCACATAGCAGAGCCCGACGCTCACCAACACGAAAAGCGCCAGCACACCGTACTTTTCGGTCGTCGTTCCGCCCTGCTGGGCATGCACCGTGAAGAACCCGATGATGAATCCCGGTAACGCGGCGGCGAACAACACGCGCGGCGCACTCCATCGCGGTTCGGGGTCGGCCATGTCGGCCTGCCAGGCCGCCCGGGGCTTGAAGTCGTAACAGTTCTTGGCGCAGCCCAGGCAGGACTCACAGTGACTGTTCGGCGAGGTGACGTACGGCGTCTGCCCGTACGTGCGCTGCAGCGGTAGCAGCGGGCAGATGCTGGAACACCAGCCGCTCTTGCCTTTGAGCAGGAACCCACCGGCGAACGCCGACGCGATGATCACGGCCAGCACCACGCCCATCGCCGGTCCGCTGCGGTCCAGGCCGGCCAGCCGCGCTCCCGCGATGCCGAAGAACAGGGCGGCGGCGATCAGGAAACTGTTGCGCGTCCACCAGCCGGGCGCGGTAGCGGCCCGGCTGAACCCGGCCACCCGAGGCAGTTGATTCGACGCCGAGAGCGGGCAGATGTTGCGCCACACACCGGGCGCGATGAAGAACAACGCCGGCCACAGCGGCACGATCACGCGGAAGAAGACGAAGAGACCCGCGGCCGGCCGGACGAACAGCGTCACCACCACCGCGAGATACGCCAGCACGCTACCGGCCCGGACCGCGAGCCAGACCTGGCGCGAAATCTTGTGTGGCAGTTCGGTGTACGACGGGAACAGGTCCCGGGTTCCGGTCGGATCGATGCCCAGGGCCCGCTCGGCCAGCCGCAGCCCCGCCGGCCGGACCTCGGCTGTCGCAGCCGCCGGGACCGGGACATCGACGAGCTTGATCACCTGCATCGTCCGCGTGGGGTCGTGGGCGGCCGCGGCGACCGGCGCCGGCTCCCCGCTCGACAGTTTCGGGGCGTGTACGACGATGATCTCGGTGCGGCCCAGCCGGATCACGTCGCCGGTCGACAGCGTGCCCCGTCCGGTGAGTGGCACCCCGTTGACGGTGCTGCCGTTGCTGCTGCCGAGGTCGACGACCGACAGCGCCGTCGGGGTCGGAACCAGGCGCAGATGGCGGCGGGACACCTCATTGTCGGCGAGGTTGACGCCATCACACTCGCGGCCGAACTGCACCGGCCTGCTGAGCGTCATGCGGCGGGCCGGCCGGCCCCATTCGCGGATCTCGATCACCGGCGGCTCGGCCATGGTCAGCTCCCCGAGAACTCGTCACCACGCAGCGCCCGGATGATCTGGGCGAAATCGCTGGTGGTCAGCTTAAGTCGGTCGGCCTCGGTCTGCTGTGCGATCCGCGCTTTCCGGCGCGCAGCCGTCAGTCGCCGGTGCGGATGAACTTGTCGGTGAACTCGCCGCCCTTGCATTCGCCGCCCGTCGACGTATTGGTGCCGCGGCCTTCCAGCGTCGGAATCGGATCCTGAAGGTCGGTCGGCAGCGGATATTCAGCGCTGATCTTCACGTGCGTGGTCCCGCCGAGCGCGCACGGGACGGTCCCTTCCTCCGTGCGGGTCCACTTGCCGCCGGCGAAGATCAACGTGACCACACCGTCCACCGCGTGGAACGCGCTGATGCACCGATCCCCGGTGCGCAAGCACTGCGTGCGCACCTGCAAATCGGCCGCACCGGGGCCGAAGCCGCCGACCGTGTACACGATGTTCTCGTGGTAGCGGCCGTGCAGTGTCGAGGCCGGCGACGTGGTGCGCGGCGGCAGGCCGGCGGGGTCGGCCACGGCGCTCAACTCGCCGTCACCGGTGCGGGTGAACGTGACGGTCCGTTTCATGCTGCTGCACCCGTTGACGGCGCTTCGTGTGGTCTCACCTGCCAAGGTGCCGTCGGGCTTGGGGGTCAAGGTGAAGACCACCCAGACTTCGGTGGGCGCCTCGTTGGGTGCGTCGGTGCATTTCACGGCCCCAGTGCCGACGGCCACCCAGTCACCGGATATCTGGTCGAACGTCATGTTCGACACCACGGGCACGGCGCTCTTGCCGGTGTACGACGCGTTGGCGATGCACCCGTTGGCGCCACACGACGACCGCACGTCCCACTGGCCCGTGATCGCCGGCCCGCCGGGAATCGCCGTGCCCTGCAGATCGGTGGCCGGACCGTATTCGGCGCGGTACCTGCCGCTGAAGCCGCTGCCTGCCGCGGTGGCGGTCGGGCTCGGCGCCGCGGGCTTCGCGGTGGGGCGATCGTCCCGTCCCAGCAGCTTCACTCCGGCGAACACGCCACCGGCGACGACGAGCAGTGCGATCACCGCCAGGACCGCGATGAGCACACCGGAGCGTGACGACCGCGCCGGTGGCGAGGGGAACGCTTGCGGCGGGTTCGGAAGCGGCGGGGCGTACCCCGTGGGCGGTGGCGGCACCGGCGCGGCCATGGTCGGCTGGTTGCGAAAGTCGTTGGACACCATCGGCATTGGCTGCCGCGACTGCTGCTCGAGGGCGTGCGCGAACTCCCCGCAGCTGGCGAAACGGGCCGCGGGCGACTTTGACATGGCACGGGCCAGGACCGGATCCAGGCCGCGAAGTTCGGGGCGGTGCTCCCCCAGCGACGGCGCCGGTGCGGTGACGTGTTTGGTGATGACCACCGCCGGATTGCTGTCCGCGTACGGCGGATTCCCGGTCAGGAGCTGGAATGCCGTGCAGGCCAACGCATATTGATCGGTGCGGCCGTCCATCCCCTCGCCCCGGAGCTGCTCGGGTGCCGCGTACGCGACCGTTCCCACCGCCATGTTGGTCGCGGTCAGCCCTGCCGAGTCGTTCATCGGCCGGGCGATCCCGAAGTCGGCGAGGTAGATGCGGGACGTCTCGGCGTCCAGCAAGATGTTGGCCGGCTTCACATCTCGGTGCAGTAGTCCGCGCCGGTGCGCGTGGTCGAGTGCAGACGCCACGGCCTGGATGATCGGCAGCGCCACCTCGGGCGGCATGCCGGCGGGATAGTGCTCACGCAGCAGCTGCGCGGCATCGGTCCCGGCCACGTAGTCCATCGAAATCCAGAGCTGGCCGTCGCACTCGCCCCGGTCATGGACGCCGAGGATGTTGGGATGCGACAGCGTGGACACCAGGTCCGCTTCGCGGAGGAACCGCGGTCCGTACTCCGGATCGGACGTCAGATCGGCCGACAGCACCTTCACCGCATCCAGCCGCGGCAGCCGCGGATGCGAGGCGAGGTACACGCTGCCCATTCCGCCCGCGCCCAATTTCCGCCGGATGGTGTATCCGGCGAAAACCTGACCCTCGGTGAGCAACACGGGCAAATCGTAGGCCCGCCGTGGGGCCCGCGCAGGCAACGTCGACAAATCCGCCCAGCGGACCAGTGTGGTCCATCGCGGTCGCGATCTCGATACAGTCCGACGATGCACGCCGACGCGCTGAACCGTCTTGCCGATGTGCTGCCCGACGGCGCGCTGATCACCGATCCCGACATCATCGAGCGCTACCGCCGCGATTCGGCGGCCGACCCGAACGCCGGCACCCCGCTCGTCGTGGTGCGTCCCTCCGGTACAGCGGACGTGCAGCAGGTGTTGCGGTGGGCCGCCGAACATCGCATCGCCGTGGTACCGCGCGGCGCCGGATCGGGCCTGTCCGGCGGGGCCGACGCCGTCGACGGCTGCGTGGTGCTCAGCACCGAACGGATGCGGGACGTCCGGATCGATCCGGCCACCCGGACTGCGGTGGTGCAGCCGGGCCTGACCAACACCGAGGTCAAGCGTGCGGCCGCCGAACACGGTCTGTGGTACCCGCCGGACCCGTCGTCCATCGACATCTCGTCGATCGGCGGCAATGCCGCGACCAACGCGGGCGGCCTGTGCTGCGTGAAGTACGGCGTCACCGGTGATTATGTGCTCGGCATGGAGGTCGTGCTGGCCGACGGCACGGCGTTGCGGCTGGGTGGTCCGTTACTGAAAGACGTTGCGGGACTGTCGTTGACGAAACTGTTCATCGGATCCGAGGGCATTCTGGGGGTCATCACCGAGCTCACGCTGCGGTTGATCCCGGCACAGCCGCCCGCGTCGACCGTGGTGGCCCTGTTCGACTCCGTCGAGGATGCCGCCAACGCGGTGGTCGCCATCACCGGCGAAATCCGGCCGGCGATGCTGGAATTCATGGACCACGCGAGCATCAACGCCGCCGAGGACCACATGCGGATGGGCCTGGACCGGTCGGCCCGGGCGATGTTGTTGATGCAGTCCGACGCGCCGGGGGCCGCGGCGGAAGAAGTGGCGACGATCGTGCGCAACTGCGAGAAGTGCGGTGCCACCGAAGTTTTCGCCACCGATGATCCGGCCGAGGGCGCCGCGTTCACCGCCGCCCGCCGCGGCATGTTCGGCGCGGTCGAGAAGCTCGGCAGCTTGCTGCTCGAGGACGTGGGCGTCCCGATACCGCAACTTCCCGCGTTGGTCACCGGGGTCGAGGACATCGCCGATACCTGCGACGTGCAGATCTACATGGTGGCGCACGCCGGCGACGGCAACACCCACCCGATCATCGTGTACGACCCCACCGACCCCGACGCCACCGACCGCGCCCAGCGCGCCTTCGCCCGCATCATGGAGCTGGCCATCGGGCTCGGCGGCACCATCACCGGCGAGCACGGCGTCGGGCGGCTCAAACGGGACTGGCTACCCACTCAGCTGGGGGACGACGCCATGGCGCTGACCCGGCGCATCAAAGACGCTCTGGATCCGCACGGCATCCTCAACCCCGGTGCGGTGCTGCGCTAGTCACCTCGACATGGGCCCGGACCCGGCCGGCCTCGTCGCACCAGCCCTTGCTCGCGGCGTATGCCAGCATCCCGGCGAGGTTCTGCCGCCATTCGTCGTCATCGCCCCGGCCGGCCAGTTCGGTCAGCCCGTCCGGCGCGATCCAGGCGTGCTCGGGCACTTCGATGACCACCTTGAAGGCCGTGAAGTCGTCCGGTTCACGCACCTCGACGATCGGTGGGACCTGGGTGGGATCGACGTGCAGGTACATTCGCGCTCCTTCGTTGACGGGCGCTGCCGATTGTGGGCGGGACCACTGTTCGCGGACGGCGTCTGTCCCACCCCGTGGGGCGAAAAGTCGATCTCACGTGCGCGTCGCCTGGCGGTAACCAACGATCCGTACAGTCGCTGGCATGTCCGAAGCACCCACGAGCCTCGCCGAGCAGACCTTCCGGGATCTGCTCACCGCGGCCATCACGCGGGGAGACCGGCCGCCACCTACCACGATTCTGGGCCCGACCTGCTGGATTGCGCTCGACGCACTGGCCCGCGAGCACCCGGACGCCACGCCCGAACGCGTCGTCTCCGCGTACGACGCGTTCGCGATCGAGCACCAGGGCACGGACCGAACCGAGATCGACGACGAGGCCGAGGTCGATCTCACGACCGCGCGGGCCGCCGAATACGCCGCCATCGACGCGCTGGTGGCGCAACTGACCATCACCTACCCGAACATCGACCCTCGGACCGTGACGGCCGTCGTACGCCGTATTCACGCCGATTTCCACGATCACGCGGTGCGGGACTTCATCCCACTCTTCGTCGAGCAGGCCGCGCACCGGAAACTCGCCTAGACCGACCGGCTTCGGCAGCGGCATCGCCCTGGCAAGGTAGGGGCCGTGTCCACTCATCTGACCGACGAAGAGGCCCTGCTTGTCGAGACCGTGCGCGCCTTCATCGACCGTGACGTCAAGCCCACGGTGCGCGACGTCGAACACGCCAATACGTACCCGGAGGCGTGGATCGAGCAGATGAAGCAGATCGGCATCTACGGGCTGGCCATCCCCGAGGAGTACGGCGGTTCGCCGGTGTCGATGCCGTGTTATGTCGAAGTGACGCAGGAACTCTCGCGCGGCTGGATGAGCCTCGCCGGCGCCATGGGCGGTCACACCGTGGTGGCCAAGCTGATCGGTCTGTTCGGCACCGAGGAGCAGAAGCAGACGTATCTGCCGCGCCTGGCCACCGGCGAACTGCGCGCGACCATGGCGCTCACCGAACCGGGCGGTGGCTCGGACCTGCAGAACATGTCGACCACTGCCCGCCGGGACGGCACCGACCTGGTGATCAACGGGTCCAAGACGTGGATCAGCAACGCGCGCCGCTCGGGGCTGATCGCGCTGCTGTGCAAGACCGATCCCACCGCCGAGCCAAGGCACAAAGGCATTTCGGTCGTACTCGTCGAGCACGGTCCCGGGCTGACGGTCTCACGCGATCTGCCCAAGCTGGGCTACAAGGGCGTCGAATCTTGCGAGCTGACGTTCGACGGCTACCGCACGCCCGCGTCGTCGATCCTCGGTGGCGAGCCCGGCAAGGGTTTCGGCCAGATGATGAAAGGCCTTGAGACAGGCCGGATTCAGGTCGCCTCACGCGCGCTCGGCGTCGCCACCGCGGCGTTGGAGGACGCGCTCAAGTACGCCCAGGAACGTGAGAGCTTCGGCCGGCCGATCTGGCAGCACCAGTCGGTCGGCAATTACCTGGCGGACATGGCCACCAAACTCACCGCGGCGCGCCAGCTGACGCGGTATGCCGCCGAACGCTACGACAGTGGCGAGCGCTGCGACATGGAAGCCGGCATGGCCAAGCTGTTCGCGTCCGAAATCGCCATGGAGATCGCGCTCAACGCGGTCCGAATCCACGGTGGTTACGGCTATTCCACCGAATACGACGTCGAACGCTACTTCCGCGACGCCCCGCTGATGATCGTCGGCGAAGGCACCAACGAAATCCAGCGCAACGTCATCGCCGCGCAATTGGTCGCCCGCGGTGGGCTGTGATGGATAAGGGACGCGCCGGCAACGTCATCGGGTTCGTCCTCGCCGCGGCCGTAGTCGGCGCACTGACCGGTCTGGCGGCAGGCAGCTTCCGGGTACTGCTCGATTACGCGACGCAGTGGCGCGCCGCGCTGTCGCACTGGTCCCACGGAAGTTGGTGGGGCCCTGTCGTCGTCGTGGCCATCTGCGCCGTCTGCACCGCGCTGGCGGCATCGCTGGTCCGCCGCGTCGAACCGTTCGCCGAGGGCAGCGGTATCCCGCGCGTCGAGGCGGTCGTCGCCGGCCGCGCCGAGCCGGGCCGGTTCAGAATCCTGCCGGTCAAGTACGTCGGTGGACTGCTGGCCCTCGGCTCCGGCCTCGCCCTCGGACGCGAGGGGCCGTCGGTGCAGATGGGCGGGTCGATCGCCATCATCGTCGCCTCGGCGACACGGCGCCCGCAAGCTGATCTGCGCATCCTCGCCGCCGCCGGCGCGGCCGCCGGCCTGGCCACCGCGTTCAACGCGCCGATCGCCGGCGGGGTGTTCGTCCTGGAGGAGCTCGTCAAGCGCTTCGACCCGCGCACCACCGTCGCCACGCTGGTCGCCTCCGCGTCCGGGTTCATGGCGGCCTACCCGTTCGTCCGCTCGGGCAGTGAATTCCAGGTGCCGGCGCTGGCCGATCCGCAGCTGGCCGACTCCGGGTGGGTACTGGCCGTCGGCGTGCTCACCGGTGTGCTGGGCGTGCTCTACAACAAGGCCATCATGTTCGGCCTGCGCAGCGCCGATACCAGCCGCCGGCCCGTCGAGGTCCGCGCCGCTCTCATCGGCGCCGCCGTCGGGGTGCTGGTGTGGTACTCCCCCAACCTCGCGGGCGGCGGGGACCACCTCACCCAGGAGGCGCTGCTAGGTCACGGAGCCATCGGCGCCGTCACCGCGGTGCTGGTGCTGCGATTCGTCCTGGGTGTGGTGTCGTATGCCGCGGGCACCCCGGGCGGTCTGTTCGCGCCGATGCTGGTCCTCGGCGCCGACGTCGGGCTGATCGTCGGACTGATCGCGACCCACGTCGCGCCGCAGTCGGCGCCCGCCCCGGCCGCACTCGCCCTCATCGGCATGGCGGCGTTCTTCACCGCCACGGTCCAGGCGCCGGTGACGGGCCTCATCCTCGCCACCGAACTCACCGGCAGCACGAATCAGCTGCCACCCATGCTCGGTGCGTGCGCGACGGCACTGCTGGTCGCCATCGCGCTCGGCTCGCGACCCATCTACGACCTGCTCACCGACCGGGCGGCCGCCGCGGCCGCGAAAACGTAGCTCAACGCAGGTTTCCGGCGTATCTGCTTGCCAGGGCGCCGATTTCGATGAGCCACAGCAGGGTGTCGCGGGCGGTTTCCTCGAACGGCCGGGCGATGATGCCGAGGTCCTCGGTGGTCGGCGACGTGTCGAAGCGGGTGTCCCGCTCGGCGAGCTCGACGGTCTCGACGTCCGCGGGGAGATGGACGCTGCCAGGCAACGCCTTGTTGAGCAGCTCCACGAAGCGACTGAAGGGCTTGGCCACGAAGAACGGCGTGGTCACGAACGGCAGCCACCGTCCGGTGATCTTGTGCAACGTGCCGTGCATCAGGTCTCCGGTGAGATGATGACCGGGCACCACATAGCGGCGCGGACCTTTACCCCGCACCATGCACGCGGCGACGACGTCGGCGGCGTCACGGACGTCGACGTAGTGGGCCCCACCTGTCGGCCACACGGGAAGCCAGCCCTTCACGATCCAGGTGAACAGCTCGACCTGCGTCCCCAGGTACGGGTCGTGCGGCCCCAACACGCCACCGGGATACACCGACACCACGGGCGCACCCGTCGACTGCAACGCCCGAATCTGTTCCTCTGATTCACGTTTCGACCTGGCGTACGGCCGGTCGACGTCACCCAGTGGCAGGTCGGGTCCGCCGCCGTCGCGACACGTGAGGGCCACCGTCGACGAGATGTGCACGATGGGGTCGAGACCGCGTTCCACCGCACCACCCACGACCAATTCCGTTGCGCGCAGATTGGTTCGGGTGATCTCGGCGGCTCGCCGCGCGTCGAGGCTGAACACGGCAGCCGCGTGCACGACGGCGTCCACACCGTCGAGTCCGGCGGCTACCACCTCAGGGTCCAGCACATCACCGACGACGATGTCGTGCACCGAAACACCCAGCGGTTCAAGAGATATCGGTACTTGCTCCGCCCGGCGAACCAGCATCCGCACATCGTGTCCGTCACGGATCAGCGCGGTTACGATATGCGCACCGACAAAGCCCGTCCCCCCGGTCACCAGAACCTTCATCTTCCGTCCTTCCCAGGGACTCGTCGGCCATTGTCGGTATGGCGCCGACCCTGCAATGGCCGCTGGGCCGCGTCGCCGCCCGCACCCTATCGCCGACCCGCGGCTATTCGCTGGAAAACCGGATCACGCTTCGGCGTCACTATCGGCACTGTCTCCGGTGACGACCTCTTTGAGCTTGTCGACCGCGTGCCGGCCGATGTCGACGGAGTTCTGGACAATCCCGGAAATACCTTCTGTTACATCACCTCTGATGATATCCGCAGCGTTGTCGACGATGTCCGACGCCTTCTCGACCGAATGCGCCGCAACGTCCCGCACCGCGTTGAACGAGTCCTTGGGGTTCAGTGGCATCGCGGTCTCCTCCGGTGGGCGGTTAGCCAAGACGGTAGACCTCGGTGCAAGAAGAAACTCCCGTATCCGAGAACGCGTCCACCACAACGTCGACGGTCTCCTCGGGCCGTACCTGATGTACCTGCGCCGGCTCTCCACTGACGACACTGAGCTTGTGTGTCACATCTTGGCGAAATTTGGCACACCAGTTCAGTCTCGTCGGTACTGGATGCCGGCTGTTGAACGCCTTGGCATCCAACGTGTTCCACTCAGGGATGCAGGATCAGCTTTCCGGTCATCCGGTGGCTTTCGCTGAGATCGACGGCTTTCTGCAAGCTGGTCAACGGCAGGTGTTGGGCGATGTTCACCGTGAGTTGTCCGGCCTCCGCGGCGGCCATCAGGGGCGCGAGTCGTTCGCGAGTCGGCCGCCCGAGGATCGTCCGTGCCTGAAACGGCGGGATGAGCGTGTACACGGCGTCGACCAGATTGTGCATCGACACCATGACGTAGCGGCCCTGCGCGGACAGCAGGGACAGGCACTTTCGGCGCGAGTAGGCGTCGGCGCAGTCGGCGACGATCTGGAACGGCCCGTACTGCCGGGCCTGTTCGAGGACATCACCGCGGGTGTAGTCCAGGGCGACGTCGGCGCCCAGCCCCTTGACCAGTTCAACGTTCTTCGTCGAACACACTCCGACGACGACGGCGCCTTCGTGTTTCGCGAGCTGAACGGTGAGCTGCCCCACCGCGCCAGAGGCGCCGAGTACGAGCACCCGGCGTTGCGCCGGCTCGACGCGACGGACGCGGCCGATGTCCACCACGGTGCGATGTGCCGTGACACCCGGAATGGCCAGTGCGACGGCGGTATCGAGGTCCACCGAGTCCGGGACATGACAGACCTGGTCGGTACGCACCACCGCGGCATCCGCGAAGCAGCCTCGCTGGCCGCGCGAGAAGTTCGTGCTGCCGACGACGCGGTCACCGGGCCGGAAGTCGTTCACCTTCGCGCCCACCGCGTCGACGGTTCCGGCGAAGTCGAGGCCCAGGACCACCGGCGGCTTGGGTCCGAGCAGCCTGCCGAGCAGCCGCATCGGCGGGGCGATGAGCATTTGGCAGTCCGCGGGGTTGAGTCCGATGCTCTGTACGCGCACCCGAACCTCACCCGGATGCGGTTCCGGCGTGGGGAGGTCGATCAGCTCGAGCGGTTCCCCGGTGTTCCAGCTACGTTGCGCCATCGCCTTCATGAGGTGAAACTCTATTCGGTCAGACGGGGCGATTGCCTCGATGTGCGCAGGAAGAGGGAGAACCTCATGAACGAGGCCAGATCGCCCCGCGAATCTCGGACGGCCCTGCGCTGATGGCGAATTCACCGGATTGGGACCTGGTCGGTCGGTCGAACTATGTCTCGTTCACGAGCTACCGCAAAGACGGCACCCCGGTGTCGTCGCCAGTCTGGATCGCCCCCGCCGACGGCAAGCTCTACTTCTTCTCGGAGGTCGGGGCCTACAAGGTCAGGCGGATCCGCCGCAATCCGTCGGTGATGCTGCAGCCCTGCGATGTTCGCGGAAAGCTCACGCCGGGTTCGCCGGTCGTCGAGGGTACGGCGCGCATCCTCGACTTCGCCGACAGTCCAAAGGTCCGGAAGGTCATGAACCGCAAGTACCGGCTCCTCGGGCCCCTCAGCGAGTTCGGCGTCTGGCTCACCCGCCGTCAGCAGAATTCGTTCGCCATCGAGATTTCGCCGCGCGCGTAGCCGCTCATCCGCACGAGGCTCACTTCTAGGATCGATTTACGATCGTCTGCTCCCCGATTCCCCATCCCCGGAGGCAAATAAGCATGTACGCGACAACTTTCAACGGCCACGGTGAGCCCGAGGTGATGGAGTGGGCCGAGGTCAACGACCTGCCCGCGCCTGGACCCGGTCAGGTCGCCATCGACGTGGTGGCGGCCGGTGTCAACCGCGCCGACGTCATGCAGCGCATGGGCTTCTATCCGCCGCCGCCGGGCGCCAGCGACATCCCGGGCCTCGAGGTCTCCGGTTACATCGCCGAAGTCGGTGCCGGAGTTCAGGATTGGGCACCCGGTGACGCGGTGTGTGCTCTGCTGGCCGGCGGTGGGTACGCCGAACGTGTCAACGTCGCCGCCAGCCACGTGCTACCCGTGCCTCAGGGCGTGAGCGTCACGGCCGCGGCGGCGCTGCCGGAAACCGCGGCCACCGTGTGGTCGAACGTGGTGATGACGGGTGGCCTGAAGAGCGGGCAGACGCTGCTGATCCACGGCGGCGGCAGCGGAATCGGCACGCACGCAATACAAGTGGGCCGCGCACTCGGCGCCAACGTGGCGGTGACGGCCGGCACGCAGTTCAAACTCGACGCCTGCCGCGAACTCGGCGCGCAGACGTTGATCAACTACCGCGACCAGGACTTCCCCGCGGTGGTCAACGCCGAATACTCCGGCGCCGATGTCATTCTCGACATCATGGGCGGCAGTTACCTCGGCAAGAACGTGGACGCCCTCGCCGAGAACGGCCACCTGACGATCATCGGGCTGCAAGGCGGGGCCGTCGCTGAACTGAATCTCGCTACGCTGCTGTTCAAACGAGGATCGGTGCATGTGACGAACCTGCGGCGCCGCCCCGAGGAAGGTCCCGGTTCCAAAGCCGAGATCATCGGCGCGCTGCGGCAGCAGCTGTGGCCACTGATCGACGCCGGTACCGTGGCGCCGGTCGTCGCGGCCGAGGTGCCGATCACCGACGCCCCCGAGGCACACCGGCTGCTCGACTCCGACAAGACCGTCGGAAAGGTGCTGCTGACCGTCCGGGATGCCGACTAGCGGCCCGAGAGCGCCAGCCATGAACCTCGATGCGCGAATCTTCCACGTCATCAACGATTTCGCTCGCAACACCCCGTGGCTGCATTCATTGATGGCCACATACGCCAACGACGGCGTGCTCCTTTTCGTCGCGTTGTTGACGAGCGGGTGGTGGGTTGCGCGCTCGAGCAAAAACCCGATGGCGATGACGGCTGTGCTATGGACGCCATTGGGCGTTTTGGCCGCTCTGCTCGTCTATGACCCGATCGCCGTGTCCGTCAATGAGACCCGTCCCTGCAACGCCTTACGTGACATCGTCGTCTTGCACTGCAATACCGACGGCGGGTTTCCCAGCATCCATGCCGTGATCGCGGCAGCTGTCGCAGCGGGGTTGTGGCTGGCGAACCGCTACCTCGGCATGGTGGCCGCCGCGGCAGCGGTTCTCATGGCGTTCGCGCGCGTCTACGTCGGCGCCCACTATCCGAGCGATGTCCTTGCCGGCTTGGTCCTCGGCGGCGTCGTCAGCTCGGCCGGATACTTCCTGTTCCGGCCGCTGCTGCGGCGGTTGCTCGACGTGATCGAAAGGACCCGGCTCCGCGGCCTCGTCACCGCGACACCTCGCGACCGGCGCATTCCATGACCGCCGGAGCACAACCCCGACCGACCCGATCGCGCCGGATGCGGTCGCCGACGATGCGTTCGACCAGTAGCGGGACAAATGCTTGAACGCGGGCGTCCGCGAACTGCGTCGCGGCCTCCCGACACCAGCCCAGGATCTCCATGTCGCGCGCACTATCGTTGCGCCCCTCGCGACGGGCCAGTTTCCCGGCGACCTCGTCGACCCAACCTGCCGCCGAACGGCCGGACCGGGTCGGCTCGTGCAGGACCTGGGTCACGGCTGCCCCACCATCAACGGCTCGATCGAACTCTGTTGGCAGGCAACTCCATTGCCAGCCGATGCGCGGGGGCAGGGCCGGACGAACAACAGGGTGCAGTCCGAGCCTTTCAAGGTTTTGCGCATTTCGTGGCCGGTCAGTTCCGCAACCAGTTCCCGGTCGTCTCCCGGCACGATGACCAGCTGGTCGATGCACGCACTCTGCCGCAGCAAGTTGCTCAGATGCCCCGGCATCGCCAGGGTGACCGACTCGAGGTGGCTGTTGTCCGCGGCCCTCAGGTACCGCTCCAGGGCGGCGTGCACCGGATGTCTGGCATCCAGCGGCGCACCCGAATGCGACCAGGGCTCCAACATCAGAATCGGTGCATCACGCCATGCCGAATCAGCCTCGGCTGCGGCCAACACGGCCGTGGCCGAGGCTGATTCGTCCAGGACGGCCACGATCCACTTGCGATGGTCGAACTCGCGGTGTTTACGCCGGATGATCGCGACCGAGCCTGGCGCGCTCCGGGCCACCTCGACAGCCGTCGAGCCGCGCGGAGCATCCGGCGCATCGTGCGTTCCGCGGTCGCCGACGCAGACCACCGCTGCGCGCCGGGACTCTTCGGCAAGGCATTCAATCGGACTGCCCGAGAGAATCTCCGTCTCGAGCTTGACGTCGATGTGCGTGTCGGTCACCGCTTTCCATGCCTTGTGCAATGCGTGCTGCGCGCGGTCGATGCTCTCCTGACGATCCGCAGCTTCCGAGTCGATGACGTAGACCAGCCGCAACGTGGTGTCCCGGCTCGCCGCCTCGAGTGCAGCCCAGCGCGCAGCGTGCAGCGCATGTTTGGAACCGTCGATGCCGACCACGACCGGGTCGACCGGGGCTTGGATGTTCATCGGAAGTCCTTGTGCCGTAGTTGTCGTGCAGCTCTCCGATGACATCTGACCTCGCCGCACGAGCCGGGCATAGTGTCGAAGGTCCTTCGAGAGGCCCCAAAGTGCTCTGTCGAGCAGGCTGTGGCTGACCCGACGGCCAACGGCTGCGGTACTGATGACTTCCGACCCTGGGCCAAGCGTCCAGACCGTAGCAGTCTTCGAGTTGCACCCTCGATGCTGCCGAGAAGGACGCGTCATGACGAAAACCACCATTGCCCTTGCGGAAATCGAACGAGCGGTACTTCTGGCCTGCAGAGCGCCATCGATCCACAACAGCCAGCCGTGGAAATGGGTTCTCGAATCCGCCACGCTGAAGCTGTATCTCGATACCGACTGGCTGGTGACTACCGACGGTTCCGGGCGCCAGGCACTGTTGAGTTGCGGCGCAGCATTGGATCATCTCCGGGTGGCGATGGCCGCGGCCGGCTGGACCACCACGGTCGATCGTTTTCCCGATCCGGAGAACCACCGGCTCCTCGCCGACATCAACTTCCAGCCGGCCGGCAGCGTCACTCCGGCGCAACGACAGGCAGCAGACGCGATACTGTGCCGACGCACCGACCGGCTTCCGTTCGGCGCCGTGGATGACCAGCCGGCACTGATCGAACTGCTGCGGCTTGCAGTGGGCAATCGCCCGGCCCGGATGGACGTCCTGGCTGCCCAACAGCGAACTCAACTGGCCGAGGCCTCGCATCTCACCGACGCGCTACGCATGTATGACGCCGCGTATCACGCCGAATTGGACTGGTGGACTTCACCTTTTGACAGCACGACCGGCATCCCACACAGTGCACTGGTGTCGGCCCCAGAGAGTGACCGGGTGGACATCGGACGCACGTTCCCGGTGACCCATGGTCGCGAACGGCGTCAGCACGCCGGCGACGATCAGGCCACCGTGGTGGTGATCTCCGCGCTCGGCGATACCCGCGAGGGCGTCCTGACGTGTGGCGAGACGTTGTCGGCAGTGCTGCTGGAGGCCACCGTCGCGGGCCTGGCCAGTTGCACGCTCACCCATCTAACGGAACACCCGGCGGCCCGCGACATCATCAGTACGCTCACCGGCCACCCTCTGCCCCAGGTGTTGGTCCGTATCGGCACTGCTCCAGCCCTGGAGGATGTCCCGCCACCGACACCGCGACGCCAGTTGGCGGACGTCTTCCGCTTCCGGCCACATCGCCCTGATGACCGGAATTGAGGGCGGAGCGCTGGATTTGCGTCTGGCGGCACCCCACTTCTGCGTCAGTCGGGCCGTTCCACACAACGCGGCCGCAAGCGCGATACCGGTTGCCAGCTGCTTCTTCATGTCGTCGACGATGGCAGGCCGCCAGAGCCGTGCACTAGGGCACATGGGCCCACGGTTGCGGCCGAGCGACCTGACCCGAGAGGTCACTGTGACAGGTCACTAGGGACCAATGGCTCTGCCGCGGACGAGGTCACCGCACCTACCGTCGACGAATACTCAGCTCGGTGATGTCAGGAGGGTGCGGAGATGTACAAGTCAGCTTCACCGTCGCCGGCCGTCGTGGTCGGCATCGACGGCTCGCGATGGTCGGTCGACGCTGCCTTGTGGGCGGTAGATGAAGCCGTCAGTCGCGATGTGCCCCTGCGCCTGCTCTACGTCGTCGAGCCACGCGGCCACGGTGATGTCGATCCTCAGCAGGAAGCCCAAGATCTGGCGTGCGCCGATGTTTCCGTGCGGCGCGCGTTGGTCGCCATCGAATCCACCGAGAAGCCGGTCAAGGTGGAATGGGAAGTACTGCAGGGGCATCCCTCTCGGGTCCTGCTGGACGCCAGTCGATCTGCTGACCTGCTGTGTCTCGGCTCGCTCGGCATCGCGCATGCGACGGGATACCGGCTCGGTTCCACCTCGGCCACATTGGCCACTTCCGCGCCGTGTCCGGTGGCGATCGTTCGCAGCGGGAACCATCACGGGACGATGGGGCCCCGCCACGTCGTCGTCGAAGTCGATGAAAGCCCGGACAGCGCCGCCGTTCTCGAGGCCGGGATCAGCGAAGCCCGGCTGCGCGGAGCGCCCCTGACGGTGCTCGCAACGCGGCCGACCACACTGTCGGACGGTCGCGACAAAGTACCGGACGAAAGCGTGCGGGCGCGCCTCGAGAAACGTCTCGCCCGGCACCGCCTGTCCAACCCGGACGTCGAGTTCAATCCTGTCGCAATCCGTGGTTCGACGATGAATTACCTTGATCGGCAGTCTGATTCGATTCAACTGCTGGTGATCGGCAGGCATCGGCGGCCTGGGATGGGCGAGATCGTGGGCACGGCGCGCTCGTCCTCGCCCCAGGTGAACTGCACGGCGCTGATTTGCCAGAATAATCAGCGCTTGTAGCCGAAGCCTGGCCTATCGTCATGAGCAGGACGTCAACGTTTACCAGCACGCCGCCGGCGTGCAGAAGGGCACGCGAATGGTCACAGTATTCCTCGTCGATGACCATGAAGTCGTGCGCCGCGGACTCATCGACCTGCTGAGTGCGGACCCGGATCTGGAAGTCATCGGCGAGGCTGGAACCGTGGCGCACGCCATGGCCCAGATTCCTGCGCTCAGGCCCGATGTCGCCGTCCTCGATGTGCGTCTGCCGGACGGCAACGGCATCGAACTGTGCCGCGATCTGCTGTCGCGCCTACCCGACCTACGGTGCCTGATGTTGACGTCGTTCACCTCTGACGAGGCCATGCTCGACGCGGTCCTGGCCGGCGCGAGCGGCTATGTCATCAAGGACATCAAAGGCATGGAACTCGCCGAGGCGATCAAGGCCGTGGGCGCCGGACGGTCCCTGCTGGACAACCGTGCCGCCGCGGCGTTGATGGCGAAGCTCCGCAATGAAGCCGAGCGATCGGACCCGCTTTCGGGGCTGACCGATCAGGAACGGGTGCTGCTGGATCTGCTCGGCGAAGGATTGACCAACAAGCAGATCGCCGCACGAATGTTCCTGGCGGAGAAGACGGTCAAGAACTACGTGTCGCGTCTGCTCGCCAAGCTGGGTATGGAACGACGGACGCAGGCCGCGGTGTTCGTGTCGAAGCTGGACCGGCCGCGGCGCTCTGACGACTGATATGCCGCCGGCGTCAAATTCCTGGCGCGCGACTGCCGCGATGGCAGAATCACCGATGTGAGACGTCAAGACAGCAGCGCTGAGCATCCGCTGCGAGCGCCGCTATCGGGACTACGGCTGCGTGAACTTCTCAGTGAAGTTCAGGACCGCGTCGAACAGATCATCGAGGGCCGTGACCGGCTCGACGGTCTGGTCGAGGCGATGCTCACCGTCACGTCCGGGCTCGAACTGGACGAGACACTGCGCACCATCGTGCGCACCGCGATCGAGCTGATCGACGCACGGTACGGCGCCCTCGGGGTCCGGGGCACGGATCACGAGCTCGTCGAATTCGTCTACGAGGGCATCGACGAGCAGACCCGTTGCAAGATCGGCCCGCTGCCCCAAGGGCGCGGCGTGCTGGGCGTCCTGATCGACGAACCGAAACCCATTCGGCTGGAAGACATTCGCACCCACCCTGCTTCGGTGGGCTTTCCCGAGCACCACCCTCCCATGCGAACGTTCCTCGGTGTGCCGGTGCGCATCCGCGACGAAGTCTTCGGCAACCTGTATCTGACCGAGAAGGCGTCCGGACAGCCATTCAGCGAAGACGACGAAGTGCTCGCACAGGCCCTGGCCGCGGCGGCCGGCATCGCCATCGACAACGCCCGGCTCTACCGTCAGTCGCAGCAACGCCAGGCCTGGATCGAGGCCACCCGCGATATCGGTACCGCCCTGTTGTCCGGCACCGAACCGTCGCTGGTGTTCCGCCAGATCGCAGAGGAGGCACGTTCGCTGACGGACGCGGACGCGACGCTGATCGCGGTTCCCGAGGACGACGATGCGCCGACCAGCGAGATCACCGAACTCCAGGTGATCGACGTCGTCGGCGATGCCCGCGCATCAGCGCTGGAGGCGCCGGCGGCCGGCGGACCCATCGGCCGGGCTTTTCACGATCGAACGCCCTCGATCTGCCGGGCAGCGGAGCTACCTGAGGCGATAGCGGCCGACGTGGCGTCAGCACTGGTGCTGCCACTGCGCACCACCGAGAGTGTCATCGGAGTCCTGGTCGTGCTGCGGAATGCGGGCCGCCAGGAATTCACCGCGGATCAGCTGGACACGATGGCAGCGTTCGCCGACCAGGCCGCACTCGCCTGGCAGCTTGCCGCCAGCCAGCGTCAGAAGCGTGAGCTGGCTGTACTGGCCGATCGCGACCGCATCGCCCGCGACTTGCACGACCACGTCATCCAGCGGCTGTTCGCGGTTGGTCTGACGCTCCAGGGCGCGATCCCGCGCGCCAAGTCCAGCGATGTGCAGCGCCGCATCACCGACTGCGTCGACGACCTCCAGGAAGTGATCACCGAAATCCGCACCGCGATCTTCGATCTGCACGGCAGCACCGCCTCCACCACCCGGTTACGACAGCGACTCGATGCCGCTGTCGCCTCTTTCTCCAGCCACGAACTGCACACCACGGTCCGCTACGACGGCCCGCTCTCGGTCATCGAGCCCGACTTGGCCGATCACGCCGAGGCCGTCGTCCGCGAAGCGGTGAGCAACGCGGTCCGTCATGGCAAGGCCAGCGCAGTCGGCGTCACCGTCAACGTCGACAACGATTTGCGTATCGAGGTCAGCGACAACGGCCAGGGATTGCCCGAAGGCATCACCGAAAGTGGCTTGGCGAACCTTCGCCGACGGGCGCAAGAAACCGGCGGTGACATGACCGTCGAACCCGGCGTCGACGGTGGCACCGTCCTGCGGTGGTGGGCGCCGCTGCCCTGACGGGGCGACTCGGGATGAGGGTCCAATGTCTTTGGCTACCAATGGCGATAGACACGCTTCCGCCGGCATGTGGTCTGGGAGAGAACTCTTCAGCAAGTGACGTAGTGCTCTGTCGATCGTGCCCGATCACCTGCAGGATCGTTGTATGAGAAACGAGCAGTGTGCGCGATCTGAATCGCACCGCGTCGACCTCGATCACAGGTCCAGTGAGGTGAATCAGATGCCCGAGACGTTCCCCGACCATCAGACGATTTGCGCGGCCATGGCGCTGGCAACGCGTGCTCCTTCGGTGCACAACACGCAACCGTGGCGGTGGCGGATCGGCGCCAACAGTGTGCACTTGTACGCCGAATCGTCACTGCACCTGATTCACACCGACCCCGACGGCCGCGACCTGCTGATCAGTTGTGGTGCGGCGCTGCACCACGCGACCGTGGCCTTCCACGCGCTGGGCTGGCAGGCGACCGTGCGCAGGTTCCCCAACCCGGCCGAGCCTGATCATCTTGCCGCGATCGAATTGACACCCTGCGTCCCAGAGCAGGCCGATATCGCTCTCGCCGCGGCGATTCCGCGGCGCCGAACCGACCGGCGGTACTACAGCGGCTGGCCCGTCCCGCTCGGGGACATCGCTCTGATGACCGCCCGCGCGGCGCGCCTCGGCATCGGCCTGCGCCGGGTAAAACTCAACGAAGTCCTCACAAGCGCACTGCGGCAGGCGGTTTCACAACATGTGCATGATCTGGACTACCTCACCGAACTGACAGTCTGGAGCGGGCGCTACGCATCGGTCGCCGGAGTACCTGCTCGTAGTACACCCACTCCCGACCACAGCGCCGCCCTCCCCGGCCGCATCTTCGCCGGACCCGTGCTCGGCCAGGCCGCAGGCACGACGGCGACCGATGACAACGGTTCGCTGTTGGCGCTCGGCACCTCGACCGACGCTCCGATTGATCGGCTGCGGGCGGGCGAGGCAACCAGCGCAGTCCTGCTCACCGCCACCGCACAGGGACTGTCCACCTGCCCCGTCACGGAGGCACTGGAAAATCCAGCGTGCCGCGCCATCGTCCGGTCGGACGTTTTCGGCGACGGACTGTTCCCGCAGATGCTCATCCGCGTCGGCTGGGCACCCCTCAACGCAGACCCTCTGCCCGCGACGCCGCGCCGCGCGCTGACGGACGTCGTTTCCCTTCTGCACGACGAGGATCCGGTGCCGGGTTCACGTGCCGGCGACGACGCGGTGCCGGATCGATGATCCGGCACCGGTCCGATCAGCGACCCGCGCCTCGATTCGATGAAATGGAGTTCGCATCGTGAACGCAACACCGCACATTCAGCACCGAACCCGGATGTTCGCTCGGGTACTCGGGCCGTACCTCGTCATCGCGGCCGCCTCGCTCGTCACGCGGGCCGACTACGTCAGGACACTGATGCACACGTTCGGTGACAACTCTGTATGGCCCTGGATCACAGGCGCATTCGTTTTACCGATGGGACTGGTCGTCGTCACACTGCACCCCTATTGGCACGGCGCTGCCGCCGCCACCGTATCGGTGCTGGGATGGTTGACTGTGCTCAAGGGCGTGGCGTTGATGCTGTTCCCCGGGGCGTACCTGGCGACGGGACACGACGTTCTGGCCGCCGCACCGTGGTGGCAGGCCGTCGTGATCGTCACCGGGCTGGCCGGGCTGTATCTCACCGCGGTCGGGTGGTCCCCAGATCGACGATCAGCCCCATCCGTCACCGTGTCCGCCGACTCCTGATGAGCTCCAACGGCATTCGACTCGCCCGGCAACGTCAGATCGGTACGACGTCCTGATTTCCGGAGTCGACGTCATTCAGTTCACGCGCGATCAATGCCATCAGCGTGCGGAGGTCGTTGTTCGCGCGGTACAGATAGACCGAGGCCATCTCGATGTCTGCGACGTCCTGACTCCGAATGCCGGTCAGGCACTCGCTGAATCCGGAGCCGAAATCCTCGAGAGTCTGCCGCAGGGCGGTGGTCAGTGTCGCTTCCGGGCTCGGCAATAACGTCTGTAGCTGAGGCAGGACCATCTGGCCGGCTTCGCAGGCCCGCTGAATTCCCACCATGTCAGACTTGGCAGCCGCGGTGGCGATGTTGTCCCGCTGAATCAGTAGCGCGTCCAGCGGTGATTCAAGTTGCGCAAGCCACGCGTGCAGTTGTTGCGATGTGGGCGGCGCCTGTTGTTGTGCCGTAGCAACTTTCGCCGGCGCCACCGCGTCATCCGGCAGCACCAGGCGGACCAGCGAGAAGCCGCCGAACATCCAACCGATGAGCGTCGCCGCCACGATCAGGACAGCGGTGATCAGAGCGAGAAACCGCCCTTGGGAAGCACTTTCCAGACCTTCTGACGACGGGACGTCCTCATCGGTGGATACGGCCATCGGGAAATCCTCCCTATGAATCACGACTTCAGCGGGCAGCCCATCGATGGTGCGCCACTGGGCTGAGGCCCACACGGGCCAAAAGTCCTCTGGCAGACAGCCGGAAGGCCACAGGCCCGGTCACGGCGGGTGCAGCAGGTGCCGAAGGTCCCTACGACCGCGGTCCATCAGCTCTGCCCGTGAACTGCCGGTAGGCGCAACATCATTCGCGAACACCGCACCATTGGCAGGCCGGCCCGTAAAGGACACCGATGAACGACAACCAGCTCACCGCTCTCGATGCCGGTTTCCTGCAGGCTGAGGATTCCGACAGCCATGCCAATCTTGCTGTCGCAGTGCTGGCGATCATGGAAGGCCCGGCGCCGGACTTCGCCGAACTCCAGACTGTGCTCGACGAGCGGTCGGCCACCCTCCCCCGCTGCCGGCAGGTGTTGCATTCGTATCCGCTCGACCTCAGCGCTCCAGAATGGGTGCCGGCGCACAATTTCGATATCACTCACCACGTTCGCAGGCTCACCGTGACGGCTCCGGGAGATGACCCGGCGGTTCATCGCGCAGTGGCGGAATTGATGGAGCGCCGGCTCGATCGGTCGCGTCCCCTGTGGGAAGCCTGGATGCTGGACGGCCTGGCCGATGGCCGTTGGGCGATCGTGGTGAAGCTGCACCACTGCATCGCCGACGGCGTCGCGGCGACAGCGATGCTCGCCGGCATCTGCGACAACCAGTGGGCAGCGCGCGATGAAATCCCCTGCCTCCCTTCGGGGTCAGGTCGGCAATCGCTGCGTGGTTTCAATCCGATCACGCTCGGCACCGATGCGTGGCGGATGGTGAGATCGACCGCGCGCAGTGGGGTGCGCATGGCATTCGGAGCTGCTCAACTCGTGGCCGGCGTGCTCACCACATCGAATCAACCCCTCAATGGGCAGCTCAGCGACATGCGCCGGTTCAGCGCGGTCGAGGTCTCGTTACAGGACGTCCAGATGGTCGCCAAGCGGTTCGGCGTCACGGTCAACGATGTGGCCCTGGCAGCCATCACCGACGGTTTCCGGTCAGCGATGCTGCAGCATGATATGGAACCTTCGGCCGGACCGATCCGCACCGTGGTGCCGGTCTCCGTTCGTCCGGCCGAACTACTCCACGTGCCCGACAACCGGGTTTCCGTGCTGCTGCCGGACCTCCCCGTCGATCGGCCCGATCCGCTCGAACAGCTCCGGCTGGTCCACAAGAGGCTGACAACGGCGAAAGGCAGTGGGCAGCGCCAAGCCGGCTCTCTGGTGGTCGCCGCGGCCAACCTCATTCCGTTTCCGATCATGGCGTCGGCCGTACGGCTACTGGGCCGGCTTCCGCAACACGGCGTCGTTGCCGTGACGACGAACGTCCCGGGCCCGAGCCGGCGAATGCGCTTGATGGGTCGGCAGATCGCTGCGCTCGTGCCGGTGCCCCCGATTGCGATGGGCATGCGCACGGGCATCGCCATCATGAGCTACGCCGACCGCCTGACATTCGGCGTCATCGGCGACTACGACGCCGAGCTCGTCGCGGACGACCTCGCCCGCGGCATCGAGCACGGGCTCGCTCACCTGGTAACTGTCGCATCGGCTGCGACGCACACCCGCCGGCTGGGCAACCTCATGTTGCTCAGCGGCTAGAACCACCATTACCCGCTGCCGCACAACAACTTTGCGCCCAGCCTGACAGCACAGGAGTGAACCATGATCGATCAACAATGGGACTCGGACAATTCGATTCTCACCATTCATCCGAAATCCCCGTTGAGTACCGACGATTTTGCCGCCCTCACCCAAACTGTCGACCCGAAGATCGCGCAGGGCGGCGACCTTGCCGGCCTCATCATCGATGCTCCGCATTTTCCGGGATGGGACAGTTTCGGGGCGATGGTGACGCACCTGCGATTTGTCCATGACCATCACCAACACGTGAAAAAGATTGCCATCGTCACTGATTCGCCGATCGCGGGCGTTGCACAGCACCTGGTGTCCCACTTCATCGCGGCGGAGATACGCAAGTTTCCCGCGGCTCAGGTCGAGGACGCCACGGCGTGGATCACCGGTGGCGGTCAATCTGAGGACCCTAGACCCTAGTCGCCTAAGCCCCCTGAGCGCACAGTCGTCATATGACGAGGACACATATCGCCGCAGCTGCGGCGGGCGGTGCGGTACTGCTGTACGCGGCACGCCGGTACTACCGCAATTGGGGTACGACGAAGGAAGAATACAGAAGACAACTGCCGGGCGACGAGCTCGTGGGGTCACCGGCGCTGCAGTCGACCGAGGGTGTGTTGATCGACGCACCGGTGCGTGTGGTCTGGCCCTGGCTGATGCAACTCGGCGAAGACCGCGCCGGTTTCTATACCTATGCGGGGCTTGAGGGCCTGCTCAGTCGCGACTACCACGGCGACCATGCCATCCGCCCGGAATGGCAGCGACTCGAACCCGGCGACCCGATACGCCTGGCACCGCCAGGCTGGCTCGGCCGGAGCGACGGTGTCCTGCTGCGTGTTGCGAGCGTCGTCGACAAGCGGTCGATCGTGCTGCGTGGGACGCCACCGGAATTCCCGTGGGACGCGGTGTGGTCATTCCATCTCGAACCCCATTGGGATGACCAATGCCGCCTGCTCGTGCGCACCAGGGCGGGACTCCGCCACCCTGGCCAAGTCTTCGTCACCGAAGCGGCCGGTCCGGTGGTATCGCTGACCGTGCGCGGAATGCTGCTCGGGATCAAGGAGCGGGCCGAGGCGACGCATGTGGCCGCCCGCACCCCGGAACCCGCGGCCTGACCAGGCTTCTCGAGATCAGGCCGAGAGTCTGGGGTCTACGCTCAGCCCGGCGCGGTCCTACATCAGTCATTCATCGGCACCCAACGCCAGTCCGTGACCTCGGGCAGATCCTCACCGTGCGTCCGGATCCATTCACGGTGGCGATCATGAGCCGCAACCATGTCTGCGCGCAGTGCGCGTACCGCGGGACCATCGAGTCCGGGCATCAGGTCGATGGCGTCGATCACCAGCTGGAAGCGGTCCATCTTGTTCAGCACCAGCATGTCGAAAGGCGTTGTCGTCGAACCCTCTTCCAGATATCCGCGCACATGCATGTTCCGGTGATTGCTTCGGCGGTAGGTCAACCGGTGAATCAGCGACGGGTAGCCGTGGTAGGCGAAGATCACGGGTCGGTCGGTGGTGAACAACGTGTCGTACTCCGCATCGGTCATGCCGTGCGGATGTTGGGAGTCGGATTGCAGCCGGAACAGGTCGACGACGTTGACGACGCGGATCTTTATCTCCGGCAGGTGCTCTCGCAGTATCGACGCGGCAGCCAGCACCTCGATGGTGGGCACGTCGCCGCCACAGGCCAGCACCACATCAGGTTCTGAACCCCTGTCGGTGCTGGCCCACTCGAAGATGTCCGCGCCGCGTGCGCAGTGCACCGCAGCTTGCTCCGCGGTGAGCCATACCGGGGCGTCGTTCTTCCCGGCGACGATCACGTTGATGTAGTTCCGGCTGGCGAGGCAGTGCGCCGCTACCGACAGCAGCGTGTTGGCGTCCGGCGGCAAGTAGATGCGGGCGATATCGGCGCGCTTGTTGGCAACATGGTCGATGAAACCCGGATCCTGGTGCGAGAAGCCGTTGTGGTCCTGGCGCCACACGTGTGACGTGATCAGGTAGTTCAGGGACGCGATCGGTGCTCGCCACGGTAGTTCGCGACTCGCCTTGAGCCACTTGGCATGCTGGTTCACCATCGAATCGACGACGTGGGCGAAGGCCTCATAGCTGTTGAGCAGACCATGCCGCCCGGTCAGCAGATAGCCTTCGAGCCAGCCCTGGCACATATGCTCCGACAGGACTTCGAGCACGCGCCCGTCGCGAGCCAGATGCTCGTCGCTCGGCAGAACTGCTGAGTTCCACTGCTTGTCAGTGACGTCGTACACTGCACCGAGCCGATTCGACGCCGTCTCATCAGGTCCGAACAGTCTGAAATTGCGGTAACAGGCGTTACGCACCATCACTTCGCGGAGATACTGCCCGAGCACCCTGGTCGGCTCTGCGGTGGTGTCCCCCGGTTTGACGGTTGACACAGCGAATTCCTTGGCACCGGGCAGATGCAGTGGCGTGAGCAGCAGGCCGCCGTTGGCATTCGGGTTCAGTCCCATCTGGTAGTCGGGTGACGGAACATTGTCGGTCACCAGCGCTGTGGGGCAACCCATTTCGTCGAACAGCTCATCGGGGCGATATGAGTCCAGCCAATCGATGAACTGTCGACGATGTTCCGGATCAGTCCGCACATCGGCGATGGGCACCTGATGGGCGCGCCACGTGCCCTCCACGGGCAGACCGTCGACCCACTGCGGTCCGGTCCAGCCTTTCGGTGTTCGCAACACGATCATGGGCCACTGCGGGCGCGCTGCTGGGGATGCGGCGGCACGCGCGGCAGTCTGGATTTCGTCGATCATCGCCACGACGCGATCCATCGCCGCGGCCATGTCCTGATGCAACTGTTGCGGATCGTCACCGCTGACGTAGACCGGATAGTGTCCGTATCCCCGTAGCAGACAATCGAGTTCGGCGTCGGTGATCCGCGCCAGGACCGTCGGATTGGCGATCTTGTACCCGTTGAGGTGCAGGATGGGCAGCACCGCACCGTCGGTCGCCGGGTTGATGAACTTGTTGGAATGCCAGCTGGCAGCGAGCGGGCCGGTTTCGGCTTCACCGTCACCGACCACACACGCCACCAACAGGTTCGGATTATCGAGCGCAGCACCGTAGGCGTGTGCCAATGAGTAACCCAGCTCGCCGCCCTCATGAATGGAGCCCGGGACCTCGGGTGCCACATGACTGGGCACGCCACCTGGAAAGGAGAATTCGCGGAACAATGTCGCCATGCCGTCAGCGTCGCGCGCAATATCAGGACGCGTCCGACTGTAGCTGCCCTCAAGCCACGCATTTGCGAACAATGCCGGCCCGCCGTGCCCCGGGCCGATCACATACATCGCGTCGAGATCATGGTCGATGATGGCGCGATTCAAGTGCGCGTAGATGAAGTTCAGCCCGGGCGAAGTTCCCCAGTGCCCCAATGGGCGGGGCTTGATGTGTTTGCGTTCCAAAGGCGTTCGCAGCAGCGGGTTGTCCATCAGGTAGATCTGGCCGGCGGTGAGATAGTTGGCAGCCCGCCAGTACGCGTCCACCGATCGCAACCGCTCCGGTGCCAAGGGCTCACGCACCTCGCGAGTTGCGCTCGTCATCGGGTGGACTCGCGAGCATGCGGCCGAGCAACGAGTACCGGGCAATTCGCCTGGTGAATCAGTTTGTGGCTGGTGGAACCGAGCAGCAGTCCGGTGGCGTCGCCACGACCATGACTTCCCGTGACAACCAGCTGGGCGCGCTGAGCATGGCTCAGCAGGACGTGCCCAGGATTGCCGATTGCGGCGACGCGGCGGACCGCCACCTCGGGGAATTTCTCCTGCCACCCAGCCAGTCGCTCAGCCAGCAGCATCTCCTGCTGCTCCTCACGCGCCTGGCCGGTCAGGTCATTCCAGGGACCTTGGGCATCGTAGAAATGCGCCGGCAAGTAGCCCCAGACCAGGACCGCGGTCAGTCCTGTCCCGCGCATGGCGGCTTCCTCGAACGCCCAGCCAATCGCGTCCTCACTGTCCGGAGCCCCACTGATCCCGACCACAACCGGACCTGTCACCGGTACCCCCGGCGCGCGGACCACGACCACCGGGCTGTGCCCGTGCGCGGTAAGCGCCACGGCCACCGAGCCGGCCAACAGGCCGGTGAACGCGTTCAGTCCACTTGAACCCACGACGGTCAGAAATGCGCCCTTCGACAGGTCGATCAACACCCGCGCTGGACGGCCCGCCTTTCTGGTCAACGTCACCTCCAGCTCAGGGTCCAACGTCTGGACCCGATCCAGGGCCTCGTCAAGGAAACGCTGGCCGGTGGTCTCCAGATACTTGAAGAAGCTCTCCGAGGCCCCCGGATTGAACCCCATCGCAAAACTCTCGAAGTCGACGGCGTGCGCCAACCGGAGTGGAAGGTTGCGCAACTGCGCTTCGTTGACGGCCCAGGTCAGGGCGATCAGCGATGAGCTCGATCCGTCGATGCCGACCAAAATGTAAGGGCGGGGCGATAATTCGGTCACAATATCCTCCGATGGCTCTGACTGTCCGATGCCCACGACGGTACGAGCGCGGCTCCTCTGCTGCTATGGCCGAAAGTCACTCGTTGAGTGATCACTCGCCACTGCTCGGGAACCTTCGATCCGTGGTGACTCATGCGCCGCCCCAAAGGCCTTTGTGCCCTCGACCCCGGCTACGTACCTGGGTGAGGATTCGCTGACACATCTACGGTTCCGCACGCCGAGAAAAACCACGACGGAACACGCGAAAAGCGCAGGGAGACACGATGATCGAAATCCACAGTGGTGACTCTGTCGTGGTCGGCATCGATGGTTCGACAGCTGCCGTGTACGCCGCCCACTGGGCGGTCGCCGAAGCCGTCGCCCGAGATGTCCCGCTGCGGCTGGTGAGTTGCGTACAAGGACCGCAACGCTCGGATCGAATGGTCATCGAATACGCCAGGACCTCCCTGCGTGCGGCTCACGCCGCCATCGACGACACCGCCGCGCACGTCAAGGTCGAGACCGCCGTCGTAGTCGGGGACCCGACGGCAACTTTGATCAGCGAGTCCCGCCACGCCGCGATGGTGTGCGTCGGCTCCGTCGGGATCGGCCGTTTCGCAAAAGCGCTGCTGGGATCCACCGCCGCGGGCGTGGCTGAGAGCGCAGCGTGTCCGGCGGCAGTGGTCCGCAGTTACGCACCGCACCGGCGGTCGCCGGCGGGGTCGATCGTCGTCGAGGTCAATGACTGGGAAGAGAACCACGATGTGTTCGCCGCGGCGGTCGCCGAAGCGCAACTGCGTGGACGGCCCGTTGTGGCGGTCGGCGTCTGTCCGCCCGAGACCGGAATGAGCGGCCGCCAGGAGCTGCTGCGCCGTTGTGCGGTGTGGCAGAACCTCTACCCCGACGTGTACATCACGGCGGTACCCATCACGACGAGTTTCGTCCGGTTCCTGCAGACGACGTCCGAACCGATCAGCCTCGTCGTTGTCGGTGCCCGCGAGGCTGCCAAGCTCGTCAAAATTATTGGCTCACACGCCGACGCGAACTCCGACAACCCCTCTGTGCTCGTCGCACGGGCCTGAAATACCTGAGGTGCAGGTGGCCGCGAACGGCCACCTGCACCTCAGCAACGATCTGACTATCGGGCCTGCGGCCGGGCAACCAGCACCGGGCACTCGGCATGCTGAACCAGCCGGTGACTCGTCGACCCGAGGAACCACCCGGCCACGTTTCCATGTCCACGGGTTCCGGTGACGATCAACTGCGCACGCTGCGCATAGCCCAGTAGGACGTGTCCCGGGTGGCCGGCCGCGACCACGCGGCGGACCAGAACTTCGGGGAACTTCTCCTGCCACCCGGCCAACCGTTCCGCCAGCAGCATCGCCTGCTGGTCCTCACGGGCCGGCCCCGGCAGCTCTTCCCACGTGGGTTCAACATAGTCGAAATAGGCTGGGACATAACTCGATACCAGAACGGCGAGCAGTTTCGCACCGCGCAGCGATGCCTCCTGGAAGGCCCAGCCGATCGCCTCCTCACTGTCGGGGGCACCGCTGACGCCGACGACGACGGGTCCCCCGGCATGTTGGCCCGGCGCGCGCACCACGACAACGGGGCTGTGGCCGTGCGCGGTCAGCGACACCGCCACCGACCCGGCGAGCAGCCCGGTGAATCCGTGCAGTCCACTGGACCCGACAACGGTGAGGAACGCGTCCTTCGACTGTTCCTCGAGCAGCTGTGCCGGACGACCGACGAGGTTGTGGATGGACACCTCCACCTCGGGCGCGAGCGCCTGCACCCGCTCCCTGGCTTCGTTGAGGAAGTTCTGCCCCGACGTCTCCACGAACTTGAAGAAGCTCTCGGACGCGCCCGGGTTGAATCCCATCACGAAGTTGCCGTAATCGACGGCATGGACCAGCCGCAGCGGCAGGTTACGCAACTGCGCCTCGCCGATAGCCCACAGCAACGCCTCCAGCGACGATCTTGATCCGTCGATGCCGACCAAAATGTATGGGCGAGGAGATAATTCGGTCATGATGTCCGCTCCAGACGAAGGTGCAAATCCCGACACCTTCAACGGTACGGGCGTCGACTGCCCGGTGCTATGGCCAAAAGTCACTCGCCGGCCGAGCCCAGGACTAAGGCTTCGCGCCGAGGCGCGTTTCCGGTGACTACTCGGTGTCGCCGACCGCTTCGAGGCGCTCACCCACCCGCGCGAGCGCCTCGTCGAACACATCGACCTTCTCGCCACGCTTTTCGTTGGCAGGCTGCGCGGCGCCCCGGCCACCCTCGGATTCCACCCGAGCCGCGCCCTGCCGCCGCAACAGGCTGAAGTTCTTCTCCCGCGCTTGCCGAAGCCTGCGCTGCAGTTCCTTGAGTGCTTTCGAATCCATCCTGGCCAACGCCTCGGGATGACTCTCGGCGATCAGCTCGTTTTCCTGTGGGGTGAGGTTCACGTGATTGGTCATGACTGATTCATACCCGCGACAGCGATAACGGCCGGCCGAATCACTCGACCGCGCGCCCCTGGCGCGGCATAATTCTTTATTGACATGACTGCAACCATCGACGCCCGCGACGTCGGCACGCTGCCGCTCGCGCCGAAGAATCCGCTGCCGTTACGGCAGTTGTTCGCCACCCGGCAACTGCACACCGGGCTGGTTCTGCTGAGCGAAGCCGGCGGGCCCGTCAGTCGCATCGCCGTCGTACCCAAGCGCGTCGCGCCGCCCATCGTGCTCGTCACGTCTCCGGCCGGGATCCGCGACGTGCTGGGCCGCACCGACAACCTCGCCGAGCGCTCCACGATCCACGAAGAAGTGCGCAACGTGGTCGGCGACAATCTGTTCGTCCTGCCCAACAAGGCCTGGCCGCCGCGCCGGCGCGCGCTGCAGCCGGTGTTCACCAAGCAGCACGTCGACCGCTTCGGCGGACACATGTCCCAGGCCGCGCAGGCGAGCGCCGACCGCTGGCGCGACGCTCGTGACGTCGACCTCGACATCGAATGCCGCCGACTCGCGATGCGGTCCCTCGGCTACTCGATTCTCGGTCTCGACATCAACGAGCACAGCAACACCATCGCCGAGAACATGCACGTGGCCTCGCGCTACACGGCTGATCGCGCGCTGCGACCGGTCAAGGCGCCGCAGTGGCTCCCGACGCTGGGACGCCGTCGGGCGCGCGCCGCGGTCGCCCGGATGCGCAAGATGACCATGGCGGTCCTGCAGGACTGCCGCGCGAACCCCGACCGCGATGCGCCGCTGGTCAAGGCGCTGCTGGCGGCCTCGGACCCCGACACCGGCCAGAAGCTCTCCGACGACGACATCTGCAACGACCTGCTCATCTTCATGCTGGCGGGCCACGACACGACGGCGACGACGCTGACGTACGCCTTGTGGCAACTCGGGCGTAATCCCGAGATGCAGGACCGGGTCGCGGCCGAGGTCGCCGCGATCGGCGATCGGGAGCTGACACCCGACGACGTTTCCCGGCTCACCTACACCGCCCAGGTGCTCAACGAGTCGCTGCGGCTGTGCCCGCCGGCGGCGGGTGTCGGCCGGACGGCGATGCAGGACATCGTGGTGGACGGCCACCGCGTCGAAGCCGGCAGCATCGTGGCCATCGGCATCAGTGCCGTGCACCGGGACCCGACGTTGTGGGACCACCCGCTGGCCTTCGACCCCGACCGGTTCAGCCCGGACAACGCCAAGACCCGTGACCGGTGGCAGTTCATCCCGTTCGCCGCGGGTCCGCGGTCCTGCATCGGTGAACACTTCGCGATGCTGGTGACGACGCTGGCGCTGGCCACCATCGTGCGGTCCAACCGCATCGAGTCGTTGCACGACGACTTCCCCCTCGAATCGCCGTACACGACCGTGGCGAAAGGCCCCATCCCGGTTCGGGTCGCCGCGCGGGTGTGACGCCGGCGGTGGCCAACGCGCGGAGCCTGCTCGACTGGGACCACAACGCCTACTACCAGAGCCTGCTACTCCAGCAGCTGCCGCCGCGATGCCGGCGGGTCCTGGACGTCGGCTGCGGAGCCGGCGGATTCGCCGTCCAGCTCGCCCAGCGCAGTGACCATGTCGACGCGGTCGACCGCTCGGCGGTGATGATCGCCGAAGCGCGGCGCCGAGTTCCGACGAACGTGAACTGCGTCCAGGCCGACGTACTGACCGACGCGCTGCCGGCAACCGACTACGACGCAATCGTGTCGATCAGCGCACTGCACCACATGCCGCTCGACACCGTGCTGCCGCAACTGGCCAGCGCCCTTCGGCCCGGCGGGGTCCTGGCGGCGATCGCGCTACCCAGGACAGATCTGCGGCGTGAGTGGCCACATGAGCTCGGCGCCGCCGTCGCACATCGCGCGCTGGGTGTCCGGTTCCGCGCTGAGCGGCTACTGGGCACCGGAACCGGGTTCGCGAAGACGCCGGACCAAGACGTGATGCCGGTGGTCCTGGATCCACCGCTGACGACGCGCGAAGTCGCCGCGCAGGCCGCGACTCTGCTTCCGGGCGCCCACGTGCGGCGCCTGCTCTTCTGGCGTTACCTGCTCATCTGGCAGAAGCCGGCGGCGTAGCCACGCCGAAAAATCGTTGACGGCATCTCGGCGGCGTGCCATTCTGTCCGACTGCCCTGTTTCCGACCCACATCACACATCATGACTCTCACGAACGACGAAATAACCGAACTTGCAACCGAATTCGCTGCCGACGACCGCACGGGTCGCCGGCCGATCGCCGATGTCGCGGCCTGGCTGGACGACCTGCACCCGATGTCACGTCAGGCCCTGCACGCACTCGGAGAGTTGCTGGCCGGCGTCTCCGACCACGACAGGGCCGAGACCGCCGATCGGTTCACCGCCCGTGCGCTCGGGGTGACCGACTGCGGTCAGCTGATCGATGAAACCCGCGATCTGAATCCGGTGGCCCGGTTGACCACGGCGTTGGCGCTCGGTGAATGGATCAGCGAACACACGCAGGTCTGTCTGGTCGGCCCCGGCGAGTACGCGCATCCCCCGATGTGGACGCAAACCGAGATCGGCGGACGGCAGTACCGCCACCCGCTGAGCCTGCGCGTGCACTTCTCCGCGGGGTCCCTGTTGCCCGAGGCCGGGTGCGTCATCAAGATCGAGACCCGCGAGTCGTTCAACCACTCGGCCGAGGTCAGTGTCTACGTGACGCCCGAGCATCAGGCCGAGGCCCGCGTGCTGCTCGACAGGCTCGCAGAGCGTGCCAACGCGCTCAACCCGTACCGGGGCCGGGCGCTGCGCGCCACCAATGCCCACGGTTTGCAGCTCACGGTGATCGAGCTGCCGCCGGCCGTCAGCCGATCGAATGTGATTGTGCCCCAATCAGTGTGGACCGAAGTCGATCTCGGTATCGCAGCGGTGCGCGATCGTCACGGCCTGCTGAACGCCCACGGCCTGGGGGCCCGCCGCGGCGTGCTGTTGTGCGGTCCGCCCGGTACCGGCAAGTCCGCGGTGAGCGCGGTCGCGGCCAGTGAGGTGGTCGGCGACTTCACCGTGATCTATGTCGAGGCCCGCGCCGGAGCGGACCTGCTGACGGTGGTCGTCGAGGAGGCGCAGCGCCTGGGCGGCCCGGTGCTGCTGGTTCTCGAGGACGTCGATCTGTGGTGCCGGGATCGCTCCGTCGGCGGCGGCGGGCTGTCAGAGCTGCTGCAGGCCATGGATATTGCCCCCGACGCCCGCATCCTGACGCTGGCATCCACCAATGACGTCGCGACGCTGGACAAGGCGGCGATCCGCACCGGCCGGTTCGATTCGGTCGTCGAGGTCGGTTATCCCGACCGCGTCGGCGCGGCGCGCATCCTGTCGGTGTTGCTCAGCGACCTGCCCGGCGGCGCCGATGTGAACACGGCGGCGGTGGCCGCGGCCCTGCCCGAGCGCACCAGCGGCAGCGACATCCGCGAGATCGTCCGCCGTGCCCTGCTCGCCGGCAATGGCGAAGCGATCAGTACGGCGGCGCTGCTCGCCGAACTGGGCACCGGCCGCTACCGCGCCGAGCCGCCGGAAGGCATGTACCTGTAGGAGACGGGAACGACGTCCCAGGGCTCAGGCGCGGTCGCCGGAAGACGTGAGCCTGTCGAGCACGTCCAGCGCCTCTCGGCACCAGTCCACCCAGGCCTGCTCGGTACGCAACCCCGCCTTCAACACGAGGTGACGGAGGACGTCGGCGTCGGCGACCGGGGCCGCGAAATCGCGGGCATCGATCTCGCGGTAGTTGGCCAACATCGCTTCGTGCGCGGCGAGGTGATGCGCGACCACGGCGCGCACGGACCCGGTCTCGCCGAGCGCCGCGGCGGCGCGCACCCGCACGGCGATGGACATCCGCTCCGGCGCGGGATCATCGATGCCACAGAGCCATTCACCCAACGCCGCCCGGCCGGCCGGTGTAATGCTGAAGCGCTTCGGCTGGCCCCGCTCGGGGCGATCAGGCGTCGAGGCCTCAGCCAGCCCGGAGGTCTTGAGCTTGTCGAGTTCCCGGTAGATCTGCTGGTGTGTTGCCGGCCAGAAGTAGCCGAATGCCCGATCGAACCGGCGAGTGAGCTCGATACCGGTCGATGCCCGCTCCGTGAGGGCGGTCAGGATGGCGAATTGCAACGACATGGCGTGATCGTAAGTCCCGTGAGGTTTTCGTCGGTGGAGCGCAGCGGCAGCAGTCCTGTCAGGCCCGTTATCCAATCTGTTGCATAAAAGCGCGACGGCAGCCAGAACTGATGATCGACGCTACCCAAATACGACCAACTGCCAACATGTTCGAAACCACGCAGCTGCACGTCAGCGGCCGCCGAATCCTGATTATGCCACTAGTTGCATAATCACTCCGGCGCCACTAGAGTCCCGTTCAAACACGGTCTCCGATTCGAAGGGCTATCACCACCATGGGTCTGCCTCCCGTCCTCGCACAGCGCCTGTCCCTGCCGGTGGTCGCATCGCCGTTGTTCCTCTGCTCCGGTCCCGACCTGGTGAAGGCGGAGTGCCAGGCCGGCGTCATCGGCTCGTTCCCCGCGCTCAACGCCCGGCCGTCCAGCCTGCTCGGCGATTGGCTGGATGAGATCCAGGAGTCGAACGCCGCCTACGCCCTCGCCAATCCCGACGCCATCGTCGCGCCGTTCGCCGTCAACCAGATCGTGCACCGCTCCAACGACCGTCTCGAACACGACATGAGCGTGATCGTCGAGCACAAGGTCCCGATCGTGATCACCTCGCTGGGCGCACGACCCGAGATCAACGATGCGGTGCACTCCTACGGCGGCATCGTCCTGCACGACATCATCAACAACGAGTTCGCGCACAAGGCCATCGACAAGGGCGCCGACGGCATCATCGCCGTCGCAGCCGGCGCCGGCGGCCATGCCGGCACCCAGTCCCCGTTCGCGCTGGTCCGTGAGATCCGCGAGTGGTTCGACGGTCCGCTGCTGCTGTCCGGCGCCATCGCCCACGGCCGGTCCATCCTTGCCGCGCTCGCCGCGGGAGCCGACTTCGCCTACGTCGGTTCGGCATTCCTCTCCACCGACGAAGCCAACGCGGTGCCCGAGTACAAGCAGATGATCGTCGACTCCACCGCGTCCCAGATCGTGTACAGCAACCTGTTCACCGGCGTGCACGGCAACTACCTGCGCGGCAGCATCGTCGCCCAGGGCCTCGACCCGGACAACCTGCCCGAATCCGATGCCTCGGCAATGAACTTCGGCTCGGGTGGGAACACGGACGCCAAGGCGTGGAAGGACATCTGGGGCGCCGGTCAGGGCGTGGGCAGCATCAAGGAACGACTCACCGTCGCGCAACTGGTCGAGACCTTGAAGACGCAGTACGTCGAGGCTCGACAGGACCTGCTGAGCCGAGTGCTCGACGACGAGGTTCTCGAGCCGGTGCACTAGCCCGCCTGATACACCACCGCACCGTCGTACACGGTCGCAGCCACCAGCGAGGCGTCCAGCGCAGCCACGACGTCTCGCGGTGGCGCTGCCAGCAGGCACACGTCCGCCGGCAGGCCCACCGCCAGCTCCCGCGACACCTCCGGCTGCTCAGGTGCGCCGAGAAACATACCCAATGCCGTTGCGGCGTCGATCCTTTCATCCGCTCCCAGCACGCTGCCAGCGGGCGTCGTGCGGTGCACCGCGGCGCGCATCGCCGCCCACGGATCGGCGTCCCCGAACGGCATATCGGTCGACAGCGCGACGGGTATCTGCGCACCACACAGCGACGCCACCCGCCACAGCTGACCATGCTCGTCAGCGGGCACGTCGGTGAGGTACTGCGCGCCGCGCTCGGCGACGAAATTCGGCTGGGTCACCACCAGCACGCCGAGGTCCCGCAGGTCGGCCAGGCAGTCGTCGGGAATGACGGCGCCGTGCTCGATGCGATCCCCCGCCCGCGACCCCGCCTGCCGCAGCGCGGCGATCGCGACGACCAGCTGCATGGCCGTAACACAGTGCAGCGCAACGATTCCGCCCTGCCTGTGCCGGGTGCCGATCCAATCGGCCAGCGCATCGAGGTCCAGATCGTCGTCGTGCAGGATGCGCTTGGCCGGCGCCAGGACTTCGACGCGCTGGCGCAGTTCGCCATGCCGGCGCGCCTCGGCGAAGTCCATCACATCCTCGGCAGTCAGGTCGGGGGTCGCGTCGGTGACACCGGTGACACCGAACGCCGAGAGGCGCCGGCTGATCTCGCCGAGCCCGGCGTCGCTGCGCTGCAATGCATGCGTCCAGCCGGGGTCCGCGCTGCGCAGCCGGCCGTCGGGATGGCCGGGCAGGCCGACGGCCGCCAACCCCGCGGAGTTCAGTGTCCACAGGACCCCGCTGCGATGCTGGACGCGCACCGGCACATTCGGGGAAACCTCGTCGAGCACTGTGCGATCCAGCGGTCCCGCGACGGCCTCGTGGTAGCCGACGGCCCGAATCCAGCCGTCCACGCCGATGGCGGCCTGCGCCAGGACCGCACGCAGCGCGTCGCGGCTGCGCACCTCCCCCGGACCGACCCGCACCGACGTCAACGCCGCTGCCGCCGAACGCAAGTGGACGTGATGGTCGTGTAGTCCCGGGATGACGGTGCCACCGGCCGCGTCGAGAACGTCCTCCCCAGCGACCGGCTCGAGGTTGTCGGCAATGGCCTCGATGCGCCGGCCCAGCCGAATATCGACGGCCCGACCGTCGAGCAGCGTGGCTCGTTGAATCAGCATGTCCCGGAATCCCTTTCACGCACGATGTCCCGCACCCGCGCGTTGTCGGCACCCAACTCGCCGGCCCGCGACGACAGCACGGGCGCCACCGGGCCGGCTACCGGACCAACGCTGCCCCCGGCCGTGAGCGGTAACGCGGCGTATTCGGCCGCCACGGCTGCCAGGGCGACTTCGACGACCTCACCACCACCGCGCCGCAGCGATGCCGCCACCGCAAGCGCGGCGTGCATCCCGGTCAGCGGATCGGCGATCGCGTCACCGCAGAACACCGGTCCGCTGCCCGCCGGGTCGGAGCCGACCAGGCCACCGGAAACCGCGGCATCATCACCGAACCCGACCCAGTGGGCGTGGGCCCCCGCGGTGCCGTGCCCGGTGACCCGCAGCCACACCCGGCCGTCGCGCGCCGGAACATCGTCCGGCCCCAGGCCCCGGTTGACGAGAGCATCCGGGCGTGACGACTCGATCACCACATCGGCCACCGACAACAACTGGCGCAGCTCGTCAGGCTGGCCGAAATCGGCGGCGTAACAAAGCTTTCCGGCGTTCATCCAGTCGAAGAACCGTCGTTCCCCCTGCCGGGTGCCGTCCGGCCGCAACGGGCTCTCCACCTTGATCACCGTCGCGCCGGCTCGGGCCAGCAGCTGTCCACACAGCGGACCGGCCCACATCGAGGACAGGTCGACCACCAACACCCTGGCATAGTCCCGGAACCGTTTTCGGTTGCCGTGCCGACGGACCACGGGTGCGGCCGCAGCGGTCTCCCCCAGCACGCCAACGGGAAGACCGAGCAGACGCGCACGCTCCGCAGCAGCGGCGACCTGACGGCGGCCGGCCCACTCGGTGATCGCCGGCCACAGATGATCGATCGGCACATCGCATTCGAGCAGCGCCGGTACCGCGGCGACGTCATCGGGCCGCGCCAGGGTGAGGGCGAACCATCCGTCCCGCCCGGCGATCAGCCGCGTGGCGCCCCCGGCGCTGGTCCGGCCTTGCCGGTGCAGCCCCGACAGCGCGGCCCGCCCCGCGAGGAGTTCCGCGGCGTCGACCTCGATGCCGAGCTGGTCGGACAACTCGGATGCGACCGCCCGTGCCCGAGTCAACATCGCGGCGCGGCTGACGTCCGGTGGTCCGTCCGGCATGCCCGTCAGCGCGGCCAGCCCACTGACCGACCAGTCCCGCGCCACCTCATCACTCACGCGCAGACCGCATCGACCAAGCCCCAGTCCTGCGCCGTCGCCGCGCCAAGCGTCGCCCCGGACAGCACCAAATACGCTGTGCGCCAGCGACCGATCCGTCGCGTGATGCTCACCGTGCCACCGGCTCCGGGGATCAGGCCCAGCGCCAGCTCCGGCAGGCCGAGCGTGGCATCGGGGTGACAGGTCACCTGCCCGCAGAACGCGGCCATCTCCAGCCCGCTGCCCAATACCTGGCCGTGGACGACGGCCCGGCACGCCGCACCCAATCGCGCGGTGATCTCGTCGAGCACCAGGGCCGGGCTGAAGCGCGTGCGGGCCAGGTGCGCCGACGCCGGATCGTCGAACGTCCCGAATTCGGCGAGGTCCCCGCCGCTGCAGAAGGACGGACCGTTGCCGGTGAGCACCAGACCCGTCACCGAGGTGTCCAGACGAGCGACCTCCAGCGCCTCCAGCAGTGCCGCCCGCGCATCGGTGGAAAAAGCATTGTGGCGCTGGGGGCGGTTGAACGCGACGTGCAGAGTGTCACCATCCCGGTGTGACACCACCGGATCCGGGAGCAGCGGAACGGTTTTCGGTCCACGTTCGGCCAGCCAGCGCGCGAACTCCCGACCGGACTGCAGCGTCGAATACGCGAGCGATTCGGTGATCACCCCGGCGAACGTCGGCGCCGCGGGGTCGAACGCGCGCAGCACGTCGTCGCACACCGCAGCGGTCTGCTGCCACGTGGCGACGCGTTCGGCGATCTGCGCCAGCGCCGCGTCCACATCGGGCACCTGCACGGTCCTGCGGTCCGCACACGGGTGGTCGACCAGCGTGAAAGTCGCTTGCTGCAGCCAGAACTCGGCGTCATCACCGGCCGGGTCGCCAACCCCGATCACCAGACCGGCGGCAGCCGGGTCAGCGGCAAGATCGACGACCCTCAGTTCGTCAGGCAATGGACACCCGGTCCTCGGCCTCACGGTGAGCCAGCGGCACGTTCTCGCCTCCTGCGGATGTGGACATCCGGATCATGCCACTTCCGCCGCGGATTGAAGGTCTAGTCGAGCTGGACCCGCACCGTGACCCGGCCCTTGTCGTCACGCGTCGCGATCGCATGCCCAGAACGGTCGGCGCCGCGAAAGTTGAGCAGAGTGATGGGGGCGCCCTCGCCGAGGAAGTTGCGCCACCAGCTCTTGGAATCCGGTGCCATCACGCTGATGATGACGTCGTCGCCGGACAGCCGGTAATTGACAGGGGTCTGGAAGCTGCGCCCCGATTTGCGACCCGTGTAGCGGATCTCGACCAGGCTGCGGCCGACGATGTCGCCGAGGACGGGCACAGTCGTCAGACCGACCGCGGCCTTATTGATCGCGCGGGTGACCGGGTTGTCGAAAAAGCTGCTGGACATGATCGCCAGGCTAGCGCGGGTGGCGCGAGTCGGCCGGTCTTGATCACGCGCACTCGCGACAGACGTGTCCCTGCGATCGGTCAGCCGCCAGCTCGCTGAACTCCCGGACGTGAATGCAACGGATGCAAATGAATTCATTGACCTGCTGCGGCGTACGAGCCAGCTGCTGCGGGCTGTCGTAATCGATCGTCACGTGGTCTGACCTTTCCAAGACGACACCGCACATGCGGCGCGTCCGCACCGAATGCCCGTTCGGCGTTCGGACTAAACCAATCTTCCAACCATCCGCGCGCGGCAGGCCTCCGAATCACTGGGTAAAGCAGGGCATTTTTGGGAAATGTCCTAGGCAGTCGAGCTGAAGCCGTTACCGAGGAGAGTCTGTGACAGACGTGAAGCAATCCGCGCCTTCATTGCGCGTGCTGGTTACCGGGGCCACCGGTTACATCGGCGGTCGTTTGGTGCCCCGCGTCATCGAGGCCGGCCACCGAGTGCGCGTGATGGCGCGGAACCCGGACAAGATCAGCGACGTGCCCTGGGCGGCTGATGTGGAGGTGGTGCGCGGTGACCTCACCGATGCGGCCACGCTCGGCGACGCCTGCCGAGACATCGACGTCGTCTACTACCTCGTGCACTCGATGGGCAACCCTGGCGAGTTCACCGAGGCCGAACGCCGGAGCGCAGAGAATCTCGCGTCCGCCGCGCGCACCGCCAACGTCAAGCGCATCGTCTACCTGGGCGGCCTACACACCGAATCCGACCGGCTGTCGACGCACCTGCGGTCACGCAGCCAGGTCGGAGAGATTTTGATCGATTCCGGCGTCCCGACCGTCGTGCTGCAGGCCGGCGTCGTCATCGGTTCCGGTTCGGCGTCCTTCGAGATGATCCGCCACCTGACCAACCGGCTGCCCGTGATGACGACGCCGCGCTGGGTCAACAACCGCATCCAGCCCATCGCGATACGCGACGTCCTCTACTACCTGCTCGCCGCCGCCACGGCCGAGGTGCCGCGCTCACGCACCTATGACATCGGTGGACCCGACGTCCTGCGCTACGGAGAGATGATGCAGATCTATGCCGATGTCGCGGGGCTGGCCAGGCGCAGGATCGTGGTCCTGCCCGTCCTCACGCCCAAACTCGCCGGATTGTGGATCGGGCTGGTAACTCCAGTTCCACCTCGCATCGGCCGCGCCCTGATCGAGTCCCTGAGCACCGACTCTGTGGTGACCGAGCACGACATCGATGAGGTGATTCCGCCGCCGCCCGGGGGCACCACGGGATACCGCGACGCCGTCAGGTTGGCGCTGCGCCGCATCGAAGACGGCGAGGTAGAAACCACCTGGGCCAACGCGTCACCGACCGGCGCCCCCGCCGACCCGCTGCCGTCGGATCCCAGCTGGACCGGCGACGCCATCTATACAGACGATCGCAGCATCGACTGCGACGCGGTCATCGAGCAGGTGTGGCGCGTCGTCGAGGGTATCGGCGGCGAACGCGGCTGGTACTCGTTTCCGCTCGCCTGGACGGTCCGCGGTTGGCTGGACGTACTGACCGGGGGTGTCGGCCTGGCACGCGGCCGGCGCAACCCGAACACCCTCTATACCGGCGACGCCCTCGACTTCTGGCGCGTGGAACGCATCGAACGGCCGCATCTGCTGCGGCTGCGTGCCGAGATGCGCGCCCCGGGCCGAGCGTGGCTGCAATGGGAACTCCAATCCCGCGACGATGGCACCACCCGACTCCATCAGCGGGCCATCTTCTTTCCCAAAGGTCTTGCCGGACGGCTGTATTGGTATGCGCTGATGCCGTTTCACGGGATCATTTTCACGGGCATGATCAAGAACATCGGCGCCGAAGCGGCAAAGGAGGGAACTATCGCCGCCCAGTGACCGTCACTACGTCCGGCGGCGCCGGTTGATCCACCAGATGTGCGTCGACAGTGCGGTCGCGAAAGCACACCAGGCGGGATAGGCGGCCAGGGGCGCCGCACGTAGTTGTCGTACCTCGAGGGCGCGTCGCGTCAGGTCGGCGCTGCTGACGGTCAGCGCGCCAGCGGTCAGTGCCGCGGCACCGAGCCGGTGACGATTGAAGAAGACCCACGACCAGCTGGCGTTGAGCCCCAGATTGATCGCGAGTGCCGTACCGAAGCGACGGGCGGCGCGGACTTCGCCTGCGTCGACTAGGCGGTCGACCGTATCGGCGGACACGACAGCGATGTCCGCATACAGCAGCGGCCAGACGATGGGGAACACCTGCCGGGGCGGCTGATAGTTCGGCTTGCGCAGACGCGCGTACCACGGTGAGGCAACTGCTGGGCTCGTTGCCGTCCCTCCCACAATGGCAGTGGCAGCTACAGCGGCGGCCGTGGCGCCGATCGTTTTCAGCTTCATGGTGCGGTACTCCTGTGGTGAATTGGGGACGTGGTCGATCGGGCGGGCTGCAAAGCGGTCACGTTTCAACGGGAATCGCGATCTCGTTGCGACGTCGGCACGGCAGCGTCCATGGCGGGTCGTAGAACCAGGCCGACGGGTCGCCGATGGCGGTGAATCCATAGTCGCGGAGCGTGTCGCGCAGGTCAGCGGTGCGCCGGGCAATGCTGTCCGCGCCACGATCACCGCTGAAGCGCAGTACCGCAACGGTTTCCGCCGGAATCTGAACCAGCTCGACGCGCGCGTCCTCAGGTACGGGCAACGCCTCCAGCGTCGATCCCGCCGGCATGAAGAACCGGACAACCCAACCCCGGTCATGGCTGCCCTGCTGCCCGACCGGCGCCGTCATCGCGATTCGATCGCCCTGCCGGTTGCCCCCGAAAATGTAGGCGGCCAAGCTCCGGAATCCCTCGCCACGTGCGTCTTCCTCATCTCCGTGCACCGTGATCTGAGCGGCGATTCGTCGTCCGTACCTGCGAATCTGCACTGCGCCGGCCAACGGCTCCGCATCGTACGGCGGCTCCTCGACCCCGCCGCGGATCCCGACCGTCGACGTGACCGGTACCAACAACTGCGTCGTGAACGTTCGCATCTGGCTCAGCACATCGCACGCCTTCCCGTTTCGACTACTCCGTCGAACGTGATTCGGAGCCGACGCGCCCGCGGATGGCCTGAACCTCAGTGGTTCGCATCGCGGAAGCGGAGCTGTCGCCGATGAGTGGACAGTTGTCGGCAGCTGTACACCCTCTCCCGTACGGTGTGTCTGTGAGTTTCGCGATTGACAGGTCAGTAGAGATCGACGCACCGGCCGAGGTGGTCTGGCAGGTGCTCACCGACGGGGCCAGCTACGGCGAGTGGAATCCGTTCTGCATCGAGTGCTCGTCGACGTTCGAGCCCGGTAGCCCGATCGACATGAAGGTGGTGCTGATCGGCCCGCCCAAGAAGCAGCGCGAATACATCAACACCTTCACCCCGGGCGTCGAGTTCAGCTACAACATGAAGCCCGCCCCGCTGGGACTGCTGCGCAGCGAGCGCTCGCACCGGCTGACCCCGCTGCCCGACGGTCGCACCCGCTACGACTCGCACTTCCAGTTGTTCGGCCCAGTGTCCCCGATCGTCGCCGGCCTGCTGGGCCGCGCCCTCAAGAACGGCTTCGGCGGCATGACCGACGGCGTCAAGAAGCGCGCCGAGTCCCTCCGGTAGGCGAGCGCCGCGCCGGCTGAGCGGCGCGGCCGAGACACGGCCCTCGACCGATGAATTTCGCCGTCGGGTGCAGTCTGATCTACATGGGCAGACTCATCTATGGCTTAAACGTGTCGGTCGACGGATACATCGCCGACGCACAGGGCAGCATCGACTGGTCCGAACCGAGCGACGAACTGCATCAGTACTGGAACGACTTCGAGCGGGAAACGGCCCTATCGTTCTACGGCCGGCGGCTCTACGAGCTGATGGCCGCGTACTGGCCGACCGCCGACCAGGAACCGGATGCCACCCCGCTGATCGTGGACTTCGCCCGCATCTGGCGGAACATGCCGAAGGTCGTGTTCTCGCGCACGCTGGATTCCGTCGACTGGAACTCCCGCCTGGAACGCGCCGACCCGGTTGCGGTGGTGTCGAAGCTCAAAGCCGAGACCGACGGCAATCTGGAGATAGCCGGCGCGACACTGGCCGCGCCCGTCGTGCAGGCCGGGCTGGTGGACGAGTACCGGATCGTGCTCGTGCCCATAGCAGTCGGCGGCGGCACCCCGTTCTTCCCGACGCTGCCGTCATGGATCTCGTTGCGACTGTTGGAGAACCGCACGTTTCCCTGCGGCACCGTCCTGCTGCGGTACGAGGCCAAGCGCGACTGAGGGCGGCCCGGCTAACGCGCTGACGCGACGATGATGTCCACGGCCTCGGCCACGCTGTCGGTGCAGTGGATCAGGTCAAGGTCGGATTCGGAAATCTTTCCTTCGGCCAGCATCGTGTTGCGGATCCATCCGATGAGGCCCGACCAGTAGTCGACGCCCAGCATGATGATCGGAAACGCGGTGACCTTGCGGGTCTGTACCAGGGTCAGGGCTTCGAACAGCTCGTCGAGGGTGCCGAATCCGCCGGGCAGGCACACGAACGCCTGCGCGTATTTGACGAACATGGTCTTGCGCACGAAGAAGTAGCGGAAGTTGATCCCGAGATCGACCCAGTGGTTGAGGCGCTGTTCGAACGGCAGCTCGATGCCCAGACCGACCGAATAGCCGCCGGACTCGCTGGCCCCACGGTTGACCGCCTCCATCGCTCCCGGACCGCCTCCGGTGATCACGGCGTAGCCCGCGTGTACCAGCGCGGCGCCCAACTCCTCACCCAACCGGTATTCGAGCGAATGTGGTTCCGTGCGGGCGGAGCCGAAAACCGTGACTGCCCTGGGCATTTCCGACAGGGCATCGAAACCGTCGACGAACTCGCCCTGGATCCGCAGCACGCGCCAGGGGTCCGTGTGTAGCCACTGGGTGTCACGGTGACTATCCAGCAGGCGCTGATCAGCGGTGGTGGCAGCGCATCGGTCGCGACGAAGTTGCACCGGGCCGCTGATCTGGAGGTCGCCGTCGTCGTCCAGGTTGTCGTTCTCGTTCACGTCGGCCAGCGTATGGGAAGCCGGTGCTCACCTGAGTTTCAGCTGGCCGCCGCACCGGTGCGGATCAACTTGGCGAGATCCTCACGGTCGGAGATGTCGAGCTTTATGCAGGCCCGATACAGGTGGCCCTCGACCGTGCGGACCGATACCGTCAGCCGGTCGGCGATCTCGCGATTGCTCAGCCCGGCGGCAACCAGGTTGGCAATCTCACGTTCGCGCACCGTCAACGGCAAGGGGTGCGCCGCCAATTCCAGTGCGGGAGTGCGCACTCCCCCGCACTGCGCGGCCAAACGGTTGGCGACGGCGGCGGCCTCGGCGCTGCGTCGCCGGTCGTCCGCCGCCGCGAATGTCGCCGATGCCTGCGCGGCTGCGTCGAGAGCGGACAGCCGCGCGCCGAGCTGCTCGAATTGCTCTGCGGCAGTGAATAATCCGGCACCGTCGCGCTCGCTGACGGCCCGGGCATGTGCCGTGATCACCGCCGCCATGCGGCCGCCGACTCCGGACGCGACCTCGATCAGCCGGTCCGCGGCGCTGTGGTCCCCGAATCGCACTGCGTCATGCAACGCCAGCATGGTCACCGCACACTGGCCGGAACTGTCGGCCAACCGGGCCGCATCCAATGCCAGTTCGATTGCGGCGCTGACGTTTCCCTCTGCCGCCGCGAGCCACGATTCGGCGATCCTGAGCTGTGGGCCGAACACCGCGACGTGCCGGCCGGAGCGGACTTTCAGCTCGGCGACCATCTTGGCCCCAGGCTGCACGTGGCCCAACGCGCAGTACGACTGCGCCAGCAGCAGCCGGGCCGGGAAGCTCCATGAAGCCGCCGACTCTGCCGTCAGTGCCGCCACCGTCTGCTCCATCCGCGACACCGTCTCGACGAAATCGCCGCGGGCCAAACCGATGGTGCCGACCAACACGTTGGCCATCCCCCACGCCAGATACTGGCCCGACGAGGTGATCTGCATCATGACGGCGGATCGGCTGCTCGCCGCGTCGAATTCGCCGGCGAGCACCAATGCCCGCACCTCCCCGAACGCGGTGAGATAACGGAGCAACCCGTCCGCCTTCGCGCTGGCCATGCGGCCCCGGCGCGCCAATACCGCCACCTCTTCGCTGCGTCCCATCAGTGCCAGTGCGAGCGCACCACCGAAGGCCGCCCACTGCAACGCGACCGGATGCGCGATGGGCTCGGCCAGCACTCGATTGGCCATCGCCACGGCCTCGGTCAGCCGGTTCTCGAAAGCCAGTGTTGCCGACGCCGTGCCGTCGATGATCGGTACCAGCTCGGGGCTCGTGATGCGCTCGCGGAGCAGGGCGAGCACTTCATCGGAGCCCTCGGCGTCACCCATTGCCCAGTGCAGGTTGGCGATGCGGGCCCATCCCCACCGCAGCAACTCAAGTTCGGTCATCTGCTCGGGGTCGAACGAGCTGAGCGTCTCCTCGGCCTCGGTCGCCTTGCCCTGCCACAGCAGCGAACGCGCCAGCAGTTCGCCGGCCTCGAGACCACCGCCCCGGTTGGTCGCCGCGCGCGCCAGCCGCTCACCCAACGTCACGTTCGTGAGGGCGATCGCCTCTCTCGCCGCCGTGACGAGCAGGTCCAGATCGGGGACCTCGTCGCTGTCCAGCGTCAGCTCCGCCAGCCGGATACGGTGCGCCGAACTGTTCAGCGGCCGGTCCCGCATCGCGCGAACGAGCTCGCCGCGAAGTCGGCGGGCCGCGGCCATCCCCAGCCGGCGACGGATCACCTCACCGAACAACGGGTGGGTGAAGCGCACATCAATGCCACCCGGTTCCTCACCGACGCGCACCAGACCGCGGCTTTCCGCCTCTTCGACCACCTCCGCACCGACGATGGCGGTCAGGGTATCCAGGTCGAGGGGTTCGCAGAAGGTCAGCAACCGCAGTGCGTGCAGCACCTGGTCGGGCAACTGGTCGACCCTGGAGTCCAGCAAGGACGCCAGCTCCGAGGTGACCGCGGCGCGGCCCCGCAGTTGCCACACGCCCCGCACCTGCCGCAGAGTCCCGGCCTCGATGGCGCCTTCCACCAGGTGGCGGACGAACAGTGCATTGCCGCCCGAGGCCTGCCACATCAGCTCGGCAGACAGACCCTCCACCTGTCCGCCCAATGCCTCTTCGATGAGGCCGACGCACTGCTGCTGGCTGAACGGCATCAGATGCAACCGCTGCAGATACCGGTCCTTCCACAGCGACGTGATCGCGTCGGGGACCGGCGCGCCGGCCCGGACCGTGGCCACGATGCGCACCGAACCGTCCAATGCCAGCTGGTGCAGCAGCGTCGCCGACAGCTGGTCCAACAGATGTGCGTCGTCGACGCCGATCACCGAATGACCTTCGGCCAGAATCGTTTCGCGCGCCGCGGACAGGAATGCCACCGGGTCACGCGAGGTGGCGCTGCGTACGAGATGGGCGAACACGCCGAGCGGGATGCCCCGCGCCGACTCGGTTGCCGCAACCCAGTGCGCGCGCACCGGCAGCGACTGGGTGACCAGCCGGGCGAGCGTCGTTTTGCCTACGCCCGCATCACCGACCAGGACGATGCCGCAATCGCCGGATTCCCCGAGCAATGCTCCGCGAATCACCGAGAATTCACTGTCGCGGTGAACGACCGGCCAGTTCTGGGCCACGGCGCACAATTCTACCGGCCGATTTTCGCTGTTGAAGGCGTTATGACCGGGAAAGATCGGTCCGCTTTTCGGGCCGGCAGCTAACGACCGGCCCGAAATACGGACGTTACATCTTGTCATGCAGATCGGACACCATGTCGAATAGCGTCTTGTTGTTGTGGGTCCTGGTAAGGACTTTCGCCAATGTCGTAATTTGGTCGAAGACCGAGCGAGTGGTGTTCTGCTTTTCGTCGAGCGGCTCGGTGTCCGGGGCCAGCAGGTCGACCACCCGGTAGTCCGCGCCGTCGGGGCCGATCAGCGGCGAGCCGTCGGTGTTGGTGCCGTTCAACATGTTCATGATGTCCTGCGGCTGAGCCATCGTGATCACTCCTGTCGCTCGGGCAGCTACCGGCCCTGCGTCGGCCGCAGTTCCGATGCCACAAGCGGCGGCAAAATCGTTGGGCGACAAGCCGTCTGCGACGTTCATGTCGCAATTGCCGAACGGGTTGCAGCCCATCGGCAGGCCTTGATTCGCGCCATATGCCCCGTCTGTGTACTGATGCGCGATCTGGCCGGGCAGCAGTGGGTTGGAGCCGTACGACGCAGCGATCACCCGAAGTCCTTTGGGCCGCGATACCCACATGGTGTTGAAGTCGCCCTGGTTGGCATAACCGATGATGCGCGCCGGATTGCCGGCGTATTCGGCGAGGTTGTCGTACAGGGCGTTGATCCAGGCGGATCCGTCGCCGCCAGGATTCCCGCCGCTTTCGACGTCCAGCATCAGGACGACCCTGGGGTGCAGTCCCCCGTTGGCGTCGATCATCTGCCGCACCGTGTTGGCATTGTCCTGCCAGTTCGGGCGCACGTAGGTGTAGACGATGCCGCAATCCAGCCGGCCGGTGTCCAGCGCATTGCGCATCCACGCATAGTTCTGCGCGAAGTTGGAATCCCGATGCGTGCCGTCGCATACGCGGATGGACAGAATCTTGTACGGGTAGGAATCACTGACCGGCACCTGGAATTCGGACACGTCGGCGAAGAAGCTGTCCACATGAGCCTGAGTCGGGGGTGTGCCGTCCTCGACGATCGGGCCGGCCACGTACCAGTGGTCGTTCCAGTAATTGCTGTCAGACGGGAGGGCCTTGGGCGTGGTGCAGCACCCCCAGGAGCCCGACGATTCCATCGCGACGCCGTCGACGACACAGTTCATGTGCGAGTGGGGACCGCCGTCGCCTTCATGGTGCAGGTTGATCACCACCGGCGCGTCGCCGGGCACGTCGCTCAACGATGCGACGTGCATCAGATCGAATGGTCCGACGTGTTGCTCGCCGAACGGCAGGTACCGATACGACTCGGTGGACAGACCTTGCCTGCCCCAGACCATCTGGTCGCCGTTGAACACCGCCGAGAGTACGTCGGTCACCAGGCCCGAACAGTCACAACCCACGCCGAGATCGTTCGGATCCCAGGTGCCGCCGTAGACGTAGTCGTCGCCGAGCCGGTCGAAGAATATGCGTTTGGCGAACTCCACGTCGCCTCGAGTGACGGTCATCAGTCCCTCCTTTGATGAAGTGATGGGAACCCAAGTGTCGCGACGAGAGATGCAGGGCCGCACCAGTAGCCCACTACTCGAATCGCTCCGCATCGGCGCACCCGATATTGCGGTGACGCCGCAATTGTCGAGTAGCGGGCTACGCGCGTGTTCGAGCCGCCGGCGGTGCAACATCGTTGGGGCATAGGCGAACCGGATCGCAAGCTGACACGGCGACTCGGTGGTCCTTGCCAGCACCGAGGAGGTCATCATGAGCCTGGTTGCCATGGCGTCGGTCGCGGTCGCGCGCGACCTCGCACCGGTCGGTCAGCCGCTGAACAGCGTGACAATTGGCGCCGGACAGGGGGTTTCACCGTCACCGGCGCCGTCGGGCGGAGTGCCGGACGCGCAGCCGGAGATGCCGGCCCCCGGACCGACGGCGACGTTGCGTCGGCCAACTGATATCGCCCAAGTGGCCCCGCCGGCACCGCTGATCGATACAGCTGCCGGATTTGCGCAGTTGCTGGCCGCCCAGATCCCGGCCGAGGCACTCGTCGCCTACACGACGTTGTTGGCATTGTTCGTCGACTCAGGCCCTACGTACAACACCGGCCGGTGGGTGCTCTACGGCTTTTCGGTGATCGCCTGCGGTGCCATCATCCTCGCGACCTATTGCGCCAAGCGGAATTACACGTTGCAGCACGGGGACGTTGTGAGCGCGCTATGCGTCATGCGCCCGCCGTACCTGCCGATCGCGGCAGCCATGTTGTCGATGGCCGTATACGGATTGACAGTGCCCGGGTCACCACTGCAATACAGTGTGCCCCACGGCGCGTTCACGATGCTGTCCGGCACGCTTGCCGTCGGCGGAGCACTGATGATGACGATCCTCACACCGTTCCTGGGCACGGGTAATGCCGCCGTCCCGGTAGCGAATTCCGAGCCCTGACATCTGAATTCGCATATTCGAGTAGTCGACTACTCGATACAGCCACCCGCCACCGTCATTAGCTTCGAATCCAGCAAAAGGGAGGTGCGCGATGGCGTTTCAGAGTCCGTCCAAGGCGTCGGAGTCCACCCAGGAACTACGCCTCGCGACGACGATGACCGGCGGAGTCAGCCTCGCGATCTGGATGGCCGGGGTGACACGTGAGATCAATCTGCTTGCCCAGGCGTCGGAGTGGCGACTGAGGGGCGGTGACCTTCCCGCCTCGACGCTAACCACGGCGGCGGAAACATCCCTCAAGCTCTACGCCGAGCTGATCGATCTGCTCGACGTCGTTGCCGACGTCGACATTCTGTCGGGAACCAGCGCCGGCGGCATCAATGCAGCGTTCCTCGCCTGGTCCCGAGTCAAAGGCGCCGACCTGGGCAATCTCCGCGAACTCTGGCTCGACCTGGGTGCGCTGACCGACCTTTTACGCGATCCCACAGATGCCAGCACGCCGTCGCTCCTCTACGGCGACGAACGCATGTTCAAGAGCCTCGACGCCGAGATTCCGACATTCACGCACGGGCCGTTCCAGACCCAAAGCAGTGGTGATCTGCCGTCTACGACGCTCTACATCACGACGACACTGCTCAACGGCGAGACCAGCAGGTTCACCGACTCCTTCGGTACTCAGGTCCAAGACGTCGACCGGCGCGGCGTCTTTACCTTCACCGAGCAGAACCTCACGAATGGCAATGCCGCGTCTGCACTCGCGTTGGCCGCGCGCAGCAGCGCCTCGTTCCCCGCCGCGTTCGAGCCCTCCTTCATCCCCTTCACAGAAGGAACCGTCAGGTCGGGAGACGTGCCCGCCCGACCGCCGATGGCACGCTTCACCAACTTCACCCGGCCGCACTGGGTCGCCGATGGTGGATTGCTGGACAACCAGCCCATTGACGTTGTGCTGCAACGAATCTTCGATCGGCCCGCCCAACGACCGGTCCGCCGGGTCCTCCTGTTCGTCGTGCCGTCCTCGGGACCGACACCAACCGTGGAGGAAGCTCCGCAAGATCGACTCGACGAACCTCTCGGACTCGTCGACGCGCTCCTCAAAGACCTCACCGCAATGACGTCGCAATCGATCTCCGTCGACCTCCGTGCCATCCGCACCCACCAAGACCGGATGCACGCGCGCGCCAACACAAGACTGCATCTCGCACAGCTCGCCATCAATCTGGGGTCCGACAGGCCGCTGCTGACCCCGCGGCTGCTGACGGACTACGCGCAGCAAGAAGCCACCCGACACGCGCAGGCCGTCACCGCCGCCCTGCTTCGCCAGCTCAGCACGTGGCCCGCGGCGAACGGCTCACCGCAGAGCATCCCCACGAGCTGGGAAGCAAATCTGAAGATCGGCGGCGACGCCGAAAACCTCTGCCGCACAACGATCACCGAGTCCATCAAGGCTCATTGGTTGTCCCCTGGCGGATCGCTTCCGACCAGCACAGCCGAACTCGCACGGTACGGGCGGCCAGCCTTCGACCTTGCCAAGGCGTGCGCCATCGTCATCGTCCGGGCCGCCTACCAGCTCGCGACGACCCCAGAGGAAATGGCCGCCATCTCAACAATCGCCGCCGGCATCTCCAACGCGTGCCCGCCGCCCGAACCGTTCGACCTCGGCGACCTCATCACCAGGGTCTGCACCAACACACAGACCCGGAACCGATCACTGGACGAGGCCGCCAAGGAAATCGCCAAGGCCTATCTCGAACACCTCGAAATCGACGAAACAGCCTGGGCGCAAATGGGTTCCGCCATCGCTGACGGACGGAACACTCTGGACGACATTGCCAAGCAGCCACTGACTATCAGGCGGGCAGCCGACGCCGTCCGCCCGCCTGATAGTCAGCACCTCAACCAGCTCAAGACCTATCTCACCTATCTTGGGGAGGAATCCACATCGGGAACCGTGGCCACCAAGCTGTTCAACCTCGCCGCGACCCAGCGGGCGATGCTCCCCACCGACGCGGACGTCGAGCAGTCGCTGGAACTGATCCAGGTCAGCGCCGATACCCGCTGTCAACTCGCGCCCGATTTTCAGACGGCCACCGAGAAACTCACCGGCATGCAGTTCCACCACTTCGGCGCCTTCTACAAACGGTCATGGCGTGCCAACGACTGGATGTGGGGTCGGCTCGACGGCGCGGGATGGCTGGTACACGCCCTTCTCGACCCACGACGCGTGCAGTGGATCGTTCCAACACCCGAAGCCAACGGGGCAGTCAGCCGGGCGCAGTGGTTCGTGGACAAGCTCGGAGCGATCGGGGCGCCCGACATTCCGAGCGCGAACTCGGCGCCTGCCGCGGTCCTCACAGAACTCCGATTCCTCGACAACCCAGACCAGCCGATGCCGACCAGCCTTCCCCACACATCCATGTGGCTGGCGCAGCCGTGGCAGAGAAGTGTCCTCGACGAGGAACTGGATGCGCTCGCTGATGCCGTACTCGACCCGCGAGCGGGAGAACCCCCGGACTGGAGCCCCGAAACGACTCTCGGCTGGGCCGAATCGGTCCGGGCCGCCTCGGCATCTACCAAATACGGATTGCTGCCCGAAAATCCCATTGCCGCGGAGACATTCGCCACTGATGGTGGCTCCCCACTCATGTCGTGCACCATCGCCAAAGCCGTGGCCACCGTGACCGCGGCGGCCGGTTCCGTCGAACAGCTACCAGGCGTTCTCAAGCCACCACTGAACGTCACACGGATGATGACCGTGGGTGCGTATCGCGCCGTATGGTGGGCCAAAGGCGACGCGCACCGGATCATCGTTCTCGGCGCATCGCTTCTCACTCTCGGCGCAGTACTTCTCATTGTCAGCGCGGCAACCGCGCTGCAGGGCTCGATCCTCGTGGGACTGTTGGGTCTGTTAGTCGCCGGCGGGACAGGCGCATATCTCATTGCTCTGGGAATGTGGCAGCACTCCAGCAGACCGTCACTCGCCCGTGTCGCCGACCCGCTCACGCGCAACGATGACGCGTGTCCTGCACCGGAATCGGTTCGGCGCTTCCACGTATCGCTCGCCACACCACGGGCTCTAAGGGCGCGGTCCGCGAGCCGTCCGTTGTCGAGATGATCACAGGGCGTATCTCGCACCTTCTGAATCACGTTGTCTGTCAACCATTTTCATGGCAAACGAGCCGTCAAGCTTCTGGAGGGAGCACACCAATGCCACTACCATACGGGCCCGGAGCCCACGGAACAGAAATCGAATACTGGCAAGCCTGGTTCCAGCGCGTGTACCGCGCGTACGCGCCCGCAAAAGACCGGGTTTACGGCGACAGTGACGTCGCCGCCGTCACCGAGATGCAACGGCGCCTCGGGCTGCCGCAGACCGGCATCTTCGACGACGTGACCGCCCAGGCGGCCCACTACGTGCCGCCGCCACGGAACCTGCGCCCCATCATGTTCACGGTCGAGGGCCACCTGTCGGACATGTTCCGCGGACCGGCGGCAGACACGGCAACAATCCTTGAGAACGCAGGCCTTTGCCACCACCAGCCCGTCGGCTACAACAACGGAGCACTCCCGTTCGACAACGAGAGCGGGATCAACGAGCTCGCCCGTCTGCTCGGCGCCACGCAGATGGACAACGGCGTGCCGTTCCCGGAGGGCACGCCATGGTCGCTCGGCATCTACTCGCAGGGCGCGATCGTGGGTTCGTACTTCTACTTCCGGTACCTGCAGCCCGGGCAACCACTGGCCTGGCGCACACCTGACCTCAAAGGCGTTCTGGCATATGCCAACCCGTGCCGGCAGACCGATTCCATCGCGCCGTGGGCCACACCCCGGGTGACAGCGACCGGCACCCATGGCCTGGACCCGATTCGGCGGTTCGGGCTACCCGGTTTCCCCGCCAAGCCCGACAACTGGATGGACGTCTACCGCGAAGGCGACATTTTCGCCGAGAACAGCGACGACCAGGCGAGCGCGGTCAAAGCCGCCGTTTACGAGGCGGTGATGAACGACTGGATCAGCAACCCGTTCTCGCTCGCGGGGCAGATCGCGTTCACGCTCCATGCGCCCTTCAGCGAGGCGTTCGCCGTTATCGAGGCGATGATCAGCGGCGCGGTGTTCCTGGCCAGTAACCCGAACCCGCACTATGCGCCGTTCGAGCTCGAGGGCGGCACGCGGTGGATGCGGGACCGACTCATCAGCGGATCCGTACTGGCTCCTCAGCCCAGTCCGGTGGTCGTCTGAATCCCTTACTCCACCCGGGCTTGGATCACCGCGTACCCACCGCTGGTCCGCCATCGCTGTCCAGTGGCATCGAGTTCGGCAAGCTGCTCGGACGGCAGGCCGACGACAACTTCCGATTTGAGGGTCCGCAGTGCCGTGACCGAAGACGGAAAGTAGTCGACGGTCTGGTCGAACGGTGTTGTGGCGGGCCAGTACCGGTCGCCGACCAAGCGCCGGTAGTTGAGGTCGCCCTTCATCACAGTCATTGTGGCGGTGGCGAATTCGGCCGCGAGATCGTCGGGCATGTCATGGAACGACAGCGGGGCACAGAAGAACTTGTGGGTGCGGACCGCGAGCCGGCCGCCGCGCACCGCGTCCCAAAGCCGGTCACCGATCTTCCCGATCTCCGGACGGGTGTCGGTCCGCAAGCGTCGGATGACGGCCAGGACGTCGACCGTCGTCGCATCCGACACGTAGTAGGGATACGGCTTGACGTACAGCACGATCTCGGCCGCCAGGTGCTGGGTGAGCAGGCTGTCGGCCAGGACAAGATCCGCCAGCAACTCGCGTCCGGCATTGTCGGCGACGAGGCAGACGGTCGGATTGTCCTGCGATCGGAGCGCGGACCACAGCATGGCGCTGTCGTCGACGAGGATGCCCGCCGCGTCCACGTCCGCGGCGCCCGCACTCTTTTGGAGTTGGAAGCTGAGGTCGGCACGGTTGCCCCATAGTGCGGCGACCAGCAGCGCCTTGTGCTGCTGGTCCTCCGACGCGTCCGCCAGGTCGGCGAACGCACTCAGCTCTTCATCGACCGCCGGCCCCGCCAACTCGGCGGTCTTGACCGGTGCGAACGGGTCGACTCCGCGCCAGGCGCCGGCCCCGAAGTAACCGACGGCCTCGAGCAGCCGGCGGTAGAAGTAGCTCTCGCTCCACAGGAACGGCACCTCACCCCAGGGCCGTCCGTAGAGGCGCTCGCCCCAGGCGAGCCAATCATCCCGGTCATGCGCATGCTCGGGCAACGGCTCCAGGACGCCGGTGGTGCTCTCGACGAGCAGCCGCCGCAGCGTCGCCTCCTCGGCCGCGGTGTAGGGCGTGGTGTCCAGAACCTGCTGAATCAGCTTTGGATGACGCTCATGGAAGACATCCCACTCGAAGGACCCCGGCACCGCTGCGGTGATCGTGGGCGCACCGGTGGTGTCCACGGTCGTCCGCTACTTCGCTATGCGGAAATACGGTTCAACCGTGCCGCTCTGCTTGACGACCATCGGGTTTCCGCGGCGGTCCTTGGCGGTGGGGACTTCCACACGCACCCAGCCCTCGGCCACGTTGTATTCGACGACGTTGGTTCGCTCGACGCCATTGAAGCGGATACCCACGTCGCGCAGGAGCGCCTCTTCGTTGAAGTAGGGGCTGCGCGGGTCGATCGAGAGGTGATTCGGTGGAACGTCTGTGTTCTGGTCCTCGGACATGATCACTTTCGTTGAATGCTGACGGATTCTTCTTCGCTAAGAACGTACGCGACCCCGTCGGAACGGGTTCCGCGTAGGTCTTGGCGGGCGACGTGACCCAAGCTCTCCGCGGATGGTGCGGCAGATGCCGCCGCATCGAAACCTGTTGGTGCCGCCAACAATTGCTCGCTGGCGCACTCACAAAATCCCCATAGACCTCACGTGTCACACCCGTCTCGGAAGTCCGCTGGGGATGGCTGTTCGCCTGCACACATAACGGTGCCAGCACTCCTGAAGTCGGCCTACCATCGGAATTTATATGGGCCTGGTGACGGCAACGGACCAGCGCCTCGCGACAGATCAAACCTCATGGCAGAAGGAGGGATGGGCTGATGAAAATCGCACTCGCATTCGCAGTCGCCGCCGCGGCGCTCGCACTCAGCCCCATCGGCGCAGCCAACGCCACACCAGGACAGTGCTTCAACACCCCCTGGGGTGGATACTGCGACGGGCAAGCCGACGGCAACGGCATCTTCAACCATTGCGAAGGTGCGCTCGGGTTCAGCAACTGCTTCTACGTCCGTGCCGTTCCCACGGACGTAGACCCGCGGGGATGGGTACCACTGACCTGACGTTCAGCTCGGTATCAGCCGCAGTTGGCGTGCCCTCTCGAGGATGATCCTGGCGCGGTTCAATCGGGGTAAGTCGCTGCCGTCCTTGGGTTTTCCGCCCCGGGCGTTGAACTGCTCGACGAACTCGCGTGCCCAGCTGATGTCCGATTCGGACGGGCTCAGCCCGGAATTGATGACGTCGGCGTCGGACGAGCGCAGCGCGAGCTTGCCCGTCATACCCATCTGCCGGGTGAGCGCCACACCCTCGGCCAGCTGATCCGGATCGCGGGTGGGCCCATCGATCGGACCCGGGATGTGCGCCGCGCGCGACGCGACGACCAGCTGGGAACGGCTGTAGGCCAGCGCCAGCGGGTCCTGCTCGACGCCGATGTCCAGCGTGTAGTCGTTGACGCCGAACGCGATGCGGAAGCACGGGCGTGCCGCGGCGATGTCATGCACACGCGCCAGCCCGCGCGCGGTTTCGATCAACGCGATCACCGGTGATTCGCCACCGAGCCGGTTCGCGGTATCCCACATGTGGTTTCCGCCCTCGGTCTTGGCCAGCACGACGCCCTTGAGCCCGCGGCATTCAGCCAGCGCACGGCAGTCGGCAGACCAGAAATCACTGGACGCGTCATTGACCCGGACCCACGTCCGCGCCCCGGAGTTCAGGAATTCGACGACTCGGTCCCGGGCCGCCTCCTTCTCATCGGGAGCGACGGCGTCTTCGAGATCCAGAATCACCTCGTCGGAGCTCGTGGTCGACAGCAGCGCCCCGAGATCAGGCTCGCGAGACGGATTGACCAGGAGCCAGGAGCGCGAAACCTTCGAGTTCACGGTCATGGCGTCAGGCTAACCGGACAACGAGATCTAGTCGTCGGCTTCGAGTCGCTGTTTCAGATTCCGCAATGTGATGGCCAAGTTCCTGCTCTGAATCTCAGCTCCCGTCAGGCCGTTCGCCGACCAGTGATTGACTGCATCGACTACCGGTCGTGGCCAGGGGCCAACCGCCCAGGTCTCACTGACCGCGGTCGTCGCCTCATCGATTGGCCGGAACCGGTACGTCCAGGTCGCTATCGGGAAACGCAGAAACGGCCGGTCCCATCCGATCGCCCGCACCTTGAAGGCAAAGCGCTCGTTCTCATCGGCGGCGATCACCTCGCAGCGGGTGGTCCAGCGCAAGCGGCCACGCAGGTTGCGGCCGTCGAAGACTGTTCCGACACCCACGATTCCACCGTCTCTGATGGTCGCGCCGGTGTTCTCCGGACTCCACCGGCCCATTTGCGTCACATCGGCAACCTGCGCATAGACACGATCGACAGGAACATTGATCACCACCTCTTCGGTGGCGGTAGCCAGATTGCCGCCGACATGCGCGGAACGCCGGTCAGGCCGCAGTGCTTTGGCCAGCTCCAGAGCGAACGTCGGTGCACGAAACACCATCTTCTCGGCCGCGCGTTCAGCTTCGGCCCAACCGCCATCCCAAGTTCTGGATGCGCTGGCGTATCTCGTCATCACCACTCCCTGGTCGATTGTTGCGCCTTGTGCCGATAGCCCCATAGTCTTCGACTTGTGGCTGCCGGCTGTCCAGACCGGGTCCATGCTGCGGGAGGACTCGCCGGCGTCGGCGTCAGTGCGATCGGCATGAGCAGGGCCCCGGTTGCGCCGGGTTGACGCTATCGACCCGCTGAGAATTTTCGACGCGCCCAGGGGCCAGGGACTGCCTGGTTAGGACCGCGGTCCGTATAGAGCAGACATCCAAATGTTGTACAGCACGTCGACTACAAGGTCCGGGTCCGGGTGGGGCTCACGCGAAAACGTCTGTGTCAGATAGCGTTCGTCCATCCAGACCAGGGCCCGTGCGGTCTCCACTGCATCGAGATCTGCCTTGATCCGTCCGTCTGCCTGATCGTCGACGATGCGTTTGGTGGTCGCGTCGATGAACTGCTGAATCAGCTGCCCGTATGCGGCCTCGACCTTCTCGTCGCTACCCGCCGCATCCGACAGCGCACGTAAGACGGCACCGTGTTGCGAATAAACCTCGGTCAGCCCTTTGAACGCCGACCTCGCATCGTTGACGAGGTCGGTGCCCACCAGCCACCGGTCGACCATCTCTCCGATCTCCATCCCGAGTTGCTCGACGACGCGCAGCGCGAGGTCGTGACGGTCCCGGAAGTGCACGTAGAACGCCGGCCGCTTGAGTCCAGTCCGGCTCATCACTGCGTCGACGGTCATCTCGCGGAATGGCCGCTCCCGCAAGAACTCCTCCGCCGCGACGAGGATCTCGCGTTCGGACTCCCTGGGATCGTGTTTGGGGCGTCTGCTCATCGTGTCCTTAGTTCATCACAACCGTGGCGCGATGCCGGTTATGTTCGTCCATCGCGCGGTAGGCGTAGTAGTAGACGATCAACTGGAGCGCCCACGTCGTCAGCGCCGCCGTGTAGAAGATCGTCCGGTTCGAGTCATCACCGGGTACGTCGTAGAAGTCATACGTCGCGGCGATCACCGCCCCCATCGCAGTCACGACCATGACGAGCACCGCGTGGCCCCGCTCGCCGATACGCCACAGCCGGGTGGCGAAATAGATCAGGAAGATCGTGGTGAGGACGTTCACCGCGACGAGGAACACCGCGCCGGTCAGGCCGATGTGGTGCGTGACCGGTGATGCCGTCCGCAAAGCGTAGAACGTCAGAACGAGACCGACCACGCCGGCCAGGGCGAAGACGCCGATGTCGACTGTGCGCGACGGCTTGTATCCGTGGGTCACGGCCAACAAGCCGAGCACCAGGATCAAGGTGATCCCGACCGATCTGGAGAACGCGTCGAAGAAGATCGCGACGTGAAAACTGCCGCTCTCCTGGCTCAGCCGCAGCACCGCGTAGATCAAGAAGTTGACCCCGGAGGTTGCGACGATGATCCACTCCAGACCGAGCAGATAGTTCCCATGGTTCCGGATGAACTTCCAGCCGTAGGTGAAACCGGCAAAGATCATGAGGAGATCCGCGAGGGCGAACAACGCGCCGATGACGTCCATATTTGCTCCTTGCTGCCTATATCCGGGCCAGGCGGTCGAGAACGCGGTCGCCGAACCAGCCAAGGGTCAGTGCCGGCTGGCCGACGAAGCTGGGCCAGAATCGGCCGTCGTGCCAGATGGTCTTGAGGTCGTCCGGCATGGGTGCGCCGGAAAGTCTGTCGGCGAGCAGGTTTCCGACGTACTGTGCCTGGGCGAAGCCATGTCCGTTGCACGCCAACGAATACAGCACGTTCGGCGCGGCCTCCCCGGCGACCGGCAGCCAAGTGGAGCTCATGCCGATCCAGCCGCCCCAGGCCCGTTGCGGCGCAACGTCGCTCAGACCGGGGAACCGCTCGCGGAAGCCGCGCACGAGATCGTCGACGACGGGCCCCGAAGGCGTTCGCGCGTGCAGCGGCCCGTTGGTGGTCTCCAACCGCCGGGTACCGAAAACGATGGTGTTCCGCGGAGTTACGCGGTAGCTCTCCAAGATCATGTGTGCGGTCACCATGGGCGCGCGGCTGGTCCACCCGATGGCGTCCAGTCGTTCCGGGGCGACCGGCTCGGTTTCCACCAGCGAGGTCCACACCGGGGAGACCAGCCGGCGCGGCGCAATGGCGAAGTCCTTGAGGTTGGCGTTGGCAGTAAGCAACGCCTGCTTGGCGCGGACCCGGCCCTGCGCCGTCTCGACAGTCACCCCGGCACCGCCATCGGTGACGTTCTGCACCGGCGTGTGCTCGAAAACCCTTACCCCAGAGGCCAGGACCGCGTCGCGTAGTCCCATGGCGTACTTGCCGGGGTTCAGGGTCCCCCCGATGCCTTCGCGCACTCCGCCCAGGAAGCCGTCCGGCAAGCCCGCGTCTCGTCCATCGACGAACTCGGCCGACGAGCCGGCCTCGGACAGGATCTTCGCGTTTCGCCGCGACTTCCGCAGTTGTCCCTTCGACACCGCAGCCAGCACAATGCCGACCTTTTCGAAGTCACAGTCGATGGCGCGATGCTCGATGGCGTCCTGAGTGAATTCCACTGCCGCTTCGGCAAACTGGAACAGCGCGCGGACCTTGCTGCGACTCAACAACAGTGCCAGCAACGATGGATCGGCGGCGATCGAGTTGGTCACATAGCCCGCGTTGCGCGAACTCGCGCCCCAGCCGCAGGTCTGCGCTTCGAGCAGAACGACGTCGGCGCCGGATTCGGCGAGGCGCAAGGCTGCCGTCATCCCACCGACGCCGCCCCCGACCACGGCGACATCACAGGTCACCTCGCCGGCGAGCGCCGGTTCACCGACAGGCACAGGGGCCCAACCGGTTTCGGTCAGCAGGTTCATGCGGACACCACCTTGCGGCAGGTCACCGCAGTACTCGGGGTGACCACTGCCTCGACCACCTGGTGCAGTGGCGCCCCACCGGTGGCCGCCAGCGCGTGGTAGAAGGTCTCCGGGTCGGCCCAGTCCTCCGGCGCCAAAACCCCGGACCGTTCGCCCAATTGGTCGACGGCCAACAGCATGAACGCCGCGGTGGCCGAACCCGTGAGAGACGCCATGGTGGTCCACGGGGTACCGGGCCCGCTCACCGGTGCACGCCGCACCGAAACCACCTGCTGCCCATCGCGTTTGCCCGTCACCCGGACATAGTTGGTGCCCCGGAACGGCGGGTGCTTCTTTGCCGCCGACGTGGCCATGAACTTCAGCACCTCCACGGCCCCGATCTCGCCGCGGCGGATGGTGCCCCAGAGCCCCGACAACGCGTACCGCCACACCTTGAGCGAACCGGTCTTGTCGGTCAGGAGGTCGTTGACGAAGTCGATGGCCTCGTCCATGGTGATGTTGTTGTCCTGCACGGCCACTGCGACGCCACGCATGATGCCGTTGGTGGGCGGCGGATCGAGGGCGCCCAGAACCCGAATCCGGTCGGCTCCCGGCCAGCGCCGCGGCAACGTCACCGCTTCTGGATGCGCACACTCGTAGAATCGGTAGGCGTCACCGAGTGAGTTGCCGACGTCGAACACATCGGTCTCCAGGAACGTCTGATGTTGCACTGCGCGCCCGTTCTCCCAGGTCCAGCACGGCCCGGCGAAACCGCGGATCGCGTGGTCGAGCACCGCCCGGCCGAACGGCACCGGCCCTTCATCGCCGGTCACCCAGCAGATGTCAATGCGCTCAACAACATCCATGTCGCGCGCCGCATCGGCGGTCATCACATTGGTGTACCCGGGCGATGCACCACAGCAGATGAGGATCGGGACACCGGCAGCCTTCGCGCGGTCATCGAGCGCCAGCGCTGCACGCGTGCTCGCCTCGTCGTCGTCGAGATCCAGATAGGGCACCTGCTTCTCGATGCAGGCCTCCATCACCGGCTCCGCGGTGCGGTTGTACGGCCCCGCGCCGAGCACGACGAGGTCGGCACCGTCGATCGCCCTGCGCAGCGCGCCACCGTCGAAGAGGTCGAACGAGCCGACCGTCACCGAGCCCGCAGGCAGCTTCGCCGCGAACTCATGCAGCAGTTCTGGGCGAATGTCGTAGAGCTCCAGCATCCAGTCGGCGTCGCCGGCCGCCTTGACGAACCGTTCGATGGCGACACGGCACATCTCACCGGCTGCCCCGATGAAAACAACTCGCTTTGTCGTGGTCATGACAACAGCTTGCGCTCATAATTACGGTCTGTCAATGACGTTGTGTAATTAAATAGAGACCAAACGATCCACGAGCCTGGCCAGGCGGTGGAAATCGGCGGCGAGAATCGCCCTGCCGTCAGGGCCGCGAACCGGTCAACCTCGAGCTGGTTGCGCCCGACGCAATCCAGAATGGCCGCCGCCACCTCGTCCAGCCAGTCAAACTGCAGCTGCCCTCGACCCGGCCCTTGGAAACACCTCTGGGAACCTGGTCCCAAAGTGGTCCCAGCACGGGATCACCGCCAAGAAATCAAAAACCCACTCCGACGCTGTTCAGAGTGGGTTTTCTGTGTCGGGCCGACAGTGGAGTAGGCACGAACGACGGCAGCTCTCTGCCGGAGCCGATTCGTCCGCGTCCGCGCAACCAATCGGGCCGGCGTATCCGTCGAACAGTTAGTCGCGCCGCCGCCCCACGCGCAGCAGCCAGTCCGGCACCGCCAACCCGTGGATGATCCTCTGCGCCCGAAAGTACTGGCGCGGAAGTGATTCCGTGTTGTAGGGCAGATCGTACTTCTCGCACAGTTCCCGCACCCGGACGCTCACCTCAGGCAACCGGTTGCTCGGCAGATCAGGGAACAGGTGATGCTCGATCTGGTAACACAGGTGCCCACCTGAGAACGCCAGCAGCGGGCTTGCGTTGAAGTTCGCCGTCCCGAGAATTTGTCGCAGATACCATTCGCCGCGGGTTTCGTCCTTGACCACCGCGGGGTCGAACGTCTCGGCCCCGTCGGGGATGTGCCCGCAGATGATGTTCACGTACACCCAGAGGTTCCGGAGCACATTCGCGGTGGCATTGGCCGCCAGCGTGCGACGCCACCGGCGCAGGCTCAGCGCCGGGAAGAACACATAGTCCTTGGCCAACTGGCGCGCGCTCTTGGCGAGGAATTTCCGCTTCTCCACCGCGACAGCGTCTGGCGTCTCGCCCCGGAGCCGCTCCGAGTGCAGGCCGTGCAGGGCGATACCCCATTCGAACGTCGCTGCCAGCACCAGGTTTCCAAGCGGGGTGAACAAATGCGCCCACCGCCACGGCTGGTCGGTCGTCACTCGCAGCAGGCGGTAACCGATGTCCTCGTCCATGCCGAGCACGTTGGTGTAGACGTGATGCCGATAGTTGTGCGAGTACCGCCACTGCGCGGAATGCCCGACCATGTCCCACTCCCAGGTATTGGAGTGGATTTCCGGGTCGTTCATCCAATCCCACTGGCCGTGGGAGATGTTGTGGCCGAGCTCCATGTTCTCGATCGACTTCGCATACGCCAGCGCGCACGTGCCGGCGGCCCAGCCAACCTTGGACCCGCTCCCGGCGATCATCAGCCGCGCCGCGACTTCGAGCGCCCGCTGAAAATGGATCACCCGCCGGATGTACGCCGAGTCCTTCGCCCCGAGCGACTCCTCGACGTCCCGGCGGATCACGTCGAGTTCGTAGCCGATCTCTTCGACGTCCTCACTGCTGAGGTGCACGTAGGCAGAGACATCGGCGATCGCCATCAAGGTGTCCTCGGGTGGATGTGGCAGTAAGACGGCGCCATCTAGGCCACCGCGAGGCCTTTGACCTGCAAAAACTTTGTCGGGCTGACAGGATTTGAACCTGCGACCACTTGACCCCCAGTCAAGTGCGCTACCAAGCTGCGCCACAGCCCGCGGCGCTACCGGGCGAACCGGCAACGGTTGGAAAGCCTACCTCAGACCTCCCGCCGGACCCTAAACGGGTCCGGCGGCGCGTCGGCGACTAGCGCTTGGCCCCGCGCTTCTCCCGCACCCGCACGTTGATCTTGATCGGGCTGCCCTCGAAGCCGAACTCTTCACGCAGCCGGCGCTCCAGGAAGCGGCGGTAGCCGGCCTCCAGGAAGCCCGTGGTGAACAGCACGAAGGTCGGCGGCCGCGAGGCCGCCTGCGTCGCGAACAGGATGCGTGGCTGCTTACCACCGCGCACCGGCGGCGGCGTGGCGGCGACGATCTCCTTGAGGAACGTGTTGAGCCGTCCGGTCGGGATACGGGCGTCCCACGACGCCAGCGAGGTCTCCAGCGCCGGCACCAACTTCTGCACGGCCCGACCGGTTTTCGCCGAGATGTTGACGCGCGGCGCCCACTGCACCTGCACCAACTCTCGTTCGATCTCCTTGTCCAGCAGGTACCGCCGGTCTTCGTCGACCAGGTCCCACTTGTTGAACGCGATGACGAGCGCGCGCCCGGCCTCGATGACCATCGACAGCACCCGCAGGTCCTGCTCGGTCAGCGGCTGGGAGGCATCGATCAGCATGACGGCTACTTCGGCAGCGTCGATCGCGCCGTGTGTGCGCACCGAGGCGTAGAACTCGTGCCCGCTGGCCTGGCCGACCTTGCGACGCAGACCGGCGGTATCAACGAAACGCCAAATCTTGCCGTCCAATTCGATCAGCGAGTCGACCGGGTCCACCGTGGTGCCGGCGACGTCGTGCACGACGGACCGCTCATCGCCGGACAGCTTGTTCAGCAGCGAGCTCTTGCCGACATTGGGCTTGCCGACCAACGCCACGCGGCGCGGACCGCCTGTCCCGCCGGACATTTCGGACACCGTGGGCAGCACCTCGAGCACCGCATCCAGCAGGTCGGCCACACCGCGTCCGTGCATCGCGCTGATCGAGTACGGCTGTCCCAGCCCTAGCGACCACAGCGCCGCAGCTTCAGATTCCACCTTCTCGTTGTCAACCTTGTTGGCCGCCAAGAAGACCGGCTTGCCGGAGCGCTGCAGGCGCTTGGCCGCGGCCTCGTCGGCCGCGGTCGCCCCGACCACAGCGTCGACCACGAGAATGATCGCGTCGGCGGTACGCATGGCCACGGTGGCCTGCTCGGCGACCAGCATCTGCAGGCCCTTGGCGTCGGGTTCCCACCCACCGGTGTCCTGCACCACGAACCGGCGCCCGACCCACTGCGCGTCGTACGACACGCGGTCGCGGGTCACGCCCGGAATGTCCTGCACCACCGCTTCGCGGCGGCCCAGGATGCGGTTCACCAGAGTCGATTTGCCCACATTCGGGCGGCCGACCACGGCCACCACGGGCGGGGGTCCGGCGTACTCGTCGACCTCGGCCTCGAATCCCTCCGGGCCGATCTCCCAGTCACCTTCGTCGAACCACACACCATCGTCGTCGCTCATTGGCGCACACCTACCTTCTGCTGCACGAGATCCAGCAGATGTGCCACCACACCAGCCTGGGTCATATCGCTGGAATCGACGACGATCGCGTCATCTGCGGCCTGCAGCGGCGATACCGCGCGTGTCGAGTCCAGATGGTCCCGGCGCTGCACATCGGCGAGCACCGCTTCGTAGTTGTCGCCCAGGCCGTTTGCGACGTTCTGCGCATTGCGCCGACGGGCGCGCTCCTCGGCCGAGGCGGTCAGGAAAATCTTGAGATCGGCGTCGGGCTTGACGACGGTGCCGATGTCGCGGCCCTCGACGACAACCGAGCCGGCCTCCGCGATCAGTTCACGCTGCCGCTGCACCAGCAGCGTCCGCACGGCCGGAATCGCCGACACGGCCGATACCGCGAGGGTCACCGCCTCGCCGCGGATCTCATCCGAAACGTCCTCGCCCGCAAGGTACGACGTGTCGTGGTCCGGGTCGAAGCTGACGGAGAACTCGGTCTTCTCACATACCGCGACGACGGCATCGGTGTCGGTCGGGTCGATACCGGCCCGCAGTACCGCCAGCGTCACGAGCCGGTACATCGCACCGGTGTTGATGTGGTTGGCGCCGAGTGCGTGCGCCAAACCCGTTGACACCGAAGACTTCCCGGTGCCCGCCGGGCCGTCGATGGCAATGACGAGCGCGTTCACAGGCCCACCGCCTGGTACAGCTCGCCGACTTCCTTGCGTGTCAGCGCCCGCAGGCTGTTGACGCGCTGGTCCCCCAGTGCCACCGTGCCGATGTGCGTACGCACCAGTTCCTTCACCGGGAAGCCGACCTCGGCCATCAGCCGGCGCACGATGCGGTTACGTCCCTCGTGCAGCACGATCTTCACCAACGACTTGCCGGCGGCCATGTCCACCACCGCGAATTCGTCGACATAGACGGGTCCGTCGTCCAGCTCCACACCCTCGCGCACCTTCTTGCCCAGCCCGCGGGGCACGGTGCCCTGCACGGTGGCCAGGTACGTCTTGGACACCTCGTAGCGCGGGTGCATCAACCGGTTTGCCAGCTCGCCGTCATTGGTCAGCAGGATCAGCCCTTCGGTCTCGGCGTCGAGCCGGCCGACGTGGAAGAGCTTCTTGTTGCCGCGCACACGATGCTCGACCAGATCACCGATGCAGGGACGGCCCTGATCGTCAGACATGGTGGAGTGCATGCCTTTTGGCTTGTTCAGCGCGAGGTACACGAGGTCCTCGTCGACGAGCACGCGGCTGCCGTCGACCCGGACGATCTGGCGATCGGGGTGAACCCGGGTGCCGAGTTCGGTGACGATCTGGCCGTCGACCTCCACTCGCCCGTCCAGGATCATCCGCTCGGCGACCCGGCGCGAGGCAATTCCCGCCTGCGACAGCACCTTCTGCAGTCGCACGCCTTCTTCGTTGGCCATGTCAGTCCCGATCTACGTCGAATTTGGCCGGCTCTGCAGCCGGCGCAGGAGTTCCGCCGAGTTTGGCGAAACGCGGCTCCTCAGAGAGCGTTTCAGTGATGTCGTCGATGACGTCGACATCCGGCAACAGCGGGGCGAGTTCCGGCAGCTCGCTCAGCGAGGTCAACCCGAGCCGCTCCAGGAACAATTCCGTTGTGGCGAAAGTTGTTGCGCCACTGTCGGCATCGGTGCCGGCTTCGATGATGAGGCCGCGGGCGGCGAGGGTCCGCATCACGGCGTCGACGTTGACGCCGCGCACCGCACTCACCCGTGCGCGGGTCACCGGCTGCCGGTAAGCGACCACCGCGAGCGTCTCCAGCGCCGCCCGGGTCAGCTTGGACCGGGCGCCGTCGAGAATCAGCCGCTCGACGTACGGCGCGTACCGGGCCCGGGTGTACATGCGCCAGCCGCCGCCGGCCTCGCGCAGGTCGATGCCGCTGCCGCGCTCGGCCAGCTCGGCGGCCATCCGGCGCAGCTTGTCCTCGACGCGCTCGATCGTCTCGTCCAGTGCGGTCGCCAGCGAGTCGACCGGTGCCGGGGTGTCGACGACCAGCAGTAGGGCCTCCAGCGCGCACCCGAGCTCGTCATCGGTGATCTCGGTGTCGAGTTCGTCACCCTCGGCGGCAGCGACCGCGTCGGTCACACCGGCGTCAGGCTCGACGCCCTCGCCCACGCTGCTATCCGCGGAAATCACCGCGTCGTTGTCTGTCATGAGTCTTCTTCCACCGCCGCTGCCAGATGCTCGTTCGTCGGCCGCTCCCCGGTCCACGAAACTTGCAGCACTCCAAGCGGTTCAATCTGCTCGAAGTTTACCGCCTTGGCACGGTAGAGCTCTAATAGCGCCAGGAACCGCCCGACGATCTCCATCCCGCCGTCGCAGTCGGCGACCAGCTCGGTGAACGACGCCCACTCCCCGATGCCCCGATTCTCCAGGAGCCCCATCAGTTTCATGGCCTGCTCGGGCACCGACACCGCCTGCACGTGCAGGTGGTCGACGCGCAGCGACGGCACCGGACGCGGCATGAACGCGGCCGCCGCGATCTGGGCGAACCGGTCGGCGTCGACGCCGAGCATCACCTCCGGCAGCAGCTCGGTGAACCGGTCCTCCAGGGTGACGGCTCGCGGGTAGCTGCGCATCGCCGCGGCCTCGAGCTCGGCGAACATGAGTGCCACGTGCTTGAAGGCCCGGTACTGCAGCAGCCGCGCGAACAGCAGGTCGCGCACTTCGAGCAGCGCCAGGTCGTCCTCGTCGTGGACCTCGGCGGCGGGCAGCAGCCGGGCGGCCTTCAAGTCCAGCAGGGTCGCGGCGACGACCAGGAACGCCGTCGTCTCATCGAGCTCGAGCTGGCTGCCGATCTCCTTGGTGTACGCGATGAACTCATCGGTGACCTGGTGCAGCGCGACTTCGGTGACGTCCAGCCGGTGCGCGAAGATCAGCTGCAGCAGCAGGTCGAACGGGCCCTCGAAGTTGGTGAGCCGGACCTGAAAGCCGGCCTTCTTCTCCTCCGGCTGCTCGGTCGCCGGGCTCGCCGGCGCCGCGCCCCCAGCACTATCAGGGACGTCGACGTCGGAAATCACGCGCCGAACCGGTCGATGACCTCGCACGCCAACGCCCGGTACGCCTGGGCGCCACCGGATTTCGGGGCCCAGGTGGTGATCGGTTCACCGGCGACGCTGGTCTCCGGGAAGCGCACGGTACGGCTGATGACGGTGTCGAACACGAGATCGCCGAAGCGCTCCACGACGCGGGCCATGACCTCACGCGCGTTGACGGTGCGGTTGTCGTACCGGGTGATCAGGATGCCGCTGATGTCGAGCTTGGGGTTCAGCCGGTCGCGGACCTTGTCGACGGTGTCGGTCAGCAATGCGAGACCGCGCAGCGAGAAGAACTCGCACTCGGTCGGGATGATGACGCCATCGGCGCAGGCCAGCCCGTTCACCGTGAGCAGGCCCAGCGACGGCTGGCAGTCGATCAGCACATAGTCGTAGCGGTCCAGCACGGGATACAGCGCACGGGACAGCGTCTGCTCGCGCCCGACCTCGTTGACCAGCTGAATCTCGGCGGCCGACAGGTCGATGTTGCTGGGCACCAGGTCCAGGCCCTTGACCCGGGTGTTGATCAGCACGTCGTCGATCGACACCCGCGGCTCGACGAGCAGGTTGTGCACGGTGTGCTCGAGCTCGTAGTGCGGGACGCCGAGGCCGGCGGACAGCGCACCTTGGGGATCGAGGTCGACCAGCAGCACGCGGCGGCCGTATTCGGCCAGGCTGGCGCCCAGATTGATGGTCGACGTGGTCTTGCCGACGCCGCCCTTCTGGTTGCACATCGCGATGACCTTGGCCGGGCCGTGCACGCTCTTGGGTTTGGGCTCGGGGATGTGTCGCGCGGGACGTCCGGTCAGGCCGATCGCGGGTTCCGGATCTGCGGGCGCGGACGAGCTATCGACATCAATCGGCAACGAAACCGGCTCCACCGGGCTCAGGCCCCCCACGCCTGTTGGGACATCGGTCATGCGTCGCCGATCAGCGGCGTGACTCCCATAGCGAACATCCGGGCAAGTTTAACGGTGCCACGCCGCTGACGACGGCAGACCCGCTGTCCTAATGTGACTGCCATGAGCTGGAAGCGGCGGTGGTCCTTCGTCCGGATGGCGCTGGGGATGCGAAAGTTCGTCCAAACCGGACAGTGGGGTGACGGCCGCGAGGCCGCTGCGGCCGCCTACGTGGAAGCCAACGCCCGCCGCGGCGACATCGATCACGTCCTCGCGACCATCGACACGTTCGCCCGGGAACAGTCGATGCTGGTCAATGTCGGCGACGAAAAGGGCCAACTCCTCGAGTCCGCGCTCATCCGGGCCAACCCGTCGCGAATTCTCGAGCTGGGCACCTACTGCGGCTACAGCGCGCTGCTCATGGCCCGCACCGTGCCGGACGCACACGTCTTCACCGTCGAGTTGTCGGCGGACAACGCCGCGATCGCCCGCCGCATCTGGACCCACGCCGGCGTCGCGGACCGGATCACCTGCATCGTCGGCACCATCGGCGACGGCGGCGCCACACTCGACGCGCTCGCCGGCCATGGCTTCGGGCCGGGCAACCTCGATTTCGTCTTCATCGACCACGACAAGGCGGCCTACCTCAAGGATCTGGAGTCGATCCTGGCGCGGGGTTGGCTGCACCGCGGCGCCGTCGTCGTGGCGGACAACGTGAAGGTGCCCGGCGCTCCGGCCTACCGGGCGTACATGCGGGACCAGGAGGGCAAGCTGTGGCACACGCAGGAGCACGCCACCCACGTCGAGTACCAGAAGACGCTGCCTGACCTGGTGCTCGAGTCCGACTACTTGGGCTGACCGTCGTCCGCAGCCTTGACCGGCCGCTGCCACGGCCACGAGCCCGTCATCTCCACCTGCAGCGAGAAGCTGAGGAATGTCCGGATGGCGACGATGCCGCCCAGCACCGCGACGCTCTGCGCGGTGGGTGTGACGGCCACGGTGCGGATGATGTCGGCCGCGACGAGGAATTCGAGGCCCAGCAGGATCGAGCGGCCGAGCTGCCGCCGGAACGCGTCGTAGGCGCCGCCCTCGGAACCTCGCATCCGACCGAACGTCGCGGCCAGAGCGATCACGGCACCACCGACGATCACCGCGACACCGACGGCGTCGATCACCTTGCCGGTCGTCTCGATGATGTCGTAGAACGCCATGACCGGATGCTAGCCCCGGCCGATCGTCGTTCTTATCTGGCGCGCGGGTGCGCCCCGGCCCACACTTCGCGCAGCGCGCTGACCGTCACCAGCGTGTAGATCTGCGTGGTGGTGACCGATGCGTGGCCAAGGAGTTCCTGCACGACGCGCACGTCGGCGCCGCCTTCGAGCAGGTGCGTGGCGAACGAGTGGCGCAGCGTGTGCGGCGAGACCGCGGCCGTGATGCCGGCCCGCTCGGCGGAGTCCTGCAGCACCTGCCACGCACTCTGCCGCGACAACCGGCCGCCGCGCGCGTTCAGGAAGATCGCGGGCGTGCCCTTGCCGCGGCGTGCCAGGTCGGGCCGGCCCCGCACCAGGTACGCGTCCAGCGCGGTGACGGCGGGCCGGCCGATGGGAACCAGCCGCTGCTTGCCGCCCTTGCCGTGCAGCATCACCGACCGGGACTCGGTGTCGACGTCGTCGCGATCGAGACCGACCGCCTCGGAGATGCGCGCCCCGGTCGAATACAGCAGTTCCAGCAGCGCCCGGTTACGCAGGGTCAGCGGGTTGTCGGCGTCGCTGTCGCCGCCCGCGCCGTCCAAGAGCGCGACGACGTCGTCGTAGCTGAGGCTCTTGGGCAGCCGTCGGCCCGGTGTCGGTGGCTTCACACCGCGCGCGACGTCTGTGTCGGCGAGGCCTTCGGCGGCGGCGAACTTGTGCAGCCCGCGCACCGCGATGACGGCCCGCGCGGCCGAGACCGACGACAACGCGACGACACCGTTGTCCGGATCGCCCTGACGCAGCGCGACGAGGAACTCGCTGACGTCGGTCTCGGTGACGGCGCCCAGGTCGTCGATACCGCGGCCGGCCAGATGGGCGGTGTACCGCCGGATGTCACGCCGGTACGAACTCAGCGTGTTGGCCGCGACGCCCCGCTCGATGCTGAGGTGGTTCAGGTAGCCCTGGACCTGCTCCTCGAGCCGCGAACGGACCCCCGCCGTCCTCATCAGTCCTGTTCCCGCCGGGTGCGCAGTGCCGACGGGCGGTCGACCCAGGGCGCGTCGAGCGGCCGCAGCTCGGCCGGCCGGTGGGCGGCGGCCAGAATCCCTGCCACCGCAAGGGCGTTGACGATCTCGCCGTCGAACACCATCCGTACGGCATCGGCCAGCGGCACCCGCTTGACCACGAGGTCGGCTTCTTCGTCGTGCGCGTGCGGCCGGCCGATCTCGGTCAGCCCGGTGGCCAGGAAGATCCGCACGCTCTCGTCGCTGAATCCGGGCGCCGAGTCGACGTCGAGCAGCAGCTGCCAGTGTTCGGCGGCCAGGCCGGTTTCCTCTTCGAGTTCGCGCGCCGCGGTGACGTGCGGCGGCTCGTCGCCCATGTCCAGCAGCCCGGCGGGCAGCTCCCACAGCCGCCGCCCGATCGGGTGCCGGTATTGGTACACCAGTACCAGGTTCCCGTCGTCATCGAGCGCGACGACCGCGACCGCCCCGTAGTGCTCGACCACCTCACGCCGCGCCGAGCCACCACCGGGCATCGCGACCTCATCGGCCCGCAACGCGAAAATCTTTCCTACATATACGGTTTCGCTCGAAAGCGTGGCGAAATCGTGGTCAGCCACGGGATTCTTGCAGCTGCTCGGCATCCTCGTCCGAACCCTCCGCATGCGATCCGTTGCCGTGCACCTCGGAGTCGATCTCCTCGAGCGGCAGGCGTTCGGCCGCCTTGTAGTCCAGCGACGCTCCGATGAACGACGCGAACAGCGGGTGCGGACGCGTCGGGCGGCTCTTGAGCTCCGGGTGCGCCTGCGTGCCGACCAGGAACGGGTGCAGCTCGGCGTCGTACTCGACGAACTCGACCAGCTGGCCGTCCGGCGACGTGCCGGAGAACTTCAGCCCGCTCTCGGAGATGCGGTCGCGGTAGGCGTTGTTGACCTCGTAGCGGTGCCGGTGGCGTTCGGAGACCTCGGTCGCGTCGTAGGCCTTGGCCACGATCGAATCCGGCTGCAGCACGGCCGGATACGCACCGAGGCGCATGGTGCCGCCGAGGTCGGCCTCACCGGCCACCGCGTCGAGCTGGTCGGCCATGGTGGCGATCACCGGGTCGGGTGTGTGCTCGTCGAACTCCGCCGAGTTGGCGCCGCTGATGCCGACGGACCGCGCGGCCTCGATGACGATGCACTGCAACCCGAGGCACAGGCCCAGCAGCGGCAGCCGCTGACGACGGGCATAACTGATGGCGCCGAGCTTGCCCTCGATACCGCGGATGCCGAAGCCACCCGGGATCAGCACGCCGTGCACGTCGCCGAGTGCGGCGGCCGCGCCCTGCTCGGTCTCGCAGTCATCCGAGGCGACCCAGCGGATCTCGACCTTCGAGTGGTGGGCGAACCCGCCGGCACGCAGTGCCTCGGCCACCGACAGGTACGCGTCGGACAGGTCGATGTACTTGCCCACCAAGGCGATTCGCACCGTCTCCTTGGGCTCGTGTACCCGGCGCAGCAGGTCGTCCCACTCCGACCAGTCCACGTCGCGGAACGGCAGGTTGAGCCGGCGCACCACGTAGGCGTCGAGCTCCTCGCGGTGCAGCACCTTGGGGATGTCGTAGATCGACGGGGCGTCCGGCGTCGAGATGACGCCGTCGATGTCGACGTCACACATCAGCGCGATCTTGTTCTTCAGCGGCTCCGGCACATCGCGGTCACAGCGCAGGATCAGCGCGTCCGGCGTGATACCGATGCTGCGCAGCGCGGCCACCGAGTGCTGGGTGGGCTTGGTCTTCAACTCGCCCGACGGGGCCAGGTACGGCACCAGTGACACGTGCAGGAAGAAGACGTTCTCCCGGCCGACATCGTGGCGGACCTGGCGGGCCGCCTCCAGGAACGGCTGCGACTCGATATCACCTACGGTGCCGCCGATTTCGGTGATGACCACGTCGGGGCGCTTGCCCTTGGCGTCGGGCAGCGCCATCTCGAGGATTCGGCTCTTGATCTCGTCGGTGATGTGCGGGATCACCTGGACGGTGTCGCCGAGGTAGTCGCCGCGACGCTCCTTGGCGATGACCTCGGAGTACACCTGGCCGGTGGTGACGTTCGCCGACCGCGACAGGTTGCGGTCCAGGAAGCGCTCGTAGTGGCCGATGTCCAGGTCGGTCTCGGCGCCGTCCTCGGTGACGAACACTTCGCCGTGCTGGAACGGGTTCATGGTGCCGGGGTCGACGTTGAGGTACGGGTCCAGCTTCTGCATCGTCACGTGCAATCCACGCGCGGTGAGCAATTGGCCAAGACTGCTGGCGGTCAGACCCTTACCGAGCGAGGAAGCTACCCCGCCGCTGACAAAAATGTGCTTCGTCGCGGCCTGTGGGTGCCTGCGTAGCGATGCCAAGAACGACCTCCGTGGTGATGGGGCAACGTAGCGGTTGAGCTACCTGGGGCCTGCCGACCCACGGAATTTCACCCTATCACCGACCGGCCCGAGCTGGGACTGACGCGCCGGTGACGGTCGCCACGGCTCGCGCGGTGGCGCGTTACTGCAGGACGGTCACCGAGCTGGCGCCGCGACCGATACCGAGCTGTGCCGGATGACCGCCGGCGATGAGTTGCTGCAGCGACAGGACCGTGGTGATCCGGCCGGCCTGGCTGTTGACGTCGTCGACAGTGCCGACCGCGCCCGACAGCCCGGCATCCGAGCGCACGACGGCAACGGCCGCGGTGCCCGACGCGCAGCCGTCCCGGCCCGCCACCAACGTGCCCGCGCCGTGCGGCGCCAGGCCCGCGGCCAGGCGGGCCACCGTGGCCCCGCGGTTGCCGGCGTCGTCGCCCAACGCACCGCCGGTGACGATCAGTGCGCTGTCGGCGACCCCGATGCGCTGCGTGCCGTAGGTGACGAACCCGGTGTCACGCAGCGTCGCGAGCACGGTGTCGCGCTGCATGTCGTCGACGGGCAGGACGGCCGGGTTGCGGTCCCGCAGCAGCGTGATGCCCAGCAGGTCACCGGCCTGGGAGCCCTGGTCGACGGTCCGGGTGCTCAGCTGGCGTCCGGCCGGCACGATCGGCGAGTTCACCACCGACAGCAGCTTCTCCGAAGCGTTGGCGTCCACGAACTGCTGGGTCAGCGCGATGGTCCCAGTGACCGAACCCCCCGCGGCCGCAATCAGTTTCGCGGCCGCGTCGACGTCGTCGGTGGCGGCGTCCGGGGTGCGGAACAGCACGACGGATTTCCCCGCCAGCGCGTCGCGCACCATGCGCGGCGACATCTGGGCATCGAACTCGCCTGCCGCACTGAGCTTCTGGTTCAGTGCGTTCTTCTCGTCGGTGAGGCTGTTGATCTGGTTCTGCAACTCGTGTTTGTCGTCACGAAGTCCGGACAGCAGCGTGTTGGACAGCAGACCGGAACCGAGCATCACCCCGATGGCCAGCGCCAGGAACACCGCGGCCAGTGAGATCGCATGCGAGCGTAGGGAAATCATCGTCCGGCTAGCTCACCAAGCCCTGGGCCCACAGCAGGAAGCGGTTCCAGTAGTCGGTCACCAGGTGCAGGACGGTGGCGTCGGCGCGCGCGACGTACAGCGCGACGATGACGGCCACCAGCATCGCCAGGACCAGGAGCGCGATGGCGCCGCCGGAGACCCGGCTGCGGTACAGCGTCGCAACGGCTTTCGCGTCGACCAGCTTCTCCCCCACCTTCAGTCGCGTGAGGAACGTCGACGGGGTGCTGGACTGCCGCGTGCGGTCGAAGAACTCTTCGATGTTGGCGCGGTGTCCGGCGGTGACGATCAGCGCGGCGCCGTGGTGGTCGACGAGCAGCAGCGCCAGGTCGGCGGCCGAGCCGGCAGCCGGGAAGGTCATGGCACCGACGCCGAGATCCTGAATGCGCTCAAGGCCTTTGGCGTGGCCGTCGGCGTCGGCCGGCAGCACCACCTGGGCGCCGGACCGCAGCACGTCGGCGCTCATCTCCTCGGGATCGCCGACGATCAACGCGGGCCGGTAGCCGGCCTTGCGCAGCGTGTCCGCACCGGCGCCGACGCCGACGAGCACCGGCTGGTACTCCTTGATGAAGGGCTTGATGGCCTTCAGGTCGCCCTCGGCGCTGGGGTCGTCGGTCACGACCACGACGTGCCGGCGGTTGACGTCGACGTCGATGTCCGGGATGCCCATTCCGTCGATCAGCAGCGGGCTCTCGCTGCGGATGAACTCGATGGTGTTGCCAGCGAAGGCCTCCAGATGCGCGACGAGGCCGCTCTTGGCCTCGTGCATCATCTCGTGGATCTGCTCGTCGTTGCGCTCGTTACCGAGGACCAGACGGCGGTCGCCGTTGTAGATGCCGCCGTTGTGCAGCCGCACCTTGGCGCCGTCCTTGACCTTCTTGAAGACCTCGGGGCCGGTTTCGTCGATCAACGTAACCCCGTTGGCGACAAGCACTTCCGGCCCCAGGTTCGGGTAGCGGCCGGAGATCGACGACGATGCGTTCACCACGGCGGCGACCTCGGCCTCCACCAGTGCGTCGGCGGTGATGCGGTCGAGGTCGAGCGCATCGAGGATGACGATGTCCCCCGGACCGACGCGGCGCAGCAGGCGGTCGATGTCGCGGTCAACGCGGGCGGTTCCAGTCACGCCCGGCTTCGGTCCGGCATTTCGGGTGAGCAGCGCTGCCATCTTCATGCGTCGATTCTGTCGATGAACCCTCAAGTAGAGGTGGAGGCGCGCCGTAACAACAGCCTCAGAAGTTTTCTTTTGTCACATCCGTAACAGCCGAATGGTCTCAATCTCGCTTCGCCGCATAGTGCCGAGCGGCCTTCGCGCGGTTGCCGCACGTGGTCATCGAATGCCAGCGCCGGGTGCCGTTCTTCGATGCGTCGTAGAACCACAGGACGCAATGCGGGTGCGCGCACTGCTTGATGCGGCCGGCAGATTCCGCCAGCAGGTGCAGCAGGTTGTCGGCCGCGAGCCAACCGGGCAGCCATTCGGATCGGGACACGTCCACGTCGTCGTGCGGCCCGGACTCGGCGAGCGAACGACGGATGCGGCCGTGGTCCAGGACGGCGTTCAGCTCGTCGGCCGAGCTGTCGGTGACCACCTGCAGGATCGCTTCCCGCGCCCGCACCAGCGCCGCGCGGGTCTTTTCATCGGATTCGCAACGATCATCGAGATCGTTGGCCACCAACCAACATCGGAGTCCTGCCACGTCGGCCAGGAGATCCTGAGGTCCCTCCGCCGACATCCACCGGGTGTTCAGCAGATCCAGCGCGAGGGGTTCGCCGACATGCGGGCGCGGATCACGCATAGCTGAGATTAACCGCCTCTCCTGCATCGACAGCCTCCCGGCAGTCCACTAACCATCTATTTTCATTTTGGTGGTTGACACCTTGTGCCTCCGATTCTAACCTTCAAATGTCAGATCAACAGTTATAACGGAGGAACCGATGACCACCGCCATCACGCCCAAGCTCGCCCCCGGCCACGTCGGGCTCAACGTCACCGACCTGTCGCGATCCGTCGACTTCTACCGTCGCGCCTTGGGTTTCGAACAACTCGGTATCAGTGACGAAGGCGATCACCGCTTCGCCTTCCTGGGTTCCGAGGGCACCCTGCGGCTGACCTTGTGGCAGCAGAGCGACGGCGCGTTCTCCACCCGCAGCCCCGGCCTGCACCATCTGTCGTTCCAGGTCGACACCATCGAGCAGGTTCAGACCGTGGAAGCCGCGCTCAAAGAGCTGGGCGTGACGTTCGCCCACGATGGCGTGGTGGCACACGGCGAGGGCGCGGCATCGGGCGGCATCTTCTTCACCGACCCCGACGGCATCCGCCTGGAGATCTACGCTCCGGGCGGCGCCGAGACCGCACCGGCACCGAACGGCGCCGCCCCCACCTGCGGATTCTTCTGAGCCGCGCCATGACTGCCTACCACGCCGGTGAGCTGGAAGTGCAGCGGCGCATGGGCCAGGCGGAGATCGCTGTCCGCGTCGGCCGGATGATCCGTACGGAGATTCCGGCCGCCGCGGCGGCTTTCCTGGCCGAGCAGCCGATGGTCGTGCTCGCCGCGACCGACGAGGAGGGACGGATGTGGGCCAGTTTGGTCACCGGCCATGCCGGGTTCGTGCACGCCGACGATGACCACACCATCGCGGTCGACGCCCTGCCGGTGCCGGGCGATCCGCTGCACGATGTCGTACGCCGGCCGGACCAACACGTCGGGATGATCGCGATCGAACCGCAGACCCGCCGCCGCATGCGGGTCAACGGCGTCGCCCAACCGACCGATGACGGGCTCCGCATCCACCCCGACCAGGTGTACTCGAACTGCCCGAAGTACATCTCGCGCCGGTACATCGACGGTGTCGCCGAGGAGACACATCGGCCGGACGTCCGCCACGCCGACGTCCTCGATGAGCGCCTGCAGCAGATCGTCACCCGGTCCGACACCTTCTTCATCGGGTCGGCCGATCCCGACGGCAACGCCGATGCCTCGCATCGCGGCGGCAATCCCGGCTTCCTGCAGGTGCTTTCGCCGAACCGGCTGCGCTGGCCCGACTACCGCGGCAATTCGATGTTCATGACGCTCGGCAACATCAGCGCCAACCCGCGCTGTGGACTGCTGATCCCGGACTGGCAGACCGGAACCACCCTGCAGCTCACCGGTACCGCCGAGATCATCTGGGACGAGGGCCCGCAGTGTTCAGTGGAATTCACCGTGGCTGAGGTGATCGAGCTGACCGACGTCAGCCCGCTGCGGTGGGGTCAGGCCGAGCTCTCGCCCGCCAACCCCGCCTGACATTACGGCGTCGCGTGCTCCTGCTGCGCGGCCTCGAGCAGCTCGCGGGCGTGCGCGCGACCACTGTCGGTGTCGCCGAGTCCGGCCAGCATGCGGGCCAACTCGGCGACCCGGTCGTCGTCCTCGAGGCGGACCACGCGGCTCGACTTCGGGCCGCTCTCCACGACCAGGTGCACGTCGCCGTAGGCCGCGACCTGCGGCAGGTGCGTCACGACGATGACCTGGTGGGTACGGGCCAGCCGGGCCAGGCGCTTGCCGATCTGCACGGCGGCGCGGCCACCGACGCCGGCGTCGACCTCGTCGAACACCATCGTGGTGCCTTCGGCGGACGCCGACAGCACGACTTCGAGCGCCAGCATCACGCGCGACAACTCACCACCGGACGCACTCTTGGCCAGCGGCAGCACGTCCGAACCACTGTGCGGCGTGAAACCGAACTCGACGGCGTCGACGCCGTCGTGGCCGGCATGCACAGCGGTGCCGTCCGGCAGGGTCAGCGGCGCGCTGTCGTCGGCACGTGCCTCCAGCGGCGACACCGTGATGCTGAATCCGGCGCCACCCATCGCCAGTCCCGCGAGTTCAGCGGTCACCGCCTTCGCCAAGGACTTCGACGCCTTGGTGCGCGCCTTGGTGACCTCGGCGGCGGCCAGCACCACCTTGTCGTGGCGTTCGTCGACCTGCTTCTGCAGTTCGGCGAGGGCCTCTTCCGAGACGTCGAGCTGCGACAGCCGCTGCCGGGCGTCGGCCGCCCACTGCAACACCCCGTCGATGTCGGCGGCGTACTTACGGGTGAGGTTGCGCAGCTCCGCCTGGCGCGCCAGCTTCGATTCCAAAGTGCTTGCGTCGCTGGGCAACTCGGAAAGGTAATCGCCGAGTTCGCCGGACACGTCACCGATCACCGCGAGTGCCTCACCCAGCCGGTCGCCGAGGGCGCGCAGCACGGAGTCATCCGTCGCCGACAACACCGACTTGGCCTGCGCCGCCGCATCGAGTGCCGAGGTGGCGTCATCCACGGGACCGTCACCCAGTTCCCCGGACAGCGCCGCGCGGGCCGTCTGCGCGGCGTCCCGCAGCGCGTCCAGCTCGGACAACCGGCGGATGTCGGCCACCAATGCGTCGTCCTCGCCGGCTTCCGGCGCCACCGCGTCGATCTCCCCCAGCCCGAACTGCAGCCGGTCGGCCTCCATGGCGAGGTCCCGCGCACGGTTGCGCCGGTCGATCAAATCCCTGCGGGCGGTGAGCCATTCATCGCGCAGCTTGCGGTACTTGGCCAGCAGCCCCGTCACGTCGACGTAGCGATCCAGGGCGCCGCGCTGCTCGTCGGGGCGCATCAGGCGCAGCTGGTCGTTCTGCCCATGCAGGGCAAGCAGTTCCGTGGTGAACGTCGCCAGCGACTTCGCCGGCACACTGCGGCCACCCAGGTACGCGCGCGACGGCCCGTCCTTGCTCACCGACCGCGCGGCGATGACGCTGCCGTCGTCGTCGCGGTCCGCGCCGGAGGCCTCCAGGATCTCGTCGACCCGCTCGGACACCCCGTCGCCGAGTTCGGTTGTGGTGAAACGGCCTTCGACGACGGCGCGGGCCGAACCCGAACGCACCCGGCTGGGATCGGCGCGTGCGCCACCCAGCAGATGCAGGCTGGTGACCACCATGGTCTTACCGGTACCGGTTTCGCCGGTCAGCACAGTCAGGCCACGACCGAACTCGGCAGTGGCCGCACTGATGGCGCCCAGCGCCTCGATGCGAATCTCGGTCAGCATTACTGGCCGCGCCACCCTTTCACCGGCAACCGGAATTTGCGCACCAGACGGTCAGAGAACGGGGCGCTGTCGAGTCGTACCCATTTCAGCGAGACTTCGCAGCGGGTGACCTCCAGCCGGCCACCGGCCGGGACCACCATCTGACGACGGCCGTCGCAGAACACCATGGCGTCATTGTTGCCTGCTTCGACCTCGATCGCGATCGATGCGTCCGGGCTGGTCACCATGGGGCGGGCGAACAGGGCGTGAGCGTTGTTGGGTACCACCAGGATTGCTTCGAGATCCGGCCACAGAATCGGGCCGCCCGCGGAGAAGGCATAGGCGGTGGATCCGGTGGGGGCCGACACCAGCACACCGTCGCAGCCGAACGCCGAGACCGGACGGCCGTCGACCTCCAGCACGACGTTCAGCACACCGAACCGGCTGCTCTTCTCGAGGCTGGCTTCGTTGAGCGCCCAGCCACGCTGCACGATCTCGCCGTCGACGCGAACCCCGATGTCGAGCGTCATGCGCTCTTCGACCCGGTAGTCCTTGTTGATGATGCGCTCGAGCACGTGATCGATGGCCTCGGCCTCGGCTTCCGCCAGGAACCCGATGTGTCCGAGGTTCACCCCGACCACGGGGATTTCGGCATTGCGGGCCAGCTCGGCCGCCCGCAGGAAGGTGCCGTCCCCGCCGAGCACCAGGACCAGTTCACAGCCCTCGGCGGCGTGGCTGTCGGGATCGACGACCGTGATGTCGACGCCCATTGCCCTCATGTGGTCCGGCGCCAGGTGCAGAGCCCCCCGGTCGACGGCCTCGGCTGCGAGCACGCGCAAACCGATTCCGTTGTCGCCCAGTACTTTTTCGACACGGGTTGCGGTTTCGGTGGCTTCGTCGCGGCCGGTGTGGATCACCAGCAGGACGGTGCGTTCGCGCGTCACTGCGGCCCCTCGGCGACCGCGCGGCCGACGGCTGCGACGAGGGCGTCGCCCTCCAGCGGTTCATCGGTGGTGGTCCGCAGTCGCAGGAAGTACTCGACGTTGCCCGACGGGCCGGGCAATGGGCTGGCGGTGACATCGACCGCATGCCAGCCGAGTTCAGCGGCGCGCCGTGCGACCGTCAGCACCGCATCGGCGCGCAGTTCCGGGTCGGAAACCACACCACCGGCTCCGACTCGATCCTTGCCCACCTCGAACTGCGGCTTCACCATGGGAACGATATCGGCTAGGTCCGACGCACATGCGGTCAGTGCCGGTAGGACGGTGGCCAGCGAGATGAACGACAGGTCGGCCACCACCAGGTCGACCGGACCGCCGATGGCCTCGGCCGTCAGCTCCCGTACGTTCGTCCGCTCCATCACGATGACGCGATCATCGGACCGCAGCGACCAGGCCAATTGGCCGTAGCCGACGTCGGCCGCGACGATCTCGCGCGCTCCGCGGTCCAGCAATACCTCGGTGAATCCGCCGGTGGACGCGCCGGCGTCCAGGCAGCGCCGTCCCTCGGGTGAGACGCCGAACGCGTCAAGGGCACCGATCAGCTTGTGCGCGCCACGGGACACCCAGCTGCGCTCGGTGGATTCGGCGACCAGGAGATTGGCCGCGGGCGTGACGGCCGTCGATGCTTTCGATGCCCGCATGCCGTCGATCGTCACGCGGCCGGCCTCGATCAGTTCGGCCGCTTGTTGGCGAGAACGGGCCAGCCCCCGCCGGACGAGTTCAGCATCAACACGTGCGCGTCGCGTCACGTGCGATCACCCCTTCTCGACCGATTCCAGCGCCCGGACCAGCAGATTGTGGGCGTGGTCCAAACCCGCCGCGACAGCCTCGAGGTCCGGCGTCTCATCACCTTCACCCGATAGATCCGGGAGGTGGGACAGCAGGACCGCGATGTCTTCGCGGATCTGGTCAGGATCGGTACTCATAGCGATGTTCACGCTAGCGGATCGGTGCCGTCGAGCAGCGACCACCGATCCAATGCCGCGCGTGCCGTGTCGTCACCTGCCGTGATCCGTACCCGACCGTTGGTAGCGGCCCAGACCGCGTCGGCGGTGGCGCGGACCACCGACAAATCATCGTCGGCAGCCTCTCCGGTGGCGCGTACGACGACGTCGTTGCCCGATGTCTCCACCTGCCACGCGGGGTGCGGCCCGATCCGCAACGTCTCCGCAGCAGCGTCCAGCGAGCGCAGGTCGGGCGCCAGGTAGTCGGGGCGCTCGGCGGGGATGGCGTGCACCATGTCGGCGGCGCTGTTCACCCCGGTCAGCACCATCAGGCTCGGCAGGCCGGCGGCATTCGCCCCCGCGATATCGGTGTCGAGCCGGTCTCCCACGACCAACGGGGCCTGATACTGGCCGCGGGCCAGGGCATCGTTCATCAACGTCGGCTGCGGCTTACCGGCGACCTGCGGCACCTGTTCGGTGGCGGTCTGCAGTGCGGCGACCATCGAGCCGTTGCCCGGCAGCAGTCCCCGCTCCGACGGCAGCGTCTTGTCGCTGTTCGCCGCCACCCAGAGGCCACCGGCCCGAATGGTGAGCGCCGCTTCGGCGAGGTCGGCCCACCCGGTCTGAGGTGAATGCCCCTGGACCACCGCGACCGGCTCGTCGGTGAACTGCCGCACCGGCTGCAGACCGACATTGGCGACCTCGGCTGCCAGCGCCTCAGTACCGATGACCAGCACCTTGGCGCCTGCGGGCAGCTGCAGCGCCAGCAGGTGCGCAGCGCTCTGGGCGCTGGTCACCACATCATCGGCATGCGCGGAGAAACCGAGCGCATCGAGGTGGTCGGCCACCTCGGCCGGGCTTCGCGACGCATTGTTGGTCACGTAAAGCTTGCGGGACGTGACCGCGGCAAGGGCGTCGACGGCGCCTTCGGTGGCCTCATGACCACGGAAGACGGTGCCGTCGAGATCCAGGAGCAGGCAGTCGTGCAGCTGAGCCAGCGTCGTCACGTCAGCCCAATTCGGCGACGCGGTCCTCGGCGTCCGTGACGCCTTCCAGGTCCGCGGCTGCCGCATGCAGGAACCACTGGAGTGCGTCGTTCGTACGATCGAGGGCCAGCAGCGTCTCGGCATATACGTAGAACAGGCGAGCTGCCGTCTGGCCGGTCCGGGTGGAATCGAGCGGCGGGTTCGACAGCAGCGCCAATGCCTGCGCCGGCTGGCCGAGGTCGCAGCGCGCACCGGCCAGCACGATCTTCAGTTCGTCGGCGTCGTCACCGGTGAGCTGTTCAGCTTCGGGGCTGCGGCCAAGCTCGATGGCGCGCTCCGGACGGCCGATGCCGCGCTCGCAGTCGGCGATGAGGGCCAGCAGCGGAGACTTGCTCCCCATCCGTCGTGCGGCACGCAGCTCGGAGAGGGCCTGGGCCCAGTCACCACAGTGGTACGCCGCGATGCCGACGGCCTCTCGGATCGCCGCGATGCGCGACGCGCGGTTGCGCGCGGCACGTGCATGCTCGAGAGCGGCTTCCGGGTCTTCTTCCAGCAGATCGCCGGCCATGACGAGGTGCTTGGCCACGTAGTCCGCGGTCGCCTTGTCGAGGGTCGTCAGCTCGCGACGTACCTCGGGCGAGAGCTGCTTGGCTTCGACGTCGTCGGGCAGCCTGGGACCAGCCGGACGATCCGACGTCGCCGCGGCGTCGCGGGAGTGCGGTGGCCGGCCGTTCCGATCTGAACCGGGGCGTCTGGGTGCCTGCGCGCGGTCACGCTGAGGCCGCTGCCCCCGTCGTGCGTCGCCGTCGTCTCTGCGCGAGGGGCGACGATCGCCGCCCTGCCTGTTGTCGACCACTGGAACCTTTCCTACGAAATCTCAGGTCAGAATACGGCCCGACCTGTCACTGGCCGAACTTTGCTCGTGAAACTCGCCCTCCGAGCGCCGGCGGCGAAGCTATCGAGCACCGGCCCGGGGCCCATTTCCGAGCCGAGAAATGGAAATTCCTCAAATAGAATCACCCCCCACATAAATGTGGGGGGTGATTCCTAATTTGTGTTCGGCGGTGTCCTACTTTTCCGCCCGTGCAGGGCAGTATCATCGGCGCTGGCAGGCTTAGCTTCCGGGTTCGGGATGGGACCGGGCGTTTCCCTGCCGCTGTTGCCGCCGTAACTCTATTCATTTTACGCCTCCACCAGCCTGTTGGCACCTTTGGGGGTGTTATTTGGTGGTGGGGTGTGGTCTGTTTGATTCTTTTTGTGGTGTGGTTGCGGGCACGGTTGATGTGCAATGTTGTGCGTCTTGTTTACACACATGGGTTTTTTGGGTGTGTGTAAGTTTTCGGCCGGTTAGTGCCAGTTCCCTAAACCCATTGCTGGGTGTGCAGGTCTGGTCTATCGATCCCGTGGTCTGCGGGGGGCCTTATCCCTCTAAAAGGGTGAGAAACCTGGTCTTGGAAGAGGTTTCCCGCTTAGATGCTTTCAGCGGTTATCCTGTCCGAACGTAGCTATCCAGCGGTGCCCCTGGTGGGACAACTGGTAGACCAGAGGTTCGTCCGTCCCGGTCCTCTCGTACTAGGGACAGGTTTCCTCAAGTTTCTGACGCGCGCGGCGGATAGAGACCGAACTGTCTCACGACGTTCTAAACCCAGCTCGCGTGCCGCTTTAATGGGCGAACAGCCCAACCCTTGGGACCTGCTCCAGCCCCAGGATGCGACGAGCCGACATCGAGGTGCCAAACCATCCCGTCGATATGGACTCTTGGGGAAGATCAGCCTGTTATCCCCGGGGTACCTTTTATCCGTTGAGCGACACCCCTTCCACTCGGGGGTGCCGGATCACTAGTCCCGACTTTCGTCCCTGCTCGACTTGTAGGTCTCGCAGTCAAGCTCCCTTGTGCACTTACACTCAACACCTGATTGCCGTCCAGGTTGAGGGAACCTTTGGGCGCCTCCGTTACATTTTAGGAGGCAACCGCCCCAGTTAAACTACCCACCAGGCACTGTCCCTGGACCGGATATACGGTCCGAGGTTAGAAGCCCAATACGATCAGAGTGGTATTTCAACAACGACTCCACACACACTGGCGTGTGCGCTTCACAGTCTCCCACCTATCCTACACAAACCGTACCGAACTCCAATACCAAGTTGTAGTGAAGGTCCCGGGGTCTTTTCGTCCTGCCGCGCGTAACGAGCATCTTTACTCGTAGTGCAATTTCGCCGAGTCTATGGTTGAGACAGTTGAGAAGTCGTTACGCCATTCGTGCAGGTCGGAACTTACCCGACAAGGAATTTCGCTACCTTAGGATGGTTATAGTTACCACCGCCGTTTACTGGGGCTTAAATTCTCCGCTTCACCCCCGAAGGAGTTAACAGGTCCTCTTAACCTTCCAGCACCGGGCAGGCGTCAGTCCGTATACATCGTCTTGCGACTTCGCACGGACCTGTGTTTTTAGTAAACAGTCGCTTCTCACTGGTTTGTGCCACCCCCTCCCGCTACCCACCGCAAGGGTGTTGACGGTATGGAGGTCCCCCTTCTCCCGAAGTTACGGGGGCATTTTGCCGAGTTCCTTAACCATAGTTAACTCGTACGCCTTAGTATTCTCTACCTGACCACCTGTGTTGGTTTGGGGTACGGGCCATGTGTGCACTCGCTAGAGGCTTTTCTTGGCAGCATAGGATCACCGAATTCGCCTCACTCGGCTATGCATCACCTCTCAGACACATGAACGACGGATTTGCCTATCGTTCGTCCTACAGGCTTACCCCGGTATTACCACTGACCGGTACGGCTACCTTCCTGCGTCACCCCATCGCTTGACTACTACCCACCAGGGTCCCACGCAGCCGGCAACACGTGATCCCCGAAAGGATCATCACGTGCCATTTGGATGGTTAGCACAATGGATTCATCACGGACGCACACACACGGGTACGGGAATATCAACCCGTTGTCCATCGACTACGCCTGTCGGCCTCGCCTTAGGTCCCGACTCACCCTGGGCGGACTGGCCTGCCCCAGGAACCCTTGGTCTTTCGGCGGGCAAGGTTCTCACTTGCCTATTCGCTACTCATGCCTGCATTCTCACTCCCACACCCTCCACAACTCGATCACTCGGCTGCTTCACCGGATGCAGGACGCTCCCCTACCCATCCTTGCGGATGCCGCGACTTCGGCGGTGTGCTTGAGCCCCGCTACATTATCGGCGCACAATCACTTGACCAGTGAGCTATTACGCACTCTTTCAAGGGTGGCTGCTTCTAAGCCAACCTCCTGGTTGTCTTCGCGACTGCACATCCTTTTCCACTTAGCACACGCTTAGGGGCCTTAGTCGGCGATCTGGGCTGTTTCCCTCTCGACGCACGGAGCTTATCCCCCGCCGTCTCACTGCCACGCTTTTGTCTTACCGGCATTCGGAGTTTGGCTGACGTCAGTAACCTGGTGAGGCCCATCGGCCATCCAGTAGCTCTACCTCCGGCAAGAAACACGCAACGCTGCACCTAAATGCATTTCGGGGAGAACCAGCTATCACGGAGTTTGATTGGCCTTTCACCCCTACCCACAGCTCATCCCCTCAGTCTTCAACCTAAGTGGGTTCGGGCCTCCACGCGGTCTTACCCGCGCTTCACCCTGGCCATGGGTAGATCACTCCGCTTCGGGTCCAGAACATGCCACTACACCACTTGCGTGGATACGCCCTATTCAGACTCGCTTTCGCTACGGCTACCCCCCACGGGTTAACCTCGCGACATGTCCCTGACTCGCAGGCTCATTCTTCAAAAGGCACGCCATCACCCCACGTAAACGAGGGCTCTGACGGATTGTAGGCACACGGTTTCAGGTACTATTTCACTCCCCTCCCGGGGTACTTTTCACCATTCCCTCACGGTACTAATCCGCTATCGGTCATCAGAAGGTATTTAGGCTTACCGAGTGGTCTCGGCAGATTCACAGCAGATTTCACGGGCCCGCTGCTACTCGGGAACACCATCAAGGCAGACATCGGGTTTTCACGTACGGGACTCTCACCCTCTACGGCAGGCCATCCCAAGCCACTTCCGTTAACCACGACATTTTCTTACTGCCCTCCAGAGGGATAGCCCTGGAAAGATAGGTCCCACAACCCCGCACACACAACCCCTACCCGGTATCACATGCATACGGTTTAGCCTCATCCGCTTTCGCTCGCCACTACTCACGGAATCACAATTGTTTTCTCTTCCTACGGGTACTGAGATGTTTCACTTCCCCGCGTTACCTCCCACACCCTATATATTCAGGCGTGGGTAACACGACATCACTCGTGCTGGGTTTCCCCATTCGGACATCCTCGGATCAACGCTCGGTTGGCAGCTCCCCGAGGCTTATCGCAGCCTCCTACGTCCTTCATCGGCCTCTGATGCCAAGGCATCCACCATGCGCCCTTAAACACTTACGACACAAAAAACCAATTGAAAACAAGAATCAAAATTGCACATCAACACACCACAGACACATACACCCACGACCGAAGCCGTAGGCGACATATTCTGCGTGCATTAGATGCTCGCAACCACTATCCACGAATCAAACACCACACCCCACCACCAAAACCGGTGAGGCAACAACAACCCCCACCACCCCCAACGGAGCGGTGTCTCCCACCCCGTATGGAGGGGAGCGAACGGGCCTGTTGTCTCAGGACCCAACAGTGTGTCTGGCAATTCTTTACGACCAACGCTTTCCAGCCGGCCGAACGTTTGTTGTCATATGCACCCGCCGGACAAGCCCACTACAGGCGCCGGCGACAATCCCAACCATGAACCCCGGCACGGTTGCCGGCATGGGGGAAACCCTGGATCAGGGCATGTAAATGGTGCTCCTTAGAAAGGAGGTGATCCAGCCGCACCTTCCGGTACGGCTACCTTGTTACGACTTCGTCCCAATCGCCGATCCCACCTTCGACGGCTCCCTCCACAAGGGTTAGGCCACCGGCTTCGGGTGTTACCGACTTTCATGACGTGACGGGCGGTGTGTACAAGGCCCGGGAACGTATTCACCGCAGCGTTGCTGATCTGCGATTACTAGCGACTCCGACTTCACGGGGTCGAGTTGCAGACCCCGATCCGAACTGAGACCGGCTTTGAAAGGATTCGCTCCACCTCACGGCATCGCAGCCCTTTGTACCGGCCATTGTAGCATGTGTGAAGCCCTGGACATAAGGGGCATGATGACTTGACGTCATCCCCACCTTCCTCCGAGTTGACCCCGGCAGTCTCCTACGAGTCCCCGGCATAACCCGCTGGCAACATAGGACAAGGGTTGCGCTCGTTGCGGGACTTAACCCAACATCTCACGACACGAGCTGACGACAGCCATGCACCACCTGCACACAGGCCACAAGGGAACCGACATCTCTGCCGGCGTCCTGTGCATGTCAAACCCAGGTAAGGTTCTTCGCGTTGCATCGAATTAATCCACATGCTCCGCCGCTTGTGCGGGCCCCCGTCAATTCCTTTGAGTTTTAGCCTTGCGGCCGTACTCCCCAGGCGGGGTACTTAATGCGTTAGCTACGGCACGGATCCCAAGGAAGGAACCCACACCTAGTACCCACCGTTTACGGCGTGGACTACCAGGGTATCTAATCCTGTTCGCTCCCCACGCTTTCGCTCCTCAGCGTCAGTTACTGCCCAGAGACCCGCCTTCGCCACCGGTGTTCCTCCTGATATCTGCGCATTCCACCGCTACACCAGGAATTCCAGTCTCCCCTGCAGTACTCTAGTCTGCCCGTATCGCCCGCACGCCCACAGTTAAGCTGTGAGTTTTCACGAACAACGCGACAAACCACCTACGAGCTCTTTACGCCCAGTAATTCCGGACAACGCTCGCACCCTACGTATTACCGCGGCTGCTGGCACGTAGTTGGCCGGTGCTTCTTCTCCAGGTACCGTCACTTGCGCTTCGTCCCTGGTGAAAGAGGTTTACAACCCGAAGGCCGTCATCCCTCACGCGGCGTCGCTGCATCAGGCTTGCGCCCATTGTGCAATATTCCCCACTGCTGCCTCCCGTAGGAGTCTGGGCCGTATCTCAGTCCCAGTGTGGCCGGTCACCCTCTCAGGCCGGCTACCCGTCGTCGCCTTGGTAGGCCATTACCCCACCAACAAGCTGATAGGCCGCGGGCCCATCCCACACCGCAAAAGCTTTCCACCACACACCATGAAGCGCGTGGTCCTATTCGGTATTAGACCCAGTTTCCCAGGCTTATCCCAAAGTGCAGGGCAGATCACCCACGTGTTACTCACCCGTTCGCCACTCGAGTACCCCGAAGGGCCTTTCCGTTCGACTTGCATGTGTTAAGCACGCCGCCAGCGTTCGTCCTGAGCCAGGATCAAACTCTCCAAACAAAAACTCCCCATCCAAAGACAGGGCAGAATCCAGTTCAGAACAATCTGACCTAAACAAAAGACACCAAAAACTGGCATCAAAAAAACAACCACACCCCACAAACGGGAAAACACGAGGTGCAGTCAAAAAACAACAAACAAAAACCACCAAACACACTATTGAGTTCTCAAACAACACGCC